>JBBQTI010000012.1:0-83823 GCA_038213435.1 Acidimicrobiia bacterium
CGCACGGGGACATCACTACCGAGGACCTTGGCGTCTCCCCGGACCGGACTCACACCGGCAGGCTGCCCTCAGCTTGTCGCTCGGTTACGTCACAACAACCTCCTCATTGTCATGGCGCCCGAACTACTGGACGCACTCCCATAACGCCGGTTGGAGACGATGTGCCTCGCACGCGTGGGGTCGTCAGACTCTTGTCGTTGCGCCTGTGATGACGGGCCAGCACACCTCGGTGGTGGTCGGGGCGAGGTAATGCTCTCGGATGGGTCCGGGTCCGCCGATGCCGCGCTCCGCGACGACTGTTCCCAGCGCGCCGTAGGCCTGGTCGAGATCGGTGAACGGCCCGTCGTGCACGAGTACCGCCACCGTGATGGCGGGCAGCTCGATGACGTCGACTGCGTCGCCGGCAATGGGGATGAAGGCGGTGACCTGGCCGACGCCGGCCTCGAAGAGTTCGTCGGGGTAAAGTGCGCCGTCGGGTCCGATGACCGCAAGTCCGTCCGCGTCGGCGGCCGTGTGGAGTTCGACGAGAGCGGGGTCGAGCCAGGCGCCGCAGTCGTCGAACGCGATCGTCGCTCGCGCGGAGAGAACGCGGGTCGTAGGGATGCGGCGAACTTCGACCTGACCGCGGGGGCGTGGCTCATCCGTGAGCAGGGCTTGCAGGGACGCAACGGTGATCTGAGTGCGCTCGAGCTGTTGTTGCATCCGTTCGAGGTGGAGGAGGATCATCCGGTTGCGGGCGGCGAGGTCGGGCGCGTGTAGGACCCGACGCACATCGTCGACGGGCATGTCGAGATCCCGGAACCGCCGGATTGCTTGGGCCGTCGCTACCTGAGTTGAGGCGTAGTGGCGGTATCCGGTGACCGGGTCGACCGCGATCGGTTCGAGCAGCCCGACGTCGTGGTAGTACCGGAGCGCCTTCACGCTCAGGTAGGTCATCTTCGAGAACTCACCGATCGTGAGGAGTACATCCATTTTCGCAACCGTCGCTCTAGCCGCGAAGCGCGCGCTCGATGGCAGCAACGCCCTGCACCATCAATCCGTCGATGACCGGCGCGAGGTCGTCGGGCAAGACGTCGGTCGTCCAAACCAACCGGCAGCCACCCGACCCATTGGCTGCGTCGATCACCTCGACCGCGGCTTGGTGATGCACTGCGCCGAGCGGGCTGTCAACGACGCTGTAGACGAGCCGGCGATGTTCGTCGTCAATGGTGACCAACCGCTCCCGGGCAACCGATCCCGTGACGAACGTGACGATCCGGTCACAGCCATCCATGAGCGTGTGCGTGACAAATCCCGGAGCCACCCGCTGGTGCACGGCGCCGAAGTCGCGCAGCGCATCCCACGCAACCCCCGGCGCCGCTCCAACCTGAAAGTCCTTACGAATCGAAGCCATATACACCATCGTGGAGCCTCCCCGTAGAGGAGAGTCAAGACCTCCGTCACGAACCATGATGACGGCGGACCCCGGTCATCAACGTAGATTCGCCGTCAAGCTCCGCATTCCCACGCACGCCGGCTTGACTCAACGCAACCGTGCCCCGGGCGCCGGGACGCGTCATGCCACAAAACGATTTGCACTCCCGATCGACCGCGGATCGCACTTCACTTCGTGACGTCAGCCATCTGCTCCGTCGCACATTGCCGGCGTCGGAGACACTCTCGCGTCGTCGTTCGGAGTCGCGCATCAGGGCATGGTCCTTGGCCTCGTCGCCTCCACGTAGAGCCGAACGGTGGACTCCGACGGATACGGCGTTCGTCGCTCGCCGAGCGAGACGGTAAGCCCGGCGGCTCGGCTCGCATCGACGAGCTCGTCGAGCTCGAAGAAAGTCGCGACGAATGGCACTTGTTCCTCGAGAAACTGGTCGCGTGCAACCTCGCCTTGTCCTTCGTGAGCGGAGAACAGGACGCGGCCGCCGGGTTGAAGGACCCGATGGAACTCCCGCAGCACGGTGCGAAGTTGCGGGCGTCGCACGTGGATCAGCGAGTAGAACGCCATCAGGCCGCCGAGTCGCTCGGGCGCGAGTGGAAGCGACCGCATGTCCGCGGCCAGTACGCCGTCGAGACGACCGTTCGCGAGTCTCGTCATTTGCAAGCTGAGATCGAGGCCGAAGACGCGCCGCCCGCGCTCTCGGACGAAGACGCCGATCTGACCGGGCCCGCACCCGATCTCGAGGACTGGATCGCGCACCGACTCGGCGAACGCCGTGAGCAGCTCACGATCGCGTGGCTTGTCCCGCAACTCATCGAGGAATCGAGTCTCGTACTTGCGCGCAATCACGTCGTACGAGGAACGCAGCTGCTCCCATGCCACGGGCACCATCTTGGTAGAGGGCGACTCCGTTGCGGAGCCAGAACGACGCGGGCACCATGTAGCGGCCCGCCGAAGGAGGTCTCGATGGCCCAGCCGACCGGACTGAACCACGTCGCGATGAGCGTGCCTCCGGGAACGCTCACGGACGGCTACCGAGCGGAACTACTGAAGTTCTACGACGATCTGTTCGGCTGGCGCGAAATCGAATCGCTCAGGCTTGCAGACCGACTGACCGTCTCGGTTGGTCGGCATAGCTACGTGAACGTTCGTGAGCGACCGGATCCCATGGTCTGCTCCGGCTACGAACACTTCGGCATCGTGGTCGAATCAGCCGAAGAAGCCGAACGACTCTGGAAGCTGCTCGAGAGCGACCCGCGCGACGTACACCTCGAGCCACTCAAGACAAGCGACGACGGTCTCAGGTCATTCCGGTTTCGTTATCTCCTTCCACTCACCGTGGAAGTTCAGAGCTTCCCGTAACCGGGGTCGGCGGGCGTCGTTATGAGAGACGCTTGGACGTCGTGAGTAGTGCCGAAATCGCCGTCATTGCGCCGGGAAGCCGTCAAGTTCGACTTCGCGGGTTTGACCTCCGGCGTTGAGAAACGCCGTCATGCGGAGATGCGCTTCGGGTTCGTCGAGGCAGGCACGGAACAGTTGATCTTCGGTGAGGAGCCCCTCGATCGGGTCGGGCAGCGCGGCGTCAACCGCCGTTTTGGCGCGGGCGATGGCTTCGGAGGGATAGGAGGCGATACGCGCCGCGAGTGCGTCGACGAATGGGCGTAGTTCGGATTCGGGGAGGGCCCGGTTCACATATCCCCACTGTGCGGCGGTGTCGGCATCGATGTCCTGGCATCCGAGCACGATCTCGAGCGCGCGCCCGCGGCCGACCAGTCGGTGGAGACGTTGTGTGCCGCTGCCTCCGGGGATGATGCCCACCGAGACCTCGGGTTGCGCAAGTATCGCCCGACCGATCGCGGCGAAGCGCATGTCGAACGACAGGGCCAGCTCGCTGCCGCCGCCGCGTGCGATGCCCTCGATCAAGGCGATCGTCGCCTTGGGCATCGTGCGAAACCGATCCACCATCGCATGGAACATGCCGAGGTCGGAGTGTCGGTCGGTGTCGTCGGTCGGCAGCGCCTGGATCAGACTCACGTCCGCGTGAGCGGCGAAGAACTCGGGATCGGCCGAGTCGAGTAACACCACCCGAACGGAGCTGTCCGCCGTCACCTCGCGGCCGAATCGGTCGAGCTCCAAGATCAGGGTGAGGTCGAGGAGGTTGATCGGAGGATGATCTATCGTCACCCGCGCGATCCTCTGGTCGACACTGATACGAAGAGCTTGATAGTCCTCATAGGCCATGACCAGGAATCTACGACAGTCGCACCGGAGCGTCGCGTTCAGGCGAGCGGTGGTACTCCGATCATCTCGCGGAACTCGTCGGTGGTGTTGGTGACGGGGAAAGGCTCGGCGGGCACGGGGAGTCCGAGCCGTTCGCAGATGGGCTCCCACCCATCTCCCGGCGCCCACTCCAATAGCCGGTTGGCCGGCACCTCGGCGCGCACCGCGTCGTTGTGACGCGCGAACGCATCCATCATCGCGTTCGGGTCATCGAAACGGTCGCTGAACCGGTTGTGCAGCAGTTTGCGGACCGCGTCCATCCACGGTGCGATTTCGGGCGGCATGTTGTCGAATGCCAAGAAGATGGTGTTCGACGCGCTGCGATACCAGCCCTCGGGATCGCGGACCGACAACAACACGACCGCGTCCGGGTACACCGCGGACAGCTCGCGCCAGAACGAACCGCCCGGCCAGTCGACAATGGCCCGGTAGCGGGCCAGCATCGCGGACCAATCGACGGGACGGCCCTCGATCGCGTCGATCCAAGCGGGGACCTGGGTCGGATCGCCGAACATCTCGACCATGTGGTGACACGGCGCATCCAACAGCTGTTCCAGGGCGAGCTTGAGTGAATGGGTACCCGTCCGGCCCACTCCCGCACCAACAACCGCGAGTTCCACTCCTACTCCTTCTCCTACCAGTCCGACACCGACGCCCGACCTGCACGCGTCCGTTGACAGACTGTCACGGAAGCTCGCCGCGCGCGAGGAGCTCGACAGGATCCTGCATGCGGACCATGCCGAGGTAGCCGCCCCCGCGAGGGATGCTGTCGTGCAGTGCGTAGCCGAGCAGTTCCTGCGCCAGGCGCGGCAGCTTGGCCGCGACGGCAGGTGGCGTCGAGAGATAGTTGTTCTCTTCGGTGCGCAACCAGCCGAGACAGTAACTGAGGTGAGCGCCGCGTCGTTGCGTGTCGGTGGTGTTCGCGCCGCCCGCATGAATCGTCCCTCCCGTGTAGACGACCGCGGAGCCGGCCGGCATCTCCGCGTAGGCGATCTGATCCGGCGTCGGCGCGGATCGCGTCATCTGCTCGGCCGGCAACAGTTGCCGATCGGGCCAACGGTGGCTACCGGGCACGACGCGGGTGGCGCCGTTGTCGCGGGTGAAGTCGACGAACGCGATTACGGTCGCGAGCTGGAGCTCCGGCGCCGGTCGCGGGACGTCGCTCCAAACGGCCTCGTCGCGGTGGAGCCACTGCTCCTCCGAACCGGGACCGCGTTGCAGGAGATGCCCGAGATTGAGCTGGTAGCGCGCGCAAGACGGCGCCAAGATGCGATCGCACAGGGCGAGCAACAACGGATGGCACATGATGTCGACCGCGAAGGTGTGCGAGATGCCCGGCATACCCGCGACCTGCTTGGTGAACGGGCCGTGAAACGCCTCCATGATCGGGTTGAACAACGCTTCGCCGGGATCGGCGGCCGTGACGGCCGCTTCGACCTCGGCGTTGACCCGAGCCACCACCTCGAGCGAGAGCAGGCCTTCGACGATGGCCGCACCGTCGCGCTCGATCGCCCCGTAGATCGAGTCGGGAAGGCTCTGCGCCGTGAATCGTTCGAGGCTGACACTCATGTGGGTTCCCCTATGAGATTCGTTTGCTGACGTCTTCGCCGGCGGCGATCTTGGCGGTGTAGCCGTCGAGCCAGCGAATCGGTCTCGCCGGCGGTGCAGCCGAACGTCGCGCAGTGCCCGACGTCGCGACCGTCAACGTCGTGCTCTGGCAGGGCCGATCGGGCATCGCGCCCATCGTCCCGACGGACGAATCCACCGCGACCGGATGGAGCGGTTGAGGAGTGGTGTCGAGTGTGACCGATGACACAGTGACGGCGGTTTGCGCTGGTCGTACGCTTCCAGCGTGAGCCACAAGACCGGGGTCGATCGAAGGCGGCTGGACTGGCAGCTCGGTGCGATTTGCACGGCTGCGAACCTCGCCGGCGCGGTCTTCGTGTTCGTTTATCTGATCGCGATCGCGCCCGGCGAGCGGCTGCGTCACGGGGCGGGACCCGACGTGATCGCGTTCTCGATCTTCGCGCTGTGCGCCTTCCCCTTGGAGGGGTGGTGGTCGCAGGTGAGTTGGAACCGCGCGCTCGGTTGGCTGTCGGACCATCGGACGCCGAGCGCGAGCGAGCGGGATGCCACACTGCGGCTCCCGATGCGGGAAGCGGCGCGCTCGAGCGTGGCCTGGGCCGTCGCGGCCGTCTTCTTCGCGCTGTTCAGCGTCGTCGTCGACGGCGTCGGTGGTCAGGCGGTTCGGGTCGCGTTGACGATCGTCGACGGTGGCCTCATCACGTCTGCGGTCGTGTTCTTGCTCTTCGAGCGGGCTCTTCGGCCGGTGTTCGCGCACGCTCTGGGCGGCGAGTCTTCTCGAGAGGTCGCGAGCATCGGCGTCCGGCCTCGATTGCTGCTGGCCTGGGCGCTGGGGTCGGCGGTTCCGCTGTTCGGGCTCGCCGCGCTTCCGTATGCGGCCGCGCACGCGACGGTGCATCGCAACATCGGCGGCGCGGTCTTGGCCCTTTCCCTCGTCGGGCTCTCCGTCGGGTTGCTCATGACCGTGGTGACCGCGCGGTCGGTTGCCGACCCGCTCACGACGCTGCGCGAGGCGATGGTCAGGATCGGCGACGGGCAGCTCGACGTTACGGTTCCGGTCGACGACGGCGGCGAGGTCGGTCTGCTCCAACACGGTGTCAATCAGATGGTTGCCGGCCTGAGGGAGCGCCACCGGCTCGCGGACTTGTTCGGACGCCAGGTCGGTCCCGAAGTCGCCCGGCTCGCGCTCGAGCAAGGCACCGGGCTCAACAGTGAGCAGCGATCGGCAACCGCAATGTTCGTCGACCTCGTCGGTTCCACGGCGCTTGCCGAAGTGCTCTCGCCCTACCAGGTCGTCGAGACCCTCAACGCGTTGTTTCACGCAGTGACCGGCGCCGTCGCAGCACAAGGCGGCTGGGTGAACAAGTTCCAAGGCGACGGTGCGCTGTGCGTCTTCGGCGCGCCGGCCGCGCAGCCGGATCATGCGGCCCGAGCGCTACGCGCGGCGCGTTCGCTCCGCGTACGACTCGGGCAGCTGGCTGTCGTCCACCCTGGCATCGACGCCGCGATCGGCATCTCGTCGGGCACGGTCGTCGCCGGAAATGTCGGCACCGAGCAACGCTACGAGTACACGATCATCGGCGGGCCGGTGAACGAAGCGGCGCGTCTGACCGATCTGGCCAAGGCACAACCGGGCCGCGTCGTCGCCTCGATCGCCAGCATCCAGCGAGCCGGCGACGAAGCGGCGCACTGGACCTCGATCGGCAGCGTCGGGCTGCGTGGTCAATCCGCACCGACGGCCATCTACGAGCCGGTATCCGTCGACCAACGAGTCCTGTAGCGCGCAGCGAGAACGGCGAGGGCGCTTCGCACCCGGGCATGGCCCACCAGCCCCCAGGCGCAACCGCGTCGCCCGAACTAGCGTCGGCGCGACACCCGCAACCGGGGAGCCATGACACTCATGACGGATCTTGCTGCTCTCGACGCGACCGCGCAGGCCGAGCTCGTGCACAACGGCGACGCGTCGGCCGCGGAACTCGTCGACGCCGCCATCGGTCGCATCGAGAAGCTCAACGGCGAGCTGAACGCGGTGATCCACCCACTGTACGAGCGCGCCCGCGCCGCGGTACAGCGCGGGCTGCCGGACGGACCGTTCGCCGGCGTCCCGATCGTCATCAAGGATCTCGACGGCACCCTCGCCGGCGCGCCGTATCACGCGGGCAACCAGGCGCTCAAGGATGCGAGACACGTCGCGACGACGACCAGCTACCTGTTCGAAAAGCTCGAGCGCGCCGGTTTCGTCATCGTGGGCAAGACGAACACTCCGGAGTTCGGCCTGATGCCGACCGCAGAGCCTCAGGTGTACGGCGCGACCCACAACCCCTGGAACCTCGCGCACAGCAGCGGCGGATCGAGTGGCGGCTCCGCGGCTGCTGTCGCGAGCGGGATGGTTCCGGTCGGACATGCGGGGGACGGGGGTGGCTCGATCCGCATTCCCGCAAGCATGTGCGGACTGCTCGGCTTGAAGCCGGCGCGTGGCCGCGTGTCGCTCGGACCGGCCGAGCGCGACGCGTGGGCCGGCCTCGTGATGCGCCACGTCGTGACGCGCAGCGTGCGCGACAGCGCGGCCGTCCTCGACGTGTTGGAGGGTTACATGAGGGGCGACTGGTATTCGGCGCCGCCGCCCGCGCGCCCCTACGTCGAGGAGGTCAGCGCGCAACCTGGCAAGCTGCGGATCGGCATGCGCACGAGCGCGCCCCTCGGTCTCGCTTCCGTCGACCCGGAGTGCGTCGCCGCAGTCGACGATGCGGCGCGGTTGCTGGAGTCGCTCGGCCATTCCGTCGTCGAAGCGGCACCCGACGCCCTCGACGACGGGGTGTTGCTCGAGACGTTCGGCACCGTGATGCTCGCGTCGTTGCGGGCCGACATGACCGACGTCGAGACCGCGATCGGGCGCCCGGTGACGCCCGACGACATGGAGCCGTCGACGTGGGCCAGCTTCGAAGCCGGCGCGGCGATCGACGCCGGGAGCTACGTGCGGTCGCTCACCAAGATGCAAGCGTGGGCCCGGCGCGCGATCGCGTGGTGGTTCGACGGTGGGTTCGACCTGGTGCTCACTCCCACCTGCGCGGAACCGCCGCCCGTGCTCGGCGACCTCACTGATCCCGAGACGGGCGGCTCTCGCCTCCTGCCATTCGTGCTGTTCACCGCGCCGTTCAACGTCACGGGCCAGCCCGCGATGTCGGTCCCCCTCGGCGCGTCGGCGTCGGGCCTCCCGGTGGGCGTCCAGCTCGTCGGTGCTCCGTACCGCGAGGACGTCTTGATCCGGGTGGCCGCGCAGCTCGAACAAGCAAGACCTTGGGCCGACCGGCGTCCGCCCGTGCACGCGTAGCGATCTCACCAAAGGAGCCAGACATGGCGGACACGTTCCTCGATGCGACCGCCCAGGCCGAGCTCGTTCGCACCGGCCAAGCCTCCGCGCTCGAGCTCGTCGACGACGCGATCGCACGCGTCGAGAAGCTGAATCCCGAGCTGAACGCGATGATCCATCAGCGCTTCGATCGAGCCCGCGAAGAAGCGCGCGGCACGTTGCCCGACGGTCCGTTCCGGGGTGTGCCGCTGATGCTCAAGGACTTGCTCGCGGGAATCCAGGGTGATCCTCACCACGAGGGGATGAAGTTCCTGCGCGACGCCGGCTACCGCGCCGATCACACCGACGCGCTGGCGCAGCGCTATCTCGATGCGGGCTTCGTTTGCATCGGCCGCACCAACACGCCCGAGCTCGGGCTCGTGCCGACGACGGAGCCGCGGGCCTACGGCCCGACCCGCAATCCGTGGGACACGAGCCGCACGACCGGAGGGTCGAGTGGCGGTTCGGCCGCCGCAGTCGCGAGCGGGATGGTGCCGGTCGCACACGCGAACGACGGCGGCGGATCGATTCGCATCCCTGCGAGCTGCTGCGGCCTCGTCGGCCTCAAGCCATCGCGCGGTCGCGCGTCGCTCATGCCCGACTACAGCGTGATCGACGACCTGTTGACCGTGGAGCTCTGCGTCACGAAGACCGTACGTGACACCGCGGGCGTTCTCGACGCGCTGCAGGGCGCCGCGCTCGGCGACACCGTGCGCGCGCCCGCGCCCGATCGTTCCTACCGCCAGGAGGTAGGTGCGTCGCCGGGAAGGCTGCGCATCGGGCTCCTGACGCACAATCCGCTCGACACCGGAGAGATCCATCCCGACTGTATCACCGCGGCGCGCGAGACGGCACAGCTCCTGGAGTCGCTCGGGCACACCGTGGAGGAGACGTTCCCGTCCGCGCTGCTCGATCCGACGCTCGTCGGTCACTTCACGACGCTGTGGGCGACGACGCTCGTGTACAACGTGAGGTACTGGGAGCGGAAGGTCGGCCGCGAGATCACGCCGGCCGACGTCGAGCCGCTGACGTGGTCGCTGGCAGAGCTCGGCCGCTCGATCACCGCGCCCGACTACGTCGACGCGCAGCATGCCGTGCTCGAGCTCGGACGCCAGGTCGAGACGTGGTACGCGTCGGGCCATGACCTGCTGCTGACGCCGACACTCGGCGAGCCGCCCGTGGAGCTCGGCACGTTCAGCACGCCCGACGAGCCGCTGCTCGGCTTCATGCGCGCTGCGACCTTCGTGCCGTACACCCCGCTCGCGAACATGACCGGCGAGCCCGCGATCTCCCTGCCGTTGCACTGGAACGCCGACGGCCTGCCGATCGGCGTCCAGCTGATGGCTGCGTACGGGAGGGAAGACGTCTTGCTCCGCGTCGCCTCGCAGCTCGAGCACACGCGTCCCTGGGTCGATCGCCTGCCACCCGTTCACGCGTGAGCCCGAACATGGGTGAAGTCGTCGTCGCGGGCGGACAGGGCTTCTACGGCGACACGCCGACGGCAGTCGACGCGCTCCTTGCGGAAGGTGTCGACTATCTCTGCCTGGAGGCGCTCGCGGAGCTGACGCTCGCGATCCTCCAGAAGGATCGCCAACGCGACGAGTCGCGTGGCTACACGCGCGATCTTCCCGCGTACCTTGCCCGGGCGTTGCCATTCGTCGCCGACGGGCGCACCAAAGTGATCACCAATGCCGGGGGCATCAACCCGACTGCAGCCGCGCACGCCGCGATCGACACCGCGCGCAAGCTCGGTGTGAGCGGCGTCACGATCGCGACCGTCGTCGGCGACGACGTGCTCACGCGACTTGGCGCGTTGCACTCCCAAGCGGGGCAGCCGTTCGCGCACCTCGACACTGCGGAGCCGTTCGAAGCATTCCCCGGTCCGCCACTGTTCGCGTCGGCGTACCTCGGTGCGCGCCCGATTGTCGACGCGCTGGCGCAGGGCGCCGACATCGTGATCACCGGACGAGTCGCGGACGCTTCACTCTTTCTCGCTCCTCTCGTGCACGAGCACGGTTGGGACTGGGACGACTGGGACCGGCTCGCGGCCGGCATCCTCGTCGGCCACCTGCTTGAGTGCTCGGGGCAGAGCATCGGGGGCAACTACTCCGGCGACTGGTGGGCGCTGCCCCACCCGTGGGACCTGCCGTACCCGATCGCGAGCGTCGATGCCGACGGAACGGCGGTGATCTCGAAACCGCGGGGGTCCGGAGGCCGGGTCTCTACCGACACGCTGCGGCACCAGCTGCTTTATGAGGTCCACGACCCGGCCCGGTACCTGTCCCCTGACGTCGTCGCCGACTTCACGTCGGCGCGATTCGTCGACCTCCCCGACGATCGCGTGCGAATCAGCGATGTGCGCGGAACGCCGGCGACGGAGACGTACAAGCTGCTGCTTTCGGCGCACGCGGGCTGGGCGGGCGAAGCACGGGTCGCGTTCTCGTGGCCCGACGCGTACGAGAAGGCGAAGGCGACCGCCGCGATATTCCGAAAGCGCGTCGAGCTCGCCGACCTCGAGGTCGACGAGTGGCTCGTCGAATACTGGGGCGTCAACGCGCTGGGTGGGCCCACGGTTCCACCTTCCGCGTCCGAGCCACCGGAATGCACACTCCGGATCGCGTGGCGATGCGCAGATCAGCGCACGGCGGGTCTCGTCGGACGCGAGCTCGTACCGCTCACGCTTTCCGCTCCGCCCGCAGGCATGACCGGAGCCGGACGTGGCGCGGGCACCAGCGCGACCGAGCTCTTGTCGATCTGGCCGACGCTCATCGAGAAGTCCGTTGTCGACGCGGAGGTGCGCGTGGTGCTCGAGGAGGTCAATTAGCCGTGGCCCGGCTCGCACTGCGAGAGCTCTGTGGGTACCGCGCCGGTGACAAGGGCGACGTCGCGAACGTCGCGCTGTTCGCGAACGACGACGAGACGTACGCGCTCATCGTGCGCGAAGTGACCGCCGCCCGCGTGAAGGAGCACTTCGGCGCGATGGTGCGCGGCGGGGTCCACCGTTACGAAGCCGCGAACGTGCGCGCGCTCAACTTCGTCATGCAGGGTGCCCTCGGCGGCGGCGGGCCGAGATCGCTGCGCGCCGACACTCTGGGTAAGACGCTCGGCGGCGCGCTGGTGCGCCTGGAGATCGACGTGCCGGAGTCGCTCGCCGGTCGCCGTCGCCCCCGCCCCGACGTCTCCTGGGCCGACCAGATCCTAGGGACCTAGAGCGAAGTGAATTGGCGGAGCTTTTAGCGAACGAGGAAGCCAGCCAGGTTGTCCTGGTCGGAACGCACCTCGGCAACCAGCGACTCGCCCGAGTCAGCTGGCATCTCGAGGGCCTCGAGGGCTTCCGCCAGCGGCGCGTTCTGCTCCGACGCGACGTCGTCGATCTCGATCTCGATCGCGACCGCGTCCGCGGCGACGAGCACGCGTCCGAGCTTTGACGTCACGTGGGCCGGCGCAGTGTGGTGCGAACCGATCGCCGCCACCATGTCGGCGGGAAACCGCATCACCGAGAGCGCAGCCGCGCCGACCTCAGCGTGGGTCATCGCGAACTCCGTGCGCTCGGCGTCGAGGTGGGAGAGCGTCGCGTCGCCGGCAAGGAGGTCGAGCACCGCTTCGTACCGGCGGGGCGCACGGCGGAACAGGAGCGCGCGGCCGAGGTCGTGCAGCAGGCCCGAGCTGAACGCGTCGTTCGGCTGCATGCCGATCCGGCGGGCGATCGCCGCCGCGGCGGCCGCGGTCGTGACCGAGTGCGGCCAGAAGTCGTCGGGCAGGGAGCGACCCGTGTCCGCGAAGAGGTCGAACGCGGCGGCGGTGGCGATGGCGCGCACCGTAGACAGGCCGAGCACGGTCACGGCGCGCCACGCGCTGGAGACCTTGCCGGACAGCCCGTAGAACGCGGTGTTCGCGAGCCGGATGACCTGCGTCGAGAGCGCGGGGTCGGACTCGATGAGTCGACCCAGATCGGCGGCCGACGTGCGCGGATCCTCGAGCATCCAAAGGAGCCGCATCGCGGCGCCCGGCTGCACCGGCAGCTGGGTGACCGCGGTGATCAGGTCGTTTGCTTCCGCTGTCGCCATGGTTTCGCCCCCATTTGGGCCCGCCGCCGGGAACCTCGGTGCCATCCGGGACCCTTCGTATATCGGTCGCGATCGACAACCCCTGAGTGAGATCTCGCGGGCCCTACGCTTCGGGCCCGATGAACCAACCCGGTCGACTCCCCCGAACGACGCGGCCACGGCGCTACGAGCTGCTGATCACACCCGACCTCGACGCTTCCGTGTTTTCCGGCGAGGTCGTCATCGCGTTGGAGATGACGGAACCGACCGAGACGATCGTGTTGCACTCCAAGGGCCTCGACGTGGCCCTGGCTTCGCTCAGCCAGGGCGGGGCCCCGGTGGCGGCCGACCTCCGGATCGACGCGGAACACGAGCACATCGTGATCACCGCGCATCGCGCGCTTCTGCCCGGCGACGCCATCCTCGAGCTCCAGTTCGACGGCTCGATCAGCCACGGCCTCCTCGGCTTCTACCGCAGCACCTATCTCGACGAAGGCGGCGCCCACCGCGTGCTCGCGGCGACACAGTTCGAGGCGCCCCACGCCCGCTCCGCCTTCCCGTGCTTCGACGAGCCCGAGTTCAAGGCGATCTTCGCGATCACGTTGGTGGTCGCCGACGGCCTGCTCGCGCTGTCGAACGGACCCGAGATCGATCGGGAGAAGCTTGCCGACGGAAACGTCCGGGTCCGATTCGGAACGACGATCCCGATGTCGACCTACCTCGTCGCGTGGGTCGTCGGGCCGCTCGAGGTGACCGAACCGGTCGACGCGGGCGGGGTCGCGGTACGCGTCGCGCACGTGCCCGGGCGCAGTCACCTGACGCAGTTCGCGCTCGACGTCGGCGCGTTCGCGATCGAGTTCTTCGCGGACTACTACGGAATCGCGTATCCGGGCACGAAGTGTGACCTCGTCGCGCTGCCCGACTTTTCCTTCGGCGCGATGGAAAACCTGGGCTGCGTCACGTTCCGCGAGACACGGCTGCTCGTCGACCCCGACGCGGCGACGCTCGACGAGTTGTCGGGCGCGGCCCTGACCATCGTGCACGAGATCGCGCACATGTGGTTCGGCGACCTCGTCACTATGAAATGGTGGAACGGGATCTGGCTCAACGAGGCGTTCGCCACCTTTATGGAGCATCTGGGTATCGACGCGTACAAGCCGGAATGGAAGACGTGGGACGAGTTCGCCCTCGGACGCGCTGCCGCGCTCGACGTCGACGCGCTCGAGAACACCCGCACCGTCGAATACGAGGTCGTCACCCCCCAAGAGGCCGACGGCATGTTCGACATCCTCACCTACCAAAAAGGCGGTTCGGTACTGCGCATGCTAGAGCGGTGGCTCGGCGCCGACGCGTTCCGGGCCGGCGTGCGGCATTACCTTGCGCGCTATCAGCTCGCGAACACCGAGACGACCGACCTCTGGGACGCACTCGAGGAGGCGACCGGCCAGCCGGTGCGGCGGATCATGGACACGTGGATCTTCCAACGCGGGTTCCCGACCGTGTGCGTCGACGAAGGCCGGCTCGAGCAACGGCGCTTCTCCTACGCGAACGCCGGGCACGACGAGCAATGGGTGCTCCCGGTGCTGGCCCGCGTCCACACCGGCGAACGGGCGGAGACCCGGTCATTGCTCTTCGATGCGGACGCGGTCCCGCTCGACGTACCGGATGGCGCGCTGGTAGTGCTCAACGCAGGTGGTGACGGTTTCTACCGAGTGGCCTACCCCACCGCGTGGAGGGACCGCCTCCTCGACGCCGGCGTGCTGGAACCGCTCGAACGGTTCGCGCTGGTCGACGATCTGTGGGCTTCGGTGCTCGCGGACGACGCGACCGCGACCGAATTCCTCGACTGCGCACGCCAATTCGCCGAGGAGACAGATCCGGTCGTGTGGCGCGTGGTCATCGGACACCTGCGCGCCGCGGCCCGCCTGGTCGACGGCGACGCCCTCGATCACATGCGTGCCGAGATCGCCGCGATCGTAAGCCCGGCGATGCAGCGACTGGGCTGGGACGCGCATTTCGACGACGAGCGCACGCGTCAGCTGCGCGGCCTGCTCGTCAACGTGCTGGGATCGACCACGTTCGACCGCGAAACGATCGCGCGGGCGCGCGAGGTCTATGAGCGCGGCGGCGCCGACGCCGACGTCCAGGCGGCGGCAATCGCCGTGGTCGCCGGCACCGGCAGCGCGGACGACTTCGAGCGGTTCTTGGCGCGGTCGGCCGAGGCGGCGAACCCGCAAGAGCAACTTCGCTACCTGTACTCGCTGGGCGACTTTCCGAGCGAGGAGTTGGTGCTGCGCGCCGCGGAACGCGCGCTCTCCGACGACATCCGGGCGCAGAACGGCCCGTTCGTCATCCAGAGGGCGCTCCGCAACCGCGAGCACGGCCCCGTGGTATGGGCATTCGTCTGTGACAACTGGGAACGGGCGCTGCGACGCTTCAGTCCCTCGCTGATCCCGCGTCTGATCGAAGGTACGACCTGGCTCGTCGAGGGCCGCGTGGCCGACGACGTCATGGCGTTCGTCACCGCACATCCCGTGGAGGCGGGCGCGCGCACGATCGCCCAGCACATGGAGCGCCTGCAGGTGCACCGGGCGGCCGTCGCGCGCGAGCGCGAGCGGTTCTCGGCCTCTCTGCTCCACGGGGCCTGAACGAAGGATTCGCCCGACATCGCCGTCTCACCCTCGGGATACCGTGAGGGTGCATGGCGCTCGACCGCTTCCGCGCGCCCGTTCGGGCCTGGTTCGAAACGAGCTTCGCCGCGCCCACCGACGCCCAGGCGAAGGGCTGGCCCGCGATCGCCAACGGTGAGCACACGCTGCTCCTCGCCCCCACCGGATCCGGCAAGACGCTCGCCGCGTTCCTCTGGGCCATCGACCGGCTCGGCGGCACGGCCCGACCGCCCAAGGACCGCCGCTGTCGTGTCCTGTACGTGTCGCCGTTACGCGCCCTCGCGTTCGACGTCGAGAAGAACCTGCGCGCGCCGCTCGCGGGCATCACGCTCGCCGCCGAGCGACTCGGCGAAGCGTTCGACGCGCCCACGGTCTCCCTGCGCACGGGCGACAGCTCCGGCAAGGAGCGCCAACAGCTCGTCCGCAATCCGCCCGACATCCTCATCACGACACCCGAGTCGCTCTACCTCATGCTGACGTCGCAGGCGCGCGAGACACTGCGCGGTGTACAAACCGTGATCATCGACGAGATCCACGCGCTCGCGCCGACGAAGCGGGGCGCGCACCTAATGCTCTCGTTGGAGCGGCTCGAGGCGATCACGGACGCGTCGCCACAGCGCATCGGCCTGTCGGCGACGCAGCGCCCGCTCGACGAGATCGCTCGCTTCCTGGGCGGCTACGGCGAGCACGGGCAACGGCCGGTCACCGTCGTCGATGCCGGCTCGCGCAAGTCGCTCGACGTCGAGGTGATCGTCCCGGTCGACGACATGAACGAGCCCGGCGCGCATTCGGCCGCCTCGGGCGCGACTGCGGGCGCGCTCGGCCTCGACGACCCCGAGGCGAACCAGAGCATCTGGCCCCACGTGCACCCGCGCATCCTCGAGCTGATCCGCGCGCACCGCACCACGATCGTGTTCTGCAACGCGCGTCGTCTGGCGGAACGGCTCGCCGCGAGCCTCAACGAGCTCGCGGGCGAGGAGCTCGTGCGCGCCCACCACGGCTCGTTGGCCCGAGAGCAGCGTGTGCAGGTCGAGTCCGAGCTGAAAGAGGGCCGGCTGCGCGGCATCGTCGCGACGTCGAGCCTCGAGCTCGGGATCGACATGGGCACGGTCGATCTGGTCGTGCTGGTCGAATCGCCGGGCTCGGTCGCGCGCGGCATACAGCGCGTCGGCCGCGCCGGCCACCAGGTCGGCGAACCGAGCACCGGCAAGATCTTCCCGAAGTACCGCGGCGACCTGCTGGAGGCCGCGATCGTCGTGCGGCGCATGCGCGAGGGACTCGTCGAGGAGATGCGCTACCCGCGCAACCCACTCGACGTGCTCGCGCAGCAGATCGTCGCGGTCTGCGCGCTCGACGAGTGGAGCGTTGACGATCTGTACGCGCTCGTACGCCGGTGTGCGAACTTCTCGGAGCTGTCCGAGGACGCGTTCCGCGAAACCCTCGACATGCTCGCGGGCCGGTATCCCTCCGATCGCTTCAGCGGCTTGCGACCACGCGTCGTATGGGATCGGATCGAGGGCCGGGTCCGGGCGCGCGAAGGTGCGCAGCGGGTCGCCGTGCAGAGTGGCGGGACGATCCCCGACCGCGGGCTGTTCGGCGTATTCCTGCCCGACGGCGGCCGCGTCGGCGAGCTCGACGAGGAGATGGTCTACGAAAGCCGGGTCGGCGAGTGCTTCGTGCTCGGCGCGTCGACATGGCGGATCGAGGAGATCACCGTCGACCGCGTCGTCGTCACGCCCGCGCCCGGCGAACCCGCGAAGACACCGTTCTGGAGGGGCGACCGGCCCGGCAGGCCGCTCGAGCTCGGTCGCGCGCTGGGCGCGCTCGTGCGCGAGCTGCACGGTCTCGACCGCACCCGGGTCGAAGCAGTGCTGCAAGAGAACGGACTCGACGCGCGAGCCGCTTCGAACCTCCGGGCGTATCTCGAAGAGCAGGCCGAGTCGACGGGCGCGATCCCCGACGACCGCACGATCGTGATCGAACGCTTCCCCGACGAGATCGGTGACTGGCGCGTCTGCATCCTCACGCCGTTCGGGTCGCGTGTGCATGCGCCCTGGGCGCTGGCGATCGAGGAGCGGCTCGCGCGGGCCGACTTGCCGGTACAGGTGCTGTGGAGCGACGACGGCATCATCCTCCGGCTCCCCGAGTCGATCGACGACGTCGCGACCGAGCTTCTCCTTCCCGATCCCGACGATGTCGACGAGCTCATCGTCGCGGGGTTGCCGAACACGTCATTGTTCGCGTCGAAGTTCCGCGAGAACGCGGCGCGCGCGTTACTGATCCCCCGGCGCCGCCCGGGCGAGCGCACACCGCTGTGGCAGCAGAGGCAGCGGGCGGCCGACCTGCTCGAGGTCGCGAGCGACTTCCCCACGTTCCCGATGCTGCTGGAGACAACGCGTGAATGCCTACGCGACGTGTTCGACGTCCCCGCGCTCCGCGAAGTGCTGAGCCAGATCCGTTCGCGCGAGGTGCGCGTCGTCCCGGTCGAGACGCGCCGCGCCTCGCCGTTCGCACAATCGCTGTTGTTCGGCTGGATCGCCGTGTACATGTACGAAGGCGACGCTCCACTCGCCGAACGCCGGGCGACCGCGCTCGCGCTCGACCGCGACCTCCTGCGCGATCTCATGGGCGCGGAAGAGCTGCGCGAGCTGCTCGACCCCGAAGCGCTCGCTTCGCTCGAGCTGGAACTGCAGCGGTTGATTCCGACCCGGCACGCGCGCCACGCGGACGACCTGCACGACCTCCTCACCGATCTCGGGCCGCTCAGCCTCGACGAAGTTGTCGCCCGGTGCGCGGCCGATCCGCGATCCTGGCTCGATCAGCTGCGCGCCGAGCGGCGGATCATTGAGATCGGTGGCCGGTTGGCCGCCGCGGCGGATGCCGCGCGCCTGCGCGACGCGCTCGGCTGGGCGATTCCGCAAGGCTTGCCCGCCGCATTCACCGATCCCGTCGAACGACCGCTCGACGACGTCATCGCTCGTTACGCGCGCACGCACGTGCCATTCACGATCGAGGAGCTCAGGGTGCGCTTCGACGTCTCGCTCGAGCGCACGCGCCAATCGCTCACCCGGCTGGAGGCCGAGGGCCGAGTCGTGTTCGGCGAGTTCCGCCCCGGTGGGATCGAGCGCGAGTGGTGCGACACCAACGTGCTGCGCATCCTGCGCCGCCGTTCACTCGCCGCCCTCCGGCACGAGATCGAGCCGGTCGACGCCTCCACCTACGCGCGCTTCCTCTGCGCCTGGCAGAACGTCGGACGAAGCCGGCGCGGTACCGACGCGTTGGTCGAGGCGCTCGAACAGCTTCAGGGCGTGCCGATTCCCGCTTCCGTCCTCGAACGCGACGTGCTGCCGGCGCGTGTCGACGGCTACCGGCCGAGCATGCTCGACGAGCTGTGCGCCGCAGGCGAGCTCGTCTGGATCGGCGCGGGAGCGCTCGGCGCCGACGACGGGCGAGTCCGCGTCTTCTTCCGCGACCGCGTGCGTCTCCTGGCGACCCGTCCCGCGCTCGAGGGTGCGCCCGACGGCGAGATCCACGATGCGATCCGCGACCGTCTGCTGCGGGCCGGCGCGAGCTTCTGGCCGGATCTCGTCGCGGCGACCGGCACCGCCGACGACAACGTCGTGCTCACCGCATTATGGGACCTCGTGTGGGCGGGCGAGGTCACGAACGACACCTTCGGACCGCTCCGCGTCCCGAGACGCACCGCGGCCGCGAGGCGATCGGCGCGCAGCCGTCCGCATCCCGGTCGGCTCACGCGCCTCGGGCCGCCCGCCGGCGCGGGCCGATGGTCGCTGGTCGTTCCCTTGGTCGAACCCGAGCCATCGCCGACCGAGCGCTCGCACGCCGCCGCGTTGCAACTGCTCGCGCGCCAAGGGGTCGTCACGCGAGAGGCTGTGCGGGCCGAGGGCGCGGCGGGCGGTTTCGCAGGCGTGTACCCCGTATTGCGCGCGCTCGAGGAGTCGGGACGGGCGCGGCGGGGTTGGTTCGTAGCCGGGCTCGGCGCCGCGCAATTCGCGCTCCCAGGCGCAGTCGATCGCTTGCGCGCGCACCGGACAATCGACCACGAGAGCCGGGCGCGTGTGATCGTGCTCGCGGCCACCGACCCCGCCCAGCCCTTCGGCGCGGCCCTGTCGTGGCCCGAGCGGCGCGGGGGTTCCGCCCGGCCGTCACGGTCGGCCGGTGCGTACGTGGTGCTCGGCGACGGCGAATGCGCCGCGTACCTCGAACGCGGTGGCAAAGCGCTCGTCACCTTTGGCGCGAGAGTGGGCGACCGCGGAACGATCGAAGTCTGGGCCGAGGCGCTGGTCGAAGCGCACAAGCAAGGACGCCTCCCGCGGATCCGCATCGAACGCATCGATGACGAACCCGCGCGTACGTCTCCCCACGCCGCGGCGTTGCGCGCCGTCGGCTTTGGAGACGGTTACAAGGGCCTCACCCTCGGGTAGCCTCGCCGACGACTCGCTCTTCTGTCGGAGGTCGACATGGGTTTTCTCGACAAGGTGAAGGACGCGGCCGGCAAGACCGCCGACCAGGCCAAGCACGCAACCGCGGTCGGCAAGGAGAAACTCGAGGACGTGCGCCTGCAGAAGAAGATCAACGACCTGTGCGAGGAGATCGGCGCGCTCGTCGTCGCGCAGAGACGCAACGAGGCGCCGCTGGACGCGCCGGCGCAGATCGACGCAAAGGTCGCCGAGATCGCAGAGATCGAAAGGCAGATGGAGGCGAACGACCTGGCCGGGTCGGGCGACGGCTCGACCGAAGCCGCGCCCTGACCCCGCGCCGCGCCGGCACGAGGAGACCTCCGCGGCGCGGACCCCGGGCGCTACAGGCCGGCGAAGGCGTTGGCGGCCGCGACCAGGTCGCGGGCGAGCCCGGCGTCGCCGTTCACCGAGGCCATCACGTCGTCGGGCTCGAGCCGGTCGGCAAACCTCCGGCACCAGTCGACGACCGAGGCACGTACGACGACGTCGGGCTCGAGCGCCGCTGATTCGCCGGGGGCGCACGCGAGTGTCCACTCGCCGCCGCCCGGACCTTCGAGCACAACGCGGGCGGTGTGCCCGGGTCGCGCCGAACCCCTCGCCGCGAGTGCGAGCGGCAACGCCTTCATTGCGAGCTCCGCCATGGTACGCATGACCTCGGCGTCGGGGGGCGCCGCGTTGCGACCCAGCGCGTGGCGGACGTCGTCGTGGTGCGTCCAGGTCTCGAAGGCGCGGATCACAAGCGTGTCGTCGCGCTCGTATCCGGCGACGCGTCGATCCGCAGCGAGCCGCTCGTGCAAGCCCACGAGCCGACGGCGCGTACGGCGGAAGCGAGTGACCGTCTCGGCAAACGGCTCGGCGACGCGCTCGGACAGCTCGCGGGCGGTGACGACCTCGACTTCGTGCGCTCCGATGTATGCGGTGGTCGGGTCGTCCGCGGCCTCTACGAAGGCGCGATCGATCGCCTCGACGTGTTGCACGAGCTCGCGCACTGTGAGGCCGTTGTGCGTGAGCACCTCGAGGTCGCGTTCGACCAGGGTGCTCAGAAACGAGTCGAAACGATCGGTCTCACTCTGCAGCGCGATGTCGGCCGCCAGCGGTGTGACCCGGTCCGCGGCGGCGTGCAGCAAGCGCTCGCGCACCGTTACCGGCGGACTGGAGGCACCCGCCGCGCCCAGACCGGCCGCGACCTCACGCAGCCGCTCGACCTCGGCCGCGGACTCCCGATGCGCGGCGATGTAACGCTCCATCGCCTCGGGTCGTTCCCACATGGACAAGAAGACATCCTGGGTGACGTCCTCGGCGGCGCGCCGATCGCCGATCACTCGGGCGGCGAGACCGAACACGTAGGAACCGAACTGGTCGTACATCTCGGTCAGCGCGTCGGGATCGCGCGCGATCAGGCGTGCCTTCACATCGTGCTCCCACGCCGTCCCCTCGACCACCGTCATCCGACTCCCGCGCGCCTCGGACCCGATTTCGTGCATTCTCGCGAATCATTGTTCGGCGTGCCCGGCGACGTGGATCACCCCTAATATCCCGCTCCCGCTCGGCGCCGCGAATCCGCTCCGCGCAGCGATCAGGAGGCACGATGGCAGATCTCTTCGACATCGCCGGCAAAACCGCCCTGGTCACGGGCGGGAGCCGGGGCATCGGGTTGATGATCGCCCGCGGCTACGTCGAAGCCGGAGCGAGGGTCTACATCACATCGCGCAAGGCCGAGGTGTGTGACGACGTCGCGGCCGAGCTCTCCAAGGTCGGGACGTGCGTGGCCATCGCGGCCGACCTGTCACGCGAGGACGAGTGTGCGCGCCTGGCCGCGGCGGTCTCGGAACGCGAGGCCCGGCTCCACATCCTCGTGAACAACGCGGGTGCCACATGGGGCGCCCCTCTCGCCGAGTATCCGGCCGACGCGTGGGACAAGGTGATGACACTGAACGCGAGATCGCCGTTCCTGCTGACGCGCGCGCTGGTGCCGCTGCTGGAAGCAGCTGGTAGCGCCGACGATCCCGCACGCGTCATCAACATCGGCTCGATCGACGGCATCCAGGTTCCCCTGCTGGAGACCTATGCGTACTCGACGAGCAAGGCCGCGATCCATCAGCTGACCCGTCATCTCGCGCGCCAGCTCGGCCCGCGCAACATCACGGTCAATGCCGTCGCGCCGGGACCGTTCGAGTCCAAGATGATGGCTGCGACGCTGCGCGAGTTCGGCGACACGATCGCGCGATCGTCGCCCCTCGGACGGATCGGTCGACCCGACGACATGGCCGGTATCGCGATCTACCTCGCGAGCCGCGCCGGCGCGTACGTGACGGGCGCGGTGATTCCCGTCGATGGCGGCATCGCCACGACGAAGTAGCTCAGCCCTCGCCGGCCAGGGTTCCCCGCTGCATCAGCACGAACAACCATACGAGCGCGGGCACGAGTACCACCGCGCCGGCACCGAGGACGACGAGAATCGCGACGAGGGTCGCGTGCGCGCCCGCGGCATCGGAGATACGGAGTCCGGGCTCGAGCATGTACGGATACTGCCCGGCCGCCCACCCGAAGAGCACCGCGACGACGGCGAGCGCGGCCGAAAGGCGCGCCAATGCGTACTCGGACCGACCGAGCAGCACGAGCGTCGCGACGCCGGCACCCGCCGCCAGGACAATCAGAGGCGCGCCGCGGTGCGTGAGGCCGTGGAACAAGTCCGGTGCGTCATGGTTCAACACGGCCACGCCCGCGAGCGCGACAACTCCGGCGACCAACGCGCTGCCAATCGCGCGGCGCCGGAAGGCGCGGACCATTTCGGGGCGGTCCCGACGCTCGGCGTCGGCGGTGAGATAGACCGCCGCGAGGAACGCGCACACCACCACTGCCATCACGCCTCCGAGCACCGACGTGAGATTCAGCCAGCTGCCTAGCACGTCGCCGGTCTGCTCGCCCGCAGGAACACGTCCCGAGGCGATCCCGCCGACGACGGCTCCGAGCATGAACGGCGTGAGCACCGACGAGAAGGCGAACGTCACACCGAACAGGCGGCGCAGCGGAAGGGTTTCCGACGCCTTGCGGAACGCGAAAGCGGAGCCCCGCAGGATGATGCCGATCGCCGCGAGTGTGAGCGGAATGTAGAGGGTCGACATGATCGGCGCGAACGCAGTCGGGAACGCAGTCCACAGCGTGACGAGCACGAAGATCAACCAGACGTGATTCGCCTCCCAGACGGGAGCAATCGACTCCTCGATCAGCGCTCGCGGCGCTCGCCCGCGTTCCGCGCCGCCGGCGACGAGATCCCAGAAACCGGCGCCGAAATCCGCGCCCGCGAGCAGCGCGTACACGGCGATTGCGACGAACATCACCGCCGCGCACGCGTCGGCGAGCGTCATGCCCTCTCGCCCAGTTCGTCCGGGAGAGGCACCCGCATGAGGCGTCGAAGCACGATCATCGTGAACACGGCCATGACCGCGTAGACAGCCAGTAACAAGTAATAGCCGAAGCGGATGTTCGGCGCGTCGGTGACGGCGTCGCGCACGCGCATGACCTGCCAGACGATCCAGGGTTGGCGCCCGACCTCGGTCGTGATCCACCCGCATTCGAGCGCGACGACGGAGGCAGGCCCCGCCACCACGACGACGCGTGGGAACCACCGCGAGCGGGGAATGGTGCGTCGCTTGCGCCACGCGAGCAGCATCCACAGGCCGAGCCCGAGCATCGCCGTGCCGATCGCGACCATGAGCTGGAACGCCGTGCGCACGACGTTGACCGGCGGCCGGTCGCCGGGCGGGACGGCGGCGAGTCCGGTGACCACGGCGTTCGGATCGTGGAACGCGAGGATCGACAAGAGGTCGGGGATCGGTACGCCGCCCTTGACCTCGTTGTCGACGTAGATCCCTCCCAGGTGGTACGGCGCGCCCTTGGTCGTCTCGTACAGACCTTCCATCGCCGCGAGCTTCGCGGGCTGGTGCCGCGCCACATGTCGCGCGGCCCAATCGCCGGCGAGGAGCTGCAATGGCGCCGCGATCATCGCGACCGTCAGCGGAAGCAACAACCCGACCCGTTCGTAGCGCGTCCGGCGACCGCGCAGCATTGCCCACCCGTACGGCATCGCGACGAGACAGCCGCCGACGATGAACGCGGCGAGGATCATGTGGATCGCCTCGGGCCACAGCGCCGAGTTGAACATCGCACCCCAAGGGCTCACGCGCGCGACATTCCCGCTCGGGTCGATGGTGAATCCGGTCGGGTCGTTCATCCATCCGTTCGCGGCCACCACGAAGAACGCCGACGCGACGCCGGCAATGCCGATCGGCACTCCGGCCCACAGGTGCACACGCGGCGGCAATCTGTCCCAACCGTAGAGATAGATCCCGATGAAGATCGCTTCCAGGAAGAACGCGAAGCCTTCGATCGCGAACGGCAGGCCCATCACGTCGCCGAAGCGCCCCATCCAGCGCGGCCACAGGATCCCGAACTCGAATGACAGGATCGTGCCCGACACCGCCCCGACCGCGAACAGCACGCCCATCGCCTTCGCCCACCGGCGCGCGAGCGTGGCGTAGACGAGATCGCCGGTGCGCTGTCCTTTCCACTCGGCGAGCACGACGAGGAAGGGAACCGACATGCCGACGCACGCCAGGATGATGTGGGCGCCGAGAGAGAAGGCCATCTGCTGGCGGGCGTAGAACAGGTCGGGCTGGTCGACCGCCAGCACGCCGTGCACGTGATGACGTTACGCTCACCGCATGGCCGACAACGATCTCTCCCGCGTCGACGCCGCGATCGACGATCTGCTGAATTCGCACGACCCCAAGCGCACCGACCAGACCGCTTTTCGCGGAGCGCAATATGACCGGGGCCTGGCGTGGGTGCACTTCCCCGAAGGTTTCGGCGGCTCGAACCGTCCGCCGATCGTGCAGCGCCACATCGACCGGCGCCTCCGCGAAGCCGGTGCCGCGGCACCGCAAGGCACGCTGTTCTTCGGCCTCTCGCTCGCGGCCCCGACGGTCGTGACGCACGGCGGCGACGATCTCCGTCACCGTGCTTTGCGACCCATGTTCACGGGCGAGGAGATCTGGTGTCAGCTGTTCTCCGAGCCGGGCGCGGGGTCCGACCTCGCGGGGCTGGCGACGCGCGCCGTGCGAGACGGCGAGGAGTGGGTCGTCAACGGACAGAAGGTATGGAACACGCTCGCGCACGTCGCCGATCGCGGAATGCTCGTGGCGCGCACCGATCCGGAGCTGCCGAAGCACAAAGGACTTACCTACTTCATGGTCGACATGCACGCACGCGGCGTCGAGGTGCGGCCGTTGCGACAGATCACAGGTGAGGCGGAGTTCAACGAGGTCTATCTCACCGACGCGCGCATCGCGGACGCCGATCGCATCGGCGACATCGGCGACGGTTGGCGCGTCTCGATGACCACGCTGATGAACGAGCGCACCACGATCGGCGCCGCGAGCGGCGGCGGTAGCAATGGCAAGCGCGTGTCGGGCATCCAGGAGGCACTCGACCTGTGGAGCAAGCGACCCGCGGCCCAGCGCGACGCGGTCAGCCGCGACCGGATCGCGCGGCTGTGGATCGAGAGCGAGGTCTTGCGATATACGAACCAGCGCGCTTCGGTCAAGGCCCGCGCCGGCAATCCCGGCCCCGAGGGTTCGATCGCCAAGCTCGCGCTCGCCAACATGAACAAGGCGACATACGACCTGTGCATCGACCTCCTCGGGGCTGACGGCCTCATCGGCTACGACTACACGTTCAAGCGACCCGACGAGGCCGGCCTCGACGCGCCGCTCGGCTCGTCGCGCAAGATGTTCCTGCGCGCCCGCGCCAACTCGATCGAAGGTGGCACGTCGGAGATCATGCGCAATATCCTCGGCGAGCGCATCCTGGGCCTGCCCGGCGAACCGCGCGTCGACCGAGACCTGCCGTGGTCGCAGGTTCCGCGGAGCTAGGGGGCCTCATGAGTCAGCTCGCAGTCGACGGATTCCGCGCCGAGCGCGAGGCGATCTTGACCGTCGCAAAGGACATGACGGCCGAGGAGTGGCTCCTCCCGTCCGCGTGTGCGGGATGGACAGTTCGCGACGTCATGGGCCACATGGCCTGCACCCTGCATGGTGTCATCGACCCCGCCTTCTTGCCGGACACCACCAGCGGCACTGAGCGAGCCATGGAGCCCGCGGTCGCCGAACGCCGGACGTGGCCCATCGAGGCGGTGATCGACGAGTACGAGACGTACAGCGAACAAGCCGCGAACGTCTTCGCGAGTGTGCAGGACGCGCCGCTCTCCAAGACGATGCTGGCGATGGGTGAGCTCGGCACGCATCCGATGTCGATCCTGCCGAGCACGTTCCTGTTCGACGGCTACACGCACCTGCGCAACGACATCCTGACGCCGAACGGTTCGATCGATCGACCGCAACCGCCGCGCGACGAGATGCGCCTGCGCCCGACGATCGAATGGATGATTGCGGGATTGCCGTGGATGTGCGCCGACGCCCTCGCCGGCGTCGTCGACC
This sequence comes from Acidimicrobiia bacterium, assembly GCA_038213435.1. Classification (GTDB taxonomy): domain Bacteria; phylum Actinomycetota; class Acidimicrobiia; order IMCC26256; family PALSA-610; genus PALSA-610. The sequence goes on from JBBQTI010000012.1 coordinate 26,336, forward strand.
GGCCACTCGTGCTCAGGCTCGATGGTCCCGGCGGCGGAACGTGGACAATCGCGCCCGGCGGCGACGAAGGGCGGGTCGTCGTCAACGAGAACGCGAACATCGACGCGGCGGCAACAGTGCACGGCACCGATCACGACTTCGTGATCTGGGGCACCGGGCGGGCGCCGTGGCGCGACCTCGTCAAGGTCGACGGCGACGACGCCTACGCGGCGCGTGTCCTCGACGCGATCAACATCATCTGACGCTCAGGCAACCGCGATCCGGGCGCGGCCCTCGCGCTTCGAGACGTACAACGCCCGGTCCGCTTCCGCGAAGGTGGCCTGCGGGTTGGCGCCGGATTGGTGCACGGCGATCCCCGCACTGAACGTCGGGACGTCGCCCGTCGCGATCCAGCTCTCGAGCAACCGCCGGGCGATGTCGTGCGAATCGCCGTCGTGCGCGTCGAGTCGCACCAGGAACTCGTCCCCGCCGTAACGGGCGACACTGTCGTGGTCGCGCAGGCCGGCGCGGAGATGCGCGCCGAGCTTTTCGAGCAGTCGATCCCCGCCGAGGTGCCCGAGCGTGTCGTTCACGTGCTTGAAGTGGTCGACGTCGATCAACAGCAGCGAATCACCCGGCGCCAAGCCGTCGACGAGCGCGTCGGCGCGCCGGCGGCTGCCGACGCCCGTCAACGCGTCTCGTAGCGTCTGCTCGCCGAGTGCTTCGAGCAGGCGGAGCTGCTCGAGACGGCTTCCGAACTCACTCGACAACAGCTGCACGAGCTGATCGGTCACGGGGTCGCGCTTCACCCCGAACGCGATGACGACCGCGATCACGCCCGTCGGCCCGACGAGCGGGACCGCGAAACCGTAGCGATCTCCGCCGGGCTCACCCGACTCCGCGGCGGCGGTCGCGAGGTCGAACTGCGCGGACGCGAGCCCGGCAGCAGGAACGGTGCCCGACTCCAGGACGATCAGCTCGACGCGGTCGGCGTGGAGCACCGCGCGCGTCGATTCCGATGCGATCGCCGCGCCCTCGGCGAGGCTCAACACCTCGCGCAGGTCAGACGACGCGGACACGAGCGTGCTCAGATCATGCGAACGCCGGCGGCTGCGTTCCATCGCCCATGCAATCGTCTCCGCGATGAGGACCGACGACGCGATGGCGACGCCGAGGCCGGCGAACGAAACCGTCACGCGTGTCGTCAACGTGAGCCAGGCGCAGCCCACCATGACGACGGGGGCGAACAGCAATGCCGTGCCGCGCGGTTGGACGAGACCGAGCCAACCGAAGATCAAGATGAAGAACACCGGATACGCGCTCGGCGCCTGTCCGGTCGCGGCGTATCCCGTCCAGTGGCCGAAGGCCAGCAGGAGCACCAGACCCCAGACCGCGAGCACGAGCGCGACCCGCCGCGGGAACCGCGACCAGGGCACGAAGAACACGACGGCGGCGGAAGCCAGGCTCAGCACCGCGAGGATGCGCATGCGGCCCACGTCGACCCCGACCACACCGAGACCGCGCAGCACGAACGAGTTGAGCAGGGCCACGAGCCCCGCGCCCACGAACAACATCGCGCCCGAGCGCGCGACGAGGCGCCCTTCGCCGACAGTCTCCACGTGATCGTGTCGGTAGCTGGAAGCCCGGAGTGAAGGGGTGTGCCCGAATTCGCCGGGATCGGCGGATCAGCCGCCGGAGATGTCCTGGACGCGCTGTTTGCCGGCGGAGATCCACGGCATCATCGAGCGCAGCTCGGCTCCGACCTTCTCGATGGGATGCTTCGCCGCCTCGTCCCGCATGCGGTTGAAGTTCGGGCGACCGTTCTCGTTCTCCGCGATCCACTCCCGCGCGAAATCGCCGGACTGGATCTCACCGAGGATCTTCTTCATCTCGGCCTTCGTCTGCGGATTGACCACGCGCGGGCCGCGCGACATCTCGCCGTACTCCGCGGTGTCGCTGATGGAGTAATTCATCGCCGCGATGCCGCCTTCGTAGATCAGGTCGACGATCAGCTTCACCTCGTGCAGTGTCTCGAAGTACGCGCTCTCCGGCTGGTAGCCGGCCTCGACGAGCGTCTCGTAGCCGTTGCGGATCAGCTCGACGAGGCCGCCGCAGAGCACGACCTGCTCACCGAAGAGATCGGTCTCGGTTTCCTCCTCGAACGTGGTGTCGAGTACACCGGCGCGGGTGCCGCCGATTCCCCGCGCGTACGCGAGTGCAGTCTGCTTTGCCTTACCGGTCGCGTCGTTGTGCACCGCGACCAGGCACGGCACACCGCCGCCCTCGTCGTAGGTCCGCCGCACGAGGTGGCCCGGGCCCTTCGGCGCGATCATCCACACGTCGACGCCCGCGGGCGGCGCGATCTGGTCGAAGTGGATGTTGAAGCCGTGCGCGAACGCGAGCGAGTTGCCGTCGACCAGGTTCGGTGCGATATCTGCCTCGTAGACCTTCTTCTGCTCGGTGTCGGGCAGCAGCACCATGACGATGTCGGCCTCGCGCACGGCGTCGGCCGTCGGGAGCACGCGCAAGCCTGCCGCTTCCGCCTTCGCCTGCGACTTCGATCCGGCGCGCAGACCGACGACCACGTCGATAGCCGAGTCCTTCAGGTTCAGCGCGTGCGCGTGGCCCTGCGAGCCGTAGCCCAGGATCGCGACCAGCTTGTCGGCGACCAGGCCGAGATCGGCGTCGTTTTCGTAATACACAGTTGCGGGCATCGAACGCTCTCCTCGTGAACCTTCAGGCGCTGACGATCAATAGTGTCGCCAATGCCCGTAAAACGGAAATCAACCTCGGGACGTCTTGACCGAACGCAGCCGGGTGGACTCCCGGGCCAGCTTCGGCAGCGCGATGCGGCCCGTGCGCTGCAGCTCGATGATGCCGAAAGGCTTGACCAGGTCGCTGAACGCGTCGAGCTTCTCGGGTTCGCCGACGACCATGATCGTCATCGCTTCGTATCCGACATCGACGATCTTGGCCTCGAAGATGGCGGTGAGCTCTGTGACCTGGCCGCGGGTCTCGGCCGCGGCCTTCACGATCACGAGCATGAGCTCGCGCTCGACACCTTCCGAGGGTGGCACCTCGGTGATCTTGATCACGGGGATCAACTTGTTGAGCTGCTTCACGACCTGCTCGAGCGGCGCCGATTCCGCGTCGACCACGATCGTCATGCGCGAGAAGCGTTCGTCGTCGGTCGGGCTGACCGCAAGCGACACGATGTTGAAGGCGCGCCGCGAGAACAGACCGGCCACGCGCGACAACACGCCCGGCTTGTTCTCGACGGTGACGGTCAGGATGTGATGGAGAACGCGGTTCGTCATCGCCCGCCCTCCCCGAACTCCGGACCGAGGATGATGTCGTCGTTCGACGCACCCGCGGCCACCATCGGGTACACCTTCTCGCGCCAGTCGGTGCGGAAGTCGATCACGACGGGTCGATCGTCGATCTCGTTGGCCTTCTCGATCGTGGCCACGACGTCGTCCGCGTTGTCGACGCGCATGCCCACACAACCCATGGCTTCGGCCCACTTCACGTAGTCGGGCAGGTCGGGCGACAGGTACACCTCGCTGTAGCGCTCCTCGTAGAAGAGCTCCTGCCACTGCCGGACCATCCCGAGGTACGCGTTGTTCAGGATCGCGATCTTCACCGGGATTCGCTCTGCCGACGCGGTGACGAGCTCCTGCGCGGTCATCTGGAAACAGCCGTCACCGTCGATGGCCCACACCATGCGATCGGGCCGGCCGACCTTCGCACCGACCGCGGCGGGGACCGCGTATCCCATCGTGCCGAGCCCACCCGAGTTCACCCACGTGTTCGGCTGCTTGAACTTCCACAGCTGACTGGCCCACATCTGGTGCTGGCCGACTCCCGCGACGAGGATGCAGTCGTCGGGCGTGTTGTCGCGCAGGCGCTCGATGACGAACTGCGGCTTGAGCGGACCACCCTCCTCCTGCGTGTACTTGAGCGGGTAACGATCCTGCCACTCGCGAATCTGTGCCATCCACGGCGCGATGTCGGCCGGGTCATGCTTGGCGTGCTCGGCCTTCACGGCCTTGATCAACTCTTCGATGACCGTGCGCACGTCGCCCACGATCGGCACGTCGGCGAACCGCACCTTGCCGAGCTCGGCGGGATCGATGTCGACGTGGATGACCTTGGCGTCCGGCGCGAACGTCGAGACCTTGCCGGTCACCCGGTCGTCGAAACGCGCGCCCAGCGTCACCAGGAGGTCGGCCTTCTGCATCGACGTCACCGCGGTGTAGTTGCCGTGCATGCCCGGCATGCCGAGGCACAGCGGATGCTCGTCGGGAAGCGCGCCCCGGCCCATGAGCGTCGTCACGGCCGGAATACCCGTCAACTCGGCAAGCTCGCGAAGCGCTCGCGACGCGCCCGCATTCATGATGCCGCCGCCCGCGTAGATGACCGGCCGGCGCGCCTCGTTGATCAGGCGGGCCGCGTCCTTGATCTGCCGCGGGTGACCCTTCACATTCGGCTTGTAGCCCGGAAGGTCGACCTTCTCCGGCCAGTACCACTCCATCGGGGCGTTGGCGACGTCCTTCGGAAGATCGATGAGCACCGGGCCGGGCCGCCCGGTGGTCGCGACGTGGAACGCCTCCCGCACGACGCGCGGAATGTCCTGCGCGTCACTGATCAGCCAGTTGTGCTTCGTCACGGGCATCGTGATGCCGACCGTGTCGGCCTCTTGGAACGCGTCGGTGCCGATCACCGAGTACGCGACCTGACCGGTGATGACGACGATCGGCACGGAGTCCATGTACGCGTCGCACAGGGGTGTGACGATGTTGGTCGCGGCCGGGCCGCTCGTCACCATGGCGACGCCGGGCCGGCCGGTTGCGTGTGCGTATCCGCTCGCCATGTGGCCGGCGCCCTGTTCGTGGCGGACGAGAATGTGGCGGATCGAGGAGTCGATGAGCGGGTCGTAGACGGGGAGGATCGCTCCGCCGGGGAGGCCGAACATGACCTCCACCTGCTCCATCTCGAGGCTCTTGATGAGGGCCTGGGCTCCGGTCAGCTTCATGGTTTCCTTTCTCTTCTCCCGCCCGCTCCCTTCGGAGAGGGCCTTCGGCGGGAGTCCTTCGGTGCGCTTCCCACCCTGTCGGACGATTCCGGGCATGAAAAACCCCTCGCGGCTGCGAGGGGCGAGGTAGCGCACGGCGCGCGAGGGCGTGCCGGGCGCTACATAACTACTACGACGAGGTAGGAGGCGAACATTACGGCGATCCTAACACCAAATCGCGGTGGTGGGTGCAAGACCGTCGCCGATCGGTGCCCGAGCTCAGTGCTGATGCAGCGGGCACCAGTAGGTCGTGCGGCCGGCGACCTTGCCGCGCCGAAGGATCGAACCGTCGCGAGGACACGGGCGGTCGAGCGTGCGGGGCATGTCCCCGGTGTGCGAGCCCCCGCGGCGGTCGAGCGTCCGCAGCGCCGTACGGATCGCCTTGTGCACCACGCGCCGTTGATCGGTGTCGACCGCCGAGGCGACCCGGGCGGGATCGATGCCCGCGCGCCACAGCACCTCGTCGACGAGGAGGTTGCCGAGGCCGGCGACGCGGTGCTGATCCATGAGGACGGCCTTGATCGGCGCCGTTCGCCGATCGAGGGCGCGGTCGAGATCGGCGAACGACAACGTCAGCGCATCGGGACCGAGTCGGCTCTCGTCGGGATCGAGCTCGACGGCACCGAGCCGGCGCGGGTCACGCAACATGAAGTCGCCGCCGTCGACAAAGTGGACGCCGAAGCGGTGCCAGCGCGGCGTGCGCAGATTGCTCGCGTAGACCAGCGGATCGCCCGCTTCCTCGTCGTCGACGAGCACGCGACCGCTCATCCCCAGATGCACCCCGACGCGCACGTCGGGGTCGCGGGTATCGAGCACGATCTGCTTGCCGCGCCGGCGAGCCGCGGTGAAGGCGTTACCGACGAGCGCGTGCCGCAGCGCAGCAGCGGTCGTCCCACGTTTCATGAACCAGGTATCCGGCGCGTGCACCTTCGCGATCTCCCGGTCGAGTGCACGAGCGTCGAGCACCTTGCGCGCGGCTTCTACTTCGAGAATCTCGGGCACGGCACGACGAACGTCGGTCAGATGTTCGTGATCGCGCCCGTCTCGGCACCTCGCGCGAGACGCGCGTACTTGGCGAGGAAGCCGCTGGTGTAGCGCGGCTCGGGCACCTTCCAGTTCGCCTTGCGCTGTGCGAGCTCCGCGTCGTCGACGAGGAGGTCGATCGTGTGCGCGTCGGCGTCGATCACGATGCGGTCGTCCTCGGCCACGAACGCGATCGGACCCCCGTCGACGGCTTCCGGCGCAACATGGCCGACACAGAAGCCGTGCGTTCCGCCCGAGAAGCGACCGTCGGTTATGAGTGCGCAATCGGCACCGCGACCGGCGCCCTTCATCGCGCCCGTGACCGCGAGCATCTCCCGCATTCCGGGGCCGCCCTTGGGGCCTTCGTAACGGATCACGACGACGTCGCCGGGCTCGATCCGCCCGGCGAGGATCGCGGCCATCGCGAGGTCTTCGCCGTCGAAGACGCGCGCGCGGCCCTCGAAGCGCATCTGGTCGAGGCCGGCGACCTTCACGACCGCACCGTTCGGCGCGAGCGAACCGCCGAGCACGGCGATGCCACCCTGCACGTGCACCGGCTTCGAAAGCGGGCGTACGACGTCGCCGTCGGGTCCGGGCGGCGCGAGGTCGTCGAGGTTCTCGGCGATGGTCTTCCCGGTGACGGTGAGGCAGTCGCCGTGCAGGAGGCCGCCGTCGAGCAGCATCTTCATCACGACCTGCACACCGCCTACGCGATCGAGGTCGGTCATGTGGTACTTGCCGTGCGGCTTCATGTCGGCGAGGTGCGGAACGCGCGCGCCGACGCGATTGAAGTCTTCGAGCTCGAGTTCGACGCGCGCCTCGTGAGCGATCGCGAGCAGGTGCAGGACGGCGTTGGTCGAGCCACCGAGCGCCATCGTGATCGCGATCGCGTTCTCGAACGCCTCTTTGGTCATGATCTGGCGCGGACGAAGATCGAGCTCGAGCAGGTGCATGACCGCGCGCCCGGACTCGTAGGCAAAGTCGTCGCGCCGCCGGTCGACTGCGGGCGGCGAGGCCGAGCCCGGCAGCGCCATGCCGATCGCTTCGGCGATCGACGACATCGTGTTCGCGGTGAACATTCCCGCGCACGACCCTTCGGTCGGGCAGGCGCGCCGCTCGATCTCACCGAGCTCGTTCTCGGAGAGCGTACCCGCCGCGCACGCGCCGACCGCCTCGAACACCGAGACGACGTCGAGCGCCTGGTCCTTGTAGTGGCCGGGAAGGATCGAACCGCCGTAGAGGAACGCCGACGGAAGGTTGACACGCGCCGCCGCCATCAACATGCCCGGCAGGCTCTTGTCGCAGCCGGCGAACGTCACCAGTGCGTCGAACCGCTCGGAATGCATCACGCACTCGACGGAGTCGGCGATGATCTCGCGCGACACGAGGGAGCCGCGCATCCCTTCGTGACCCATGGATATACCGTCGGAGATCGCGATGGTCACGAACTCGAATGGGAACCCGCCCGCGTCGCGTACGCCCTGCTTCGCCCGCTTGGCGAGCCGGTCGAGCGGCATGTTGCAGGGCGTGACCTCGTTCCAGCTCGACGCCACGCCGACCTGCGCCTTGCCCCAGTCGGCGTCGGTCATGCCGACGGCGCGCAGCATCGCCCGGGCCGGCGCGCGCTCCATGCCGTCGGTGACCTCGTGACTGCGCGGCTTCATGTCGGACATGGAGCGCAAGGGTAGCGTCGCCACTGGGTCCGAACCCTTGGCCGTGGGCCTGATCAGCACGTCACAATAGGGAGGTGAACCCGCCTGCGTCCGTCGACGAGCTCCTGGCGCTCCTCGCGCGGGGCGCCGGCGTGCACGACGAACCGGATGTCGACGGCCTCGCGCACGCGCTCCAGTGCGGTGCCAACCTGCGAGCGTCACATCCCGATGATGCCGAGCTGGCCGTCGCGGGGCTCGTGCACGACATCTCCGACATCGCCTTCCCGCACGACCACGACGACCACGCGCACCGGGGGGCCGAACTGGTCGAGCCGCTGCTGGGCCCACGCGTCGCACGGCTCGTCGGTGCGCACGTCGACGCCAAGCGCTATCTGGTCGCCACCGATCCCGCCTACCGTGCCCGGCTCAGTCCGCGCAGCATCGAAACACTGCAGCTGCAGGGCGACGTGCTCGACGCGCCCGACATCGCGGCGCTGGCGTCGGATCCCGACCTCGCCGCGATCCTCGCACTCCGACGCGCGGACGAGTCCGCGAAGGACCCGGGCGCGCGGCCCTTCCCCCTCGACAGCTGGCGCCCACTGCTCGGGCAGATCGCGCGATGAGCTCCGACGGATTCGATGTCGTCGTCGTGGGAGGTGGCCACAACGGACTCGTCGCGGCCGGCCTCCTCGCGCGGCGGGGGGCGCGCGTCACGGTGCTCGAAAGACGATCGCAGGTCGGCGGCGCGGCGACGACGGAACAGCCGTGGGGGCCGGAGTTCAATGTGACCGCGCTCTCGTACGTCGTCAGCCTCATGCCCCCGACAATCGTGCAAGAGCTGGAGCTCGCGCGGCACGGCTACAAGGTGTATCCGCAGCGGGGTTACTTCGCGCCGTACCGCGACGGTCGCGCGCTGCAGCTTCCCGACGATCGCGGTCGCCGCCGCGAGCAAATTGCACAGTTCTCGAAGGTCGATGCGGACGCGTACGAACTTTGGGATTCTTGGCTCGGCAGGCTCGCCGACGTGCTCGGTCCGTTGCTGACGACGATCCCGCCCCGTGTGGGATCGCACCGACCGAGCGACCTGGTCGACCAGCTGCGGCTCGCGTGGCGCTTGCGCCGACTCGGCGTCGACGGCGCGGCCGACGTCACGCGCCTGTTCACGATGAGCATCGCCGACCTGCTCGACGAGTACTTCACGTCACCACAGATGCAGGGCGTGCTCGCGGTGAGTGGCGTGATCGGTACGTGGGCCGGTCCACGGTCGGCGGGGACCGCGTACGTGATGGCACATCACAAGATCGGCGACGTCGGCGAAGGCGACCTCGGCTCGTGGGGCTTCCCGGAGGGGGGCATGGGTGCGGTGAGCCGGGCCTTGCGCGACGCCGCGATCGCCAACGGCGCAACCGTGCGCACCGACGCGCCTGTCGCGCGCATCGACGCTCGCGACGGGCGGGTAGGAGGAGTCACGCTCGAATCGGGCGAGGAGATCCACGCGGACGTCGTCGTGGCCGCAACCCATCCGAAGATCACCTTCCTCGAGCAGATCGACCCGGCCCTGCTGCCGACCGACTTCGTCGAACGCATCGAGAGTTGGCGCTCACGCAGCGGCACCGTGAAGGTGAACGTCGCGGTCGATCGACTGCCCGACTTCACCGCGAGGCCGGGCTACGACCCCGAGGTGCACGGCGGCACGATCGTGCTCGCGGAGTCGCTCGACGACATCGAGGGCGCGTTCCAGGACGCGGTCGCGGGCCGAGCCGCACGCGTGCCCTTCGCCGACATCTGCATCCCCAGCGTGTTCGACCCGACGCTCGCGCCCGAAGGCAAGCACGTCGTGTCGATGTTCACACAATGGGTACCGCACGCCTACGCGACCACGCAGGACGCAGTGGCGCTCGACGCCTACGTCGATCGGGTCATCGCACGCGTCGACGCAGTCGCACCCGGCTTCACGGATTCGATCCTCCACCGGCAGGTCATCGGACCGTTCGAGATGGAGCACGAGTACGGCCTCGTCGGCGGGAACATCTTCCACGGCGAGCTGTCACCCGACCAGATGTTCCACATGCGTCCCGCGCCCGGCTACGCCGACTTCCGCACGCCCATCGCCGGGCTGTATCAGGCGAGCAGCGCCACGCACGGCGGAGGCGGCGTCACCGGCATCCCCGGCCTCCACGCGACGCGCCAGATCATGCGCGATAGACGGAGACGTGGAAGGCGCTCTCGCCGCTGAACAGTTGCTTGTCGAACGTCGCCCAGCGATGCTCGAGAGTCAGGGCGGCGAGCCGGGCCATGAGGTCGAGCTCGGGCGGCCAGGCGAACCGAAGCTTCGCGTGTACGAGGCGGATGCCGTCCTCGGTGATCCGTACCTGCGTGGTATCGAGCCGCTGCTGGTTCCCGTCGAACATGCTCGCGTCGAGGCGTACCCGATCGAGCGACGCCTCCTTCACCGCGAGGTGCTGGCCCGATTCGACGCGCGAGGTGTCGGGCACGAACGCGTGGATCACGAAGCGCCCGCCCGGCTGCAGGTGCGCGGCGACGTTGCCGAAGCAACGCAGCTGCGCCTCCTGGGAGTAGAGCTGGAAGAACGTGTTGAACACAACGAACACGAGCGCGAACTCGCCGTCGACCGGCACGTCGGCCATGTCGCCGATCGTGACCGGGATCGCGTCGCCACCCGGTTTCGCGCGCATCCGCTCGACCATCGCAGGCGAAGCGTCGATCCCGTGCACTTCGACGCCTCTCGCCGCGAGCGGAAGCGCGACCCGCCCGGTGCCGATGCCGAGCTCGAGCGCTCGCCCGCCGTGCGCGAGCTCGGTCAACAGCGCCACCTCGGCCGCGCTGTCGACCGGCTTGTACCACTCGTCGTAGACGTCGGCGACCCGCTCGCCGTAGGTTTCCGGGCCGAAGTGCTCCATTGCCCAATCGTAGGGATCGCACATGCTCGTGGACGCGGCATTGACGACCACCGACCTGCACGCTGTACCCGACGCGGCTCGTGCCATCGAAGCCGCCGGGTACGCCGGCATCTACTCCTTCGAAGGCGCGCACGACGGCTTCTTCCCGCTCCTGCTCGCGGCGGAGCACACCGAACGCGTGCAGCTGACCACCGCGGTGGTGATCGCGTTCGCCCGCAATCCAATGACGCTTGCCCAATCCGCGTACGACCTGCAGCTCGCGTCCCGAGGCCGCTTCAACCTCGGGCTCGGTACGCAGATCAAGCCCCACATCGAGAAGCGGTTCTCCATGGAGTGGTCGAAGCCCGTCGAGCGCATGCGCGAGCTGGTGCTCGCCGTACGCACGATCTGGGCGCGCTGGCACGAAGGCACCAAGCTCGACTTCCACGGCGACTTCTACACACACACGCTCATGACGCCGTTCTTCGACCCGGGCCCGAACCCCTTCGGTGTGCCGCGCATCTATCTCGGAGGCGTCGGGCCCCGCATGACCGAGGTCGCCGGCGAGGTCGCCGACGGCTTCATGATCCACCCGTTCTCGACCGAGAGGTTCATGCGCGAGACGACGCTGCCGGCGCTGGAACGAGGACTGGTCAAGAGCGGGCGGAGCCGTTCGCAGCTCGAGATCGCGTTCCCGGCAATGGTCATCGTCGCGGAGTCGGAAGAGGAGCTCGGGCGCGGTCGTGACGCGATGCGCGCGAGGCTCGCGTTCTACGGCTCGACGCCCGCGTACAAGGTGGTGCTCGATGCGCACGGTTGGGGCGAGCTGCAATCAGATCTCAACCGACTGTCGAAGACCGGCGATTGGGCGACGATGGCGGCGATGATCACCGACGAGATCGTCGATACCTTCACCGTGTCGGGGACCCCGGAGGAGATCGCACCCCGGCTGCACGAACGTTACGGAGACATCGTCCAACGCGTCTCGTTCGACACCCCCGACAAACTCGGACCCGAGCGCGTCGCACGGGTGCTCGAAGGCTTCCGCGGGAAGCAGAAATAACAACCCGGTCTCGCTCTTGCCGCGCGAGCTCACCACGTCGAGTAGTACCTTCCGTCGCATGATTCTCATCTGGGGGTTCAAGGCTCGCGCGAAGACAGTCTCGACCGGCGAGTTCTTCTGTTCGCGCTGTGGCGCCGACCGCTCGTACGCGCTGCAACAGATCCGACGCTGGTTCACGCTGTTCTTCATCCCGCTGTTCCCGGCCGGAAAGGCGCTCGGCGAGCAGGTGAAGTGCTCGACCTGCGGTGCGCGCTTCCAGCCGGAGGTCTTGAATACGCCCACTTCGGCGTCCTTCAGCGAGAGCCTGCGCGGTGCAATGCGAGTCGCCTCGATGTCGATGCTGGAAGCAGGGGACGAAACGAACGACGCGGCGCGGGTCGCCGCGATCGACGCCGCCCGCACGACCGGAGCCGAGAACTACGACGAGTCGTGGCTCATCAGCGACCTCGCGGCGCTCGACGCGGCGCAGCTCGGCGAATATCTCGCGCCGTTGGCCCAGGGTCTGAACCCACAGGGAAAAGAGACATTCATCGAGCAGGTCGCGCGCGTCGGCCTCGCCGACGGTCCACTCTCGTCGTCCGAGATGCACGTGCTCGAGACGCTCAGCTCGGCGCTGGGTATCAGCGCGGCGCACCTACGCGGGATCGTCGTCTCGACGACGACCGGCCCCCGGTCCCCGTCAACCGGCGACGGCCCACCCGACGAATACCGCCGCAACTGATCCAGGCGCACGCGCTCTCGATCTTTGCGCTACTCGTCCGCGAGGCGCTGTTCGAGAATTCGGTTGATCACCTGCGCGTTGCCCTGGCCCTTGAGCTCGCGCATGACCTGACCCATCAGGAAGCCCCACTTCTTCTTCTTGGCGGCTTCGTCGCCGGCGCGGTATTCCTTCGCGACGCCGCCATTCGCGGCGAGCACGCGTTCGACGACGTCAGCGATCGCGCCCTCGTCGCTGACCTGGGCGATACCCCGCGCTTCGACAATGGTGCGCGGCCACCTCTCCTCGCGCAGCGACTCGGCGAGCACGTCCTTGGCCTGCTGGCGCGAGATCGTCCCCGACGCGACCAGTCCGACGAGCTCGGCGAGCATCTCGGGCGCGAGAAGCGCGGGTGAGAGTCCGGTCTCGTTGACATACGCCAACACTTCCTGGCGCACCCAGTTGACGACGTCCTTCGCCGAGCCACCGTCGCCGTCGCGCAACGCGGCGACCGCCCGCTCCGCATAGTCGGCGAGGCCGGGCACGTCGACGAGGATCCGCGCGTCCTCCGCACTGATCCCCCACTGCTCCGCGTAACGGGCGCGCCGTGCTGCCGGCAGCTCGGGCATGGACGCGCGCACCCGGTCGCCCATCTCCTGCGTCGGCTCGACCGGCACGAGATCGGGCTCGGGGAAGTACCGGTAGTCGTGCGCCTCTTCCTTGGAGCGACCGGAGATCGTCCGCCCACTCTCCTCGTCCCAGTGACGCGTCTCCTGCACGACCTTCTCGCCGGCCTGCGTCAACGCCCACTGGCGATCGCTTTCGTGCTCGATCGCCCGCACCAGCGACCGCAACGAGTTCAGGTTCTTGATCTCGGCGCGAGTGCCGAGATCCGACGATCCGGGAGCACGCACCGACACGTTGGCGTCGATCCGGAGCGACCCTTCCTCCATCTTCACGTCCGACACGCCCACTGCGAGCAAGGTCGCGCGCAGCTCCTCGACGTAGCGCTTCGCCTGCTCGGCCGAACGGAGATCGGGCTCGGACACGATCTCGAGCAGTGGCACGCCGGCGCGGTTGTAGTCGACCAGCGAGAAGTCGGCGTCGTGGATGCGTCCGCCCACGCCCACGTGCTGCGACTTGCCCGTATCCTCCTCGAGGTGCGCACGGGTGATACCGACGCGCACGCCGTCGATGTCGAGCCCACCATCGATCGTGATCGGCTCGTCGTACTGCGACGTCTGATAATTCTTCGGCATGTCGGGATAGAAGTAGTTCTTGCGCGCGAACACCGAACGCTCCGGCACGCGTAGGTTCAGCGCTTCGGCGACGCGCAGCGCGTACTCGACGGCCTTCGCGTTGAGCACGGGCAGCGAGCCGGGCAGACCGAGGCATACCGGGCACACGTTCGTATTGGGCTCGTCGCCGAACTCGTTCGGGCAACCGCAGAACATCTTGCTCGCGGTGGCGAGCTCGCAATGCACCTCGAGACCGATCACCGTCTCGTGGGCCGTCATCGTCCGGCCGCCTGCTCGATCGCCCGCGCGACGCGAAACATCGTGGGCTCGCCGAGCGCGGGAGCGAGCACCTGCACCCCGATCGGCAGGCCCGCGTCGCCGGTGCCGAACGGCACCGACATCGCCGGGTGGCCGGAGAGATTCGCGGGAACGGTGCACACGTCGCAGAGATACATCGCGAGCGGATCGGTCGTCTTCGCGCCGAGCTCGAACGCGACGGTCGGCGAGGTCGCGGCAATGAGCACGTCGAACTGCTCGTAGACGCGCTCGAAGTCGCGGAGGATGAGGGTGCGGACGCGTTGCGCCTGGCCGTAGTACGCGTCGTAGTAGCCGGCCGACAACGCATACGTGCCGAGCATGATGCGCCGCTTCACCTCGCGGCCGAAGCCCGCCTCGCGCGTCGCGGCGTTCATGTGCGCGACGTCGTCCGCGTCGACGCGGAGCCCGTACCGCACGCCGTCGTAGCGCGCGAGGTTCGACGAAGCTTCCGCGGGCGCGATCAGGTAGTACGCGGCGATGCCGTATGCGGCCGACGGGACCGAGACGGTGTCGACCTTCGCCCCCGCGGCCTCCAAGCCCGCGGCTGCCGCCTTCACCGCGTCGCGCACCCGAGGCTCGATCCCATCGATCTCCGTCATCTCGCCGACGACGCCGACGCGCAAGCCCGACACGCCATCGTCGAGCCCCGCGACGAGCTCGGGAGCGGGGCGCGCAATCGACGTCGAGTCGAGCGGGTCGTGGCCGCCGATGACCTCCAGCAACGACGCGGCGTCCTCGACCGTCGCGGCGAACGGGCCGATCTGATCGAGCGACGAGGCGAACGCGATGAGCCCGTAGCGCGATACGACGCCGTACGTCGGCTTCACGCCGACCACACCGCACAGCGCCGCGGGCTGCCGAATCGAGCCTCCGGTGTCGGAGCCCAACGCCAACGGTGCGAAGCCCGCCGCGACCGCGGCCGCGGATCCACCGCTCGAACCGCCCGGTACACGCGTCACGTCGTGCGGGTTGCGCGTCGGCCCGAAAGCCGAGTTCTCGGTCGAAGATCCCATCGCGAACTCGTCGAGGTTGGTCTTGCCGATCACCACCGCGCCCGCGGCCCGCACTCGTTCCACCACCGTCGCGTCGTACGGCGGGCGCCAGCCTTCGAGGATGCGGGACGAACAGGTCGTCGGAAGACCGCGCGTGCACATGTTGTCCTTCAGCGCGAGCGGCACTCCCGCCAGCGGCCCCGGATCGTCGCCCCGCGCGACAGCCACATCGACGGCGTCGGCCGCGTCGCGCGCGACGTCGGCAAGAACCACGTTGAACGCGTGAAGATCCGGCTCGCGCCCGTTGATCACGTCGAGGTGCTCCTCGAGCACATCGCGGGCCGAGCGGGCGCCCGAGCGCACGTCAGCGGCGATGCGGCGCGCGGCGATCACGGCTCCTCACCCAAGATGCGCGGGACCCGGAAGCGATTTTCCTGCACATCCGGCGCCGCAGCCAGCACCTCGTCTCGCGGCACTCCCGCGCGCGCTTCGTCGGGCCGGAACACGTTCACGAGCGGTAACGGATGCGCCGTCGGCGGCACGTCGTGCGTGTCGAGCGCCGATACCTGCGCCGCGTACTCGAGGATCGCGCCGAGCTCCTCGGAGAGCGACCCGATCTCCTCCTCGCTGAGCGCGAGCCGGGCGAGTTGCGCGACGTGTTCGACGTCGGCGCGAGTGATCCGTTCGGCCATCGGCGTGAGGCTACTTGTACGGGTCGAGGCGACTGAGCGGCAATTCCCACCACTCGTCGGGGGCCGGCTTCCACTCAGGATCGGGATAGATGCAGTCGACCGGGCACGCCGGCAGGCATTTGTCGCAACCGCTGCAGAGCTCGGGGACGATCACGACATCGGCGCCGTGGTTGAAGATCGCACCGAACTGTGACGGGCAGTGGCGCAGGCACGCGTCGCAGTTGATGCACTCCGACATCTCGATGCGAAGCGGCCGGTTCTTCCACTTCGCGTTGCGCTCGTGTTCTGCGATGCGCTCGCGCCTCGTCGATCCGGCCACCGCTTCAGGCTAGACGGCATGCCCCGATCCTCCGCTACGATCCGGCCGCGGTAGGAAACCGTCGCGGCCGATACGAGGAGGCATACGTGCCCGAGAAGTACCAGTTCCTCTCCGACGCCTGGTTCGACGCGGCCGAGAAGCTGATCCGGGAGCACGAGCCCGCTGCGCCGCCCGCGAACCTCGTGATGAACCTCGAGGTCGCCGACGGAGACCGGGCGATCAAGTTCTTCATGGGGTCGAAGAACGGCGAGACGCTGTTCGGCAAGGGCACCACCGACGACGCCGACCTCACGCTCTCGACCGACATCGACACTGCCCGCCAGGTCTTCGTCTCCGGTGATCAGCAGGCCGGCATGCAGGCCTTCATGGCCGGCAAGGTGCGCGTGCAGGGCGACATGACGAAGCTCATGATGCAGGGCTCGGGCGGGGGCAACGCGGCGCTGAGTGCCGCACTGCAAGAGATCACCGAGTAGCCGAAGCCGTCACTTCGGCGGCACGAGCTTCGGGGCAGCAGCTGCGAGCTCTTCCACCGTCCAGCGGTCTCCCTTCTCGATAGCTTCGATCGCCTTCCACGACTGCGCGCGCTGCACTTTGCCGCCCTGAACCAGGAAGCATTCGCCGGTGATCGGGCAGTCCGCGGTGGCGAGGTACGCGACGAACGGGGAGACATTCGCCGGGTGCCATACGTCGAAGCCTTCTTCGGGAGCCTTCACCGCGTCGCCGAGGCCGGGTGTCGCCTCGGTAAGGCGGGTGCGCGCGCCGGGCGCGATCGCGTTCGAACGTACGCCGTAGCGCGTCAGCTCCTTCGCGCAGACCTGCGAGAGCGTGGCGATACCACTCTTGGCCGAGTCGTAGTTCGCCTGGCCGGGATTGGCGAACAGTCCGGACGTCGATGTCGTGTGGACGATCGATGCCCGCACGTCTTTACCGGACTTGGTCTGCTCGCGCCAGTAGACCGCGGCGTGGTGTGTCGGCGCGAAGTGACCCTTCAGGTGAACGGTGATGACCGCGTCCCACTCCGACTCGGTCATGTTGATGATGACGCGATCGCGGAGGATCCCCGCGTTGTTGACGAGCACGTGGAGGTCACCGAACGAGTCGATCGCCTGCTGAACCAGCCGCTGCGCACCATTCCAGTCGGCGACGTTCTCGCCGTTGACGACCGCATCACCACCCATTGCCTTGATCTCTTCGACCGTCTGCATCGCCGCGCTCGGGTCGCCGCCTTCGCCGTGCATGTCGCCGCCCAGGTCGTTGACGACCACCCGCGCGCCTTCACTGGCGAAGAGGAGCGCGTGCTCGCGGCCGAGACCGCGGCCGGCGCCGGTGATGATCGCGACCCTTCCGTCGAGTGCACCCATGTTCGGCTCCTGCTCGTCGGCTCGTGGCGGAGCCGGATGGTACGCAGAGCCGGGCCCGTTCGCTCAACCTATCTGCCGCGCCCGTTCTGACTCAGCACGAGATCGACCTTCGAGTTTCGTGGCACCTTCTTGTCGGTCCCACCGACGGGCTTCTGGGTCATCACGACGCCGCCCGGCCGGTAGTTGGCGACGGTCCCGACCCGCAAGCCGGCAGCCGCAAGGTCGGCAGTCGCCTGCTCGATCGTCTCGAACGTCACGTCGGGCACGACGACGAGGTCGGGGCCCTTCGACACGCGAACCACCACGGTGGATCCGTAAGGCGCCTTCGTCTTCATCGGAGGGTTGGTCGCGATCACGCTGCCGCTCTTCACTGTCGACGAGAACTCGTCGGTGGGAGCGCGCTGGGCCTTGAAGTGCGCCGCAGTCAGCAGCCTCACCGCGTCGGCGAAGGGCTTCTTCGACACGTCGGGCACGGCGACCGGCGCGTGACCCGAGCTCAGTACCACCGTGACCGTCGCATCCGGTGCGACGCGCGTACCGGCCGCCGGCGAGACGGTCAGCACGTTTCCGGCCGCGATGGTCTCGCTCGGCAGCGACCGAGGGTTCGGCGCGTACATCAGGCCCGCGGCGTCGAGCGCCGGCCCGGCGGCGCGCCACGGCGTGTTGACGATGTTCGGCACCGAGACATCGGTTGGTCCGGCCGACACCACGACGGACACCTGACGGCTTCGGGTGAACACGCCGGAGGCCGGGCTCTGCGCGATCACGGTGCCCTTGGGATCGGGCGCAGCCCGGGTCGCCCCGACCGAGAGGTCGAGACCCGCGGCCCGCGCCGCCTTGGTCGCCCCTTCGACGCTCAAGCCGCGGAGGCCCGGGATCGAGATCGGTTTGGCGCTGCTCACCTGCGCGAAGGCCGCGGCCGCGAATCCGACGGTGAGGATCAACACGACCGAGACGATCCAGGGCACCAGCCGGCGCTCACCGGGTGTGCGGCGTTCGCGAACCGGCTCGGCGTCCCGCGTTGCATCAGGCGGGTGCCCGTCGCGCCGGACCTCGACGGCATCCTGGTCGAACAGGGGTGCCGCGCGCTCGGGAGCCGCGCGCGTGGGGTGCGGATCGGCGCGATCGACCATGCCCGCGAGCAGGAGCGGACCCGGCGGCGGGAGGGCGTCGGCCGCGTCGGCGATGGCTTGGTGCATCGTCGCCGCGTCGGGATAGCGGTCGCTCGGCTCGACCGCGCCGACGCGATCGATAACGGGTTCGAGCGGACCGAGCGCCTCGGTCGCCTCGATCGGTTGCAGCGTCCGCGCGGTCAGCATCCCGAGCGTCGTGTCGGCCGCGAACGGGAGGCGTCCGGTTACGCTCTCGACGAGTACGAGCGCGAGCGAATAGAGGTCAGAGCGCGCGTCGAGCTGCGCGCCGCGCGCCTGCTCGGGCGACGCGTACCGCGCGGTGCCGAACACCGCGCCCGCGGGTTCGGTCCAGCTCGCTTCGGCCAGCGCGCGTGCGAGCCCGAAGTCGGCGACCCGCACGATGCCGTGCTCGTCGAACAACAGGTTCGCGGGCTTGATGTCGCGGTGCAGCACGCCGCGCACGTGCGCGTACTCGAGGGCGGAGGCGACGTCCCGGCCGACGCGCGCCGCCTGCGAGACCGTCAACAAGGTGTTCTGGTCGAGCATCGATCGCAGCGAGCCGCCCTCGAGCAGTTCGAGCACCATGAACGGGACGTCGTCGTCGCCCCAGTCGTGCACCGTGACGATGTGCGGGTGGTGCAACGCCGCCGCCAACTGCGCCTCGGCCCGGAACCGGCGGAGGAACGCGGCGTCCTCGGCAAGCGCCGCGTGCAGCACCTTGACGGCGACCCGGCGGCGCAGGCGGGTGTCCTCGGCTACGTAGACCCGGCCGCTCGCTCCGGTGCCGACCGCTCCGTGGAGCAGGTAGCGGCCCGCGAGGACGCGGCCCGCGAGGTCGCTCACCACACTGCCGGGCATGGGTTCAACGGTAGTGGCCGGCTGCGCGCGACACGCGTCACGGTGAGGCGCGGCCCGTTCCCGGAGGCGGGGTCGGCGACGGTATGTTCGTCTGCGTGTCGCTCACCCGACCTGCGAATCCCGTTCGCGTGGCAGTCGTCGTCGGGATCGTCTTGATCGGCGTCAACGTGCTCATCTGGGCCGGCCGATCGCAGGTGAACGGTCCCGCCAACGTGCAACGCAACCCGGAGATCGCGCTCCTGGAACCCAACGAGAGTGACCAGCTCCTCCCGCAGGGTGAGGTCGGTGTGCAGCTGAAGCGCGCGGACCTGACCGGACAGATAACGATCGACGGCCGCGTCATCCCGCAGGACCAGATCACGGGCGATCCGAACCTCGGCCAGGTGTTGTTCGACCCCGGTCCGGGCAAGGACATCCGCGAGTTCTCGAAAGGCGGCCACACCGCCGTGATCGAGTGGTGGCCGCGCACGATCTCGACACCCGAGGAGGCGCGCACCAAGGGCCAAATCCGCAGTTACACCTGGTCGTTCAACGTCGGTTGACCGCGCCCGAGCAGTTCCTCGAAAGCCTGCTCGTCGAGAATCGCGACGCCGAGCTGCTCGGCCTTGGCGAGCTTCGACCCTGGGCCCTCACCGACGACGACGTAGCTGGTCTTCTTCGACACGCTCGACGTCACCTTGCCGCCCCGCGCGCCGATCTCGTCCGCCGCTTCGTCACGCGTGCGGTGCTGCAGCGAGCCGGTGAGGACGAACGTCATCCCCGCGAACGACGCGTCGAGCGGCTCGCGTTGCGGGCCGCGGTCGCCCTCGAAATTCACACCGGCGGCGCGCAACCGCTGCACCAGGCGCCGGTTGCGATCAATCGAGAACCACGTGCCGATGCTCTGCGCGATCGTGGGGCCGACCCCGTCGATCGCGGTGAGCCCCTCGTCGCTCCCGCCCACGATCGCGTGCAGGTCGGCGAACGAGCGAGCGAGCGCCTGGGCCGCGGTCGGGCCGACGTGGTTGATGCCGAGCCCGACGAGCACGCGCCACAACGGTTGTTGCTTCGAGGCACCGATCGCGTCGACGAGGAGCTGCGCGGAACGCTCACCGATCCGTTCGAGGGGAACGAGGCGATCGACCGTCAGCGCGTACACATCCGCCGCGTCCTCGAGTAAGCCGGCTTCGACGAACTGGCGCACGCGTTCCTCGCCGAGCCCTTCGATGTCCATCGCGCCGCGGCTGGCCCAGTGCACCAACCGTTGCACCCGCTGCGCCGGGCAGTCGACATTCACACAGTGGTGGTTCGCCTCGCCCTCGACGCGCACGAGCGGCTGACCGCACTCGGGACATTCCTGGGGGAATTTCCACCGCTTGGTCTTGGGCGGCCGCTTCGCGAGCACCGGTCCGACGACTTCGGGGATCACATCGCCCGCGCGCCGCACGACGACGGTGTCTCCGGGCCGTACGTCCTTGCGCGCGACGTCGTCCTCGTTGTGAAGGGTCGCCATCCCTACGTTCGCGCCGCCGACGAAAACCGGCTCGAGAACCGCGAACGGCGTGGCGCGCCCGGTGCGACCGATGCTCACCATGATGTCGCGCAACAGCGTGGTCTTCTCCTCGGGCGGGAACTTGTACGCGATCGCCCAGCGAGGCGCCCGCGAAGTGGCACCCATCTCCGCTCGCTGCCCGAGATCGTCCACCTTGACGACCACACCGTCGATCTCGTAGCCGAGCGAGTGACGGGTGGTCTGGATCCGCTCGCAAAACCCAAAGACCGCTCCAAGATCGTCGAATGCCTCGATGTGCGGGTTCACGGGGAATCCGAGCGCGTCGAGCCACGTGAGCGTTTCCTGATGTGTCCGCAGCCGGGGACCGCCTTCCTTGGCGCCGAGCTGGTAGGTGTACAGCGTGAGGTCGCGGGTCGCAGTGATGCTCGGGTCCTTTTGGCGCAGACTCCCGGCCGCCGCGTTGCGGGGGCTCGTGAACAGCCGCTCCCCCGCCTCGCCTTGACGCCGGTTCAGTGCCTCGAACGCGGCGAGCGGCATGAACACCTCGCCGCGCACCTCCAGCAGCGCGGGAATGTCCTTCGCCTTCCCCTTCAACCTCGGCGGCACTGCGGCGATGGTGCGCAGGTTCTCGGTGACGTCCTCGCCGGTCACGCCATTACCACGTGTCGCGCCAACCGTGAAGTGCCCGTCCTCGTACTTCAGCGAGATCGCGAGCCCGTCGAGCTTGGGCTCGGCCACGAAGTGGATGGGCTCGGTGATCAGCCGTTGGGCGCGCGTGCCCCAGCCGAGCAGCTCGTCGCGCGAGAACGCGTTGTCGAGTGAGAGCATCGGCATGCGGTGCACGACCGGCGCGAAGGTCGACGCCGGCTGCCCGCCCGGTCGTTGCGTCGGCGAATCTGCCGTGGCAAGAGACGGATGCTGCGCCTCGAGCTCGCGTAACTCGCGCACGAGCGCGTCGAACTCGGCATCGGCCACCTCGGGCTCGTCGAAGACGAAGTACCGCTCGTTGTGGTACTCGATGAGCTCGCGCAACTGACCGACGCGTTCGACGGCCTCTTTCGAGGGGCGAACTCCAGAGGAGCGGTCGGCCACGGCCGAAATCTACGCGCCGACTGCGAGCTTCGTCGCGGCGGCGTGGTCGTGCACGCGATTGCCTATCTCGCGCGCGAGCAACATGGCGCGCTCGGCCTGACTCTTGCCGTGCCCCGCGAGTCCGCACGCGGGCGCGACCAACGCCTGGCCGCGCAGTTGAACAGGATCGCAACCGCGCCGGGTCAGCTCGCACCAGGCATCGAGGAGCGCCTTCCAGAGGGGCTGCGCCTGCTCGCCGACCGGCCGGTGCGTCGGGATCGCGCCCCACGCGATCCATCCACCGCCGTCGAGAAACCGGGAGAGCGCGCTGGCATCGTCGAGATCGAGCGCGCCGACGTCGAAGTGGACGACCTGGGGACCGGCGTCCAGCGCCAGGCGGAGATCGCCCTGCCCGCACACGTGCACACCCGAGGCGCCACCGCATGCCGCGAGCGCGGTCGAAAGGAGATCGGTTGCCACCTCACGTTCGATCGGACCGTCGGCGTCACGCCAGCACACGAGCGCGGGCTCGTCGAGGAAGCACAGCAGTGCCGCACCGGGAAGCCGCTCGGACACCAGCTCGGCCATTGCGCCCGCCCAGACGCGGGCGACACGTGCGCCCAGCGGGAAGGCGAGCGCGGCATCCATTCCCGCGTCGACGAACGCGACGCCGATCGTCAACGGACCGGCAATCTGCACCTTGACGCGCTTGGGTGGTCGGGGCTGGCGTCCCGCGACGTCGAGGAAGGTCAGGAGGCCGGCGTGGGCGGCGTCATCGAACGACGGCTGCAACGGACCGAACGGGTCGACGGCAGAACCGAGCTCGATCGCACCGTCGTCGTGCACCACCACGCCGGGCACCGCGCCGGCCCATTGCGCGACGACCCCTTCACGCCTCGAGCGAAGCGGGAGCTGCGGCGCCGCGGGCAGCTCCGGCGCGCAACGCAACGTAAGTGCCGCGGCGGCGTGCGCGTCGCGATGCGGAAGACTGCCGATCGCTGTCGCCATCCCCGCGCAGATCGCCCCGCCGAGCAGTGGTTCGCCCATGAAGATTCGTAGGATAGGCCGACGCCGGCACACTCGACGAAGCGGAGTGCACGTTGACCTGGCTGTGGTGCACTCGCGCGAGCTGGGCGCTCCTCCCGGTGACGACCGGCGCCGCGTTTGCAGATGCGATCGAAGGTTGGTCGATCGGGCCATCGCGCCTCGCGGCCGCATTTCTTTGGGTGACTTGGGCGATGGGACTCTTCACGTTGCTCGCGCCGCGACCGTGGGGTCTCACGCTGTTGCGCGTCGTCGCGCCGTGTGGATTCGCGTGCGTCGCGCTGTCGTCGGCCGCGACGAGCGCGGCGTCTGCAGAGCTTGCGCTCGCATCGAGCGGCGTCGCCGCAATCCTCGCGTTGTCCGCGCCCACCGCGCTCGAGGCCGCCAACGCGCACGCGTACGGCGACGAGCAACGCTTCCCGTTGCGCATCCCGATGCCGCTGCTGTTCGGGCCCATACCCGTGGCGGTTTTGCTCGTGGTACTCGGTGTCGTGAGCGGCCCGCTGCTCCTCGCCGACGGTCGCTACCTCGCCGGCGCGCTCGCAACGATCGTCGGCGCACCGGTCGCGGTGCTCGTCGTGCGCGCGTTGCACCCCCTTGCCTGCCGCTGGTTCGTGCTCGTTCCCGCCGGCATCGCGATCGCCGATCCGCTGACGCTCACCGAGCCCGTTCTGATCCGGCGCGAGCACATCGCAATGCTTCGGCGCACCGCGACGACCGCGCTCTCCCCGGACGCGCTCGACCTACGGCTGGGCACGCTCGCAGGCGGAATCGTGATGGGCCTGTCGGCGCCCGTCGAGTTCGGCCGACGGCGCGGGCGGGGGAAGGCCGAGGTGGTCGCACCGCAGCTGCTCGCGGCCGCCGTTGTGCGAGCCGACGCCGCGATCGGACAGGCCCGGACGCGGCGGATCAGCGCGTGAGACTGAAATTCTGGGTCGTGCGACGCGGTATCGACGCCTTCACGCCGCTCTCAGTCTGCGACGATGCCGCCCCCGCAGCAGAGGTCGCCGTCGTAGAACGCGACGACCTGTCCGGGCGCGACCCGAGGGTGCGGCCACGCGAACACGAGCTCGTCGCCGTCGAGCCTCGCAATGGCGGGGGTTCCGTGCGCGCGCGACTGCACGAGCATGGCGCGCGCATCGCACCGAGTACGTGACCAGCGCACGTCGCGAAGGCGCACGCGTTCGTGCAGCAGCGCGTCTCGCGGCCCCACCGTCACTGTCGCGGTGCCGACTGCGATGTCGGTCACGTAGCGACGCTCGCCGACGGCGACGCCGAGGCCGCGTCGCTGACCGATCGTGAACGCGTCGATCCCGTCGTGCGTTCCGACGATCACGCCTTGTTCGTCGACGATCGCGCCGGAACGCCTCGGGATGCGCGCGCCGAGGAAGGCTTCGCGCTCGCCGCGCTTGATGAAGCAGACGTCCATGCTCTCGCGCTTGTCGGCCGTGCGCAGACCGAGCGCCCGGGCGTGCGCGCGGACTTCGGCTTTCGTCAGCTCCCCGACCGGAAGCAGCGTGCGTGCAAGCTCCTCTGCACCGAGCATGTAGAGGACGTATGACTGATCTTTGGCCCGGTCGGCCGCCCGCGCGAGCGCGGGACCATCGTCGGTCAGCACGACGCGCGCGTGATGACCGGTCGCGACGAAGTCGTAGCCGAGCCGGCGCGCCCGCTCGAGCACCCGCCCGAACTTCATCGTGCGGTTGCACTCGACACATGGGTTCGGTGTCTCACCCGCCGCGTAGGCGTCGACGTACGGCTCGACGACGTCGGCCTCGAAGGCGTCGGAAAAGTTGAAGACGTAGTGCGGGATGCCGACCTGTGCCGCGACCCGCCGCGCGTCCTCGACGTCGGCGACACTGCAACAACCGCTGTCGCTCTCGCCGCCCCACAGCTTCAGCGTGACGCCGGTGACGTCGTGACCGCGCTCATGCAGCAGCGCGGCCGCGACCGAGGAGTCGACACCTCCGCTCATCATCACCATGACCCGCGGCATCAGGTCACCCGAAGCTTGGCGACGACCTCGGGGACGATCGCGAGCGCGGCATCGATGTCGGCGTGCGTCGACGCGTAACCGAGGGAGAACCGGACCGACGAGAGCGCGCGCTCGCGCGGCATGCCCATTGCGAGCAGGACGTGCGACGGGTCGACCGCGCCGGAGCTGCACGCGGAGCCCGAAGCTGCCATGACGCCCTGCTGGTCGAGTGCCAGGAGCAGCGTCTCGGCCTCGACGCCGTCGAACGTGCAATGCAGGATGCCGGAAACCCGCGCCGCCGACGCGCCGTTCACCGCAAATCCCGAAACCTGCGCGGCCAGCCCGCGTTCGAGCTCGTCGCGCAATGCCGCGATTCGTGCGGTGTCCTCGGCGCGTCGGCCGTGCGTGATGCGAAGTGCGGTCGCGAACGCGACGATCCCGGCCACGTTCTGCGTCCCGGCGCGTAACCCGCGCTCGTGGCCGCCGCCCTCGACGAGCGGCACGAGCTCGGTTCCGGCACGCACGATCAACGCCCCGACGCCCTTCGGGCCGCCGAACTTGTGCCCCGACATCGCGACCAGGCACACGTCGGCGGTGGCCGACGCGAGATCGAGCCACTGCGGCGCCTGCACGGCATCGGTGTGCACGACTGCACGGGGCGCCACGTTCCGCACGAGACGCGCGATCTCATTGATCGGTTGGCGCACGCCGGTCTCGTTGTTGACGAGCATCACCGACACCACTGCCGTGCGGTCGTCGAGCGCGCGGGCGAGGGCGTCGAGGTCGACCACGCCATCACCGTTAGCCGGCACCCGGGCGACCCGAAACCCTTCAGATTCCAGCCGGTCGCACGCACCGAGCACCGCCTTGTGCTCGATCCCGCTCGTCACGACGCCGTCGAGTCGCGGATCGTGCGCTCGCGCCTCCCAGGCCCCGCCCTTGACCGCGAGGTTGTCGGCCTCACTGCCGGACCCTGTGAACACGACCTCCTGCGGTTGGCAACCACAGACGGCGGCAACAGTCTCACGCGCCTCCTCGAGCGCGGTCTTCGTGGCGCGTGAGGCGCCGTGAGCGCCCGAGGGGTTCCCGGGATGGTCGGCGAGGAACGGCGTCATGGCGGCGATCGCCTCGGGCCGCATCGGCGTCGAAGCCGCGTGGTCGAGGTAGGCGTGGTCGGGGCGATCGGGCACTCGGCCAGGTTACGACTCGGGAACAGGACCTCCGCGCCGGGCGTTGCGGACTTGTCGGGTGTTGTTGTCACACTCGAAGGAGATACTTCAATCATGAGCGCGCGGAGCACGACGAGCAGGGACGAGGAGACCGGCGAGAGTCAGCTGCGGTTGCTGCCCGGCGGATTCGGCGGACCCAGGTCGGCCCGCCCCGACTGGCAGCTCGACGAGCGCACGCGATCGGTCGGACGAATCGGGGTCGCGCAGGCCCGCGAAGTGCTCCGGCAGGCGCGCCCGCCGGAACCCAAGCGACCCGAACCGGTGCGCAAGGCCAGCTGACCGGTCGGTCCGACCGATCGCGTGCCGCCAGACTGTGCCGGTGGACGAGGAACAAGGCATCGCGGTCGGTCTCCTCGACTTCGACTTCGCGGCGCCGGGTCGACGGGTGTAGGACATCGCCCAAATGGCGCGCATGTGCGTCCCGATCGACGACGACGTCAACGCGGCCCGACTCGGTTGGCAACCGGCCGACCGGCCGGCGCGGCTGCGATTGGTTGCCGACGCGTACGGCCTCGATCAGACGTCGCGGCACGAGCTTCTCGCGATCTTGTCGGACACGATCGTGACGGCTGGTGGCGAGTTCGTGCGACGCCAGGTCGACGCCGGCGATCCCAACTTCGTAAAGATGTGGAACGAGATGGGCGGCATGGAACGCTTCGACCGGCGGCGCCGATGGGGGGTCGCACCGCGACCGGTTCCGCGCCGCGCTCGAATGACACAACCGCACCCGCATCCGATCGGAGGATCATGACGGTCACCGGGAACGACGTTGCAACCGTGCGCCGCTTCTACGCCGCCTTCGCCGACCGGGACTTCGAGACGGTGCGGGCGTGTTTCGCGCCGGACGCGGTATGGCACCTGCCGGGCCGAAACGCGATCGCGGGCGATCATCGCGGTTGGGACGCGATCTACGACGACTTCCTCGGCAAGGTCGGACCGTTGTCGGGCGGCACCCTGCGCGCGGGGTTGATGGACGTGGCGGTGGGCACCGATGTCGTGGTGGCAGTGCAACACGCGACCGCGGAGCACGACGGCCGGCGCCTCGACGTCACCGGGTGCCAGCTCATCCGGATGGAGGGCGGGCTGATCGCCGAGGTGCAGGGTCACTACTCGGATCAGTACGCGTTCGACAGCTTCTGGCGCGCCGGATAGGCGCGTCACGCGGCCGGGATGTTCCGGCGCACCAACGCCAGGATCTCCGACGCGGCGTGCGGGATGTTGCTGCCGGGCCCGAACACCGCCGCGACACCCGCATCGTGGAGGAACTCGTAGTCGGACGCGGGGATCACGCCCCCGACGACCACGAGGATCTCGTTCGCACCTTCCGCGCGCAACGCCTCGATGAGCTGGGGCACGAGCGTTTTGTGCCCGGCGGCCTGGCTCGAGATCCCGACGACGTGCACGTCGTTCTCGATCGCCTCGCGCGCCGCCTCCTCGGGCGTCTGGAACAACGGGCCGATGTCGACGTCGAAGCCGAGGTCGGCAAAGGCCGTCGCGATCACCTTCGCGCCGCGGTCGTGACCGTCCTGACCGAGCTTGGCGACGAGGATGCGCGGGCGCCGGCCCTCTTCGGTCGCGAACGCCTCGACCTCCTTCCGAATCCGCTGGAACTCCTCGTCGTCGGCGTAGGCGCGCCCGTACACGCCGGAGATCGTGCGGATGTCGGCCCGATAACGGCCGAAGATCTTCTCGAGCGCGTCGGAGATCTCGCCGACCGTCGCACGCGCCCTCATCGCCTCGATCGACAGCGCCAGCAGATTGCCGTTGCCCTTGGCGCCATCGGTCAGCGCGTCGAGCGCGACCTGCACCTGGTGCGTATCGCGCGTCGTCTTGACGCGTTCGAGGCGCACCAGCTGCTGGCGAAGCACCTCGGTGTTGTCGATGCTGCGGGTCTCGATCGGCGCCTCGTTCTCGAGCCGGTACTTGTTTACGCCGACGATCGTCTCCTCGCCGAGGCCGATGCGCGCCTGCCGGCGGGCCGCGGCCTCCTCGATCCGAAGCTTCGGCATACCCGACTCGACGGCCTTGGTCATGCCGCCGAGCTTCTCGACCTCTTGAATGAGCGACCACGCCTCGTTGGCGATCGACTGGGTCAACGCCTCGACGTAATAGGAACCGCCGAGCGGATCGATGACGTGCGGGATACCGGTCTCCTCGGCCAGGATGAGCTGGGTGTTGCGTGCGATACGCGCCGCGAAATCGGAAGGCAGCGCGATCGCCTCGTCGAAGCTGTTGGTATGGAGGCTCTGCGTGCCCCCGAGCACTGCGGCGAGGGCCTCATACGCCGTGCGCACGATGTTGTTGTACGGGTCTTGCTCGGTGAGCGACACACCGGACGTCTGGCAGTGCGTGCGCAACATCTTCGATCCGGGTTGCTGCGCGCCGAGGCCGGTCATGATGCGCGACCACAGCAGCCGTGCAGCGCGCAGCTTCGCGACCTCCATGAAGAAGTCCATCCCGATGCCGAAGAAGAAGGAGAGGCGTCCGGCGAACTCGTCGACGGACAGGCCGCGCGAAGCCGCGAAGCGGGCGTACTCCAAACCGTCGGCGAGCGTGAACCCGAGCTCCTGCACCGCCGTCGCGCCCGCTTCTTGCATGTGATAGCCGGAGATCGAGATCGAGTTGAACCGCGGCATGTGATTCGCGGTGTGCTCGATGATGTCACCCACGATCCGCATGCTCGGCGCGGGCGGATAGATGTAGGTGTTGCGGACCATGAACTCTTTGAGGATGTCGTTCTGGATCGTCCCCGTCAGCTGGTCCTGGCTCACGCCCTGCTCTTCCGCGGCCACGACGTATCCCGCGAGCACGGGCAGCACCGCGCCGTTCATCGTCATCGATACCGACATCTTTTCGAGCGGGATGCCGTCGAAGAGGATCTTCATGTCCTCGACCGAATCGATCGCGACGCCGGCTTTGCCGACGTCACCGACGACGCGCGGATGGTCGCTGTCGTAGCCGCGGTGCGTCGCGAGGTCGAACGCGACCGACAGGCCCACTTGCCCGGCCGCGAGGTTATGGCGATAGAACGCGTTCGACTCCTCGGCGGTGGAGAAGCCCGCGTACTGGCGGATCGTCCACGGTCGGTTCGAATACATCGTGGCGCGCGGCCCCCGCACGAACGGCTCGATGCCGGGAGGCCGCCCCACGCACTCCAGGTCCTCGAGGTCGGCTGCCGTGTAGAGCGGCTTCACCTCGATGCCTTCGGGTGTGTCCCACGTGAGTGTGTCCGGGTCGGCGCCCTTCAGCTCCTTGGCCGCGAGTTCACGCCAACGCTCGAGGTCGGGCTCCGTCATGTTGATTAGTGAACCACGGACACGACCCGGGCCGAGAAGTCGCCCCGTTCGACTCGCGAAAGCGCTAGAAGCGCGACTCGGTGTCGATCGTGACCGTCTGACCGGCCGGGTCGACGCCGACACGACACGTGGGACACGCAGTCGGCGTCGTGCCGTCCTTGAACGTGCCCGCCTTGAACAAGTTCTGGCACTGGTCACACACGATGTAGGTGGCGCGTTCCTGTTTCATCCCAAGAAGGTACTCACGCCGACCGCCTCCCCGCGCATCTCGAGGCCCATTTCGGCGACGGACGAACTGACCGACGTGCACGATCCGTAGATCGCGGCCGAGCCATTGCATCCTTCCCACGGGCCGTGTTATACATCTCTAGACAACTTGACGTGATCTCTGGCGCTCCGCGGAGGGATATGATGACCGGTGCGATCCGGGTGATGCCCTGGCCCGATCCGGTACTCGACGCGATCGGCCACGATCCTCGCAGCTGGTACGTGGAGACGTTTTGGCTCCCGACGCTCGGACCGACCGCCCTGTTGCTCCTGCGCCACCTGGCCGACCGGTTCGACCGCGATCCGTTGGGCGTCGATCTGCCGGTGGCCGATACCTCGGCCGCCCTCGGGCTCGGACCCCGCGAGGGCCAGCAGTCGCCGCTCATCCGCAGCCTCGCCCGGTTGCAGCAGTTCGAGCTCGCCTGCTCCGACGGCGACACCACCGTCGCGGTTCGCCGCACGCTGCCGCCCGTGCACCGGCGCCACGTGCGCCGGCTACCGACCGGCCTGCAAGCGCGCCACGCGGAGTGGATCGAGGAACAAGCGACGAAACCGGTCGATGTAGCCCGACGTCGGGCCCGCCGGTTCGCGCTCACCCTGCTCGCACAACACGAGCCGATCGACGCGGTCGAGCGTGCCCTGCACGCGGGCGGCTTCCATCCCGCGCTCGCGCACGAAGCCGTCCGCTGGGCGCGCGAGCAGGCGACGGCCATGAACGAGGCGCCATGAACGAGGCGCCATGAACGAAGAGTCGTTACCGGCACCCGCCCCAGCTCCCCGCCGGTAACGCATCGCCGGGGCGGGGTGCCGCCGTGGGGTGCGCCCCGCCCCGCTGCGAATATCCTCGAATTCCTATGTCCCGGGCCGAGCTCGACAAGATCGCCGGCTGGCTTCGCAACGCGCGCCACGTCACGGTCCTGACCGGTGCGGGCATCTCCACGGAGTCGGGAATCCCCGACTTCCGCGGGCCGCAAGGCGTGTGGACGAAGAACCCGGCGGCCGAGAAGACCGCGACCCTGGAGTACTACATGTCGGATCCGGCCGTCCGGCGCCAGGCGTGGCAGAACCGAGTCAACAGCGAGATGTGGACAGCCGCCCCCAACGCCGCGCATGAAGCGCTGGTCGACCTCGAACACAAGGACAAGCTGCACGCGCTGGTAACGCAGAACGTCGATGGGTTGCACCACGCGGCCGGACAGTCGCCGGAGATCATCATCGAGATCCACGGCAACGTGCGCGACGCCAAGTGCATGTCGTGCGATTGGCGCGGGCCGATGCACGAGACGCTCGAGCGCGTCCGCGCCGGCGAGGACGATCCGCGCTGCACGCACTGCGGCGGCATCCTCAAGTCGGCGACGATCAGCTTCGGCGAGAACCTCGTCGCGGCCGACCTGCAGCGTTCGCAGGTCGCCGCCGGGCGCGCCGACGTGTTCCTCGCGATCGGCACCTCACTCGCCGTTTACCCTGCGGCGGCCCTGCCCGAGATCGCGCTGCGCAACGGTTCTCGCCTGGTGATCCTCAATGCCGAGGAGACACCCTTCGATCCGCTCGCCGACGTGGTCGTGCGCGACCAACTCGGCGAGGCGCTCCCGGCCCTGGTGGCTCGGGTATGACCATTGGGAATATCCGACCGCCGCGGTAGGATTTACGAGTCAGAGCGCCCTTCGGGAAGTGTCCTTCGGGCGCGGTCATTCCGGGAGTTGTTGATGGCGAGTTTTCGCGAGCTGCTGAAGCAGACGAAGGCCGAGATCCGGGAGATCCAGCCCGCCGACGCCGAGCCGCGAGTCGGCGACGCGACGTTCCTCGACGTGCGCGAGCTGGACGAATTCCAGCAGGGGATGATCCCGGGTGCGGTCTTCATCCCGCGCGGCCACCTCGAGAGCCAGGTCGAGAACAAGATCCCCGATCACGACGCGCCCGTCGTCGTCTACTGCGCGGGCGGCTCGCGTTCGGCGTTCGCGGCCAAGACGCTGCAGGAGCTCGGTTACACCGACGTCGTGTCGATGTCCGGCGGCTTCGGTCGCTGGAAGAACGAGGGGCGTACCTGGATCACGCCGACCACTCTCACCCCCGAACAGCGCGACCGCTACGGCCGCCACATCCTTCTACCCGAGGTCGGCGAAGAGGGCCAGCAGAAGCTGCTCGGCGCGAAGATGCTCCTCCTCGGCGCCGGTGGTCTCGGCTCCCCCGCCGCGCTCTACCTCGCAGCCGCCGGCGTCGGAACGATCGGCATCGTCGACATGGACGTGGTCGACGCGTCGAACCTGCAACGCCAGATCCTGCACAACCTCGAGCGCATCGGCGACCGCAAGGTCGACTCCGCCAAGAAGACGCTCACAGCCTTGAACCCCGACGTCGACGTCGTCACCTACGACGTGCGGCTCGGTGCCGACAACATCCTCGACATCATCGACGGTTACGACGTCGTCGTCGACGGCACCGACAACTTCCCGACCCGTTACCTGCTCAACGACGCGTCACTGCTGAAGCGCATCCCCGTCGTGCACGGGTCGATCTTCCGCTTCGAAGGTCAGGTGACGGTGTTCGACCCGTACAACGGGCCGTGCTATCGCTGTCTGCTCCCCGAGCCGCCGCCACCGGAGCTCGCGCCGTCGTGCTCGGAGGCCGGCGTGCTCGGCGTGCTCCCGGGCATCGTCGGTTCGATACAGGCGCTCGAGGCGATCAAGATCGTCCTCGACCTCGGCGAACCTCTGCGCGGCCGGCTGCTCGCATACGACGCGCTCGAGGAGGCCTTCCGCAACTTCAAGGTGCGGCGCGACCCGAGCTGCCCGGCGTGTGGTGAGAACGCGCACATCGTGATCGCCGAGTACGACGACCTCTGCATGCCGCACGCCGTCCTCGCCGACGGCACGGTCGCCGCTCACTGACCGGGCGCGTCGGTACCGGGTCTGTGCGGCTGATTGATGCGTGTACCGGCGCGCGCGTGTGATCAGCGGGCGATCCGCTGCGCACACTGGTCGACCGCGGCGGCAATCCCGCCGAGGTACGCAAATACGCCGAGGGCCGTCTCATGAATGCCGTCCGTCGTGTTCACGTATTCGGGGTGCTGTGCGACGGTGCTCGCCCAGGGCATCACAACCCCGCCGCGTGCGGATGCCTGGTTGGAGAGGTACTCGTTCCAGACCGGACCGATCTGATCGAGAGATTCCTGGGTCGTTTCCGGAATTTCGACGAGCACAACGCAGGCGACACCCGCCTGACCGAGCGCGTCGAGGTACGCCGTGTAGTTCGCCTCGGCCTGGTCGATCGGCGTGAGCGGCTCGTCCCTCGACGGATCGGCGCGCAGGTCGTTGACGCCGATCGCGGTGACAACGATTTGAGCCCCTGGGTCTGGGAAGCCGGCGAAGCTGGTGAAGCTGGTGAACTTCGCGAGGTCGCGCGTGCTGGCACCGATGATGTCCGACGTGCTCACCTGATATCCCTTCTCGACGAGCGCGTCCGTCATGTGGTGGTTGTTGTCGCCGAGCGAATTGTGTTCGATCAACCAGACTTGGCTGTCGCCGACAACGCCGACCCGGGGCCCCGCGCCCGTCCAGGGAGTGCCGGCACCGAGACACCCCGCGAGGACCACTGCCGCGAGAAGAAAGCCCATTCCCGGGACGACGCGACGACGCAGCTTCAAATGGTGCACTCCGTTTGTGTCGCCGGAGGATACTACGGATGACGCTGTACCCACGGAGAGCGGCGGATACGCACGCGATCCTGCTGCGGTGCTCACGGTTTGCGCCATATCAGGCTGGGTCGTTGTGCCCCCGCGCCGTGTGCCGGCCATGATCGTGCGCTCGTCGACGCGAGCGCGACGGAGAGCGCGGTCGGGCTCGACGTCGCCGGCTCGTCCTGGCCCTTGCCGCAGTGAGAACCCGAATCGCTCCGCAGATCGAGGAGTCTGTCGGGCTGGCGCACGCGACTCGCGGCTCGAGCTGCTCCGACCGCGACAGTGGATCCCGCGCGGTACCTCGCAGGGGTGTTGGCGCTCGGCGTCGTCGTCGTGTCGTTGGCGGCGGCGAGCCGGACGATCCGACGACGCTTCATGCCGGCGCTCGACGGTCCGCCCGGCGTGCTCGCCGAGATCGTCCTCGCGTCGTCGATCGTGGTCGTCACTTCCGAGGTTCTCGGCACGTTCGGTCTGTTCGAGCTCGTCCCCGTCGAAGCGGTAACGCGTCTATCGGTGTCGTCGCCGTGTACGCGCGACGCCGCGCACCGCGGCATAGCGGGGAAGACGTCGGACCGGCACAGGATCTCGCTGTTGCCGAGCCCGAGAAGGTGCCCTGGAGCCCGTACGCGGCGATATTCGCGGTTGCCGTAGCGGCGGCCTCTTGGAGCTCGCGGACCATCGACTCGCTGCAGCACGGCACAACCGCGGCGGTTGGCTCTACAAGTTCTCGGGCCACATGCGCCCTGACGCGTGCCGTGGCGGACTCCTCGGCGGCGCGGTTCAATGACCGCGGTCGGCAACGAGTTTCGTGGCGCTCAGTCGTCGTCGACTGGCCGGGCCGGAGCACCGACGACGGTGACTCGCGCCGGGACGTCGTGAACCACCACTGCGTTCGCGCCGACCCGTGCATCGCGATGTACGGTGACCGGTCCGATCACCTTTGCACCGGTTCCGATGTGCACGTCGCGCTCGATGATCGGCCCACGAATGTCACCTGCACGGAGACCGATCGTAACCCATGGGAAGATGACGGCGCCGCGGTGGATTTCTACGACGCCGTCGATCACGACCTGGCCGTGCGCGAGGTACACGCCTGGCTGCACGACGACGGGGTCGCCGATGCACACTTGGGCGATCGCCATCGCGAGACGGTGCAGAATCCGCGGGAGTACCGGCACGCCGAGCGACTGCAGCCGAGCCTTGGCGCGGTAGAGCGCCTGCGCAAGGAATGCATCGCTGACCGACATGAGGCGGAGCACCTGGACGAGCGCGTCGGCGCGATTACGGAAGTGTGCGCGCTCCGAGCGGTACCGCGCCGCGACCCGCGCGTCCGCGACGACGGCCTCCGTGAACCTCGGATGCCTCGCCCGGATCTCGTTGCGCAGATGTATGCGCCGGAGCGCACCCTCGCCGCTCACGCCGTTCGGGCTCTCCGGCGTGTCCGATTCGTGGTGCTGGACCGGCGCGGTCGCGGCACCTCGGGGCCGACGCTGACTGAGGAGCTCCTTCGCGTACTCGTAGAACTCCATGTCGAAAGCGTTGTCTGCCGCGATTCGTTCTCGCAACGACGCCGACTCCGTCCAGGCCTCGCGGCTGAGATTCGCCTTCTTCTCCGTGTTGATGCCGCGCGGCCACCAGCCGAAGCGCCTACGGAGCTCCTCGATGAATTCGTCGTACTGCTCGCTGAGACCGACCACGTCGACGGTTTCGAGGTTCCGCTTCGCGATTTCGAAGCGAGCGTCGTCCACCCTCGTTGCCCGGGCTGCCGAGACCGCGGTTTCGGGATCGATCTCCGGCGGCTTGTCGGGGTCGTAGTTCGGGTTCCCGATGCCGAGCATCCACGCCGTCGACCAGTAGTCCATCGTGCTTCCGAATGCTTCTGGCTTGTCCTCGGCGGTAACGCCGAACATTCGCGTTTGGTGATTCTCGATGAAGTGCGCGAAGACGAATGGCTGCTCGTAGATATCCTCGATCGCGTATGTCCGGTACCGCTTCGACAGCCGTTTGAAGTGCTTCAAGACAGAGATCGTACGGTCGACGGGATGGCGCAGCAGCGTGAGCGTGAGCAGGTCGGGACCGACCAACTCCGATGCGACGAACGGGTAATGGCCGGTATACATGCGTATCGCGGCGCGCCGTTCCGGCGAGAGCTCCGTCAGCCGTCGGATGCTCACGTATGCCGCGAAGTCGGCGTCGTTCCGGCGGTCGAGCCCACCACTCGGATAGACCTCGCCCGAGGCGAATTGCTCGTTCAGCTGGAACACGAAGGAGGTCCCCGCCGTCTTCATCAGGTGAACGAAGAAGAAGCGTCGCTTCTCGTCGGAATCGTCACGATCGGGCGTATGGTTGCTCGCCAACGGCACTGTGTCCTCCCGTGTTCGGCGAGACCAAGTATGGCGAACAAATGCCTCGGGCACGCAGTCAACCGAGATTCGCACGCGTGCGAACGGGATGCCAACCTTCGTAGTGGCCAGCGGCGTATCTTCGCTCTCTGCCCGGGCGTGGCCCCACGGGCCTCGTCGACCACTCCGTAAACGCGTGTCGTTTGCGCGATCGTTGCGGTCGATGCTTGGCTTCTGTCATCCTCCAGCGCAACCGCAGAGCAGCGATGACCCCAAGGAGAGCTTCGAAGTACTGGGACGTGATGATGGCCCGAACGCGGGCGAAAACCCCGCGTTTCGTCGAGGCCGTCGTCACGGACGCCAAGATGCTCGCGGTGCTCCGGCGCGAGCGGTATCGCTTTCGGGGACGTTTTGACGCACTTTGTCAGGCGTTGCGGCTCATGTGGGTGAGCGATGCGTTTCTCGCTCAGACCTGCTACCGAGCGCAGGCGCGGCTCGACGCGCTCGGCGTTCCGGTGCTGCCTCGCCTGATGCACCGGCTGGCGATCATGACGGGACAGGTCTGTGTCGGCCGCGCCGTCATCATGCATCCGGGCGTCTGCATCGCACAGGGGCAGGTTGTGATCGACGGATTCGTCGAGATCCAAAGTGGCGTCGGGATCCTGTCGTCGGTGACAATAGGCATCCGTCAAGGTGACCCGCGGGGTCCGACGATCGAACGCAATGCCCGTATCGACACGGGCGCGAAGGTGCTGGGCCGAATCACCGTTGGGCGCGATGCCAAGATCGGCGCGAACGCGGTCGTCATCGAAGATGTACCGGCGGGCGCAACGGTGGCCGGTGTACCTGCACGCGTCGTCGCGTAGCCCCAACCCTGTTGAGCGGGGCGTGGAGAGCAACTCACGCGAGCTCGAGCGTTTCCTTGACTGACGCCGCAATGTGATCGTGGCCGCGCTGCGTGGGGTGCAGTCCGTCGTGCATCAGCCCGGCGGCGTACGCGCCGTCCCAACCCCCACCAACCTCACGCGTCCACACGTCATGCAGGTCCACCAGTGCGCACCCTTTCGCCGCTGCGACCGCTTTCGCAAACGCGCGATACATCGCTTGCACAATCACGTCGCGTCGGCCGCAGATCCTGAGGTCTCCGGCGTACGACGAGCCAACCGCGGGGATCGTCATCGTGATGCGTTGTGCCGACTGCACCAACGCGATCCGTGCACCTCGCGCAACGTTCGTTCCGCGGAGAGGTGTGCCCACGTCAGTGTGAAGGAACAAGGCGGTCGGTGACGTCACGACGGTCGATCCCGCGGTCGTCGCCGCGTCGCAAACGACGCGGGGCGTTCGCTGTTCGAACGGAGTCACGAGAAGCGTGTCCGCGTATGAGGCGACACGGGAGATGAGGTGACTCAGCGCGTCCCCAAACCGGTCGGCATCGCGAAAGCGGACGTCGTTCGAGAACAGCACGATGACGAGATCCGGCCGCAGAAGATCGAGCAGTGCGAACGCGTCGCCGGCCGTGTCCCTACAGAACCAGGCAAGCGTCTGCTCCTGATGGCCGAGGTTGTGTACAACATTCGACCGACCCTCGGAGTGCGGACTGCTGTAGGTGCGGATCCCGGCGATCGTGGCAGTGCACGGTTTCTCTCCGTCGTATCCTCTGAGCTCGACGCGGTCCGTGACGCGCGTGCGGACGAGGATCCGATTGAGCTTGCCGCCGGTTTCGCGCGCTTCCCGAGGGCTCCGCCATGCGATTCCGTCGACGCGGTACTGCCAGCGTCCGACCTCGGGCACATCGAACGCGTAGAGCTCGAACGCGCCGACTTCCAGATCGGCGGGCTTCGTCCATGTCAGCTGGTCGGCGGCGCGACCCGAGCTGTAGAGACCCTTGCCGAACGGAGCGACGTCGAACGGATCCGTGGGCTCGGTCTGCCTCCACTCACCGGTCCTCGTCCATTCGTCGTGATGCCAGAGGCCGCGGAAGCCGTCACCGTTGAGTGGGCTCGACGAATCGATCGCGCACGCGAGCTGCGCAACCCAGTTGCGAGTAACGCCGATGTGAGGCATCGCCGGGGCGTACGTGATGGAGTCGCCGATGCAGACGACGCTGCAGCCCTGCGTCGACTTACGCGCACGATGCCAGCGCGCCAGCGCGACGGGAGTGTTCACTCGCGGCGCGGCGTCAGCCAGACTTGATGAGCGCTGCGTAGCACGCGGAGATCTCGGTAGTGAACTTCGCCTTGTCGACACCTGGTGGCGGCGAGTTGAAATCCGCGGTGGCGGGTGCCGGGTACCGCACGCCGTGGGAGGCCAAGCAGCTCAGCAGCTTTTCCCGCTTTTGTGCGGATAGCGCAGCGGCCGGCTTCTTCGCGGCCGGTTTCTGCGTTTGCTGCGCCTTCGCCCCCGAGACGCCCGCCGTTTTCGTGCTGCTGTCAGGAGCGTACACGTAGCCGACGCCGAACCCGATACCAGCTCCGACCAACAGAATAACGGCGCCCACGATGATCGAACGCGGGTCGAGCACAGCCGAGATCCGTTGCGCGCTCATCGAGTGCATTGCCTCCCCTACACGACGACCGCCCTCGACCGCGTGTCGAGATCCTATATGAGCCCCGGACTGCGCGCCGAAGCGAGAACGCTTCGCTAGGGTCTCCCGCATGACGAACGCGCTGGACGTTCAACGCGCCGCGCGAACCTCGGCGTCGTCGACGCGGTCGAACCCGACGTCGTGCGGATCACCGCGCCCACCCGCCAGGAGCAGGACCTCCGGGATCGTGAGAAACACGGTCGTCACCAAGGCGACCCAGGGACGTCGGAAGGATCTGCTTACGGGCGCGCGTCATCGTGAAGAGCGGCCCCGAACACAAGTTCCAAGCGGTTGAAGCGCTCGCGCTTCCCTGCCACCCTGAACCCGGCCGACGCGAGGATCGCTCCGACGACCCGCGGCACACTCCGCGACATTTCACCGGATCGAGGCTTTTGCCCGCTGCGCGCAACGACACCGGAGCTCGCCGGCACCAACGAGGTCATCGTCTTGCCCGAGAGCACCGCGTTCGGTTCCTGAGGTGCGACGATCAGCACGCGCTCGTGGTCCCGGTGCCTCGTGACCGAGCGACACCGATCCGATTTTCGAGCGTCGCGATCGACGAGGCGGGCGAACAGCTCGTGATCGAGACGCTCCGATCGGGTCAGCCCGCGCCGGGCCGATGGTCGCGCGGTTGGGGCGCGACTTTGCCTCGTTCTGCGCCGTCGGGCCGGAGTTAGGGTGGAACTGTTGATGCAACGACACATGGGGAAGTCGTGATGGCGAGAACGCGCGCGCAGCAGCCGCGCTTCGTCCATGCCGTCTTCGGCGACACGAAGATGTGCGCGGCGGCCCGCGGGGAGCGCAAACGGTTCCGTGGCCGCTTCGACGCGGCGTTCCAGGCGCTACGCCTGATGTGGCTGACCGATGCGTTCCTCGCACAGGCACTTTACCGCGCGCAGGCGGGGCTCGACGCGCTCGGCGTACCGCTTTTGCCGCGCGTCATGCACCGCCTCGCGATCATGACCGGGCAGGTGTGCGTGGGACGCTCGGTCCTCATGCAGCCAGGCGTCTGCATCCCTCACGGCCAGGTCGTCATCGACGGAAACGTTGAGATCGACCGAGAAGTCGTCATCTTGCCTTGGGTGACCATTGGGCCGAGCGCCGGCGACACGCACGGCCCGGTGATCGAACGCGGCGTACGCATCGG
Organism: Acidimicrobiia bacterium; assembly: GCA_038213435.1. GTDB lineage: Bacteria > Actinomycetota > Acidimicrobiia > IMCC26256 > PALSA-610 > PALSA-610. The sequence continues at coordinate 65,758 of JBBQTI010000012.1, forward strand.
CACCGGAGCGAAAGTGCTTGGGCGAATCACGGTGCATCGCGACGCGAAGATCGGTGCGAACGCGGTCGTGCTCGAAGACGTACCCGCCGGCGCGACCGTCGCGGGCGTGCCGGCACGGGTCATCAAGCACGCTGCTCCGCGCTGAGCGTTTCGGCGCTCGGCGCAAAGGAACTCAGTGCTCGCTTGGCCAGAACGCGCCGAGCCAGTCGATCTCTTTCATCGGCTCGTCGATCGTGTGCTCCTCGCGATGCTCGATGACCTGATGAGGCCGTGTGTCGTGGCCCTCAGCGCAGGTCCTTACGGCGCCAGGCCTCCCATACCCAGGGGTAGTCCCACAGTTGCGTGTGTGTCTCGCGCAACACACGCTGGATCGCCCGGCGACGCCGGTGAGCCCGAGGAAGCCACTCGTGGAACTGCACGAGGATCGTGTCGATGCGAGGTATCCAACCCGACTCCGCAAGGCGGGGGAGCACGTCGTACTCACTGCCCTCGATGTTGAGCTCGAGCAGATCAATGTGATCGAGCTCGAGCTCCTCGAACACCTCCGCTGCGTCTCGGATTTGCGCCGTCGTCACTTCGACGTTCCGCTTCTTCGCGAAATAGTTCTCGGGAAAGAAACTTGAACCCGGTCCCTGAAGGGTCATCGTCAAGATTCCATTGCGATCGCTCAAGCCGTGTTCGAGGACAGAGATGTTCGGATGGCGAGCCGCGACTTCGTGCAGACGCTGAAGCGGGCGCGGATTCGGCTCGAAGGCGTAGATCTGAGCGCCGGACTTGCGCGCAACGCGCTCTGACCAATTCCCGACATACGCTCCGGCTTCGACGACGATGCTCGCTTCGTCGAGGTCGAAGTCGATCAGCAGATCCGGATTCTCGTGGAGCGCTCGCCGCATCGCGATGAGGGCGCGGCTGTAAACAACGTGCTCATAAACTTGGCGACCGCCCGGCGCCGAGGTCCGTTGCCGACGAGAGACGATGTAACCGATCGGAGAGCGGTATGCGCGCCGCAACGCGTATGCGGCGCGCGCGCGGTCCACGAGAGGGAATGTTAATGCGGCGAACTCGTCCGGGTCAATCCAAATGCCAGCCCGTCCCGGTCGCGGCGGCGGCGGGTCGTTGAAGTAGCGTTCGGGTCTCGCTGGCGTTCATAGGCAACGCCGAAGGACCACCATGATCTCACTCCGGCGAAATCGCCCTCACGGAACCATGGCCGATCCGTTGGCCGCGGCGGATGAACTCGTCGCACAGGGCCGCGCGCTCGAGGCGATCGATCTGCTCACGGAGGCGAACCGACGGGCGCGGTACTTCGACCGCGAAAGCCGCCTCGTTCACCTTCGCCATACGGCATTCGACGGCATGCCGATCGGTGAAGGGCTCCAGGATTGGCCGCCGGACGCGCCTGACCTCTTTCCGGGCATGCAACTGCCCGAGGTGGCGCCAAACGACTTCACGGCAGAAACGCTGCGGAGCGGCATCGTGCGACACGGTTGTCTCGTCGTGCGCGGCCTCGTTCCGCCGGAACGAGTCGCGATCCTCGTCGACGACATCGAGCAATCGATGAACGCGTTCGAAGCATGGGAACGGGACCCGTCGGCCGACACGTCGCCATGGTTCGTCCCGTTCGACACTGGTCCCGGGTGCACGTTGCGCCAGGTGCGCAAGTGGGTAACCGGAGGTGGCGGCGTCTGGACCGTCGATTCACCGCGCGCGTTGTTCGACGCACTCGAGACGTTTCACGACGTCGGCATCGACGAGCCGCTGACTGCCTACCTCGGGGAACGCCCGGCCCTGTCGGTGAAGAAGTGGACGCTTCGGCGGGTACCCGTGGCGTCGGGAACGAACTGGCACCAAGACGGGGCGTTTCTCGGCCAAGGGATCCGCACCGTCAACTTCTGGCTCACGCTTTCGCACTGCGGCGACGACGCGCCGGCGCTCGACATCGTTCCTTGCCGTATGCAGGAGATCCTGCCGACCGGAACCGAAGGCGCGATCTTCGACTGGTCCGTCGGTGAGGGGGTCGTCGAGAGAGTCGCACGCGACGCACCGATCATGCGGCCAGTGTTCGAACCCGGCGACGCGATGTTCTTCGACGAGCGCTTCTTGCACCGCACCGCGGTGAGCCCGTCGATGACGCACGAACGCTACGCGATCGAGTCCTGGTTCTTCGCTCCGTCGCGTTACCCACACGACCAGGTCCCGCTCGTCTTCTGATCGAGTCGCGGCTTCAGCGCACCCGCTTCAGCGGATCCGTTGGAGGAAACCCTCTCCATCCGCATGTTGCTCGCCGGGCTGCGAGTCGCAGCACGACGACCCTGCACTCGTGTATCCAGTGCGTTCTCGGGTCCACACTTATGGATTAATTTTGCGCTCCGCTCGCGAACGATTGGGTCGATTCTCGGCTCCGCCTCCGCTGCGGTCGGCTTCGCCTTCATCTCCTCGCTCGCTTCGATGTCGCCTCCCTGCCCGTACAGGTATCGTTCCGACGTGCTCGGCAAGAAAGTGCTCGTTGATACCGGGGTGACGATCGGCGACCGGGTCCACATTCGGAACAACGTGTCCGTCTATGCCGATGTCACGCTCGACCACGACGTTCTTGTCGGTCCGAGCGCGGTGTTCACCAATGATCGGCCTCCACATTGCTGCGTGCCTCGCCGCGACCCTCGACGCGGTTGGGCCATGTCAACATCGGCTTGCCTCGTTGAGGAGCCGTACGAGATCGCGCCCAAGGAGCCTGCGCCGGGGTGAGCGGCATTGCGACGGGTGGGCGCATTCGCCGGGACGTGCACCGCCTCGAGCTTCCGGAGCCGGGCGAGGAGATCTATATGTCAACCGTTCGAGCATGCGCCAAATTGTGCGGGTGATTGCGGAGACGATGTCGAGACCGACGCGCCGAGAAATGATGGATCCCCGACCTGGCGTACGTCGAGTCGCGTTGGGCGCGTTCGCGGCGATCGAGGCCTTTGCATTTGTGTTCTACATGGTGCTGGGCCGCTTCGCCTGGTTCACTCAGGACGAATGGGACTTCCTCGCCGGCCGGACGGCGTGGGATGTCGGCGACCTCTTTCGGCCTCATAACGAGCATTGGTCAACACTGCCGATCCTCGCGTTTCGGCTTCTGTGGGTCGTCTTTGGCGTGCGGACATATGTGCCCTATCTCGCCATAACGATCGCGCTCTACTTGACCGTCGCGGCGCTGCTCCGAATGTTGATGCGCCGTGCCGGCGTGGGTCCTTGGGTCTCAACCGCCGCGGCGACGGTCTTCGCGCTGTTCGGGACCGGCTACCACAACATCGATTACTCGTTCCAGATGGCGTGGGGCGCCACCCTCGTCTTCGGCCTGTGCTACGTGATGCTGGTCGATCATGCCGGTGCTTTCGATCGGCGCGACTGGATCGGTCTTGGTCTCGGGCTCGCGGCGTTGATGACGGCAGGCATCTCGATCACGTTGATCGCGGCCGCTGCAATCACGGTGTTCCTTCGACGAGGCTGGCGTCACGCGCTATTGCATGTCGGGCCTCTCGGCGGCGTGTACGTCATCTGGTACATCGCGATCGGACACAAGGGCTACCTGAGGCGGTCGAGCCTCGGTGAGGCAATGCGCTTCACGGTTCGAGGGCTGAGCGAAACCTTCGATGCAATCGGCCAAGTTCCAGGCGTCGGCGTTGCCCTGTTCGTACTTCTTGTTCTCGGGCTCGCCATGGCATGGATTCCCCGTCACGGCGAGATCCTGCGCGAACGCGCGGCCGCACCGATTGCACTGCTCGTCGGTTCGGTCCTCTTTCTGTTCACGACGGGTTTCGGCCGCGGGACCGACTTCGCGCACGGCATTCCCCCGTTACCCGCGAGCCGCTATCGCGACGTCGCCGCCGCACTCCTGTTGCCGGCGCTCGCCGTCGCGGCCGACGTCGTGGCGCGTCGACCGAAGGTCCTCACGCCGATCATGTGTGCGCTTTTCTTGATCGGTGTGCCCGGCAACTTGCGGATCGCGGCTGACCGCGCTCCTGATTGGCGCGAATACAAGCTGCTGGTGCTGGCGACACTCCACGTCCCTATTTCCCCGGAGCTCCCCAACTGGGTGCGCCCGGACCGGGCGTTCAATCCCTGGCTCACCGTCGGTTGGTTGCGCGCTGGTGTCGCGTCCGGACGCGTGCCTCGAGCACGCCCGATCAAGATGACGCCCACGTTCGTTGCGGCACGCTCGCTCAGCCTCGCGCTCCAGCCCGTGCCGTCCAAGCACCTTCGGTCGTGTCGCCGCCTCTCCCCGGGCACGACGCGCGTCCTGATCCGCGATGAGCCCTTCACGGTCAGCTCGGGCGAGGTCTCGGTCGTGTACCAGGCGCCAGGAGGTACGGCGTCTTCGTCCAGCCGTCTGAAACCGGGGACGTATGTCGCCGTTGCAGGACCGCTCCTACTCCGAGTCGCACCGGTTGCGCCCGAAGACGCCGTCGTCTGCAGGTAGTCGGATGCCGTGTACCAGGTGACGGGAGGCAGCGCGGCTTCGAATCGTTGCTGTTCACAAAATGCGCCGTGGCGCGGACGGTTTTCGAGGGATGGCGCCGGGGGTTGGTGGGTGCAGGCCTTGGCGAGAACAGCGGCGAACGGGCATCATTGCCGCTCGTGCCTGATCGCAGTGCGGCGGATCCCCAGCTCGTGGTAGTTGACGCAGACATCGCGCCGACACGGCGTGATGAGCAGACGCGTCGCGGCTATGGGCGTCGGTCGCGTCGAGATAGTGGACGTAGAGAACGGCGGCCGGCCTGGGTCGTGCTCGTTCCGACGCTTATCTTGGCGGTGTGGGCGGCGTCGTGGGTGATCCACGCGACCCGTTCGATCACTCCTGAGATTCAGGGCGACGGCGCCGTTTATCTGAGTACTGCGGAAGGCCTGCGTCGGCACGGGCTCCCTACGGTTGCGTTCAACCTGAACTGGGATGGGTTCACTCCCAAGCAAGCGGTCGCGTTCAACGGGCGTGTCCCGTCGACCATTTTCCCGCCGGGTTATCCGGCCGCGCTGGCCATCACCTCGGTGGTTGCCGGCGGTGTTCGGAGCGCGGCACGCACGCTCGACGTCATCCTGGTCGTCGTCAACCTGTTGTTGGTCGGCTGGCTGACCGCGCGCATGACGGCGAACAGATCAGTGATCGTGGCGACAGTGCCTGCGGTGTTGCTGCTGTTCTATACCGATAATCGTCGCCTCTTCTTTGTCCCTCTTTTCGGCTGGCTGCAACTGCACCGCGCCGTCACGAGCGAACCCTTGTTCATGACGTTCTCCGTCGTGGGTTTGCTCGCCTTGCATGGCGCGCTCACGGCCGACCAAGCGCGAGGAAAACGTGCATTCGTGGTCGCGGCCGGAGCCGCTTCGGCGGCGCTGCTCGTCCGCTACGTCGAAGTTGCGTTCGTCCTTGCCGCGGTGATCGCGCTGGTTGCCTTGGATCGTCGACGCGATCTTCGTTCGCGTTTGCGCCGGGCGGCGATCTACACCGCAGTCGCAGCCGCTCCGACCGCGCTCTTTATCGCATGGGCTCGCCTCGATGGAGGCCAAAACCCAACGTCGAAGATCTATCGGCTGTCGGGGAACGTCCGCGCGCCGTTCGAGAGGCTTGCCGACTACGTGTTGCCGCCGGGCGGACCATACGCGCTGCGGTTGCTCACGGTCGGGGTATTGCTCGCCCTCGCCCTCGTCGTTGCCGTGTGGGGACCCAGCCTGCCCGGCGCGAGCCCCGAGGAAGACGACAAGGCCCGGTCGCTCCTGCAGCTCGGATTGTTGTTCATTGGCATATACCTGGTGTTCATCATGGCCGTGGTCACCTTCCTCGACCTTGCGGTGCCAATCGATGCCCGAATCTTCGCCCCGATTCGTGCCCTGTGGTACGCGGTGCTTCTTGCTGTCGCCTACCGATCGCTCGTTGGTCTCGTGTCGCGCGTCGGGACGGTCGCGATCATCAGCGCACTCGCGGCACTGCTCGTTCTAGCAAACTGGTCGCACACGCGGCCCCTGCTCGATGAAGCACCCGCGCTGAAGCCCGCGCGGACCTCGGTCGCGGACGCGATCGCTCGCATCCCCGACAACGCGCTCATCATGAGCAACGCACCCGACGCTATCTACGACATCAGTGGGCGCGCATCCGTCGCGCTGCCGTTCCTGTCGGGCGCGCCAACCCCCGAATACAAGCGCGAGATGCGCCAAGTGGTCGAGCTCCTCGACGCCCGCGGCGGCTATCTCGCGCTCTCCTGGTTCACCTGGAATCACTACACGGTCCCACCCGAGCTCCAGCGCTCGGTCGAGCTGCACCTCATAACGCAAAGCCCCGCGCGCGAGCCGACCGCTCAGCTCTACGAGATACTCCCGACGCGGTGACAACGGACGAGTTGTGCGTGAGCACGCCTACGAGTCACTCTCGAACCAGCCCGTCGGGTCGTCCGTCGATGGCGAGCGAGCAGCCAGTCGCTACGACTTGGCCACGACCTCGACCTTGCCCGACATCAAGGTGTGGATCGTGCACGTGTAGAAGAACGTGCCGGCCTTGGTGAAGGTGAACGAGTACGACTGGCCGGGGCCGAAAACACTCGCGTCGGCGCCGAACTTGGCGCCGAAGTCGAGTGCATCCGCCGACTTCTCGACGTTGTGCGCGACCGCATCCTTGTTGATCCACGTCACCTTCGCCCCGACGTCGACGATCACGGTTGCGGGTGCGAATTGATTCGGCGCAGCATCGATCTCGACGGGTGTTCGTCCGCGCATGTCGACGGGCGGCAGAGCCGGTGTGATCTTGTGCGTCGAGTCGCACGAAGCCGCGCCTGCGAGCGCGCACGCCACGAGCACGACGATCAGGACGGCGCGCTTCATCGTGCCGGTTTGGTGAAGGTCGACGCGAGCTCGACCAGGGTGCGCACGCCGTAACCCGTTCCGCCCTTGGTCGTCTCCGCGTCGTCCGAAGACGACCGCGCGGTTCCGGCGATGTCGAGGTGTGCCCAAGGCGCGGCCCCGGTGAACTCCTTCAAGAAGAGTCCCGCGGTCAGCGTGCCCCCGCCACCGCCCGAAGAGATGTTCCGCAGGTCGGCGATCTCAGAGTCGAGATTGCGCCGGTAGTCGTCGGGAAGCGGCAGGTGCCACAATCGCTCCCCTGCCCGTTCGGCCGCCTCGCGCACTTGCGCGACCCACCCGTCGTGGCTGCCCATGAGACCGGCGACCTTTTCGCCGAGCGCCACCGTCACCGCGCCCGTCAGCGTCGCCAGGTCGATGATCGCGTCGGCGTCCTCCTCACTCGCGAGCGACAGCGCGTCGGCGAGGATGAGCCGCCCTTCGGCGTCGGTGTTGAGTACCTCGACCGTCTTCCCGTTGCGCATCGTCAGCACGTCGCCGGGCCGCATCGCCGCGCCGCTCGGCATGTTCTCGACGAGCGGCACATATCCGATCACCCGCGCCTTCACACCGAGCTCGCGCAGCGTCGACATCGCCGCGATCACCGCGGCTGCGCCCGACATGTCGGTCTTCATCGTCTCCATGCCGCCCGCGGTCTTGAGCGACAACCCGCCGGAGTCGAACACGACACCCTTTCCGACGAGCGCGAGCGTGCCGCGCGGGCGCGTCGGCGCGTATTCGAGCCGGACGAAACGCGGCGGCCGCTCCGAGCCGTTCCCGACGCCGACCACGCCGCCCATCCGCTCGCGCACAAGTTGCTCGCCTGCGAACACCTTCACCTTCAAACCCGACGCGCGGCCCACGGACTTGGCGAGATCGGCTACCGCCGCGGGCGACTTCGCCGCGGCGGGCTCGTTGATCAGGTCGCGCGCCCATGCGACCGCCTCCGCGATCCGTGCGCCGCGGGCCAGGCCTGCACGCACCTTCGCATTGGCGCGCGCAATGACGAAGACGCGTTCGAGAAGCGATGCCTTGGCTTCCGACTTGTAGCGCAGGAACTGGTACCGACCGAGGCACACGCCTTCGGCGAACGCCTGGGCTGCCGCGCCGCGATCGACGTCGGCCCCGACCGCGTCGAGGATCGTCGTCGCGACCGCGGCGACCCTCGACGCGCGCCGGGCGAGCACGGCGCCGGCACGCCGGAGCGCGGCGGCGTCGAAGGTCTCCTGGTCGCCCACACCGATGAGGAGCGCGGCACGCGCGCCCAAACGGCCGCCGGTCGGCACTACGAGCACCTCGCCGCGCGTGCCGTCGAAGTCGGTCTCGTGCATGAACTCACCGAGCGTGCCGCCGATCGAATCATCGACGAGTTGCGCGCCCGGTCCGAGTCGCGCACCCGAGAACACGGGAACGACGAACAGGTCGGCGTGGGGCGCGCCGGGAACGAGCTCGAACGTGGGGACCATGACGGTTCCTTACCGTTTGCGCGAGGGGCGAAAGTCGCCTTCTTGCCAACGCGAGAGGGTGTATACGAGGTCGGCGAGGCGATTGAGATACGGCACGACCTGACTTTCGGCGCCGAGCCAGCCGGCGCGCGTCGCGGCGACCGTCACGCGCTCCGCGCGCCGAATCACGGTTCGGGCGAAGTCGAGCGCGGCGGCAACCGAGTTCTGGCCCGGGAGCACGAACTCGCGCGGCGGTTCGAAACGCCCGGTCACGTCGTCGATGATCGGCTCGAGCCGCGTCACCATGTCGGCGGTGACGAGCGACACCTCGGGCTCCAGCTTGCCGCGATTGTCCGGCGCGGTCGCGAGCTCGGCGCCCACGACGAACAACTCGCGCTGCAGTTGCACGAGCAACTCGTGCAGCTCTGAATCGGGATCGATCTCGGCCCGCGCCAACCCCAACGCGCTCACGGCCTCGTCGACGGCTCCGTACGCCTCGGGCCCGACGTCGTCCTTGCCGACCCGATCTCCGTACAGGAGACCGGTCGTTCCGTCGTCGCCGGTGCGCGTATAGACCTTCATGTCGAGGCGGCAGCCTACGACCCCGCCCCCGCCGAAACGGGTAGAGACCTCGCACAATCGCCACGTAACCTGGAGCGATGCCCGATCCCAGAGGAATCGCATCGCCGATCGGCAGCGGCGCCGTGCACCCGTTCCTCGACGCGCTCCTCGAGCGCGTGCTCGTGCTCGACGGGGCGTTCGGCACGTGGATGCAGGCTCAGGACCTCGGCCCGGACGATTTCGGCGGCGAGGTGCTGGAGGGCTGCAACGAGCAGCTCGTCGCCACACGGCCCGATCTCGTCGCCCGGATGCACGACGAGTTCTTCTCGGTCGGCGTCGACGGCGTCGAGACGGCCACCTTCGGCGCCTTCCCGCTCGTGCTCAACGAGTACGGGCTCGCCGACCAGACCTTCGAGCTGAACAAGCGCGCCGCCGAGATCGCCCGCGAGGTCGCCACGGCCCACACCGCCGACGGCCGTCCCCGCTTCGTGATCGGCTCGATCGGACCGGGTACGCGTCTTCCGTCGCTGGGCCAGATTCGCTACGAGACGCTGCGCGACGACTTCGCGCTCCAGGTCGACGGGCTGATCGCCGGTGGCGTCGACGTGCTGCTCGTCGAGACCGTTTACGACCTTCTCCAGGCAAAAGCGGCGATCAACGGTGCGCGCGCGGCGATGCGACGCGCGGGGCTGTCGTCGCCGATTCCGATCATGGTTCAGGTCACCGTCGAGACGACCGGACGAATGCTCGTCGGCACGGAAATCGGTGCCGCGCTCACCGCGCTCGAGGCGATGCGGCCCGACGTCATCGGCATGAACTGCGCGACCGGTCCGGTCGAGATGACCGAGCACCTGCGCTACCTCGCACAGCACGCGCGCACGTTCCTGTCGGCGCTGCCGAACGCGGGACTTCCGTCGGTCGTCGACGGCCGCACCCACTACGACCTGACCGCGCCGGAGCTCGCAGACGCGCACGACCGGTTCGTCCGCGAGTTCGGGCTCAATGTCGTCGGCGGTTGCTGCGGCACGACGCCGCAGCATCTGCGTGCGGTGGTCGAGCGGATCGACCACCGCGCGCCGGTACTTCGCACGCCCGAGTTCGAGCCGGGTTGCTCCTCGATCTACTCGCACGTGCCGTTCGAGCAGGAGCTCGCATACCTGGCGATCGGTGAGCGAACGAACGCGAACGGCTCTAGGAAATTCCGCGACGCGATGCTCGAAGCCGATTGGGACACCTGCGTGCTGATGGCCCGCGACCAGGTCAAAGAAGGTGCCCACGTGCTCGACGTGTGCGTCGACTACGTCGGTCGCGACGGCGCGATCGACATGGACGAGATCGCCGGTCGCTTCGCGACCCAGGCGTCACTTCCGCTCGTGTTCGACTCGACGGAGCCCCTCGTGCTCGAGGCGGGCCTGCAACACCACGGAGGCAAAGCGCTGCTCAACTCCGCCAACCTGGAGGAGGGCGAAGACGAGGGCAAGCGCATGGATCGGGTGTTCCGGCTCGCGCGCGAATACGGCGCCGCCGTCATCTGCCTGACGATCGACGAGGAGGGGCAGGCCCGCACGGCCGACTGGAAGCTTCGGGTCGCGCGCCGGATCTACGACATCGCCATCGAGCGCTACGGCCTGGAGCCTGCCGACCTGATCTTCGACGCCCTCACGTTCCCGCTGTCGACCGGCGACGACGACCTCCGCCGCGACGCGATGGAGACGATCGAGGCCATCCGGCGCATCAAGGCCGAGCTTCCCGGCGCGCACACCGTGCTCGGGTTGTCGAACGTGTCGTTCGGATTGAAGCCCGCCGCCCGGCACGTGTTGAACAGCGTCTTCCTGCACGAGTGCCGCGAGGCCGGGCTCGACGCTGCGATCGTGCACGCGGCGCGCATCGTTCCTCTGCACCGGATCGACGAGCAGCAGCGCGCCGCGGCGCTCGATCTCATCTACGACCGGCGGCGGGAGAACTACGATCCCCTCACCGAATTCATGGCGCTGTTCGAGAACGTCGAGGCCGGCGCGATCGAAAAGGAAGATCGCTCGGGGTGGCCGGTGGCCGAGCGCTTGAAGCACCGCATCATCGACGGCGCGCGCGACGAGCTGGAGACCGATCTCGACGAGCAACTCGCGACGATGACACCGCTCCAGGTCGTGAACGACGTGCTCCTCGACGGCATGAAGGTCGTCGGCGAGCTGTTCGGTAGCGGTCAGATGCAGTTGCCCTTCGTGCTGCAATCGGCCGAGACGATGAAAGCGGCCGTCGCCTACCTCGAGCCGATGATGGAGAAGGCCGACGCCGCGGGCAAGGGCACGGTGGTTCTCGCGACCGTGAAGGGCGACGTACACGACATCGGGAAGAACCTCGTCGACATCATCCTCACCAACAACGGGTATCTCGTCTACAACCTCGGCATCAAGATCGCGATCAACGAGATGATCGAGAAGGCGCTCGAGGTGAACGCCGACGCGATCGGCATGAGCGGCCTCTTGGTGAAGTCGACGCTGATCATGCGGGACAACCTCGAAGAGCTGAACACGCGTGGGCTCGCCGACCGCGTGCCGGTGTTGCTCGGCGGCGCGGCCCTGACCCGCAACTACGTGGAGCGCGACCTGCGCGAGGTATACGACGGCCGCGTGTTCTACGGCAAGGACGCGTTCGAAGGCCTGCGCACGATGGACACCCTCGTCCAGGGCCGCCGCGACGGCACGCTCGACGAGAAGTTCGGACGCGAACCGGGCGGACGCAACTTGCCGCCCCGAAAGTCGCAACAACCGGTCGACGAGACCATCGAAATCCCCGCGCGCTCCGACGTCGCCACCGACGTTCCCGTTTTCACGCCGCCGTTCGTCGGTTCGCGGGTTGCCAAGGGCATCTCGCTCGACGAGATCGTCGCCTACGTGAACGAGACCGCGCTGTTCCGTAACCAGTGGCAGTTCCGTCCCGAGTCGGGCGAACCCGACCCCGACTTCAAAGCGCGCATCCGTCCGACATTGCGCGCCCAACTCGACATCGCGAAGCAAGAGGGCCTGCTCGTACCCGCGGCCGCGTGGGGCTACTTCGCCGCGAACAGCGACGGCGAGAACCTGGTCGTCTGGAAGGACGACACCCGCACCCAGGAATGGCTGCGCTTCCAATATCCGCGCCAGCGCAAAGCACCGTGGCTCTCGATCGCCGACTTCTTCCGGCCAATCGACTCAGGCGAGACCGACTACGCCGCCTTCCACGTCGTCACGATGGGGTCGGCCGCGAGCGCACGCGAAAAGGAGTTGTTCGCGGCCGACAAGTACCAGGACTATCTGCTCCTGCACGGGCTGTCGGTGGAGATGACCGAAGCGCTGGCGGAGTTGTGGCACCGCCGGATCCGTGAGGAGTGGGGCTTCGCCGACGAGGACGGTCCGACGCTCACCGGCCTGTTCAAGCAGCAGTATCGAGGGTCGCGTTACTCGTGGGGCTACCCCGCGTGCCCCGACCTCGACGACCAGACGAAGGTCGCCGACCTCTTGGAGATCGACCGGATCGGCGTCGCACTCACCGAGGAGTTCCACCTCGTACCAGAGCAGTCGACGAGCGCCATCATCGTCCCCCACCCAGAGGCGAAATATTTCGTCGTCTAGCTTGCTGCGCGACCGGCTTCGCCGGCAAATGCCGACGCGTGTGACATTCCATACCCCCTCAGGGAATGCAGCGACACGTACGGCGAGGTTCAGACCGAACAGCCTGTACCGACCGACCGAAGATCAAGGAGACGATCAATGTCGCCGAGACCAAACGCGTCTTCGACGCGCTGTCCGAGCGCGGACAGGTCCAGATGCCCCTGGCCGAGACCTTCTACTCGCCCGCCTTCGGCATGTGCATCGATCGCTTCGGCACCCCATGGATGATCATGGCGGAGATGCCCACGGCGTCCTGATCCGGGTTGCCGGGCTCGCGCCGCCGGCGTAACGGCGAGATCGGTGCCGGTTACGGACGCAGGACGGCGCGGGCTACGAGATCGGTGCCGAAAGCCGTCAGTATTGCGAGATAGAGCAGCCCTGTCGCCGCCATCACGGCCGAGTAGTAGCGCTCGCGCAACGCGGCCCAGGTGAGGCCGACGAGTCCGATCGTCATCGCCGCGCACGCAACCCAGATCCAACCGAGCACGCCGCGGTAGCCGTCGTCGATCACGCCGTCGAGCACCTGCACCATGCCGGTCGGCCACAAGAACACTGCGATCTCGAACGGCCAGGCGACGGCGGTCCACACAACCAGCTCCTCGAGCGGCTCGCGCGGAAGTCCCGGCTGCACGAGATACCAGTGCCCGAGCAGCATCGCGTCGCTCACGCTACCCAGGAACACCGCGCCGACCACCAGCCGTGCCACGGCGAGCAGGTAAGGCCCGCCCGCGAACTGGGCGGCCGCGAGCAGGCCGACGGCGCCGCAGACGGGCGCGATCAGATCGAGCAACGGCGGAAATTCCGGACCGCGGTCGAGGATGTCCTCCTCGCCGGCGCGGCCGATCATCGCCGAGACCCGCGCCCGTCGCGCTACGCGCACTTCTTCGCGCCCGCGCACACCGGCTCGACGGCGCTGTACCGAGACCGCGAGCGCAGCCGCGGTTGCGGCAGCGCACCCGAGCGCGGCCGCCGAAGCGACGACGCGCGCGGCGGTGAGATCACCCGTGATAAAAACAGCTGCCCCGCCCACGGCCAACGTCGCGAAGACGATGCGGATCACCCAGCCGTAGCCCAGACTCACCTCGCGGCGGCGCGTCGTGACCCAGCCGAACAACAGCCCGCCCGTCGCCCACTGCAGGAGGAAGGTCGCGGCGTCGAGCTTCACGCAACGATCGCGATGTCACGCGGCGCGTCGTTGAGGCGCAACGGCCCTTCGGGTGTCGCGACAACGATGTCTTCGAGCCGCATTCCGAAGCGTCCGGAAAAGTAGATACCGGGCTCGATACTGAACGTGTGTCCGGCCTCGAGTGGGCTGCCGTTCCCCGCGACCATGTAGGGATCCTCGTGCGCCTCGGCGCCGATGCCGTGCCCGACCCGATGCACGAAGTACTCGCCGAAGCCGGCGGCGGTGATCACCTGCCGCGCCGCCGCGTCGACGTCCTGGCACGGAGTGCCGACGGTCGCGGCGCGCACTCCTGCTTCCTGCGCCTCGGCAAGAACTGAATACACGTCGTCGACCTCCGTTGCAGGCTCGCCGACCTGGAACATGCGGGTGATGTCGGAGCAGTAGCCGTCCATCGTGCCGCCGAAGTCGCACAGAACGAGGTCGCCTTGGCCGATCACGCGCGCCGCGGTTGGCTCGTGGTGCGGGCTCGCGGCGTTCGACCCGGCCGCGACGATCGCGAAATTCGTACGTTCGTGGCCCGCCTCGAGCATCCGCTCGACCAGCTCGCGATGCACGTCGAGCTCCGTCCGGCCCGCGAACGGGACCGACCTCATGTCGCACGCGATGGCGTCGGCCGCGTGCGCCGCGCGCGTGAGCGCGGCGATCTCGTCCGCGTCCTTGACCATGCGGATCGGAGCGACGACGTCGGAACTGCGCACGAACGTGCACGACGGAACCGCGTGCTGAAGGTCGACCAGGAACCGCGCCCACGTGTGGTCGCCGATCGCCACCCTACGCGCCGAACCTCGGATCATTCCGGCGACCAGCGCGATCGGGTCGTCGGTCTCCTCCCACGCCACGATCTCGAACACATCGGGTCGGGGAGTGACGCGCGGCACCTCGAGACGCGGAATGACGAGGTGGGCGTCGCCGGTGCGCGGCAGGACCAGCATCGTCAGGCGTTCGAGGGGCATGGCCTCGTAGCCGGTGAGGTACGGCAGCTCGGGTCCGACGGAGAGCAACAACACGTCGACGCCGCGCTCGTTCATGCGCGCACGGACGCGCGCGATTCGAGACGCAAGCCTCACGCGTCGGCCTCGGGCCGGTCGTCGAGGCCCGGCAGGCCGTCGATACTGAGTGCGTTCTTGCTGTGCCAGTAGGCCGCGATCCCGTCGTCGCCCTTGTTCTTCGCCCAGTCGACCAGGCGATCGCGGTCGTCGACGAGATCCATGAGCGGGACCGCGTAGCCGCACGACGTCGTCACGCGCTCGATCGCGACGTCGATGATCGATCTCCGACCGGGGAGATCGGGGAACTCGGCCGCGAGCGCGTCGAACGCCGGCGAGCCCACCTCGTGCACCGCGCCCCGGCCATAGATGCGGGAGATGCGCGGGTTGCCGTTGAACGCGCACGCCATGAGCGTGATACGGCCGTTCTCGCGCAGGTGCGCGATCGTCTCGACTCCGCTGCCGGTCAGGTCGAGGTAGGCGACGCGGTCGCCGGCGAGCACCCGCAACGTGTCGAGGCCCTTGGGCGAGAGGTTCACATGGCCCGCATCGCCCCTCGGTGCCGTGGCGACGAAGAAAACGGGTTGTTCACGCCACCACCGCGCCAGATCGGGACTCAGCGACGTAAAGCGCTCGGCCATGCGACCATTATCTCAGTGCGGCGCCGAGACGAGCCGATCCGCCCCTTCGCGCGCGTGATAGCTCGAACGCACGAGGGGGCCCGCCGCGACGTGCGCGAAACCGAGCGACTCGCCGTACTCGCGGAGCGCCGCGAACTCGTCGGGGTGCCACCACTTCACGACCGGCAGATGATCCGCCGACGGCCGCAGATACTGGCCGATGGTCAGGAGCTGGACGCCGACCGCGCGCAGGTCGGCCATGGCGGCCCGAACCTCCGCGTCGGTCTCGCCCATACCCAGGATCAGGCCCGACTTGGTGACCAGCCCCGCGGCCCGGGCGCGACCGAGTACCGCGAGCGACCGGGCATATCCCGCCGACGGGCGAACCGCCCGTTGCAGGCGCGCGACCGTCTCGAGGTTGTGGTTCAGCACGTCGGGGCGCGCGTCGAAGATCGTCGCGAGCGACGCGGGATCGCCCTTGCAGTCGGAGATCAACAACTCCACCGCAGTGCCGGGGCTCGTCGCGCGGATCGCGTGAACCGTTGCCGCGAACCCCGCGGCTCCTCCGTCGGGCAGGTCGTCGCGAGCGACGCACGTGATGACCGCGTGCGCCAGATCGAGAACGGCGACAGCGTCGGCCACCCGTTGCGGCTCCTCGACGTCGAGTGCGAGCGGCTTGCGCGTGTCGACCTGGCAGAAGCCACACGCGCGAGTGCAGCGATCGCCGTTGATCATGAAGGTCGCGGTGCGATCGGCCCAGCACTCGTAGATGTTCGGGCAGCCGGCCTCTTCGCACACGGTATGCAGGTCGAGCCGCCGGGCCAGTTGCTTGAGCTCGATGTAGCCCTCGTCGAACCGGGCGCGCACTCGCATCCACTCGGGGCGCTTGCGCGTCAGCGCGATCGCGACTCCTTCGGCGCGCGCGGGCCGCTGCCAGGCGACATCTTGACGGTCCGGGTCCTGTCGATCCTGCTCATCGCCGCCGAACGCGCCGGCGAACCGCTCGACGACGCTGTCGACGACGGCCCGCATGTCGACCGGACGACCGAGCAGCCGCGCCATCGAGGTCACCCCGCGATCGAGGATTCCGCACGGGACGATGTGGTCGAACATCGAGAGGTCGGGTTCGACGTTCAGCGCGAATCCGTGCCGGGTCCGTCCGCGCGACACCCGGACACCTATCGCCGCGACCTTCTCGTCGCCGACCCAGACGCCGGTGTAGCCCGCCGAACGATCCGCTGCGATCCCGAAGTCGGCGCACACCGCGATCAGCACGTCTTCGAGCTTGCGGACATAGGCGACGACGTCGCGCTGGCCCGCCCGCCACTCCTCGAGGGAGATGATCGGGTAGCCGACGAGCTGGCCCGGACCGTGATACGTCACGTCGCCGCCGCGATCGGCCTCTACGAGCTCGGCGCCGACCGTTGCGGGATCACGGAGCACGTGCTCGACCTTCGCGCTCGACCCGAGCGTGTACACGTGCGGATGCTCTTGGAGCAACAGGTAGTCGGTGTCGGCATGCTCGTGGATCGCGCGCTGCAGGGCTTCCGCCTCGGCGTACGGCAGCAGCCCGAGCCAACGGGATCTCACGCGAGCTCAGCTTCCCAGTCGTGTGTCTCGAGCTCTACACGCAACGCGTTCAGGAACGACGCCGCGTAGGCACCGTCGAACGCGCGGTGATCCCACGCGAGCGACAGGAATCCGACGTGATGCACTGCGATCGCGTCGTCGCCATCGGGCCCCTCGACGACGACCGGCTCCTTGCGGATCCCGTCGGTCGCCATGATCGCGACTTGCGGCTGATTGATGATGGGGAAGGTCTGCGCGGTACCGAACGGACCCATGTTGGTGATGGTGAACGTTCCTCCGACGATGTCGTCGGGGCTGAGCTGCTTCGATTTCGCGCGCGCTGCCAGGTCTCGCATCTCTCGCGCGAGCAATCGGAGCCGCTTGCCGTCGGCGTTGCGGATCACCGGCGCGATCAAGCCCTTGAACTGCAGGTCGACCGCGATCCCGAGGTTGATGTCGCGATGGACGATGAGCGTCTCACCTTCCACGCTCGCGTTGACGTGCGGGTAGTCGTGCACGACATCGCAGAAGGCGCGGGTGATGAACGGGAGGTACGTGAGCGCGAACCCTTCCTCCGCCCGCCACTCCGCCTGGTGCGCCTGGCGCACACGCTCGACGCGCTCGAAGTCGACCCGCACCGACGTGTAGACGTGCGCGCTCGTCGCGAGCGATCGCACCATGTGCTCCGCGGTGCGCCGGCGGATGTTGTCGAAGGCCACGACCTCGTCGCCTTCCGCGCGTGCAACCTGCGGCGCGGCCGCGGCCGGACCTGCAGGTGCTCCGGGTGCGGAAGCAGGCGTTCCGGGCGCCGGGCCGCGGGCGCGCGCCGCGTCGAGCACGTCGTTGCGCGTGATCCGGCCGCCCCCTCCGGTGCCACGTATCCCGGCGGCGTCGAGGCCCTGCTCCTCGATCAGGCGGCGCACGATCGGCGACGTCACCGCGCCACCCCCGTTCGGAGGTGCCGGCGCCGGCGCCGGCGCCGCGGGCGGAGGTGCCGCGGGCGGAGGTGCCGCGGCCGGAGGTGCCGCCGCGGGAGCGCTCGGGGGCGGAGGTGCGGGCGGCGCGGCCTCCGCCACCGGCGCGGCCTCCGCCACCGGCGCGGCCTCCGCCACCGGCGCGGCCTCCGCCACCGGCGCGGCCACCGCCACCGGCGCGGCCTCCGCCACCGGCGCGGCCTCCGCCACCGGC
>JBBQTI010000013.1:0-83109 GCA_038213435.1 Acidimicrobiia bacterium
GTTGAGTTGGCGGTTCCCGCGCAGCGAGAGCCGTCGGATGGAGCGGCCGCCGGACTCGAACTCGATCGGTGCGGTCCCCGCGTATGCGGCGAAGTGGTCGCGGTCCGCGAACCGGTCAACGTTGCGGGTGTGGCCGATCACGATGGCGGCGACAACGGGCCCGACACCGAAGATGTCGGTCACGGTCGTCCCGGACGCGCGGACTGCGGCTTCGAGGCGTTGTCTCGATGCGCGCATCTGCGGGTCGAGGTGACGGAGGTCGTCGAGATGTTCACACGCCAGGTCGTGACGGATCTGCGCGACCGGGTCGGCCGGTTCGATCCGGTCGAGGAGCTCCTGAGCCGCGTTCACCGTGATTTCCTTGGAAAGACCGCCCGCGACGAGCTCGATCAACAAGGCGTGCAGCCGACACGCAGTCGGTTCCGGGCCCGACCTAGGTCCCGATGCCGTTTCGCCAACAGCCGGAGCACGACGGCGTGATCCGCGCGCCCCACCGATCGCACTCCTGGTGCGCGCGCGGCGATCGCGATCGCCAGCGCGTCATGACGATCCGTCTTTTGCGACTTGGTCGTTGCCAACACCCGCACCCGCGGCGCCAACGTCGCCGGCACATCCAACACCTGTTCGTCCGCACCGACGAGCTGCTGGGCCAACAGGTAGCCGAGCCCGCCCGCGGACTCGACCGCCCAGACACGTTCACCGAACGCGGCTGCCCATGCGAGCAACTGCTCGAGTTGCCGCGGACCGGAACGGACCTGAATCTTCGCGAGTTGCTGGTCGCGGTCGTCGATCGCGACTGCCGTGTGCGATCCCTTGTGCGGATCGACACCGATCACCACCCTCATCGTTGCCTCCCTCGAAACGCGCGCGTGTTGTGAGAGCCTGGGTGGGCACTCCTGATTCTGGAGGATCGTGCTCGCGCACCTCTTTCGAGCCACACCCCAACAGTCCCGGCAGGCAGGAAACTCGATAGAAAACCGGTCGGATCACTCCGACGGCAGGCAGATCGGGAACCACACCCACCGGGACCACCAACGCTACGAACACCACAACGCCGGCACCAACAACTCAATCAGGCAGATAGGGCGCGCGGGATGTGCCGTTTCGGACCGCTGTTGCTTGCGGTCGCGAGCGTCCCTGACCGGCGTTGGGGATACTCCGAGGGCTTCCATCGGCGCGCGTTGTGGGGCGCGCGGCTTGCCGCGGATCGCGGATCCGCGCGAGGTCGAAGTGGTGTTGGCGAACAACGTTCGTGGCCGATGCGACTGTCCAGAGCGAGATCGGTTCTGACCTCGTCCATGCTGCATAACCGAGGCCTGACATCAGCTCGGCGCGTGACCGAGGTCAGGCTGTCGGGTGCCCCGTCGGTGTGGTGGGGCGGTTGGGGGCAAGGAGTTGGGTTTCGAGGGTGGTGGGGTCGAGGGGTCTTGCGAGGAGGAAGCCTTGCACTTCGTTGACGTTCTCGCCGCGGAGGTGGTCGACTTGGCCGGGGGTTTCGACGCCTTCGGCGAGGGTTTTCAGGCCGAGATCTTTGCCGAGTTGAACGAGCGTGTGGATGAGCGCGTCGGATTCGGATGACTCGGTGATCGCGTTGATGAATGTGCGGTCGATTTTCAGGCAGTCGACGGGGAGACGTTGTAGGTAGGCAAGGGACGAGTAGCCGGTGCCGAAGTCGTCGATCGCGATTTGGATGCCGAGGCCTTTGAGTTGGCGTAGGCGCTGGGCGCTGGTGTCGATGTTGCGCATGACGGCGGTTTCGGTTACCTCGATGGTGAGCATGGCGGGGTCGAGGCTGCTTGCACGTAGTGCTTCGCGGACGTGGTCGACGATCGCGTCGCGGTCGAGTTGGCGGCCGGAGACATTGACGGAGACGACGAGGTTGCTGCCGCGGTCGCGCCATGCGGCCGCTTGTGTGCAGGCCTCGTGCAGTACCCACCGGCCGACGTCGATGATCTGACCGCTCGATTCGAGCAGCGGGATAAATTCGTCGGGTTGGATTTCTCCCAGGGTCGGATGGTCCCACCGGATGAGGGCTTCGACGCCGATCAGGGTGAGGTCTGCGAGGTCGTAGATCGGCTGGTAAGCGAGGTGGAACTGATCGCCCTTGAGCGCGGCGCGGAGATCGAAATCGAGTGTGTTGCGGCGCCGGACGTTGGCTTCCATCTCAGGTCGGAAGACTTCATAGCAGTTCTTCCCGGCAGCTTTGGCGAGGTAGAGCGCGACATCGGCATCGCGCAACAGATCGCCGGGTTGCTCACGATCGCCGGCTGCGATACCGATGCTGGTGGTGACCGTCATCGGCGTTCCGACGCCGTCGAGCTCGAACGGGTGACGCATCACCTCCAAGATGCGTTCGGCAACGAGTTCCGGCGCCCGCTCCAAGGTTGCGCCCTCGATGAGGACAACGAATTCGTCGCCGCCCATCCGTCCGATCGTGTCGACGTCGCGCAGCGTCGTTATCAATCGGGCCGCGACTGCCTGGAGGAGCCGATCACCCGCTGCGTGGCCGAGCGTGTCGTTGACGTTCTTGAACTCGTCCAGGTCAACGAACAGCGCCGCGCCGACGGTTCCGTTGCGGCGACTGCGGGCCAAGAGCTGCTCGATACGGTCGGTGATCAACGCCCGATTCGGCAGGCCCGACAGCGCGTCATGCAGCGCCTGGTGTCGTAGTTGTCCGGTCTTGTCGCCAACGAGACGTAACGCCCGCGCCCGACCGGTCGCCAATACGTAGATCAATGCCGCGAGCAACATGCTCAACAAGAATCCGGCCAACAGCAATCCGAACGCGTTCGGGTGCGTGAGCACGCCGCCCGTCGCGACGACACCGACGACCGTGACCGTCCAACCGTTGTGCAGGTCGGTCGTCGCCGAATGGTCACCGTGCGCGTGGTTGTTGCTTCGGAACTCGGCGTTGGAGCCGCCAGCCTGATACGCCATCGCAACCGCGAGGCCGGGATGACCTTGCAACGCGCGGTCCAAAATGACGTCGGGTCGGATCGAGGTCCCGAACCAGCCGAGGAACGCGCTGCGTCTCATCGCGACCGTTCCGGGCACGACGCCACCACGATAGATCGGGGTCGCTACCCCAAGCTCGAGGACCTTCCCGACGGTGAACGGCGCGTACGAGCCCTCACCCGAATCACGAGCCGCGAACAGCGCCGCACCCAGACCCGTGGCACAGAAGTCGTACCCCGCAGGAGCGCCGACCTCGGCATTTCGGACCTGGCCGACGGTCCCGAAGCAATAGTAGGCACGGCGGCCAGGCGGAACGACCTCGAATCTCCCATTCGGGCCTAACGGCGCCCACGGGTGCATCTCCGCGCGCCTCGCGAACGCCGAGAGGTCCGACGCGGGAACGACGACGGCGTTGCCGAAGTCCTGCAGCTCTGGATAGCGCGCGAGCGCCTGCACGGATGTCGCCCACTGCAGAAACTGTGCGTTCGATCCATTCGGGTTGCCCGCGAGGTACGCAGCTCCACTCACGATCAAATCGTCTTCGTGTTGGATCGCCAACTGCAACGTCGACGCCACCCCTGCCGACGCAGCCGCGAAGCTCCGACGGCTCTGGTCGGCATCGTTACGCGCTACCGAACCTGCCGCGAGCATCGCGCCAACCGTGCCGACGACCAACACTGCCACCGCGACGCCGCGCCACACCCGAAGCTGCCGCTTCCGGGCGCCGACCTCGACCGCGTCCAAGTCCGAACGGGCGCCAACCATCGCGTCCGGCGCGCCGTCTCGGTTGTTGCTCATAGTTCGTCCCAACATCGAGCTGCGAAGGCAACCCGCGATGGGCTCCACCCATCAATCGTCAACAACAGTCGGCGGCTCAAGCCAGAAGCCGATATTTCGACGGCTTGCCGGACCGCTCGAGTTCGTGCAGCCGCGCCGCACGCTCTGCACGACGCTGGTGGCATCGGTCGCGTCACCCGAAAGGGTGACGCCGACCTCGTTCCGACCGTGGTGCCGTTGGAACCCGGACGGATCGTCATCGATGGTGTTACGCGTCTGCATAGGCGCAGTTTCCGTGACGTGTCTGAACTCACCGGCTCACGTGTCATCGTGACCGTCGCTTCGACCAAGTGACCCGCATCGTCGCCACGAAACATCAGGCAGCTATGTATCTCTCGCGCGTGTTGGGTCGTCTCCCGCGACACGGACGGGACGTGGAACTTCCTGCGGTGAATGGGCGCGCAGAGGAGCGTTTTCGAGCGGGGCGAGTATGCCGGTTTCGATCGCGTAGCGAACAAGGTCGGCTCGGGTGTGAAGATCGAGCTTGCGTTGGATATGCGAGCGGTGAGCTTCGATGGTTCGCAAGCTGACTCGTAGCCGATCGGCGGTTGCGTTGTTGGTGTTTCCGAGGGCGATCATCTTTAGGACCTCGACCTCCTTCGGCGTGAGCGCGCCTGTACCGTCCGGCCGGTGCGGGTCGGCAGATTGCATCTGAACGAGCGCGGCGCCGATCGATGGATCGAGGTACTGCGCGCCCCGTCCGACCGCACGGATCGCAGCCACGAACTCGGCTCGGGAAGTCATTTTTGATAGGTACCCGTTCGCACCGGCCACGAGCAGCGCTTGGACAACGGCGAGGTCGTCGAGAAGGGTGACGGCGAAAATCGCGGCGTCCGGAAATCGTTTCCGGAGCGCTTCGATGATCTCGCCGGGAGTCAACTCGGGGGAAAGGAGCCCGGTGACGATGACGCGCGGCTCGACGTTGAGATCCAGGGCCTCGCAGGCGTCTGCCGCCTGACCGACGACTTCGATGCCGGGTTCTGTGTCGAGGATGGCCCGAATACCCTCACGCATGAGGGTCACGTAGTCGATTACCAACACAGTGATCAGACGATTCGGTGCCGCCATTGCGGTCTCACGACCCCGACAGGTGCGTCCATCTTCGACGGGTTTTACGGGATCGTCAATCAACGCCTGATCGACGTTGCTGGGCACCATCGGTCGAGGCGCGGCGGGTTCTCACCTTCACCCGTCTCCCGGCAGGTACCTCGTCTCCGATCGTCGTGCGCGACCGCGTGCGGGCTATCCGAGGCAGCTACGGTGTTCCCGCATGACCGGCGGGGCAGACAACGTGCCCGAACTGAGCCCTCACGTCCATCAAGCGGCCGGCATGATCGCCGCACAAGCTGACTGCGACGTTGCCGAAGCGCTCGGCAGGTTAACGGGCGCTACGCGACTGAGCTGGGTCGAGCGCGGAGTCTCGTGACGGATGCAGCGTCGCGTGTGAGGCCGCCGGCGAGCAAAATTCTCAGTCGGTAGTTGTGGAAGTTCCGGAACCCGCGTCCGGAACGCTTCACCTGTTTGATCATCAGGTTCGCGGCTTCGACGGGTCCGTTGCTCGCGCCGGTGCTGTGGTGGGCGAGGATCTGTTCTCGCCAGCGTCGCAGCGTCTTCGCGAGGCGGCGGAGTTCGGTGCCTGCCTCCGCTGCGGTGCACCAGTCGATCGCATCGTCGAGCGCACGGCCGGCTTCGGTGATGTCGTCGGTGAGGTAGATGTCGCGGACCGTCTCTTTGGCGAACCAGCAGTCGAAGACCTCGCCGTCGGGGTCGCCGTGGCGCCACGCGGCCCGGATCTTGCGCCAGCCGGCCCGGTCGACCCGTTCGGCGCCGAGCAAGAACAGCTTGCGCATGTTGTAGAGCGGATCGCGGGCGCGGCCGCGATGACCAAGCGTCGCTTGTTGCACACGTTGACGGCACCGGGTGAGCGCCTGGTTCGCGAGCCGCACCACGTGGAACGGGTCCACGACCAACGTGATCTCCCCGAGCAGCGGCGAGTTGGTGATCGCACTGCGGTAGCCCTCGTGCGGATCGACCGACACGACCTGCACCATGGCGCGCCAGGCGGCGGGCATGCCCGAGAGCCAGCGGCGCAGGTCAGCGGCGTCGCGACCCTCGAACACGTCGATTGTCTGGCCGGTGACGACGTCGACCACCGCAGTCACGAACCGGCGCCGTCGTCGCCGATACGCGGGCTGCATAACCGTCTCGTCGAAGCCGACCATCGCCGTCGCGCCGACCCGCGCCTGGTCATCGACGAGTGGCGTGCCGTGCTCAAGCAACGCGGACCAGGCAGTCGACCACGACACCCCCAACGCCCTTGCGCACGACGCGGGCGTGCCCTCGACCGCCCGCACCCGCTCACACGCCCACCGCGCCGCGCGCGTCGTCAACACGCGGCGAGCACCCGCGACATCGGGACGTTGCTCGGTCCAGGTGTTCGCCTCGCACGCCGGCTCCGGGCACGACCACACGCGCTTGTGCCACACGAGCTGCACCGGCCGGTCGCCATGCGGCGCGTCGCGAAGACGAACACGACGACGATCCTTCGCCCGAGCGCGCGTGCCGCAGCGTGCGCACCCGACCGGCGCGTCGATCGTGGTCTCGATCGCAACGACCAGCTCGTCCCCAACCTCAGTCACGTCGCGCACGACGAAACCGCGCGCGCCAAGCCACAGGGCAGTACCGTCAACCACCAGGGTCTCCCGTCTCTCGGACCGTCAAGCAGTCACGAGATTCGTGGAGACCCCACCCTTCAGTGGTGGACCCTCACGACACCACCACTCCTACCTTCAACGCGTAGAGCCCCATAAGCGTCGGAGCCGCAGTGCTACCCGACCATTCCGGCGACTCCACGGGCCTCGTCCGCGCAGCCGACCGGGCCCTCTACCTCGCGAAGAACAACGGACGCGACCGCGTCGAGACCGCCCGCACAAACACCCCCGACCACGATGACCCCGAACGTCGTAGCACCACTCAAACATCGATCTCGTAAATCAGGACTGAGATTCCCCCGGTTGACCGGACACTTGTACGAGCCGGATCGGGATCGATCGGCGCTCGCAGAACGGCACCCGGATCGACGCCCCTATGTGTTGTCAAGGGTCGATGTTGCCGTGTTGCTGGCAGACCAGTGTTGGGCCACTTGGAGGGCACGCTCTTATTAGGCCAGGCGGTTCGGCGTTGGTTTCGGGTTGACGGGACGGCAGGTCGATCGAAGGACAACCCGTACGGGTGTCAGGGCAATCTTGGGCCAGTCCCGTCACCGCGATCACGTCAAGTCAATGTGAACCGCCCCGGGTTTGTTGGAGGCTCTGAGGTGCCCTGGGTTCGGTGGAGTCGGTTACGCGGCAATGCTCGATGAGGGCTTCACGGTCACCGCCCGAGGACCGCCGGCGGGACATCTACTTCCACCTCGCGAACGCCGCAGCGCGAGCACGAACTTCACGAGGTCGCGGGTCGAATCGCGAAGTGAACGCCGTGTCACACCGACACCACGATCTCGGGTCTCCTGCAGGTCCTAAACGTCCCAGCCCCGCAGGTCGACGGGCCACGTATCGACCACGGGCGCGCCGACACCCGGGCCGTCGGAAAGGTGCATGCGGTCGTGGTACGCGACCGTCGGATCGATGTGCGCGGGCCAGACCAGTATCCGATCGCCGACCCGCGCCGGGTGGTGCGGAGTGAAGGTGATGTGCTCGTCGGAGCAGAACAAC
Organism: Acidimicrobiia bacterium; assembly: GCA_038213435.1. Lineage (GTDB taxonomy): Bacteria > Actinomycetota > Acidimicrobiia > IMCC26256 > PALSA-610 > PALSA-610. The sequence continues at coordinate 7,506 of JBBQTI010000013.1, forward strand.
ACGTCGGCGTCGTCGATGGTCGGATTGCCGTGATCCATGCCGAGCGCCTTCAGTCCGCAGTCGGCCACCGACCAGCGATCGTTCACATGGACGACCGTCGCGGCGATCGACAGCGCGCGAGTGAACGGAAGGTCGAGCTTGCCGTAATCGCCGTCCATCAGCGCGTAGGAACCGGCCTGGACCTCGGTCGCAGCGGTGTTGAGGTCGTAGGTGCCGGTCCCACCCGCCGACACGATGTCGCCGCCGACCTCTTCCGCCACCCGCGCCAGCCGCTCCATCGCCTGCTCGGTCTTGGCCGCGCGTTCGGCTCGATCGGGGATGAGGACCGCGTGCCCCTCGTACCCCATGACCCCGCGCACCTCGAGTCGCGCGGCGCGTGCGCGTTCCGCGAGGCGGGGCGCGTCGTCGGGCGGGCATCCACAGCGCGGAAGGAAGACGTTCACGTCGACGAGCACTGCGCGGATGCCATTCGCGGCTGCCGCATCGACGGTCGCGTCGCTGTCGACGGCGACGGTGACACGACCCGGGCAGCCGGCGAGGGCACGCAGGCGCACGGGGTCGACACATTCGTTCGCGAGCAGCAGGTCGTCGCCGAGCCCGGCGCGGGCCATGCCGACGATCTCGCTCGGCGTCGCGCCCGTGAAGTGGGCGTGACCCCGGCGCGCCTGCTCCCGAGCCAGCGCTGTGCACTTGTGCGCCTTGACGTGCGGCCGGAGCCGCGCGCCCGGGAGCGCGGCGCTCATGGTGTCGAGATTGCGTGCCAGCGCGGTCGTGTCGACAACCAAGGCAGGGGTCGAGAGGTCGGCAACGGTGGTCACGCGTGGGAGCATGGCACGACATGCCGACTCCTGCCGAAGACCGGACGCCGACCGAGCGCGATTGGCACACCGACGAGCTGCCGGACACGCCGCAGCGCGACTATCTCATTTCCGTGACGCGATGGGTCGAGGCTCCGCCCGAGTTGCGGTCGCTCGGCGCCGATATCGGCATCGATCTCGTCGCCTTCAAGCGTCGGATCCGTCGCTACCTCCTGTGGCGCGCGGGACCGGCAGTCCGCGCCGACGCGCGGTACATGGCGATCGACTCTCGCGACCCGGCGCGTCGGTTCACGTTCCGGCTGTTTCCGGACGGCTCGGGTGAGGGAGCCGGCCCGGACGGGCGCGTGCACACGCGCTTCCGTACCTGGAAGGAGGCCTTGCGTGACGACGACACCTGACAATCCGTTTGCGGCGGTCCAGGTCGGAGCGCTCTACGCGCGGGGCCGTCCGTACCACCATCCGCGCTCGTTGGCGCGTCTGCGCGCCCTCCTCGCCGGCGGCAACGCCGACGCCGACGTCGAACGAGCGCTCGATGTCGCGTGCGGCACGGGCATGTCGACGGTCGCGCTCGCCGACTTCGCGGACATGGTCATCGGTCTCGACATCTCGCCCGAGATGATGCGCGTCGCGCCGCCGAAGCCGAACGTGACGTACATGCTCGGGCGTGCCGAACGGCTCCCCTTCCTGGATGGTGCGTTCGACGCCGTGACATGCTCATCGGGCGTCCACTGGTTCGACCAGGAGCGCTTCTACACGGAGCTCGGGCGCGTCGTGCGACCCGGTGGGTGGATCGGCCTCTACGACCACTACTTCATGAAGATGCAGGACGTCGACGAGTTCCGCGCCTGGACGGTTGCGCTGTTCGATCGCTACCCGCTCCCGGCTCGCAACCTGCAGGTCGGTGACCCGCGCGCCGAGACCCCGGCCGGCTTCGAGCTGCTCGGTTCCGACCTGTTCGAGGACCCGATCGAGATGACACGCGAGGAGTTCGCCGACTATCAGCTCACCGTCAGCCACTGCGTCGCGGCCGCCGAGCGGGGCACCCCTCGTTCGGAGATTCGTGACTGGCTGCTCGCATCGACCGCACCGCTCTTCGGCGACGCATCGACGCGCGTGCTGCAATTCTTGGGGACGATCACGTGCCTACGGCGTCTCCCGTAGCAGGCGGCGCAGGGCCTTGCCGCTCGTGGTCCGCGGGATCGCGTCGACCGCGTGCGCCGCGCGCGGCAGCTTCGGTCCACTGAGCCGCTCGCGCGCGAACGCCCGCAGCTCCTCGATCGACGGGGGCCGCGCGCCGGCGCGGGGTACGACGAATGCCACCACGAGCTCGCCCCATTCGTCGTCGGGAACACCGACCACACATACGTCGTCGACGTCGGGATGGTGCCCGAGCACTGCCTCGACCTCGGCGGGACTCACGTTGACGCCGCCGGTGATCACCAGATCCTTCAACCGGTCGACGACCTCGACGCGCCCGGCGGCGTCGATGACACCGATGTCGCCGGTGTGGAACCAACCGTCGGCGTCGATCGCGTCCGCGGAGCGGATCGGGTCGAGGCGGTAAGCGCGCATCACCATCGCGCCGCGCACGAGGATCTCGCCAGGGCCGGCGAGCCGTACCTCGGCGCCCGCGATCGGTACTCCGTCGAGCGCGAAGCCGCCCCACGTCTCCGAGAGCCCGTACGCATCGACGACGCGTACTCCTTCACCAACGGCTCGCGCCCGGAGCGCGGGCGGGCACGGCGCTCCTCCCGTGATCACCCATCGGAACTCTCGCAACGGCGCGCCCGCGTCGAGCAAGCGACCCATCACGGTCGGCACGAGCGAGACGATGGTCGTTGCTTCGTCGCGCGGAGATCGCGCGACCCGTTCGAGGTCGAAGCCGTCGTGCACGGTGCACGGCACGCCGGTGACGTACGAACGGGCGAGGGCGCCCAGGCTCGCGACGTGGTGCAAGGGGAGGCACGCGAGCCACCGGTCGCCCGGACCGGCATCGAGGCCGTCGGAGTAGCCGCGGCCCATCACCTGCATACCGCGACGCGTCAACTCGACGCCCTTGGGTGTGCCCTCCGTGCCGCTGGTGACGACGATCGCGGCCGTGTCGGCCGGCGCGGGCAGGCCGCCCGGATACGCGGACCAGTCGCCGGGATGGGCAGTGGCGACGAGGGTGGGGCGGAGGCGTTCGAGCAATGTCGTGACCTCCGCGCCCGTGAACGCAGGATTGACCGGCAGGATCGCGCGGCCCTCGTCCCAGCAGCGTTGGGCCGCCTTCGCCAGCGGAGGCCCGGTCGCGACCACCGCGACGACGTCGGTTTCGTCGTCGGCGGGCACGCTCGCTAGCCTAACCGTAGGAGTGATCACTCCCAGAATCTCCCGCCCGCTGCACAACCTCGCACGCGATCTTCTCGGAGGCCCCATGGAGCCCGCGATCCGGCCCGGCGCCGACTGGAAGCCGGAGACGCCCGACGGCTTCACCGATGTCAGCTACGAGACGTCCGACGGCGTCGCCAAGATCACGATCTGCCGGCCCGAGGTGCGAAACGCGTTCCGGCCGCGCACGCTGTTCGAGCTACGCGACGCATTCGAGATCGCGCGTGACGATCCGCAGATCGGTGTCATCGTCTTGACCGGTGAAGGTCCCGACGCGTTCTGCTCGGGTGGCGACCAGCGCGTGCGCGGCGACGACGGCTACCGCGACGACAAGGGCATCGGCCGGCTCAACGTCCTCGACCTGCAGGTGCAGATCCGCCGGCTTCCGAAACCGGTCGTCGCCATGGTTGCCGGGTACGCGATCGGTGGCGGCCACGTGTTGCACGTCGTGTGCGACCTGACCATCGCCGCCGACAACGCTCGCTTCGGTCAGACCGGACCGCGGGTGGGGTCTTTCGACGGAGGTTTCGGATCCGGCCTGCTGGCGCGCATCGTCGGGCAGAAAAAGGCGCGCGAGATCTGGTACCTGTGCGAGCAGTACGACGCGCCGGCGGCTCTCGACATGGGTTTGGTGAACAAGGTCGTCCCGCTGGCCGATCTCGAGGTCGAAACGGTCGCGTGGGCGCGCAAGATGTTGCAGCATTCGCCGCTCGCGCTGCGCATGCTGAAGGCGTCGATGAACGCCGCCGACGACGGGCTTGCGGGCATCCAACAGCTCGCAGGCGACGCCACCTTGCTCTACTACATGACCGAGGAAGCGCAGGAAGGCAAGAACGCGTACCTCGAGAAGCGCAGACCCGAGTTCGAGAGATACCCCAAGCGCCCGTGACGACCGCACGGGTGTGGTATCAGGGCGCCCGACCGAAAACACTGGGTGCTGCAATCTCGCCGGTGCTCGTCGGGACCGCGGCCGGCTCGCTCGATGGCCCGATCGACTGGCCGCGCGCCGCGGCCGCGGCCGTGGTCGCGCTCGCACTGCAAGTCGGCGTCAACTTCGCGAACGACTACTCCGACGGCGTGCGCGGTACGGACGCGCAGCGGCGTGGACCGGTGCGGCTCACGGCGACGGGTCTCGCTACCCCGCGCGCGGTCCAGCGCGCGGCGTTGCTCTCGTTCGCGCTGGCCGCGATCGTGGGCGCCGCGCTGTCGATCGTCGTCGAGCCATGGCTGCTGCTCATCGGGCTCGCGGCGATCGTCGCCGCGGCCACGTATACGGGCGGACCCAGGCCCTACGGCTACATCGGCCTGGGCGAGGTGATGGTCCTCGTCTTCTTCGGGTTCGTCGCAACGGTCGGAAGCGCCTATGTGCAACACGCGACCGTGCCGGGTGTCGCGTGGGTCGCCGCGCTCGCCGCCGGCCTACCGGCATGCGGCATCTTGCTCGCGAACAACGTGCGCGACGTCGATACCGATCGCGTCTCGGGTAAGCGTACGCTCGCCGTGCGGCTGGGAGAAGCGCGCGCTCGCGCGCTCTACGTCGTGTGCGTCGCGGGCGCACTCGTCGCCGTTCTCGCGTGCGGCGCGTTCGTGCCGACCGCGTTGCTCGCCGTGCTGGCGCTGCCGGTCGCGGTCGCGCCGGTCCGCGCGATGTTGACCCGCCGCGATCCCCCGGGGTTGATCGCGGCGTTGATCGGGACGGTGCGGTTCCAGCTGGTGCTCGCAGCGCTGCTCGCGATCGGGCTGTGGGGCGGCTAGCCGTGTCGAGCTGCGAACGACGCGATGAAGCCGCCGAGAACGGCCGGTTGCTCCAGCGGCAGCGCGTGTCCGCCGTCGAGGCGCACGTGCACCACCTCGCCGCGCATCCGTTCGAGCATCGCGAGTGCGATGTTCTCGTACTTGGCGTCGAACGTGCCCGTCACGAGCGCGATCGGCATCTGCAGCTCGTGGAGCCGATCCCACATCGGTTCCATCGCCCCGGCGCCGAGCACGCGCAGGCAGTGCACGAGGTAACGCGCCGACAGCCGGCGACGTTCACGGAGTCCCGGTGCGTCGGACGGTACGGTCGCGAACAGCGGTTGGGCGAGCCAGCGTTCGAGGAACGCGTCGACACCGTCACGCTCGACCGACTCCGCCAGCGCCTCATCGGACGCGATGCGCTCGCGGCGCGCGGCATCGTCGGCGATCCCGGCCGTCGAGCTGACGAGCACCAGGGCCGATACGAGCTCGGGCCGGTCGAGGGCCAACCGCAGCGCCAGGCGGCCGCCCATCGAGTAGCCGACGTACACGGCGCGCTCGCCCTGTGTCCCGACCGCCGTTGCGGTCGCGGCGAACGTCGCTTCCGCCGGCACGTCGAGCGCGGCGACTGCGCACGACTGCGCGAGGATCCGATTCACCCCGTGCCACGACGCGGCCGTCTGGGTGAACCCGGGAACGAGCACCACTTTGGGCCGTCGCGAGCTCATTGGGCTCATTGGGCTCATTGGGCTCACCGGGGAAGTGTGGCGCAATGAGCGGCCTCGATATGACGACCTCGTTCGCGCGCACGCTCGTCGACGAATGGGTCCGCAACGGCATCACGGCGGCGGTCGTGTCGCCGGGATCCCGCAACAGCCCGCTCACGCTCGCACTCGTGCGGGACGGGCGGATGCAGGTCGACGTCGTGCTCGACGAGCGCTCGGCGGGCTTCCGCGCGTTGGGCATCGGCCTGGCGACCGGCCGGCCGGCGCTCGTGTGTTGCACGTCGGGAACCGCGGCCGTGAACCTGCATCCGTCGGTGGTCGAGGCACATCACGCGCGGGTTCCTCTGCTCGTCTGTACGGCGGACCGGCCGGCCGAGTTGCGCGACTGGGGCGCCGGTCAGACGATCGACCAGGCCGGGCTGTTCGGTGGCGCGGTTCGCTGGTTCCACGATCCGGGTCCGCCCGACGAAGCACCCGAGGGGTCCATGACGAACGCCCGCTGGCGGGCGCTGGCGTGCCGCGCGGCCGTCCACGCGTCCGGCCCGCCCGCAGGGCCGGTGCACCTCAATCTGCCGTTCCGCGAGCCGCTCGTACCCACCGGCGCGCCCGTGCTCGATGCGCCGGGCCGCGCTCACGGCGCCCCATGGATCCGCGCGTCGAGCGCTCGCCGCGAGCCTGCCACCGACGACGTGACGCGCCTCGGCGCGCTCGTGCGCGCGCACCCACGCGGCCTGCTGGTCGCGGGATGGGGCGCGGGGGTCGACCCCGTGGTCGCCGAACGGTTCGCCCGCGCCGCGGCGTGGCCGGTCGTCGCCGACCCGATCTCCCAGCTGAGGACAGGTCCGTACGCGGTCTCGACATACGAGGCGCTCCTGCGCGTCGACGAGTTCGCACGCGCATACCGGCCCGAGCTCGTCGTGCGCGTCGGCGCACCGGTGACGAGCAAGATCGCCAACGCCTGGCTCGACGACGTCCCGACCGTACTCGTAGACCCCGATGACGCGTGGTTGGATCCGCGACACGCCGCGCACGAGCGAGCGCAAATCGATGGCGGCGCGCTGCTCGCCGCCGTGACGAAAGAGGTCTCGGGGCCGTCCTCCCGACGCTGGCTCGCCGAGTGGCGTGATGCAGAACAGCGTGCGCGGCGCGCGCTCGATCGGGTCATGGACGACGACATCGCGTGTGAGGGTCGAATCGCCCGCGACATCGCGGCCGCGGTCCCCGACGATGGCGCGCTCGTCGTCGCGTCGAGTCTCCCGGTGCGTGCGCTCGAATGGTGCATGGCCCCCCGCTCGCGTTTGCGGGTGCTCGCGAATCGGGGCGCAAACGGCATCGACGGCTTCGTGTCCACCGTCTTCGGCGTCGCGGGCGCGCACGCCGGAGCTGTCGTCGCGCTGTGCGGCGATCTCTGCATGCTGCACGATACGAACGGCCTACTCCGCGGAACCGGAAGCAGTGGCGCGCGGCCGCCGGCGACATTCGTCGTCGTCGACAACGGCGGCGGCGGGATCTTCTCGTACCTGCCGCAACACGAGCTCCCGGAGTTCGAGACACTTTTCGCGACCCCGCAATCTGTCGACCTCGTCGCCGTGGCCCGGGCACACGGTGTGGCGGCCGAGCGGGTCGAGCTGGCGGCCGTGCCCAAGCTGGTCGCGGAGGGCGCCGACTCGGATCGAGTGTTGGTCGTTCCCGTCGACCGCGCCGCCGCACTCGAACAGCATGCCCGTGGGTGGCACGCGGTTGCGACCGCTCTCGCGTGAGCGATCCGCATAACATCGACGCGTTCCTTCCGGGGGAGCGTGACTTGTGCTGATGTCGGGGCGCGACGCGCGACAGCGATGGACCTCGATCGCCCGCGCCGAGCCGTTCGGGCGAGTGCTCGTCTACGTCGCGCTCGTGACGGCTACGGCATGCATCTCGGGGCTGCTGCTCGCGGTGACCTCGCTCACGCCTCCCGAACGGGCCTCGCTCGTCGCCGTCGCGCTCGCCGCGTGGGTGTTGTTGGTGGCACTGGGCTGGACGAGAGGCACGCTGCCACTGAAACCGTTGCTCGTGGCGATCGGGATCACACTCGTGTTGGCGATCGGCACGCCGTCGAACCAGTCGGGCGATGTGAACTCCTACGCCATGTACGGCCGCATCGTCACCGTGCACCACCAGAACCCGTTCGCGTCGTATCCGATGCATTTCGAAGGAGACCCGATGCGGCGCCGCGTCGGCCAAATCTGGCAACGCACGCCCGACATCTACGGACTCGGTTTCACGGTGATCATGGCCGCGCTGGCGCCGGTGATCGGTGAGTCCGCCTTCCTCGTGCATTTCGCCTATCAGCTCGTCGCGGTGGCGGCGGCCGGAGCGATGCTGTGGTTGCTGTGGCGGCGAACCCGCAACCCCGCGGTGCTCGCGTTCGTCGGCCTCCATCCGCTCCTTGCGGTCAGCGTCGTGAACGGCGGTCATCCCGACGCGCTCGTCGCGCTCGGTGTGCTGGCCGGACTGTTGCTCGCGATCGCGCGAAGGCCCGTTCTTGCGGGCCTGGCGTTCGCGTTCGCCGCCTCGGTCAACTTCACGGCGCTCGTCGCAGCGGTCGTGTTGTGCGTCTGGGCGTTCCGTCGCTGGAGCCGTACCGAGGTCGCGAAATTCGTCGCGATCGTCGGGGGTTTCGGCGCGCTGCCGTATCTGCTCATGTCAGGTTGGCTACAGAACGCGCACGAGCACTCCGGCCTCGTCAGCAGGCAGTCGATCTGGAACGCGATCGGCAGCTTCGTGAGCAACGCCGACCTGCTGCGCACGCTCGCGTCGAACGGCACGACGATCATCGCGGGCGCGTTGCTCGTCGTGATCGCGATCCGGCACACCTCGCGTGGAACGCCCGAGCTCGCGATCGCGGCCGGACTCGCGTCGTTCCTCGTCGCCAGCTCGTGGGTCATGCCGTGGTACGCGTTCACGGCCCTCCCGTTGCTTGCGCTGCGCCGGCCGAATCTTCTGAGCTGGACGGTCGCGCTCTACTCGTCGTTGGTGCTGCTGGGCGAGCAGTACCCGTCGCTCTCGCCGTCGACGATCGGGTCGGTCGGCCACCTGTTCCTGCAGAACCTGCTCCCGATCGCCGCGTTGGTGTCCTGCGTCATCGTGGTCGTGCTCCGTCCGCGCGATGTTCTCGCCGGCGAACTGGGCGAAGAGCCGGTCGACGCGGCGGTTACGGCCGCACCAAGGCTTGCAGCATCGGCGTGAGCTTTTGCTGCGTTTCGGCCCACTCGGCGGCGGGGTCGGAGCCGGCGACGATCCCCGCGCCCGCGTGGATCACCGCGTGCGCGCCGTCGATCTCGCCTCCGCGTAGCGCGACGACGAACTCTCCGTCGCCGTCGCGGTCGATCCACCCGCACGGGCCCGCGTAGCGGCCGCGCGCGACGGGCTCCATCGCGTCGATCGCGTCGAGCGCCACATGACGCGGAGTGCCGGCGACGGCAGGGGTGGGATGTAGCGCGGCGACGAGGTCGGCGATGGACGTGACAGCCGCGTCGGCGCGTGCCGTGACTGTGGTAACCAGATGGCTCACGTTCGCGAGCTCGAGCGGTGACGGTCCGTCCGAATGCACATCCGAACAGCACCTGTGCAGGGCGTGAAGAACGGCATCGACGACGAGCCGGTGTTCGTGCGCATCCTTCGCCGATCGCACCAGCGCGGCCGTATTGACGGCGGTCCCCGCGAGCGGGCGCGCGGTCACGGCCGCCCCGAACTTGCGCACGAGCAACTCGGGACTCGCTCCCAGGAAGCCCCGGTCGGCGTACACGATGCATCCGGGCTGAGAGCGGCGGAGGTGCGCGAGAACCGCGGGAACGTCGAACGGGCGGTCGGAGTCGATGCGGACCGCGCGCGCAAGCACGATCTTCTCGAGCCGACCGCCGGCGATGTCGACGAGCGCGCGATCAACCATCACCCCCCACTGCTCACGAGTGGTCGCGGCGGCGACGTCGAACCGGGACGGCTCGGCATCCGGCGTGGCGGAGCACGCGCGGCGGGGCGCGTCGGCGTCGTCGATAGCGGCGTCGATGACGGTGCGCCACATACGGCCGTCGGCGTCGCGGCCGATGATGAGCCCCGGCACCACGAGCTGACCCGATCCCGTGAACGGCAGCGCGCCAACGGCTCGCGGGCCCGCGGCGTCGGACACGTGCACATCGGCCGAGGAATGCCTGATCGTGGCGAGGAGCGACCGTGCGTCGGCGGGTGCGACGACGGCCGCCACTCCCGACGCCACGAAGCCGTGATCGCCGTCGAGCCAGGCGAATCCGTCGGGTTCATAGCAGTCGAGCAGGTCGAGCGGACCGTCGATCACGAAGCTGCGCGCCGCGAGGCGCGTCCCGGACCGCACGGAGACGTCGGAGGTCGTCATCTCGCCCGGGTTCCCGTGACGAGCTGAGCCGCCCCGAACCCGAGCGTGCGCCGGCTGACGTCGACGATGCCCGCGGCAACGACGAGCGCGAGCAGCTCGGGCAGCGGCGGGAGGTATGCGGTCGAGGCGGGAAGGTACCGGTACGCGGCACGATCGGAGACGAGACCGCCGACGAACGGCACGACATGGCGGAACCACGCGCTGTGCACGGACCTGACGAGCGGGCTCACGGGCTCGGCGACGTCGAGGAGCGCGACGCGTCCGCCGGGTCGTAGCACGCGGCTGCACTCGGCGAGGACGGGTGCGAGCGCCGCGAAGTTGCGCAGCGCGAATCCGCACGTGATGCCGTCGAATGTCGCGTTGGCGAAGGGCAACCGCGTGGCGTCGGCGCGCACGAGCGGCGCGGCGGTGCGCGCCGCTCGCAGCATGCCCGCCGAGAAATCGGCCCCGACCGGATGGTGCCCGGCCCGGATGAGCATCCGGCACAGGTCGCCGGTGCCGCATGCGAGGTCGAGCACCCGTGAGGAATCGGGAAGCGCAAGTGCGCGTACTGCGCTTCGGCGCCAGCCGACGTCCATGCGGAACGTGAGCAGGCGATTCAGCGCGTCGTAGCGCGGCGCGATCCGATCGAACATCGCTTCGACGGCGCGCGGCTTGTCGTCGGGATTGGGGAGGTCGGTTGGTTCGGGGCTCGCAGTGGCCGCAGCTCGGCTCACGTCGGCCAGCTCTCGAGCCGGCTCGATGCGGCGATATTGACGGCGGCGAGCTCGGTCTCCTCACCCACCGATTCGAGGTGCTCCTGTGCCACGGCGAGCAGCACGCGCCGGAAGTGATGCGCGACGAGCGCGGTGACCGCCGGAAGCAGCTCACGGAACGCTTCGACGAGCCGGTCGGCCTTTTCGTCATCGGGGAGGTCGGACGCGCGCAACGGTGCGCGCACGTAGCGATCGAAGAGCCCGACGGCCGTCTCCGCGATGTCGCGCGTCGTTTCGTGGTGATCGTGCGCGAGCGCCAGGAGATCCGGGAGCGGGAGACCCTGCTCGAGCATCCTCAAACCTTGCTGCACGATGCCGATGTCGGCGGTCGTGTAGCGCGCCTCGCCGTCGAGCACGCGCGCGACGAGGAGGTTCTCGCGAGCGACGGCCTCGAGGAGCGCAACGGGCACGCCGGAGCGCTCGGCGAGGTCGGCGAGGGTGAGGAACTCCTCGGGAGCCTCGCCGTCGGCCCGGGCGACCGCGGCCGCCAGTGGCGCGTCGGTGGGGTCGAGGTCGCCTTCGAGGATGCGACCGATGAGCGCGAGAGTGAGTCCACGGCCGCGCAGCTCGCGCACGCGCGCCAGACGCTCCAGATGCTCGGGGCCGTACCAGGCGACCCGCCCCGCCCGCTCGGGCGACGGAAGCAGACGCCGCTTCTGGTAGAAGCGAATCGTGTCGATCGAGAGGTCGGCGCGCCGGGCCAGTTCCTCCACCCGCCACTGCTCGGTGGGCTGCCCGGTCGATTCGGCCGTCACGGACCCGATTCTAGGAGCGTTCACTCCCAAGGTCCTCACCGGACCGTCTTATTGCCAACAGTCCGCAAGAAAAGGTGCGTCAGGCGGCCGTTTTGTTGCGGACAGTTGGCAAGGAAATTGGCAAGGAACGGGCAAGGAAAGGGGTCAGGTGCTGCGCCAGACGGGGGGGCGTTTCTCGGCGAAGGCGGTCGCGCCCTCGACCGAGTCACCGCTCTCGAACACGGGCATCATCAGCTCGATCGTGCGCTTCCAACCCTCGGCCTCGGATAACTCCGCGGCCTCGCGCACGAGCCGGCGGGAGTTGCGCACGGCGATGGGCGAGTTCTCGCCGATGCGCTCGGCCAGCGCGATCGCTTCGTCGACCACACGAGTCGTGGACACGACGCGGTTCACGAGCCCGAGCTGCAGCGCGCGCGGCGCGTCGATTGGGTCGCCTGTCATCGCCAGCTCGAGCGCGATTGCAAGTGGAACGCGCTTCGGCAGCCGGATCAAACCGCCGGCCGCGGCCATGAGCCCGCGCTTCACTTCGGGGATGCCGAAGCGCGCGCTTTCCGCGGCGACGACGAGGTCGCACGAAAGCACGATCTCGAATCCGCCGGCGAGCGCGGGCCCGTTCACCGCGGCGATGATCGGCTTCGGGAAGTCCCGCGTCACGATTCCGGCGAAGCCGCCCTTCCCGCGCGCGATGTCGTTCGCCTTTCCGAGCGCGACGACCTTGAGGTCGGCGCCGGCCGAGAACACCTCGCCGCGACCGGTCAGCACGACGGCGCGCAGCGCGGGGTCGGCCTCGACCTCGTCGAGCACGGTGACCATCGTCTGGCTCACCTCTGGGCTGATCGCGTTGCGCGCCTCGGGACGATTCAGCGTGACGAGAGCGATGTGCTCGCGTCGTTCCAGTTCCACGACTGCCATCGACGGCGACCCTAACTCACCGGCCTGACCCAACGCCCTGATCCGGTGCCTCGACAAACGGAGTGTCGAGAGTGCTCGTGATGCCCGGCCGGACGAGGCGCGTGCCCACGAGTGCCGCGGCCATGACCGCCCCCGCGCCGAAGGTCGTCGCGCGCAGGCCGATGCCGTCGGCGACCTTTCCTTGAATGACCGCGCCGAGTGGGTACAGCGACCCGAGGATCATCGTGTTCACCGCCACGACGCGGCCGCGGATGCTCGCCGGCGCGCGCAGTTGGGCGATCGTCGAGAACGTTGAGAGCGCGCCGAGATAGAGCGCCCCAACCACGAGGAGGGCAAGGGCCGAAAGCGCGAGGCTGGGCGCGTACGCGTAGGCCGCCAACGCGGGCGGCAGGGCCCCCATCAGGCCGATGAGCAAACGGCGCGGTCCGTACCGCTGCACGAGTGCTCCGAGGAGGAGCGCCATGGAGACCGCACCGATGCCCTGCGCGGTTATCAAGATGGATGTTCCCACCTTGCCGTTGTGCAGCACGTTCTCGGCCATCGCCGGGACGAGCGCGATGAACGGCGCGGCGAGGAATGTGTTGAGACACATTGCGGCCGCGTTGACACGGAGGCCACGCTCGTGTCGCACGTATCGAAATCCCTCGATGATCGATTGGAACAGCTTCTGTTCGCGCGCGTGCACCCCGGGCTTGGGGAGCGGGAGGGTGAGGAGCACTGCGATCACCGCGAAGAAGCTCGCGGCGTTCACCGCCTCGGCCCACGTGTAGCCGCCGAGCGCGATCACGACGCCTGCGAGTGCGGGCCCGACGACGCGGCCGAGGTTGTACTGCGCGGACGACAGCGCGATCGCGCCGGGAAGCACCTCGACCGGGACGCGATCGGGGAGGATCGCCTGGAACGCCGGAAAGCCGAGACCGGCGCAGACTCCGTTCCCGAAGACGATCAGCGTGAGGATCGTCGGCGACGGATGCCCGACCGCGAACAAGAGCGCGAGCAGAGACGCCAAGCCGGTTTGCACGATTGTCGTCGCCATCAGCAGCCACTTGCGCGGCAGGCGATCGGCGAGCGCGCCGCCGATGGGGCCGAAGAAGGCGATGGGAACGAATGCGGCGGCGGCGATCGTTCCAGTCCACGCCGCCTGGTGCGTCAGTTTCGTCACGTAGACGCCGAGCGCGACCGTCTCCATCCAGGTGCCGATGTTCGAGACGAACGCGCCGGTCCACAACCGAGCGTACGGGGGATGACGCAACGGCGCGATCGCGTCGAATCGGCGCCGAACGGTGATATCGGCTAACGGTTCCGCCACTGCGGTGCCCGCTTCTCGAGGAACGCGCGCATGCCCTCGTGCGCGTCGTCGGCTTGGGCGTTGTCGACCATCACCTCGCACGCGAGGTCGTAGGCGCCGTCTTCGGGAAGCTGGTCCTGGGCGTAGAACGCGCGCTTGCCGAGCGCGAGGACGTATGCACTCGCGCTCGCGATGCGTCGCGCGAGCTCGTCCACCTCGCGGTCAAGTCGATCCGCGGCGACAACGCGATTTACGAGGCCCCATTCCAGCGCCGTGCGGGCGTCGATCATCTCGCCCGTGAACAGCATCTCGAGCGCCCGCTTGCGACCGATCGACCGCGCGACCGGAACCATCGGCGTCGAGCAGAACAAGCCGATGTTGACGCCGGGGGTGGCGAAACGGGCGTCGTCGGATGCGACCGCCAGATCGCACGCCGCGACGAGTTGGCAGCCTGCCGCGGTCGCCACGCCGTGCACCTTGGCGATGACCGGCTGCGGCAGCTCGTGCACGCGCGTCATCAGGCGAACGCACGTCGAGAAGAGCTCCTCATAGAAGGCCGCGCCACGATTCGCGGTCATCTCCGCGAGGTCATGACCGGCGGAAAACGCGGGGCCGCGACCTTCGATCACGAGCACGCGCGTCGCGTCGTCGGTCGCAACGGTGTCGAGCGCTTGCAGCATCTCGACCATGACCTCTTGCGAGAGCGCGTTCCGACGCTCAGGTCGGTTCAGCACGAGGTGCGCAACGACGTCGTGGCGTTCGAGCTCGACGTGTTTCCGGGCGGTCGGCACGATGCCGAGGCTAACGGGGAATTCGCGGGAAGCGACCGGCCCGCAGCCGCGACAATGCAGGGGTGTCCCGCGCTTCGACGCCGTCTTTCCCGCAGGCCTCGGGCCGACGGATGCAATGGGCCGAGATTCCCGCGCCGGTCCGTTCTGCGATCGAGGATCGACTGGGATCGCGTGTCGTCTCGGCGCGGTCGCAACCCGGTGGTTTCTCGCCCGGCGTCGCGGCGCGCGTGCTGTTGGCCGACGGCGCACGCGTGTTCGTCAAGGCAGTGTGCGGCTCGCCGAACCCCGAATCGCCGGATATACACCGGCGAGAGGCACGCATAGCGGCGGCATTGCCGGCCCATGTTCCGGCGCCCGCGCTGCGGTGGTCGTGGGACGACGGCGATTGGGTCGTACTGGCGTTCGACGACGTCGACGGTCGCGCGCCCGAGTTGCCGTGGCGCACCCAGGAGTTGGAACGAGTGCTCGCGGCCTTGCACGCGCTCGCCACGGGGTTGACGCCGTCGCCGATCTCGCTCGAACCCGCCACCGAGTCGCTCGCCCGTCTGTTCGGTGGATGGCGCCGGATCGCTGATGGCGGGGGCGATGTGGTGAACAACGTCGCGACCCGCGTTCGGGAACATCTCGACGACCTCGTCCAGCTCGAGTCGCGATGGCCGGAGTCGGTGATCGGCGACACCTTGGTCCATCTCGACGTGCGGGCCGACAACCTCTTGCTCACACGGGATCGCGTTCTCGTCGTCGACTGGCCGTGGGCCGCCATCGGCGCGCCCTGGCTCGATCTCGTCGCCATGCTGCCGAGCGTCGCGATGCAGGGCGGGCCCCGACCCGACGACGTGTGGCGCGCGCACCCGCTCAATCGCGGGGTCGACGACGACCGCGTCGACGCGTTCATCGCCGCGCTCGCGGGGTTGTTCGTGCACGCGGCGCTCCTGCCTCCGGCACCCGGCATCCCGACGTTGCGCCCGTTCCAGGCCGCCCAGGGCGAGCAGGCGATCGCGTGGCTCGGGCGCCGCCGCGGCTGGAGCGATTTTGCGGTCGACGGGTACACTTGACCGAACGGTCAAGTTGTGAGAGGAGCCTCGGTTGACGGCGGAAGAGCAGCGTGTGACGCAACTGTGCGACGACCTCCTCGCGCAGCACGATCCCAAGGCGACTCCACCGGCTGAGTTCCTCGGCGCGCAATACGATCGCGGCATCGCGTGGGTGCACTTCCCCGAAGGCTCCGGCGGCCTCGGGCTCTCGCCGAAGCTGCAGAACACCATCAACGCCAAGTTGGTCGGCGCCGGCGCCCCCATTCCCTACGCGCGCAATCCGATCGGCCACGGAATGTGTGCGCCGACGCTCGTCGCGCACGGATCCGACGAGCAGACGCGTCGCTACCTGCGCCCGCTGTTCAGCGGCGAGGAGATCTGGTGCCAGATGTTCAGCGAACCGGGCGCGGGCTCCGACGTTGCAGGTCTGTCGGCGCGCGCCGTGCTCGACGGCGAGGAGTGGATCGTCAACGGCCAGAAGGTGTGGACGACGCTTGCGCACGTCGCGAAGTACGGCATCGTCCTGCTGCGCACCGATCCCGAACAGGTGAAGCACAAGGGCATGACGATGTTCGTGGTCGACATGCACTCGCCGGGTGTCGAGGTGCGACCGCACGTGCAGGCGACCGGCGATGCGGAGTTCAACGAGGTCTACATGACCGACGTGCGCATCCCCGATCGCGAACGCCTCGGCGACGTGGGCGAGGGCTGGGGCGTGTCGCTCACCACGCTCATGAACGAGCGGGTGTCGATCGGTGGACAAGTTAACCCGCGCGGCTCGGGGGTGATCGCCGTCGCGGTGAACCAGTGGAAGCGCAACAAACAACGGCACGACGCGGTGGCGCGCGACAACCTTCTGCGCCTGTGGATCGACGCCGAGGTCAATCGCCTCACCAACATGCGCGCGAGCCAATCCCGCCGCAAAGGGACCCCGGGCCCTGAAGGTTCGGTCGGCAAGCTCGCGATGGCCGGGCTCAACCAGCGCATCATGAGCTTCGTGATGGACCTGATGGGGCCCGAAGCGCTCCTCTACCCGAGCGGCTACACGTTCGAACGGCCTCGGAGCGCAATGGATCTCTCGAATCCGCAGAAGGCGTTCCTGCGGGTCCAGGCGAACTCGATCGAGGGCGGGACCACCAACATCATGAAGAACATCCTCGGCGAGCGGGTGCTCGGGTTGCCGGGGGAGCCCCGCGCCGACAAGGCTCTCCCCTGGAGCCAAGTGCCCAGAAGTTGACCTTTCATCCGAGCTCGGGCGGCTCCACCACGGAGGACTCCGGGCCAGACCCGAAGAACTGAAGATCCGACGTGTGGATGCCGACTGGGAGAGAGATGTTCGGACTCTCGCGCGCGCGGGTTGCCGTCGTCGCGGGTGTTCTCGCCTCGGTTGTCGCCTCCGTCGGGGCTCCTGGGGCCGCGTACGGCCTGGCGACGGCCACCACCACCACCACGATTGGCGGCCCGGAAATTCCCCCGCCGTCGGCCGGCTCGAGCACCACGGTGCCGTCGACCGGCCCGACGACCACCACGACCATCCCTCCGCCGCCGATGCCGGCGTTCACGTTGCCGACCGATGCCGGTCTGCAGCTCATGCAGACGATGCAGAAGGCCAAGTCCGAGCTGCAGGCTGCGCAGGACGGGCTCGGTCCGGCGGAGTCTGCCGTCGCGACCGCGCGGAAGAACGATGCCGCGGCGCGCCGCGCGCAGAAGAAGCTCGAGGCCGCCGCCCGCACAACGCAGCGGCAGCTCGAGGAGACGCGAACGCGCCTTCGCCGGGTCGCGGCCGAGGCCTACATGCGTGCCGGCGACACGCAGCTCATGAGCGCGATCGCGGGGTACCTGAGCACCACCTCGATCGTCGATGCCGGAAGTCAGCTGCACGTGCTCGGAACCTTCGGCTCGAACCAGAAGGAGCTGCTCGACAAGTATCTCGCCCTCAAGCGGCGCGTCGACGGTCAGGTCGCGCACATCAGGGACGTCTCGGCGCATGCTGCGGATGCGGTTCGTGTCGCCGAGCAACATCTGAGTGAGTTCCGCTCGACGATCGACGACTCGCGTACGCGCATCGCCGTTTCCCTTGCCGGTATCCACGACTTCCAGACCGCGGCGACGAGCGCGACGAGCCCGATCCTCGGGCCCGGCCGGCTGACCGCGAAGCAGATGGCCGACTACGTGATCGCGGAGCACTACACGCCGCGTATCACCGTGCCGATCGAGATCCTCGCCCAGATCTACCTCGACGAGGGGGCGAATACGGGCGTTCGCGGCGACGTGGCATTCGCACAGTCGATTCTCGAGACGGCCGGCTTCGCGAACCCGGGGAGCGCGCCGACCGACAACAACTTCGCCGGTATCGGCTGGTGCGACTCCTGCGTGCACGGCTTCGACTTCCCCGACGCCAAGACCGGCGTGCGCGCGCAGATGCAGCTGCTACGCGTGTATGTCGACCCGCTGTTTCCCGACCTGGCGTACGCGGCCAAGGATCCGATCCTCCTGCCGGGAACGCTGACACTGGGCTTCCGGGGCAAGGTGCAGACGTGGTGGGACCTGTGGGGGACATGGGCGACGGGCGCGCTCTACGGGCAGCGCGTGTACGACATCTACGAACGCATGGTCGCGTTCTCGCTGTTGGACCCAACGCCCCCACCGCCGGCGCCCACGAAGCCCCAAAGCCCCTGAGATCGACGGCCTCGGGAATCCGCGCCACGCGTCGGACGTTACTGACCGCGGTATGCCGAACCTCGAGGACTTCAAAGACGATTTCGCCGCATTCAACCAAGCGCTCATCGACGAGTTCCGCAACGACGGTGGGAAGGTCACGGGCATGTTCGCGGGCGCGCCGCTGGTCTTGATCACTACGACGGGCGCCAAATCGGGACGGCGCCGCACGACGCCCATCGTCTATACGACCGACGACGACCGCATCGTGATCATCGCCTCGAAGGGTGGCGCGCCGACCAGCCCGGACTGGTACCACAACCTCGTCGCGCGTCCCGAGGTGACTGTTGAGCTGCCGAACGAGACGTTCGAGGCCCGCGCCCGGGTCGCCGAGGGTCCGGAACGGGAAAGGCTGTGGCGCGCACAAGCGGCAATGATGCCGAACTTCGACGAGTACCAGAAGGCCACGACTCGCAAGATTCCTCTCGTCGTGCTCGAGCGCGTCTGACACCGGGAACGAAACCCGGCCCGATGGGGCACACTGTCGGGATGGCCGCCGAACGAGATGAACGACCGTGGGGAAGCTACGAGGTACTGATCGATGAGCCTGACCACAAGGTCAAGCAGATCACGGTCAAAGCCGGCAAGAGATTGAGCTATCAGAAGCACGCCCGTCGCTCCGAGCACTGGTTCATCGTCAGGGGAAGTGGTGTGGTGACGCTGAACGACACACCCATTGCCGTGCGGGCCGGCTCCGCCGTCGATGTCGCGCTGGGCGCGTCGCATCGGATCGAGAACACCGGAAGCGATGATCTCGTCTTCGTCGAGGTGCAGCACGGCGACTACTTCGGCGAAGACGACATCGTGCGGTTGGAGGACGACTTCGGACGCGCGAGATGAGAGGCCCACCACGCGGGCGCGGCTACCTGGGTAGTCGCCCCACCGGTCCCGCGGAGAGCGGCGGCCGGCTGCGTGAACCGCAATTTCAGGCGCGCGCCGCACCACGGGCCGGTTGAGCGGAGCCGTCCGCTGGGTCGTGCTCTTCCGCGGATCGGACGCCGTCCTCCGGGTGCAAGAGGACCACGTGCATTCACTCGAGCTGGTGGACTGACCCGAACGAACGACAGTGCGACGTCGCGATCGCCGAAGATGCCGCCACGAAAAGCCACTCGACCGAAAGGAGCTGGGGTGTCCACCGCCACCGAAGTCCTCATCGTCGCGGGGATGCTCAACCTGTTGGTTGGCGCGCTTTCCGGCATCCCGATGGCGCTGGTCCGCCAGGCTGGCGCTCCGGAAGTCCCCAAATATCTGACCATGGTTCACATGGCCGGACTGATGCATGGCCCGATTCTGTTGGGCGTTGGGTTCGCGCTGACGATCTCGACGCTCTCGGCGTGGTTCGCCACCTCGGCCGCCATCGTCCTGTCGGCTGCGTCAGCCTTGCTGGTCATCAAGGACACGCTGAACTGGCGTCAGCACGTCACTGACGAGTTCGCACAGAACACGTTGGGCCTTCGAATCGGGAAGATCTTCGGACCACTCCACATCTTGGGGCTCGCGCTCGCCACCGCGTGTGTCATCAGCGGGCTGTAGCTCGCCCGCTGCGCATACGCTCGCCGGATGCCGGTCAAGGAAGGACCCGTCCCGCCGTTCCCTGAAGGCGCCGACCCCGACGAGTACGACCGGCTTCGTCGCCGCGTGCTGTGGAAGATGCCGAGCGGGCTCTACGTCGTCGGCTCGACCGACCGGGCCGAGCGCCGCAACGCCATGACCCTGAGCTGGGTGACGCAGGTGTCGTTCGAGCCGAAGTGGATCGGCATCGGAGTGGAGCGCGAGGCGTTCACGCGCGAGCTGATCGCAGCAAGTGGGGTGTTCAGCCTTTGCATGATCGATCGTGAAGATCGTGCGATCGTGCGCAAGTTCACAAAGCCGGTCGACGTCGATCTCGCGGCCCGCACGTTGAACGGATTCGCCTATCTCGACGGCCCTGCGACCGGGGCGCCGGTGCTCGCGCAGTCCGTCGCGTACGTCGAATGTGAGGTCCGGCAACCGGTGACCATCGGCAACCACACCCTGTTCCTCGGCGAGGTGGTCAACGCCGCGTTCTTGCGGGACGAGGAAACCGAGGTCCTGCGCATGGAGGACACCCGCATGAGCTACGGCGGCTGAGCGCGGCCGCCGCTCCGCTCCGTGGAGCGATCAGCCGAAGAGGAGCCGGCGCACGGGCGCGGCGGGAGCGGGGGGCGCCTTGAACGCCCGGTGATACGCGGCCAGTGCGTTGGCGGCTTCGGTCCGGTTGGCCGCGATGGGGGAGCTCTGCTCGCCGTCACGGTGTTGCCAGTACCAGCGACCCTCCTTCGAGGAGACCTTCCCGATGCTCGTGCGGGCGCCGGCGGTGGAGAGGCGGACCTCGGCGCTGCTCAACGAGAGTGGCAGCACCTGTACCTGTCCGTTCACGGCAGTCGTCATCGTCACCTCCTCCACCTCCTTCGCAGGGGTCATCGCTGCGACTCGCCCGGGGGTTACGGGTCAGGGCGTGCTTTCGTCCCGCCTTCTAGGCTTCGGCGTGATGGCCGACACTTCTGCAGCGCGATCCGCGAAGAGTCCGACGCGAAGTGGACTTTTTCACAGTTGGCGGTACGTGCTCGCCACGACGAATCCGCCACCCGGGCGCCTGGATCCGGTGTCGAAATGGCTGTATTTGACCCGCGCTGGGGTACTTCCGATGACCCTGGTGGCCGCGGCCATCGCCGGCTTGTTGGCGGTCTACCGGGGTGCGGACGTCTCCTGGGGCTGGTTCGCCGTGGCGGCCGCCGGCATCGTCCTCGCGCATATGGCGAACAACCTGATGAACGATCTCTTCGACCTCCAGGTCGGAACCGACCGGGCCGATTACCCCCGTAACCTCTATTCGCCGCACCCGGTACTTTCGGGCGTGATCACGCGCACGGGGCTCGCGACCTGCGCGATCGCCGTCAACGCGCTGTGTCTGGCGATCATGATCGTGCTGACGGCGGCCCGGGGCTGGCCGATCGTCGGCTTCGCGCTCGGCGGCTTCCTGCTGTCCGCGGCGTACACCGCGCCACCGTTGCGCTTGAAGAAGCACGGCCTCGGCGAGCCGACCGTGCTCGTGGTCTGGGGCCCGTTGATGGTCGGCGGCACCTACTACGCGGCGACGGGCACGATTCCGGGCGCCGTGGTGCTCGCATCGTTCCCGTACGCGCTGCTGTGCACGACCGTGCTGATGGGCAAGCACATCGACAAGATCGCGTGGGACGCGCCGGACGGCACGCATACGTTGCCGGTGATCATGGGCGAGGCCGCGGCCCGCCGGCTCACCCAGGCGATGTTCGTCGCGTTCTACGTCTCGATCGCCGCGCTCGTGCTCGCGCGCGTCCTACCCGTGGCCTCGGTGTTGGTCGTGTTTGCATGGCCGCTGCTGCGGCGCACGTTCGCCTACTACTCGCAGCCCAAACCCGACGTCTCTCCCATGCCCAATCCCGTGTGGCCACTGTGGTTCGCGGCGCTGTCGTTCCTCGTGACCCGCCGCGCGGGCGGTCTGTTCGTGGTCGGCCTCGTCATCGGCGCGATTCTCGGTTGGTGATACGGCATTACGAGCCGGCATCGCCGCCGTAGTCATACGACGTTACGCTTCGCGCCGAATGAAGCGGGACCCTGCAAACGGGACTCAGGGAGGCGAAGTGATCTCCAGCACGATGCAGGACTTCCCGCTGACCATCACCGCCGTATTGCGGCACGGGATGAGCGTCTATGCCGGCGCCGAGTGTGTCACGTGGAGCGATACAGGGCCTCGGCGCGCCACGTACGGGACCATCGCGGCCAACGCCGGGAGGCTCGCCAACGCGCTCACGCGTCTCGGTGTGCAGCCGGGCGACCGTGTCGGCACATTCATGTGGAACTCCCAGGAGCACATGGAGGCGTACCTCGCGATTCCGTCGATGGGCGCGGTGCTCCACACGCTGAACATCCGGCTGTTCCCGGAGCAACTCGCCTACGTGATCAACCACGGCGGCGACAAGGTCGTGCTCGTCGACGATTCGCTCGTGCCGGTGCTCGGCAAGGTCGTGTCCGAGCTGACCAGCGTCGAGTGCTTCGTGATCGTGGGCGTGGGCGACGGCGACGGCGACGCCGCGGCGCTCGGTACCGACCGTCCGATCGCGCGCTATTCCGAGCTGCTCGCGCAGGAGTCTCCCGAGGTCGCATGGCCCGACATCGACGAGCACCAGGCCGCGGCAATGTGTTACACGTCCGGAACCACCGGCAATCCGAAGGGTGTCGCCTACTCACACCGCTCGGCCTTCTTGCATTCGTTCGCGGCGCTCACGGGCAACGCGTTGGACCTGTCGGAACGCGATCGCATCCTCATGATCGTGCCGATGTTCCACGCGAACGCGTGGGGCATTCCCTACGCGGCCTTCCTGTGCGGTGCGTCACTCGTGATGCCGGGCCGGTTCCTGCAAGCCGAACCGCTGACGCGCATGGTGAAGGAGGAGCGCGTCACGTTCTCGGGCGCGGTGCCGACGATCTGGGCCGACATCTACCGCTACGGCGAAGACCACGACATCGACCTGTCGAGCATTCGCATGATCGTCTGTGGGGGCTCGGCGGTGCCGCGTTCGCTGATGGAGAACTTCGAGAAGAAGTACGGCGTGCGCATCATCCAGGCCTGGGGCATGACCGAGACCTCGCCGCTCGCCGCGGTCGCGCACCCGCCCGCCTCCGTCGCGGTCGGTTCGACCGAGGAGATGGACTGGCGGGCGCGCACCGGCAGGGTCGTCGGCGGGGTCGAGCTGCGGATCGTCGACGACGCCGGAAGGTCGTTGCCCTGGGACGGAGAGGCCGTCGGCGAGATCGAGGTGCGGGGTCCGTGGATCACGGCCTCCTACTACCGCGATCCGTCCCCCGAGAAGTTCGACGACGGATGGTTGCGTACCGGCGACGTCGGCAGTGTCTCGCCCGAGGGATTCATCCAGATCACCGACCGGGCGAAGGACGTGATCAAGTCCGGCGGTGAATGGATCAGCTCGGTCGAGCTCGAGAATCTCTTGATGGGTCATCCCGACGTGCTCGAGGCGAGCGTCATCGGGGTTCCCGACCCGCGCTGGGACGAGCGTCCGCTCGCCTGCGTCGTGCGCAAGGGCGATTCGAAGGTCGACGCGGCGGCGCTCGCCGGTTACTTGGGTGGGCACGTGGCCAAATGGCAGATACCGGAACGATGGAGCTTCATCGACGAGGTTCCGAAGACGTCGGTCGGAAAGTTCGACAAGAAGGTGTTGCGGGCCCGCCACCAGAAGGGTGAGCTCTCCATTGAACAACTGGATTGAGCAACGCAGAACCGCAAAGGCGCCGGGCGCGGCGAACGGAGTCGACGCGGCTCCGGCCGCGACGGTGGTGCTGCTGCGCGACGGATCCGGGGGCCTCGAGGTCCTGCTCGCGCAACGGTCGTCGAAGCTGGCCTTCCACGGCGGCGCATGGGTGTTTCCCGGCGGGCGTATCGATCCCGGCGACTACGGCGACGCGCCCGACGATCTCGCCGGCGCCGCGCGTCGCGCCGCGGTGCGCGAGGCGAAGGAGGAGGCGGGCGTCGACGTCGACGCGGAAGCGCTCGTGCACCTCTCGAACTGGACGACGCCCGAGGGATCCCCGAAGCGGTTCGCGACGTGGTTCTTCGTCGGGCCGGTCGCCGGCGGCGACGAGGTCGCCGACGGCGCCGAGACGGAAGTGCTGCAGTGGTTCGGTCCCGACGAGGCCCTTGCCGCGCGTGCAGCAGGCGAGATCGAGCTCGCGCCGCCGCAGTACGTGACGCTGCTCGACCTCCGCGCGTTCGCGACGGTGGCCGACGCGATGACCGCAATCGAGGCGGCGGAATCGGTCGACTATCTACCGCGATTCCATTTCGTCGACGAAGGCGCGATGTGCATCTATCCCGAAGACGTCGCCTACCCCGACGTTGGGCTCCTCGAGACGCCCGGCCCTCGCCACCGGCTCTACTTGCGTGGCGAGGCTTGGGAGTACATCCGCGACTGACGCGTTACTTGTCGGGCTGCGGCGTGATCCGGAGGTACGGCTTCAGCGCTTTCCATCCCTTGGGGAACTTCGCCTTGGCGTCCTCGTCGGAGACTGCCGGGACGATGATGACGTCCTCGCCGTTCTTCCAGTTGACCGGTGTCGCCACGCTGTAGCCGGCGGTCAGCTGCAGCGAGTCGATCACGCGCAGGATCTCGTCGAAATTACGACCGGTCGACGCCGGATAGGTGATGATCAGCTTCACCTTCTTGTCGGCGCCGATGATGAAGACCGAACGCACGGTGAGCGTGTCGCTCGCGTTGGGGTGGATCATGTCGTAGAGGTCCGAGACCTTGTGATCGGAGTCGGCGATGAGCGGGAAGTTCAACTTCACGCCTTGCGTCTCCTCGATGTCGTCGGCCCAACCCTTGTGGTTGCCGAGCTCGTCGACGGACAAGCCGAGGATCTTCACGTTGCGCGCGTCGAACTCGGGCTTCAGCTTCGCGACCGCGCCGAGCTCGGTCGTGCACACGGGGGTGAAGTCCTTCGGGTGTGAGAACAGGACCCCCCAGCTGTCGCCCAGGTAGTCGTAGAAGTTGATCGTGCCTTCGGTGGTCTCGGCCGTGAAGTTCGGGGCAACGTCTCCCAGTCGCAGCGCCATGCGATGCCTCTTTCGTCAGTTGGTCCGGTCGGGTGAAAACCCCGGCAAATAGGTCGGGATTTGCAACCGACCTGCCCTCGGTATTGTTCCGCGTGCTGTGACCGCTGCACCTCCGGGCCGGCGCCGAGCCCTCACTCGTCGGGTACGCGGTCTCGCGATCGACGTCTCGCCGCTGCGCGCCTCGCGCGACTACCGGCTGCTCTGGACGGGCGAGCTCGTCTCCCAGATCGGGAGCCAGTTCACGGTCGTCGCGCTGCTCGTTCAGGTCTACGACCTGACCCACTCGTCGGCCGCGGTCGGGCTGATCGGCGCCGTGCAACTGGTCCCGATGGTGCTCGTGTCGATCGGCTTCGGCCCGCAGATCGACCGGCGCGATCGTCGGGTCCTGTTGATCGGCGCGCAGTTCGGGCTCATGGCCGCGTCCGGCCTGTTGCTCCTTGGCGCGGTGCACGGTCATCCGCCATTGGCGCTGGTTTACGGCGCCGCCGCGTTGAACGCCGCGTTCGTGTCGGTCTCGATGCCGACCCGGGCCGCGATGACGCCCAACCTCGTGCCGCCCGGCATGCTGGCGCAGTCGGCCGCGCTCAACCAGGTCATGTGGAACGGCGCCGGCGTCGTCGGCCCGGCGCTCGGCGGACTCGTGGTCGGGACGGCCGGGCTCTCCTGGGCCTACGGCATCGACCTGGCGAGCTACGGCGCCGCGCTCACGGCCGCATTCCTCCTGCACTCGCAGCGGCCCGCTCCGGCGGAGGGCGCCGAGGACGACGTCGGGTTCGCGGCCGTGTTCAACGGACTGCGCTACGTGAAGGGCAAGCGAGTGCTCCAGTCGACGTTCACCGTCGACATCGTCGCGATGGTGTTCGGCATGCCGCGCGTGCTCTTCCCCGTGCTCGCCGAGACGCGGTTCCACCGCGGTCCCGAAGCGGTCGGTTGGCTGCTGAGCGCGGTGGCGCTGGGTGCGGTGATGGCGGCCCTGAGCTCGGGCTGGGTCGGCCGGGTCCGGCGCCTGGGTCTCGCCATCCTTCTCGCGGTTGTCGTGTGGGGTGTCGCGATAACCGCGTTCGGGCTGGTGGGGGCCAACCTCGGGCTCGCGCTCGTCCTTCTCGCGATCGCGGGAGCGGCCGATGTGATCTCCGCGGTATTTCGCAACACACTCCAACAGCTCGTCGTACCCGACGGCCTACGGGGGCGGCTGGCATCGTTGAACATCTTCGTCGTCACGGGTGGTCCGCGTCTGGGTGACCTGGAGGGTGGTCTGGTTGCGAGCGCGTTCACGCCGACCGTCTCGGTCGTGTCCGGCGGATTGCTGTGTCTCGCCGGCGTCGCCGCAATCGCGACGACGGTGCCGCGATTCGCGCGGTGGCGTGTCGGCGATCCGCCGTGATTGACCGCACGGTTCAACCGCGATTGACTGCGACTCGTGGCGGGGTACTCGGGGACGCCCCTTCCCCAGAAGCTCGGCATCAAGCCGGGGGCACGCCTCGCGCTCGTGCGCGCTCCCGCAGGTTTCGAGCGCGCGCTCAATCCGCTTCCGGATGGTGTGCGACTACGCACGCAGGCGCGCGGTGCGCAAGACATCGTGCTCTTCTTCGCGACGCGTCACGCCGAGCTCGAACGTCGCTTCGACGGGTTGGCGCGCACGATCGAACCCGCGGGTGGGTTGTGGATCGCTTGGCCCAAGCGCACCGCGGGCGTCGCGACCGATCTGCGCGAGGGCATCGTGCGCGAGCTCGGACTCGCGCACGGTCTCGTCGACAACAAGGTGTGCGCGGTCGACGACACGTGGTCGGGTTTGCGTTTCGTGTTCCGCCTCCGCGACCGGGCGGCGCGCAACGGCAGTTCGCGTTGACGCGGCGTCGGTTCGACGCGGCTCAGCTCGCGCGCACCAGCGGTAGCGAGGCTTCGTACTCGCCGCCCGCCCAGCGAACTTTCGCGTCGGGAACGAGCTTGTGGACCAGTCCGAGCGCGGCCCGGTTGTCGGGCAGCATGGTCGCCACGAAGGTGTCGTAGCCCCGGTCGGCGGCGAGGCCGGCGAGCCGCAGGGCCAGCCGCTTCCCGACGCCCCGGTGCTGCCAGGCGTCCTCCACGGTCATGGCGATCTCGGCCTGGTGACTGGCGCCGGGGTCCCGGTCGGGCCTGCCGTCGTAGCGGGCCACGGCCACGATCTCGTCGCCGTCCAGGGCGACCAGTGCGTCCCGGCGCCCATGGTCGACGTCGGCGAGGCGGAGCAGGGCGGCGCGTGGCGGTCGGGCGATCGGCGAGAAGAACCGGAAGTGCACGCTCGACGGGGACAAGCGCGTGAACAGGCGCGCGAGGCGCTCGACGTCGTCGATCGCGATGGGGCGGACCGTCAGCTCGATGTCATCCACTCGCATGACGTCGCGGTCGACGCGAGGGTCGGGGTCGATGTCGTTCATCGCGCTCCCCCTTGGACGAGGCACGTCGACTTCGCGTGGGCGTAGAGCGTTCCCGCGTCGTCGTAGACGCGCGCTTCGGTGGGCGCGATGCGCCCACCTCGATGCACGACCCGACCCTCGGCGTGCACACGTCCCGTCGCTTGTGTGATCGCGCGGACGAAGTTGGTGCTCAACTCGAGCGTCGTGAAGGCCGCGTCGGCGGGGAGGGTCGACGAAAC
Source organism: Acidimicrobiia bacterium (assembly GCA_038213435.1). GTDB lineage: Bacteria > Actinomycetota > Acidimicrobiia > IMCC26256 > PALSA-610 > PALSA-610. The sequence continues at coordinate 35,059 of JBBQTI010000013.1, forward strand.
CGCGCAACCCATCGCCGTGTCGACCAACGTCGCGACGACGCCACCGTGCATCGTGCCCGTCGGGTTCTCGTGCAGCTCGTCGGCCACGACCGAGAACACGGTGCGTCCGCGTTCGAGCTCGTCGAAGGAGAGGCCGAGCAGCTCGGCGGCCGGCGGGGGCGACGCGTCACCGCGTTTGATCGCGGCGAGTCGTTCGTATCCGTCGAGTCCACGCAGCCGGAAACGCATGCGGGCCGGATCGGTCCAGGTGATCGTGCGCGAGCGCACGCCTTCGATGTGTGACGTTTCGGTGTCGGTACGCATCACAGTTGTCCCTCCTTCACGCGCAGAGACGCAACGTGGTCGACGAGGTGGTCGACGACGCGGTCCATGTGCGCGGGGTCGTCGTAGAGTCTCGAGAGCATCAACGCGCCTTCGAGCGCGGCCGTGATCGTCGACGCGAGTGCGTAGGGATCGGTGTCGGCCGCCAGGGAGCCGGCGGCCTTGCCGTCCTTCACGATGCGGCCGACGAGCCGATGCCACAGCGACATCGACGCGCGGGCCCGGTCGCGCAGATCGGGGTGGGTGTCGTCGGCGTCGATCGCGGTGTTCATGATCGGGCAGCCGCCCTCGACCGCGGGCCGGCGGGCATTTTCCGCGAACGCTCGGATCATGCGAGACAGCCGGTCGATCGCGTCGGTCGCGCCGTCCTGCGAGCGGGCGAGGCTCTCGGTGACCCGGGTCATCGCATAGTCGTAGGCCTCGAACGCGAGCTGCTCCTTGGAGCCGAAATGGTTGTAGATCCCGCCTTTCTCGAGCCCGGTGGCACCGATGAGATCGCGCAACGACGCGCCCACGAAACCCTGGCGGTTGAAGACCGGCGCCGCCAGCTCGACGATGCGCTGGCGGGTGCGCTCGCCCTTCGTCGTCGTTCGGATCATTGCTGCTCCTTCGTCCCTCACGAGCCGGCAACCTGGCGAAGAAACCGACCGGTCGGTCTGATTGTGGGGCGAACGAGGCCTTTTGTCAAGAGCGGATCCCGGTACGGTCCGAGAGATGTGCGGCCGCTACGTCTCGGTGTCGTCGCCGACGATCCTCGCCGAGCGGTTCCAGGTCGAAGAGGTGCGGGCCGACGCGGCCGATGCGAACTACAACGTCACGTCGCGGGCCGACGTGCCGGTGATCGCCGAGCGCGACGGCCATCGCGTCCTCGATCGCGTGCGCTGGGGCCTCGTGCCCTCGTGGGCGAAGGACCTCTCGGTCGGCGACCGGATGATCAACGCCCGGGCCGAGCGGCTGTCGAAGAGCAACGCGTACAAGCGCCCGTTCGAGCGGCGCCGGTGCATCGTCGCCGCGGACGGCTTCTACGAGTGGCAGGCGGTAGCCGGACGGAAGCAGAAGCAGCCCTGGTTCATCCGTCGCCGGGACGGCGAACCGCTCGCTTTCGCGGGGCTGTGGGAGATCTGGCACGACCGCGCGGTCGGCGACGACGCGCCCCGCGTGCGAACGTGCACGATCATCACGACGGAACCGAACGATCTGATGCGACCGATCCACGATCGCATGCCGGTGATCCTCCCAGAGTCGGCGTGGGACACCTGGCTCGACGTCGACAACCACGACGTGCGATCGCTCGGGCAACTGCTCGTTCCCGCGCCATCCGAGGATCTCGAGGGGTGGCCGATCACGATGCTCGTCAACAAGCCCGTCAACAACGGCCCGGAGCTGCTCGAGCCGCCCCGGTAAATTCCCCGTGATGGACCACTCCGAGTTCGTGCACGCCATCCGTCGCGAAGGAGCGGCGCTCGCCGACGCCGCGCGCGCGGCCGGCGTCGAACATCCGGTGCCGACGTGCGGTGAGTGGACGATCGGCGACCTGTGCTCGCATGTCGGCCGGCTCCATCGCTGGGCGACAGAGATCGTCGAACGCCGTCCCGCCGACCCCGTCGGCCACTGGAAGCAGCTCGCGGTTCCCGAGGGCCCCGCGCTCGTCGACTTCGTCGCGCAGGGCTACGGCCCCCTGGCCGACGTGCTCGCGGCTGCGGGCGCCGGAGAACGCTGCTGGTCGTGGACCGATCAGCGCACGGTGGGGTTCTGGTCGCGCCGGCAGGCGAACGAGCTCGCGGTTCACCGGTGGGACGCGCAGCTCGCGGCGGGCGTGCCCCAGCCGATCGACCGCGACCTCGCGGTCGACGGTATCCAGGAGCTGTTCGACATCCTCCCGTTCCGGCCCGGCGGGTCGCCGACCGGAAACGGCGAGACCATGCACCTGCATTGCACCGACGGCGATGGCGAATGGCTGGTCCGGCTCGAACCCGACGGCGTCGCCGTCGTGAACGAGCACGCGAAAGCCGACGTCGCCGCGCGCGGCGGTGCCAGCGATCTCGTGTTGATGATGTGGGGGCGCGTTCCGGTCGATCAGGTCGAGGTGTTCGGCGATGCCTCGCTGCTACAGCGTTGGAGCGACGGGAAGCTCTGAGAAGCGTTACACCGCAACGGCGGTACGCATCACGTCGATCACGTGCTCGCGCCGGGTCGCCAGGGCCGCCGCCGAGAGTGGGTCGATGTCGAGGAGGCCCGTCATCAGCTGTCCGTCCGAGAGGTACGACAGCACCGCGCCGTAGCCCGTGAGGAGCAGCTGCCGCGCGTCGTAGCGCCGGAGGCGGCCTGCGTCCATCTCCCGTTCGAGGAAGTCGGCGCCTCGATCGAAGAGCGGTCGCAACAGGACGCTGAGCTCGTCGCGCAGGATCGGACCGCCTTCGAGTGCTTCCCAGCGCACGAGCCGGACGAAGTCGGGGTGGTCCTCGAAGAATGTGAACGCGGCCCGGAGCATGCGCTCGACCTGCGGCCAACCTCGACGCGTTCCCTCGATCGCCTGCTCGACGAGCAACGTCCAGTCCGCGAACGAGGCGAAGAGCACCGCGCGGTAGAGCACCTCCTTCGAGGGGAAGTGGTGCAGCAGGCTCGGACGCCGGATGCCGACCTCGTCGGCGATGTCGTTCAAGCTCGTGCCCGCGTAGCCGTGGTCGCCGAATCGCTTGAGCGCCACCTCGAGGATGAGATCCTTGGTCGACGCGGGAGCGGAACCGACGGGCAACGCCATCCCGTCAGTCTACCGAGATGTCTCTACCGACTGGTCGGTAGTACCCTTTGGCGTGTGCCCCTCAGCAATTTGATCGCCGCCGTTGTCACCGCGTTCGTCGTGACGCAGCTCGCGATCTTCACGACGACCGTGTACCTGCATCGCGCCCTCTCACATCGCGCGCTGACCGTCGGCAGTCCGGCGGCCATTCCCTTTCGGGTCATCATCTGGATGACAACGGGCATGCGACCGCGTGAGTGGGTGGCGGTGCATCGCAAGCACCACGCCGCGACCGACACCTTCGACGATCCACACAGTCCGCTCCAAGTGGGATTCTGGCGCGTGCAGCTCGGCAACGTCGGGCTCTACAAGCGCTGCGCGTCCGACCCGTCGAACGTGCGGAAGTACGCGCGTGATCTCCCACCCGACCACCTCGACCGAGCCGCATTCGATCATTCACTCGCCGGGCTGGTCATCGGGATCGCGATCATCGTCGTCACGATGTGGGCGCTCGGCTTCGGTCTGCTCACGGGCTTCCTCGCCGCCGGTCTGCATGCCGTGCTCTACGTGATGCTCTCCGGCGCGATCAACGCCGTCGGTCACACCCGCGGCACGCAGCCGTACTCGAACTCCGCGACGAACCTGCAATCACTCGCGTTCATCACCGCAGGCGAAGGATTGCACAACAACCACCATGCTGCGCCCACCTCCGCTCGCTTCTCGCTGAACAGGGCCGAGCTCGATCCCGGCTGGTGGTTGGTACGCGTCCTCGTCAAGCTCCACCTCGCGCAGATACGGCACCAAGAGGTCCACCTCAAAACCGCGGCGTGATCAGCCAGGCGGGTATCCCGCCTCGCCGCGAGTGCGACCCAGAATTATCGCGCAAGCGCGCGAACGACGTCGTGAAGTTGTTCGGGCCCGCAGAACAGCGCCGGTGCCGGAGTCGTCACGCCGTTCTCGATGTAACGCGCGATGTGCTCCTTGCACTGCTCGGGCTTGCCCCACACGAGCAGATCGTCGACGACCGAATCGGGAATCGATTCCGCGGCGGCCTTCCTGTCGCCTTCCTTCCAGAGCCGCCAGAGGTCGGCAAGCTCTTCACCGCGGCCGAGCCACTCGTGGAATGCGGCGTAGACGGGCACGGTGAGATACGACGCGATCGCGCGCTTGCCGACCGAGCGAGCGAGGCTCGCGTCGTCGACGGGGAACACGAAGATGCGTGCTGCGATCTCCTTCCCGGCACCGACGTGCGGCGCGACCGTCTTGACGTCGTCGGCCGACAGCCAGTTGATGATCGCCCCATCGCCTTCGCGTCCGGCCAGTCGCAACATGCCTTCGCGCAGTGCGGCTACCAGGATCGGCGGCTGCTCCGGAACGGGGACGCCGAGCCGGAAGCCGCGGACGCGGAACGTCTCGTACTCCTCGTCGACCTTCTCGCCCGTCAGCGCGGCCCGCAGGAACCGGATCGTGTCGCGCACGCGCTGGTACGGCTTGTCGAACGTCAAACCGTTCCAGCGTTCGACGATGACGTCGGAGGAGGTTCCGATCCCGAGCGCGAAGTGGCCGGGCGCGGCTTGGCACATCGACGCGACCGTCGACGCAAGCGTGTGCGCGCCGCGCGTGTACGCGGGCACGATCGCGGTCCCGAACCGCAGCTCGGGCGCCCACTGGGCGGCGACTGCGAGCGGGATGAACGCGTCGTACCCACCCGACTCAGCCGACCACAGATCGGTGTATCCGAGGTCGACCAGCTCGCGCACCAGCTCGCGCTGCTCCAAGAGCGGAATGCCGTCGAAGGGAAACGTGATGCCGTAGCGCTGCGGGATGCTCATGCGCACATCCTTGTCGCGATGCGCTCAGCGCTGCACGTCACCTTCCAGCTCGGTGAGAGGTTCGTTTTGGTCGTCGCGCCACGCGCGCACGATCGACGACTGGCTCGCGGTGCCGAGCAGCGTTCCGTCCTCGGCCCAGAGATGTACGAGCCCGTGACCGAAGCCGTCGGCGACCGCGTGCACGCGCACGTCGGCGAGGACCCACTCGGTCGGGACGCGGTGCGCGACGCGCAACGTGTTGTCGAGGCTGTTTCCGCCCGCGCGCTTGCCGAGGGCTTGACCGATCCCGAACGGGACGAAATCGCCGATGATCGCGAGCGCGGCGGCCGACATGTCGAGCAACTCGGGCAAGCGGATCCACAAGGCGGACTGCCCGGACCCTTCCGGACCCGGGAACTCCCAGGGCGCGCGACCGTTCGCGAGCTTGGCGTCGAGGCGCCGGGCGATCGTGCCCTCGTGGCGGTTCATCATCGGCCGCGGCGGGCAGTCGAGCGGACCGGGTACGTCGGGCCGGATCGCCCACTGCCCTTCGAGGGGGAGCGGCCGGTGCCCGAGCGCGCCGAGCACGGTGAGGATCTCGTCGTCGCCGACGCGCGCGATCACGCGCGCCTGCGAGATCTGGTGACCGCGCACGATCTCGGTGACGTCGAGCTCCAACACCGACGGCGGCCTCGCGAACGAGAGGTACTGCGCGGTCGCCCAGATGCACGGGCGGCCGCTCAACTCCTCCATCACCTCGATGCACGCACCGAGTCCGCAACCACCGAACAACGCCCCGGTTCCGGACGTGAGCCCGCGCACGACCTCCATCCGCCAGCGCGAGCGGTCGTCCGTAACGGGTTCGAGGCCGAAGAAGGTCCGGGCGTCCATCGGCCGGGCACGCTACCGCCGCCGCGCGTTCCGTTCGACCAGGCCGGCATGCATCGTCAGCTTCATGCCGGTCAGTGTGCGTTCCGTGTGGCGCATGCGCCACGCCAGCATGCGCTGCGCGTAGTCGAGCACCGTCGCTGCATAGGCCGGGTCGCCTGCGACATCGTGGATCTGCGCCGAATCGGTGCCGAGATCGAAGAAGATCGGCGGCAGCTTCGGATGACCGGCGAACTGCACGTACTTTCCGTTGTCGTCGCGCAGCACCGCGAGCGCGCATTCCTCCATGGTGAGGCCGAACGTCTCTTCGATGAGCGGGCTGTCGGGATCGCGGAAGTCGAACTCGAAATGCGCCTCCTGGCGCCAGTCGTCGGGAGACACGCCGCGCAGCCACGGCGTGAGCGCGCGGCCGTCGCATTGCAGCGGTGTGTCCGCGCCGAGCAGCTCGCAGATCGTCGGCAACACGTCGACGTGCTCGGTGAACGCGTCGACTGTGCCGCCGTCGGCCACGCCCGGACCGCGCACGATCAGCGGTACGTGGTACGACTGGTCGAACCAGCCGAGCTTGTGCAGCATGTAGTGATCGCCGAGGTTCTCGCCATGGTCGCTCGTGAAGATCACCAGCGTTCGGTCCGCCTGGCCCGTGGCCTCGAGCCAGTCGAGGAGGAGCCCGATCTGGTCGTCGACCTCGGCGAGCATGCCGTAGTACGTCGCTTGTAGCTCGCGCTGCTCCCGATCGTCGTCGGGCGACTTCAGGAACGGATGGTCGATCATCATGCCGAGCAGTGGGTGTTGTGCGCCCTCTTCCGCGCGCGACGGCGCGCGCACGGGCGCGGGAACCGACTGCGGATCGAACATCGTGTCGTACGGAGCGGGGGCGAGAAACGGAGGATGGGGTCGCAGGAACGAGAGGTGCGCGAACCATGGGTGCGATCCCCGGCCGTTTGCCCACGCGAGGAACCGGTCGGTGAGGAATCGCGTCTGGGAGTGCTCCGCGTCGTACTGGGTGCGCCGGACCGTACCGCTCGCGGGACGGTCGACGAACGTGCGCCAGTCGTCCGGAACGTCGACACCGCCGGCGCGAAGCCACTCGAGCCACTCGAACGGTTCGCCCTCGGGGAGATGGCACACCGGGTCGAAGCCGGGAAGTACGCCCTCGTAGCGGAAGAGACGCGGGTCGCCGGCCGCGACCGTCCGGGGGTCGATGCTCGTGTCGGTGTAGCCGAAGAGCGCGGGTTCGTAGCCCAGACGGCGGGCGACGAGGGCAACGTTGTCGTGGCGGGCGTCGAGCGGGGTGCCGTTCAGCACCGAGCGGTGGTTCATCAGGTACATGCCGGTGTACAGGGCGGCCCGGCTCGGTCCGCAGGGCGCGGCCTGGGCGAAATGGCGCCGGAATCCCACGCCGCCGGCGGCGAGCCGGTCGAGGTTCGGCGTGCGTACCAGGGGGTGCGCGGCCGCGCTCAGGCAGTCGCCGCGCCACTGGTCGGCGGTGATGAACAGGACGTTTACGTCAGGTGCCATGGGAATGCCGACCGAGGGAATCGGGAATCGCCCTCCACCGTTACACCCGGCACTATGTCAGACACCAAGACTCAGCTCCTGCCCCTGTTGCCCCTCACGCAAGGCGTCGTCCTGCCGCAGATGGTGGTGACGATCGCCCTCGAGACCGACGAGGCGAAGCGCGCGGCCGAAGCAGCCGCCGTTGCCGGCAACCAGATCGTGCTCGTGCCGCGACTCGACGGTCGTTTCGCCCGCGTAGGGACGATCGCCGCGATCGAGAGCGCCGGCGACCTCCCGAACGGCACGCGTGCGCTCGTAATTCGGGGCGTCGCCCGGGGCCGGGTCGGCACCGGCGAGCTCGGCGCGCACGGCGCGCTGCACGTGCAAGTCGAGCCCCTCGACGAGCCGCCGCCCACTGACCGTGCCCGAGAGCTCGCCCGCGAGTACCGCGCGGTGGTCGAGACGATTCTCGAGCACCGGGGCGCGCGCCGCATCGCCGACGTCCTCGCCGGGGTCGACGATCCCGGTCAGCTGGCCGACACCGCGGCGTACGCGCCGGAGCTCACGATGGACCAGCGGGTCGAGCTGCTGGAGGCGATCGAGGTGGAAGCGCGCCTCGAGCTCGTCCTCGGCTGGATGCGCGAGGCGCTCGCCGACCTCGAGCTGAAGGACAAGATCCGGACCAACGTCACCGACGGCCTCGACAAGCAACAGCGCGAGCTCCTGCTGCGTCGCCAGCTCGACGAGATCCGCACGGAGCTCGGCGAGAGCGACGACGACGTCGTCGCCGAGTACCGCGCCAAGCTCGCGGAGAAGGTATTGCCCGACGCCGTCCGGCTCGCGGTCGACAAGGAGCTCGACCGGCTCGAGCGCATGGGCCAGCAGAACCCCGAGCAGGCGTGGGTCCGTAATTGGCTCGACGCGGTCGTCGACCTGCCGTGGGGCGAGTACGCGCCCGAGAGCGACGACATCCCGGACGCTCGTCGAGTGTTGGACGCCGATCACGAAGGCCTCGGCGACGTCAAGGACCGCATCCTCGAGTTCCTGGCGGTGCGCGTGTTGCGGCGCGAACGTGGCCTCGGCGCTGTGAGCGGCCGCGGTTCGGGCGCGATCCTCGCGCTCGTCGGTCCTCCCGGCGTCGGCAAGACGTCGCTGGGTGAGTCGGTCGCGCGCGCACTGGGTCGTCCCTTCGTGCGCGTGGCGGTCGGAGGCGTGCGCGACGAGGCGGAGATCCGCGGTCACCGTCGCACCTACGTCGGCTCTCGTCCCGGTCGGATCGTGCGCGCGCTGACCGAAGCCAAGGCGATGAACCCGGTCGTGCTGATCGACGAGATCGACAAGCTCCAGGCCGGCGGCTGGTCGGGCGATCCGGCGAGCGCGCTCCTGGAAGTGCTCGACCCGGCGCAGAACCATACGTTCCGTGACCACTTCCTCGAGCTCGACCTCGACTTGTCCGACGTGTTGTTCCTCGCGACCGCGAACGTGCTCGAGACGATTCCCGGGCCGCTGCTCGACCGTATGGAGATCGTGTCGCTCGATGGCTACACGGAAGACGAGAAGGTCTCCATCGCGAAACACCACTTGTTCCCGCGCCAACGCGAGAAGGCCGGGCTGCGCGACGACGAGCTCGACGTCACCGACGCCGCGTTACACGCCCTCGTGAACGGGTGGACGCGCGAGGCCGGTGTGCGCGGTCTGGAACGGCAGATCGGCAAGATCGCCCGCAAGTCGGTGCGCAAGGTCGCCGGGCACGAGGCGACGAGCGTCGTGGTCGACGAGCCCGACCTGAAGGAGTACGTGGGTCGTCCGCGCTTTCGTCAGGACGACGCGTCGCGCGCGCCGATCCCGGGGCTCGCGACGGGTCTGGCCGTCACCGGTGCCGGCGGCGACGTGCTCACGATCGAAGTGACCGCGATGGACGGTGAGCCGGGCCTGCAGGTCACGGGCCAGCTCGGCGACGTGATGTCGGAGTCCGCGCAGATCGCGCTGTCGTTCGTACGTGCGAACGCGAACGAGCTCGGCGTGTTGCCGGGCGCGTTCGAGCACCGCAAGTTCCACCTCCACGTACCGTCGGGCGCCATCCCGAAGGACGGTCCTTCGGCCGGCATCACGATGACGACGGCGCTCGCATCCTTGGTGACGGGACGCCCGGTCAAGCCCAACGTGGGCATGACGGGAGAGGTCACGCTGCAGGGACGGGTGCTGCCGATCGGCGGTCTGAAGCAAAAGCTGCTCGCGGCCCATCGCGCGGGCCTGACCGACGTCGTCATCCCGATCGACAACGAACCCGATCTCGATGACGTGCCCGAGCAGGTGCGCGAGCTGCTGCACGTGCACCCGGTGCGTGACGTGCGCGAGGTCCTCGCGATCGCGCTCACCTGATTCGGCGATATTCCCCCCGAGCAGATACGGGGCGGCGGCCTTAGGCTGCCGCCCCGTGCTCGAGGGCAAGGTCGCGATCGTCACGGGCGGAGGTGGCGGGATCGGGCGCGGGATCGTCGAGCGTTTCGTCGACGAGGGCGCGGCGGTGGTCCTGGCCGAGATCGAAGCGGAGCGCGCCGGCGAGACGCAGGCCGCCGTGGGAGGGCGCGTCGCGAGCGTCGTCTGCGACGTGCGGGAGCGCGGAGCCGCCGAAGCGCTGGTCACCGCGGCACGCGACAACTTCGGACGCGTCGATGTGCTCGTCAACAACGTGGGGCACTTCGGCGGTCGGCGCGTCGCGTTTCACGACCAGACCGACGACGAGTGGGACGCGTTGTACCGGGTGAACCTCGCACACGTGTTCTCGTGCTCGCGCGCGGTCTTGCCGTCGCTCGTCGAGCAGGGCGACGGCGGCAGCATCGTCAACGTCTCGACGATCGAGGCGTTCCGTGCGATCCCGACCCGTGCCGTCTACTCCGCGTTCAAGGCCGCGATCACGGGCTTCACTCGCTCGCTCGCGGTCGAGTACGCGCGCCACGGGGTCCGGGTGAACGCGATCGCCCCCGACGTCACCGAGACGTTGCAGGTGCCGTACTCGAGGTGGGTCGGTCCCGAGGACCGGCACCTGATCCCGACGTGGGTGCCGCTCGGTCGGTTCGGACGGCCCTCAGACGTCGCCGGGGTCGCGGTCTTCCTCGCGTCGGAGCTCTCCGGCTTCGTCACCGGCACGACGGTGCATGTCGACGGCGGTACGTTCGCCGCCGGCGGGTGGTTCCCGACGGAGGAGGGCGGGTGGACCAACCGGCCGCGCCGACCCTGACCACGATTGCTCCGGGTGCCGGCGCGGGCGCCGGCGGCGAGCACGCGCGACCGCCCGGCGAAACGTGGACCCGGCGACCGTGGCGCACCTACGTCACCGACGTGCGCGCGTCCGCGGATGCGCGTGCGTCAACGACTGGCGAGACGGATCGCAAGATGGTGTTGGTCTTCGTGACGGCTGCGGTCGCGCTCACCTGCGGCAACTTCCTGTCCGATGGCGGCCGGCCCGAGTGGCTCGAGACGATCCTGCGCACCGCGGGGTTGCACGGCCTCGCGTCGCGGTTGCACGACGGCATGCTCGTGTCGACCCACCGTGACTGGAATCAGCTCGCGTTCTGGGCCGTCGTCGTGATCACGTCGTACGTGCTCCCGCCGGTGCTGGTGATCCGGTTCGTGTTGCGAGAGCGCGTTCGCGACTACGGGCTCCGCGTACGCGGGATCCTGCCCCATCTCCGTTCCTACGCGGTCCTGTACGTCGTCGCCGCGCCGTTGATCGTCGCGGCGTCGTTCACGGCTTCATTCCAGGATCGGTATCCGTTCTTCCATCCCGCGTCGGGCCACTCGCTCTGGCCGTACTTGTATGCGTGGTGGCTGCTCTACTGGCTGCAGTTCTGCGCGCTGGAGTTCTTCTTCCGCGGCTTTCTCCTGCACGGCCTCGCGCCGCGGCTCGGTTGGGCGGCCATCTTCGCGATGGCTCTGCCCTACAACATGCTCCACTACGCCAAACCGATGCCCGAGGCCCTCGCCGCGATCGTCGGCGGCATCGTGCTCGGATCGTTGAGCTTGAAGACGAGATCGGTGTGGTGGGGTGCCGTCCTCCACATCTCGATCGCCTTCACCATGGACATCTGCGCGCTCACGCACGCCGGCCGCATCTTCGGGTGAGATCAGACGACGTCGACGACGGGCGCGACGAACTGCGAGTTGTACAGCCGGTGATACGGGCCATCGCGGGCGAGCAGCTCATTGTGCGAACCCTGTTCGACGATGCTGCCATTCTCCATCACGAGGATGACGTCGGCACCGCGGATCGTCGACAGCCGGTGCGCGATCACGAAACTCGTGCGCTCTTTGCGCAGCGCGTTCATCGCCTCTTGGATGAGGACCTCGGTGCGGGTGTCGACCGAGCTGGTCGCCTCGTCGAGGATGAGGATGGCCGGGTCCGCGAGGAAGGCGCGGGCGATGGTGAGCAACTGCTTCTGGCCGGCGCTGATGTTGTCGCCTTCCTCGTTGATGAGCGTGTCGTACCCGTCGGGCAGGGAGTGGACGAATCGGTCGACGTAGGTCGCCCGGGCCGCTTGGAGAATTTGGTCTTCGGTCGCGTCGGGGTTGCCGTAGGCGATGTTGTCGCGGATCGTCCCGCCGAACAGCCAGGTGTCCTGCAGCACCATGCCGATATTCGATCGCAGCTCGCGGCGGGGAATCGACGAGATGTCCCGCCCGTCGAGCGTGATCGCACCGCCGCTCAGCTCGTAGAAGCGCATGATGAGGTTGACGAGGGTGGTCTTACCGGCGCCGGTCGGTCCCACGATGGCGATGGTCTGACCCGGCTCGGCCACCAGTGAGAGCGACTCGATGAGCGGCCGGGCCGGGTCATACGAGAACGTGACGTCGCGGAACTCGACGCGGCCGCGCATCGGTGGCGGGTCGTTGCTCGCGACCGGGTCGGCACTCTGTTCTTCGGCGTCGAGGAACTCGACCACCCGTTCGAACGAGGCGATGCCCGACTGGAAGACGTTCATCATCGATGCGAGCTGGGTCAGGGGCATCGAGAAGTTGCGGGAGTACTGGATGAAGGCCTGGATGTCGCCGACGGTGATCGCGCCGCTCGACACCCGCAGACCGCCGACCACCGCGACGATCACGTACTGGATGTTGCCCATGAACATCGTGAGCGGCTGCATCAGGCTCGACATGAACTGGGCACCGAAGGATGATTCGTAGAGCTCGTCGTTCGTGTCGCGGAAGCGCTGTTCGACTTCGCGTTGCCGGCCGAACGCCTTCACCACGGCGTGTCCGGTGAACGTCTCTTCGATCTGCGCGTTGAGCAGGCCGGTGCTCCTCCACTGCGAGATGAAGCGAGGCCGGGCGCGGCGCGCGACGGCGCGCATGCCCCAGACCGAGACCGGCACTGTGGTGAGCGCGACGACCGCCAGCAAGGGCGAGATCGTGAACATCATGACGGCGACGCCCACGAGCAGCAGTACCGATGTGAGCATCTGGCTCAGCGTCTGCTGCAGGCTCTGCGCGACGTTGTCGATGTCGTTCGTGACCCGGCTCAGCAGGTCGCCGCGGGCCTGCTTGTCGATGTAGCCGAGCGGCAAGGCGTTGACCTTGTCCTCGACGTCGGAGCGCAGCTTGTACATCAATCGTTGAATGACCCCGGCAAGCATGTACGCGGCCACGATCGACAGCAGCGACGATGCCGTGTACAGCTCCAATGCCTGGTAGAGCACGTGGTGCAACGCGCCGAAATCGATGCCGCGGTGGCCGACGACCCCGCGGACGATGATGTCGGTGCCGTGCCCGAGGACGCGCGGACCAAGGACATTGAGGACTGCACTCGCGAGGGCGACCAACGCGACGAAGCCGAGAACGATCCACATCGGCCCGAGCATGCGGCCCAACCGGCGGAGCGCGTTCTTGAAGTCCTTCGACCGCTCGGTCGGAACCCCCGCCGAGTTCCATCGGCCCGCAGCTCGGGTCTCGGGCGCAGCGAGGTCGAGCTCCTCGTGTTCTTCGTGGTCGTCGATGATCGTCATGCGGCGCTCTTCTCGCCGATCTGCGATTGCACGATCTCCGCGTACGTCGGGCAGTCGCGCATCAGCTCGTCGTGCGTACCCCGTCCGATGACGACGCCGTCCTCGAGGACGAGGATGTTGTCGGCCATCGAGATCGTCGACACCCGTTGCGCCACGATGACCACGGCCGCATCCTTCGTGTACGGCCCGAGTGCGGCGCGCAGCCGCGCGTCGGTCGTGAGGTCGAGGGCCGAGAACGAGTCGTCGAACACGTAGATATCGGGCCGGCGGATCAGTGCTCGTGCGATCGACAGTCTCTGACGCTGCCCGCCCGACACGTTGGTGCCGCCTTGTTCGATCCGGGCGTGGAGGCCGCCGGGCATGGCGCGGACGAACTCACTGGCCTGCGCGACGTCGAGCGCGGCCCACATCTCGTCCTCGGTGGCGTCGGGTTTGCCGAACTGCAGGTTGCTCGCAACGGTTCCCGAGAAGAGGTAGGGCCGCTGGGGCACGAGGCCGATGGTGCTCCACAGCACGTCGGGGTCCAGGTCGTGCACGTCGACGCCGCCGACCAGCACAGTGCCCTCCGTGCTGTCGAACAGCCGCAGGATGAGGTTGACGAGCGTCGACTTGCCCGCGCCGGTGCTGCCGACGATGGCGGTGGTCTGACCCGGCGCGGTGGCGAACGAGACGCCGGTCAGCACCGGGTGCTCGGCGCCGGGGTAGTGGAAGCCGACGTCGCGGAACTCGAGCGCGCCGTGCCGGACGACGTCGCGCACCGGGTCGGTCGGCGGCACGACGCTCGGGTCGGTGTCGAGCACCTCTTGGATGCGATCGGCCGACACCGAAGCCCGGGGGATCATCGAGATCATGAAGGTGGCCATCACCACCGACATGAGGATCTGGACCAGATAGGTGAGGTACGCGACCAGTGTTCCCACCTCGATCTGGCCCGAGCTCACGCGACTCGCGCCCAGCCAGAGCACTGCAACACTCGACGCGTTGATGAGGAGGTTCACCGTCGGGAACATCGACGACATCAATCGGCCGGCCCTCAGCGATACCTCGGTCAGGTCTGCGTTCGCGGCGGCGAACCGGCGCGCTTCTTGGGGCTCGCGCACGAACGCGCGCACGACTCGGATACCGGTGATCTGCTCGCGCAGCACGCGGTTGACCTGGTCGATCCGTTCCTGCATCAGGCGGAAGGCCGGCACCATGCGCGACACGAGCAGGCCGAGCACCACGCCCGCGACGGGCATGGCAAAGACCAGGACGACCGACAGGCCGACGTCTTGACGCAGCGCCATGAACACGCCGACGACGATCGTGATCGGCGCGGCGATGGCCATCGTGCACGCCATCACCACGAGCAACTGCACCTGCTGCACGTCGTTCGTGATCCGCGTGATCAGCGAAGGCGCTCCGAAGGTGCCGACCTCACGGGCCGAGAAGTCGGTCACCTGATGGAAAAGGTTCTTGCGCAGGTCGCGCCCGAAGCCCATCGCCACCTTGGCGCCGTAGTAGACGGCCGCGACCGAGAAGACGATCTGGACCAGCGCGAAGAAGACCATTACCGCGCCCCAGGTATAGATGTAGTGAACATTCCCGGGGATGACGCCCTTGTCGATGATGCGGGCGTTGATCGTCGGCAGCGTCAGCGCGGCGGAGGTCTGCACCGTCTGCAGCGCCACGATGAGCAGCAGCGTCCTGCGGTACGGACCGAGATGCGATCGCAACAGCCGGATCAGCACGACGGACCCTCTCGGCTGACCCCGTGCAGGAACAGCTGCAACAGTTCGTCCGGCGACCTCGGTTCGCCCGCGAGCATGGGATGGGTCGTCGACAGTGTGAGCGCGCGCAACAACCGTGCGGCGACGATCGGCTCGACCGTGATCCGGGCGCGGCTCGCCTCGAACCTGCGGACGAGTGCGTCACTGTCGACCATCGGGCGCCGCGTCATCTCGTGAAATCGCGTGCCGACGCTCGACACCAGCAGCCACATGTCGATGACGCGTTGTTGCATGATCACGACCGCGGCCGCGAGACCCTCCTCGAAGGACAGTCCCTCGGGGATGGCGTTCAAGGCAGCTTCCAGCGGCTCGGGGTCGAGCGCGGACTCGACGACCGCCGCGATGATCTCGTCCTTGTCGGCGAAGGCCCGAAAGATCGTGCCCTCGGCGATGCCGGCCGCATCCGCGATCTGTCGGCTGGTGACCCGGTCGCCGTGCTCGAGCAGCAGCGGCAGCGTCGCCGCGACGATCATCGCCCGCCGGTCGCCGGGGGCGAGGGCCGGGGCCCGCTTCGTCTTCGTTGTCATCGCCGGCCCGGTCACGGCCGCCCACGATAGCGGAGTGAGCCCTCACTCATCTATCGCCGCAGGTCAGGAGACCCCTCGCCGGTCAGGACCCCTCGCCGGTCAAAACAGTGTGACGGGCAGCTCGGCGAGGCCACGCAGCACGATCCGGCCGTTCCACACGGGCGTGTCGGTGGCAAGGGCGACGCCCGGGAAGCGCCGGACGAGCGTCGTGATCGCGACGTGACCTTCGAGCCGAGCCAGATGGGCGCCGAGGCAGGAATGGAACCCGCCGCCGAACGACATGTGATCGCGCGCATCGGTTCGACGGAGGTCGAGCTCATCGGCGGTCGGACCCCATTTGGCCGCGTCACGGTTGGCGGAGCCGAGACACGTCATGAGGATGGAGCCGGGCTCGATCGTCTTGTCACCGATCTCGTACGGCGCCAGCGTGATGCGGCGCGACATCTGCACTGGTGAGTCGTAGCGCAGGAGCTCGTCGACGAACGTCGCGTCGACTGCCGTGCCGGTCGCGATCAACTCCAGCTGGTCGCGGTTGCGCAGGAGCGCGAGTGTGCCGTTCCCGATGAGGTTGACGGTCGTCTCGTGCCCGGCGACGTACAGAAGGAGCACCTGTTCGAGGAGCTCGACCTCGCGCAGCCGGTCGCCGTCGTCCTCGGCTGCAATCAGCGCACTGAGCAGGTCGTCGCTCGGGTGTTCGCGCTTCCAGGCGATCACCTCGTTGATGTACACGTTGATGTTGTCGATCGCGTCGAAGGAGGCGAGTATCTCCTCGCGCGTCAGGATCGGATCGAACGTCTTCACAACGGCGCCCGACCACTCCCGGAGTTGGGAGCGATCACGACCTTCGGGAATGCCGAGCATCTCGGAGATCACGATGAACGGCAGGGGAAACGCCAGGGCCGCGATGAGGTCGACGTCCGACCCGGTTGCAAACGCGGCGTCGAGGTGCTCGTCGACCAGCTGCTGAACTCGGGGTCGCAACTCCTCGATCGTGTGGGGCGTGAAGACCTTCGACACCAGCCGGCGCAGCCGGTGGTGGTCGGGCGGATCGAGGTTGAGCATGGTGTGGGTGCCGCCCTCGCGCCGCTCGGCGAGCATCGCCTCGATATCCGCGTCGGCCGTCACCGCCAGCGGCGTCATGTGCCGTTCCTCGACGCTGAGGCTCGGATCGCGCAGCACGCGATGCACGTCGTCGTAGCGGAACAGCCCGAAGGCGCCGATCGGGCTGAGGTGTACGGGGTCCCGCTCGCGCACCAGGCGGTACTGCGAATACGGGTCGTCGAAGAAGCCGGGCTCGAAGGGGTTGAGCATCACCGGCAGGTAACCGGTGTCGGGCGTTTCGCTCGTCGTCACGAGCAGGACCGTACGCCTTCCGGCACTACGAGCGGGAGCCGACATCGGTCACACATGATTTTGCAGACGGCGCCGAACTAGTTGCAGGAATCCTGCAACTAGTGGCAGACTCTCGGCCGTGACGGTTGTGGACGGCCGGGTCGGCCGGGGGACGCGCAATCGAGAGGCGATCGTCGACGCGCTGCTCGCGTGTTACGAGGCCGGAGCGTTGCGGCCGAGCGTGCCCGAGGTCGCGGCGCGAGCGGGCGTGTCAGTGCGGTCGGTGCACAACCACTTCGCCGATGTGGAGGCGTTACGCGCCGAGGTGGCGCAGCGGCAATGGCAGCGGTTCGCGCCGCTCATCGGCTCGGCCGCCACCATCGATGAGCTGGTCGAGCAGCGGGCGGCGTTCTACGAAGCGGTCACGCCGGTGCGTCGTGCGGCGCTGCTGTCGATCCACGACTCGCCCGCGATCGCCCGCAATCTCGCGCGACTCGACCGGTTGCTCCGGCGGCAGCTCGAGGCGACGTTCCCGGCGCTCACGAGTGACGCCCACGATGCGCTCGAGCTCGTCACGAGCTGGGACGCGTGGAATCGCCTGCGCGCCGCGCAGGGTTGCAGCGTCGCGCGCGCGCGGCGCGTGGTCACCGATGTCGTTCGCAATCTCACCGAGAGGACAGTCACATGAGCGGTATCCGGCCCAACAAGGAACAGTTCATCGCGCTCACGAACGCGCCCGACGAGGGACCGGTCGTGATGCTCAACCTGTTGAAGTTCAAGCCGCGCGAGGGCGTCTCGGAGTACAACAAGTACGGCGGCGCCGCGGTGCAGATGGTCGAGGCGCGTGGCGGCACGGTGCTGTGGATGGGCAAGGTCGACCAGACCCTGATCGGCGACCTCGACGCCGACGCGTGGGACGCGATCGCGCTCGTGCAGTACCCCAGCCGCAAGACCTTCGTCGAGATGACCACGTCGAAGGAGTACGACGCGGCTCACGAGCACCGTGAGTCGGGGTTGGAACGCACTGTGCTGCTCGCGTGCACGCCGAGGCAAGGCATTCGCTGATGGGACGCAAGATCCTCTTCGTCACGACCGATCAACAGCGCTACGACTCGCTCGGCTGCAACGGCGGCACGATCGCGCGCACGCCTACGGTCGACGCGCTTGCCCGCGCCGGCGTCAACTACCGGCGTGCGTACAACCAGAACACGGTCTGCATGCCCGCGCGCTCGACCATGCTGACGGGCCAATACGTGCGGACGCACGGAGTGATCGCCAACGGCGTGCCACTGCCCGCGGACGCGCCGAGTGTCGCCGCCTACCTGCGCGAGAAGGCCGGTTACCGCACCGCGCTGCTCGGCAAGGCGCACTTCGAACCCGGCTTCGATCTTCAACTGCAGTGGCCCGAGAACAGCATGTCGGCACGCGGCCTCACGGGTCCGTACCGCGGGTTCGAGCACGCCGAGCTCGCCGTGCACGTGCCGGCATTCGGCAAACGCGCGTTGCAGCACTACGGCCGCTGGCTCATCGACAACCATGGCCTCGAGGCGACGAAGGGCTTTTCGCCGTTGCTCGCGGCGGAGCCGGGCGGCGAGACCGACGCGCCCGAGACGCGCATCAACCCGATCCCGCGCGAGTGGTATCACACCGACTGGGTTGCCGACCGCACGATTGCGTATCTCGACTCGCTGCCCGACGATGCCGACTGGTTCGTCTGGATGTCGTTCCCCGATCCGCACCATCCCTGGGACCCGCCCGCGAGCGAACAGCACCGCTGCAACTGGCGCGACCTCGACCTTCCGCCGGGCCATCCCGGGAGCAAGGAGGACGTCGAACGGGTGCTCGCGCAGAAGCCTGCGCACTGGCTCGCGCTCTGGGAGGGCACGTTCGTCAACGCCGAGGGCGGGCCCGGGACGTACCGCCCGCAGAACGTCACCGCCGACAACATCCGCGAGATCAACGCGATGACGCACATCATGAACGAGCTCATCGACGAGGCGTGCGGGCGCGTTCTTCGACGCATCGAGGCGCGCGGATGGGACGTCGACACCGACGTGTTCTTCACGACCGACCACGGCGAACTGCAGGGCGACTACGGCCTGATATTCAAGGGGCCGTTCCACACCGACTCGTTGATGCGGCTGCCGATGGTCTGGCGACCCGCGCCCGCGGCCGGGATCGCCGGCGGCAAGGAGATCGGCGAGCCGGTGGGCCAGCTCGATCTCGCGCCCACGTTCTGCGAGATCGCCGGCGTCCCGCAACCCGATTGGATGCAGGGTGCCCCGCTGCCGACCGCGCCCGGCTCGGGTCGCGAACGCGTGCTGTGCGAGTGGGACTCGCAGTTTCCGGGCTACGGGATGCATCTCCGCTCGATATACCGCGACGGCTGGCTGTGCACGGCCTATGAACCGTCGACGGTCGGCGAGCCGAACGGCCTCGAGGAATTCTTCGCCGCGACCGGCATGTTCGGCGGCGGCATCGGACCGGTCAGCTCGGTGGCGTACGACGGCTCCGAAGGCGAGCTGTACGACGTCGAAGCCGATCCCCACCAGTGGGAGAATCGCTGGAGCGACCCGGCGTGCAAGGCGGTGCGCGAAGACCTCGTCGCCGACCTCTACGACAGCCTGCCGACCGAGCGCACGGTGCTGAAGGTCGAGCGGCCGGCGTAGACGACGTCAGAACGCGCGCGTCGGGGCGTTCTCCTCGCGCGGAGCGACGCGGATGTTCCCGGGTCCCGCTGCCTTCGCCTGGTACATGGCGTGGTCGGCTCGGCGCAGGATCTGCTCGGCCGACTCGCCGGGCGTCCCCGACGCGATCCCGACGCTCGCGCTCAATGGGAACTTGGCGATCGATCCGACCTGGACGATGCCCTCGATGATCCTTTCGGCCACGATGTGCGCGGCGACGACGTCGGAGCCTTGAATGATCGCGAGGAACTCGTCTCCGCCGAGGCGCCCGACCGTGACGCCGCTGCGCACGACGGACGCGACCCGCGACGCGACGTCGCGTAGCACCCGGTCGCCTTGCTCGTGGCCCAGTGAGTCGTTCACTTCCTTGAATCCGTCGAGATCTATGAACAACACGGTCACGTCGACGCGTTCTCGCTGACCGAGCGCTTGGATCAAGGTCGCACGGTTCGGCAGCCCGGTGAGCTCGTCGACGTTCGCCCGGTGGTGGAGTTGGGCCTCCAGCGCGCGCTGCTCGGTTACGTCGCGCAGGTTCAGGACAAGGGACTGGTCGTGCCGCAGCGTCAGGCGCGCGTAGACCTGGCGCTGCCCGCGCAACTCGTTGGTCAGGCGCCACTCGCAGCTCACGTAGTCGGAGAGGGTGAGGGTCTCGTGTGCCCGGCCGATGTCCGCCGAGGCGTCGGCCCCGAGCACATCGCGGATGTGGTGCCCGATGCACGTCGCCGCGGAGCAGCCGACCATCGACTCGATCCCCGGGCTGACGTACTGGATGTGCAGGTCCGCGCTGACCAGCGCGATCACGTCGGCGGCGTGTTGTACGAGATCGCGGAAGTACGAGCGGCCCTCCTCGATGCGCACGGCCGCGTCCTCCGCGCTCTTCGCGGACACTCCGAGAGTTCGCGCGATGAGCGCGAGGCAGCACGTCGTCGCACCCGCGACCGCGTGCGACGTCGAGGGCCGCATGATCGAAGGCGCGAGCCCCAGCTCGATCGCGACCTCGCCGCCGAAGACGGCGACCATGCTCCAAACGAGTCCGGGACGCCAGGCTCGCGAGCCGTGCACGCGCATCGCGTCGGCGATCGCGATCGCGTACGCGATCACCAGCAGTGACCCCCAGCCCGTCGCGTACACCACCCACGAGGTACTGATCGCGGCGACCGCGGCGCGGAGCTGCAAGCCCCATGCCGGCGGGAGTCGTCCCTCGAACGCTATGACACACGCGTTCGAAAGGCTGCAGGCGACGAGCAGCGAGATCAGGAGCCAGATTGGCGTCGCCGCAATCAGGTGCGCGCGCTGCAGCCATGGAACCGCGATCGCCGCCGCGGGTCCGGACGCGAAGACGACGAGGGACGCGCCGAGGAGTCGCCAGCCGCCGTCGTGCCGCTTCACAGGAGATGTATCGGGCGCTCCCTCGATCAACCTGATCGCGCGGGAGCGGGCTCCGCGGCCGCTCCGGATCGCACGTCGCAATCACCGCCACCCGTTGCTGAGAAAGTTCTTGCCACGGTGAGTGGTATTGGTGTTCACTGTTCGGGGGAAGTGGGGGTTGGTAGGCAGTCCTCGGCGTGAGGGACGGGTGGAGTCACGCCGAGGATGCCCGCCTCGGCTATCCCTCGGGCACGTGCCGGCGCATGTGCGCCGTTTGTGTGGCGATCGCGCAGAGGCGGCCGTCCTCGTCCCACAGGCGGGCCGGACCGGTCGCGTAGCCGTCGCCCACGTGCCAGGCCTCGATCTCTTGGAGAACCCAGGGCGTCACCGGCGCGCGCACGAAGCGGATGCCGATCTCGAGCGACAGCACCATGAACATGCCGCGCTCGTCGGGCGGTCCGAGGGCGCGTCCGACCGCGGGACCGAGCACGTCACCGTGGACGGCGAGGCTGAGAAGGTCGGGCTCGGTCTCCCGTAGCCGCACCCACGAGAGGAAGTGACCCTTACCCGGATCGTCGAGCGGGCTGACGGGTCGCCATTCGGTCTGTTCGTGGAAGTTGATCCGGCCGAAGGGGTTCGGCCGCTCGGGCGGGATCTCGACGTCGGCCGGGCCCGGCACCTCCGGGAACCGCACCTCCTGATGGGACAGCTCGGTGTCGTGCGCGGCGCCGAACACACCGTGCACTCGCAACGCGGGGCCGTCCACGCCCGGTAGGCACAGGTCGGCCGCGACTTGTGACGCCCGCCGGCCGTCGCGCAACACGTCGACGTCGATCGTGATCGGCCCCGGGGGAACCGGCGCGACGAAGATCGCGTTCGCGGTCACGAGCGAGAGGTCGGTGCGGCCGAGCTGCTGTTGCATCGCGCGCAGCGCCGCGTACATCGACACGCCGCCGAAGACGTATACGACCTTCCAGGCGTCGGGGAGGTTGCCGTGGAACCGGCCGGGCCGGGCCGGATCGGCGGTGAAGATCGTGTCGACGCGAAGATCGCGAGGCATCGGAGCAGCCTACGCTCTGGCCCATGGAACCTCGCCTGCAGCCGCTGCCGCGCGAAGAGTGGGACGACGAGACGCGCGCGTTGCTGGGCGACCGCACGCTCAAGATCTTCGCCACCTTCGCTCATCATCCCAAGCTCATGAAGCGCTGGCTCGTGTTCGGGAACCACGTGCTCGCGAAGAGCACGTTGCGGGGCCGCGATCGCGAGCTCCTCATCCTGCGCACGGGCTGGAACTGTCGCGCGCCGTACGAGTGGGGTCAGCACGTGGCGATCGCGCGTGGTGTCGGCATCAGTGACGACGAGATCGCGCGCGTCGCCGTCGGTCCCGACGCCGACGGCTGGTCGGAGGCCGACGCGGCACTGCTGCGCGCCGCCGACGAGCTGCACAACGAGCAGACGTTTTCGGACTCCACATATGCCGCGCTCGCGTCGCGCTACGACGCACAGGCTCTGCTCGACCTCGTGTTCACGGTGGGCCAGTACCACTTGGTGTCGATGGCCTTGAACGCGTTTCGGGTCGAGCGCGACGACGACGTCACGGGTGTTCCGATCCCAGCTCGCGAGTGAGCGCGCCCGCACCCTCGACCTGAGCGCCCAACGCGCGCGCCCGTCGCGCGAGGTCACGATCCGACGTGACGACCGTGAGCGACGACGGATCGTGGTCGCGTGCGACCTCCTCGACGATGCGATCGTCTCCCGCGTTGCGACCCGCGCGCGTCGCGTAGGCGACGCGTACGCCCGCGTGTGTGCCTGCAGCCATGCCCGGCACCGGCCGGCCGTCGAACACGACCATGACCTCGTCGGCCGTGCGTGCCGCGAACGCGTCGAGCTCGGCGACGAGCCGGCGGGCCGCGCCCTGGCGGTCGCGCCACCAACCGTCCGGGCGGCTGCCGATCACGTTGTTACCGTCGACGATCAGGCGCCGCCGGGCGTCGGGCACGACGAGATGACGCTCGCCGGAGCGGGCGCGCGTCGACGAGACGTGGGCGAGCTCGGGATCGACGTCGAGCGCCTCCGCGCCGACGACCTCGAACCCGGGTCGACGCGCGACCAGGACGCGCGGGAGCGCGGCGAGCGCCGCGTCGCGAGCGTTCGGGTCGCCGCCGTACCACGCCGGATCGCGAACCTGAGCCCACTTGTCGGCGCCCATGACGACGACGTCGTAGCCCGACGCGATGTCGGCGATCAGCTGCGCGTCGGTGACCGCGACGTCGAGCCACGGGCGGGTCCCGGCGGCGCGCCGGATCGCGGCGGCGCGCGCCTCGACGCTCGAATGTGCGCCGCGTTCCTTGCCCAGCGCCACGTTCGAGAGCGCGAGATCGATGCGGTCGAGGCCCGCCGCGCGCACGGCCGCTTCGGCGATCGCGAGATGCGCGACCGTCAACGGATCGAAGGAGCCGGGATATACGCCGGTCACGACTCGCTTGATCACGGTCGGAGGATCGGCGGGTGAAGGCGCGTCGCGGCACCCCGACGGTAGAGCGCCGCCGGACGGCCGTCGGTCGGCGCGGTGCCGCCGGTCGGTTCCACGAATGCCGGCGTCGAGAGCACCTTGCGCCGAAAGTTCCCCTCGTGGAGCGTCTCGCCCCACACGGCCTCGTATACGCGGCGAAGCTCACCGAGTGTGAAGGGCTCGTCGAGGAAGTCCGTCGCGAGCGTCGTGTACTCGAGCTTGGCGCGGGAGCGCTCGATGCCGTCGGCGATGATCTGCGCGTGATCGAAGGCGAGAGGTACTCCGTCGTCGCTCCCGAAGCCCGCAATCGCCAGGTCGTCGATCGCAAAGAGCCGGACGTCGGCCGCGTCGGAGCCCGCGACCGCGGGTTCGTTGTGGGCGGTGAACCCGACGTACGCGACCGACACCACCCGCATGCGCGGGTCGCGATCCGGTGCGCCGTAGGAGCGGAGCTGCTCGATGTGTCCGAGCGCGACCGACTCTCCGCCGCCGGAGACGAGCACGCCCGTTTCCTCCTCGAGCTCGCGGCGGGCCGCGCCGTCGAGGTCGTCGTCGGGCTCGACGAACCCGCCGGGGAGCGCCCAGCGCCCGCGGAACGGATGCCCGCGGCGCTGCACGAGCAGCACTGAGAGCCGCCCCGAGCGCACCGTGAGGAGCACGACGTCGACCGTGACCGCGACGGGCGGGTACCGGGCCGGCTCGTACTGCCGGAGGAATTCGGCCTCGCTGCTCACGCCCTCCCTTGTACTCGCGGTGAGCATAAGGAGCAACCGACCGCAGGCGCCGGACCGGCCCAAACGAACGTTTGATAGGGTGCCGGGCGTGCCGGTACAGCGCGAGCGGATCCTCGACGCCACCCTCGCGCTGATGGCGCGTGGTGGGGCGCACGGCACGAGCATGCGGGCGGTCGCCTCGGTCTGCGGGCTCAACGTGGCAACGCTGTACCACTACTACCCGTCCAAGCGCGACCTGCTCCGGGCTGCCATCGAGCACCGGCGCGCGGCCGACCTGCGGCCGTCACCGTTTCCCGAGGGCCTGGCCGGCAGTGTCGAGGATCGTCTCGCCGCCCTGCTCGACCACCTCTTCGTCGCCATGACGGCCGACGAGGATCTTTGGCGCACCCTCATCGCCGACGCGATCCATGGCGACGACGACGTGTACCAGCCGCTGCTCGAGACCGCCGACGCCTTCGAGCACGCGCTCGCAGGGTGGTTGCGCAGTCTGTGTCCCGACGCGCCCGCCGTGTACGACGCGGCCGTGGTGGCGGCGATCCGCAACGCCGTCATCGGCGTCCTGGTGGAGCGCCTTCCGCAATCCGACGGGCGCCGGGAAGCGTTCGCGGCGCGGGCCCGCGAACTGGCGCACGTTTTCGCCCGCGTTGCCGATAAGCCCTCGGAAGTGCCCACCCGTGTGGAGGAACCATGACTGCTCCCGCTGCGCCGTACGAATCGGACGCCCTCGACCCGACGTTGTACGTCCGGGGCGTCGCGCACGATCTCTTCCGCTGGATGCGTGAGAACGATCCGGTGCACCGCGACGACCGGAACGGGATCTGGGTCGTCTCGAAGTACGAGGACGTGTCGTACGTCGAGCGTCAGCCCGAGCTGTTCAGCAGCGCCCAGGGAGTGCGTCCGAAGGGCGGCGGCGCCGACGCGCTGTCGATCGTGTCGATGGACGACCCCGAACACGCGCGGCAGCGTCGCCTGATCAGCCGTGGGTTCACCGGCGCGCGCATCACGCAGCTGACGGATCACATTCGCGAGGTCGCACGCGGGCTCGTCGACGGCGTGGCCGGGCGAGGCGAGTGTGACTTCGTCGACGACATCGCCAAGCCACTGCCGCTGATCGTGATCGCGGGGATGCTCGGCCTGGCGGTTGACGACCGCGAGCGCCTCGCGCACTGGTCCGACACGATGATGGCCGGTGAAGGCGCCGAGGCCGACGATCCGCGCCAGGCTGCCGCAGGCGAGGCGTGGGCCGAGTACATCACCTACCTCGTCGGTCTGCTCGAAGACCGGCGCGCGCACCCGCGCGACGACCTCATCTCGGTGTTGCTCTCGTCGGCCGACGCGGGCGAGATCTCGTTCGACGAGAAGGCGCTCCACACCCGAGTGCATGAGGGCGGCCTCGCCGGGGCGAGCCTCGGCCTGGGCGCCGACGACCTGCTCGCCTTCCTGGTCCTGTTGCTCGTCGCCGGCAACGAGACGACGCGCAACGCCTTGTCCGGCGGGATGCTGGCACTGTCGAACTTCCCCGCCGAGCGCGCCAAGCTCTCGAGCGACCTCGGTCTCGTGAACAGTGCCACCGAGGAGGTCCTGCGTTACGTGTCGCCCGTGATCAGCTTCTCACGAACGGTCACCCGCGACACCGAGCTCCGCGGCCGCACGCTGACGGCCGGCGACGTGCTGCTCAACGTCTACCCGAGCGCGAATCGCGACGCCGACGTGTTCGACGATCCCGATGCGTTCCACGTCGGTCGCTCGCCCAATCTGCACCTCGCGTTCGGCACGGGGCCGCATTTCTGCCTCGGCGCGAACCTCGCCCGCACCGAGATCAGGATCCTGCTCGAAGAGCTGCTGACGCGCGTGCCCGACATCCACGTCCCCGACGGTGTCGACGCCGAGCGCGGCGCCAACGCGCTCGTCACCACGATCCAACACCTCCCCGTCGAGTTCACGCCGGGGTAGCGCAGGTGACGATCGCGATCGCGGTCGTGCGCGCGGCACCTTCGTCGCGGACCTCGACCCTCAGCAGGTGGCCGTCGGTCCGCCGGCCGAGCTCGCGCGCGGTCGCGCGCACGGGACCGACGCGATTGGGTGCAAGGAAGTGGAGCACGACGTCGGTCGTGCTCCCACCGCCGGTCGCGTGCTCGGCCGCGAGGTCGACGAGCGTCGCGACGACCCCGCCGTGGAGGATGCCCCACGGATTCCGAAGCTCCGCGGCAAGTTCGATCTCGACGGCGTGATCGCCGACGGCGCGTACGCCGAGCCAGTCGGATATCGGCGGCAGATCGGGCGCGGGTCTGGACACGGCCTCGAGGACGAGAGGACGGGTCCACTGAGGCGGACCGTTCTCGGGGACGAGGATCGCGGAGGTGAGCACGCCGCTCGCGACGAGCGCGTCGCGCATACCCTCGTCGCGCATCTGCACGCTCGTGACGACGTTGTTGCGGCCGCGCCGCAGCAACCCGGAGTCGATGCGCAACGGCCCGACGTGCAAGCGCGCGACGACGCGTGCTGCGAGGTTCGTCGACACGACCCATCCGTCCGGAAGAGCCGCGAGCCCGCCCGTGAGTCCGCCGACGTTGTCGAGCATCGTCAGGAGCGCGCCGGTGCGGACGCCACCGGCCGGACCGCGCAGGTGGGGCGCGACCGAAGCGTGCCCCACGAGGTGCAGCTCTTCGACCTCGCGCATCGCGACGCCCATGTAGCGGCCGACGTGATGCCCCGCCTCCGGGCGCTCGTCGCTGTTCACGTGAGGCCCCGGGTCGCGACCGCGTGCACGACTGTCATCTGCCGGCTCTCCGCGCCGGCATCGACGAGCTCGACGCGCGCGGAGCCGTGGCCGTCACCCGTTCCGAGCACGTCGACCGTGGTTCGGACGGGCCCGACCCGGCCGAACCCGAGGTAGGTGACCTGGAGATCGGTGACGACGAGGTGCTCGGTCGTTGCCGCTCGCAGCGCGGTCTCGGCCGCGATCTCGGCCACCGTCGCCACGACCCCGCCTTGCATCGCGCCCATCGAATTGCGCGACCAATCGGTGACGGGGACGTCGATCACGCCGCGCGCCGGGTCGCGCACGTGCACGCCCAGCTCCTCGAGCAACGGTCGGTCGAGCCGCGAACCTGCCGTCGCCATCGTCGACGGGCTGTCGCGCAATCGGTCGACCTCGGGATTCGTCTCGCGCCGGGGGAGCGCCGCGAAGCTCATCGTGGCGATGCCGACGTGCCGCTCGTGCTCGTCGACGAGCGCGACCTCGAGGACGACGGTCGTCCGCCCCGCGCGCAATAAATCGGCCCGGGCCTCGACCACCGATCCCGGGCGCGCCGCGCCGACGAGATGCAGGGTGAGGTCGGCCGTCGCGATCCAGCCGGGCGCGGCCGCGCTCGCCGCCAAGCCGCCGCCGATCACATCGACGAGAGTGGCGAGCACCCCGGCGCGCGCGTGGCCGATGTCGGTGCACAGCTCCGGGACGACGGGCATCCACGCGCGACTTCGGCGTCCGTCCGCGTCGTGCTCGAACGAGAAGCGCAGGTCGCGCAGGAGATGGTGCTCGGGCGGATACGCGGGAGTCATGGGAACCGGGACGGTACCGAATCGGCTCGCGTCGGCGCGGTTCGGCGCGCACGTCAACGCAGTTCGACCACGACCGTTCCGTGTTCCTCGCGGATCGCCAACGTTGTGACGGAGCCCTTTGGGTCGACCCGGCCGAACTCGTTGCGCTTGTACGCATTGCCGGCGCCGTCGAACGCCCAGGCGTGACCCGGACACACGAGCTCGTCCTGTGCGACGTGGCCCTCGGCGAGGTCGTGGTCGAGGTGCGGGCATCGCCGGGGCGCGCTGCGGAGGCGGTTGTCCATTCCTCTCCACAACACGTACTCCTCGCCCTCGATGTCGACCGGGCGCACCTCACCGCACCGCATAGGCGTCGCGCTCAGGTCCACTCTTCCTCCGCGAAGTCGTGGACCGCGCGCGCACACTCCTCGAACGCGGCGCCGCGCGCGATCGCGCGCCCGAGGACATGGCACAACAACGGTGCGTTCGTGCGGTCGCCGGACGAGTGCGCGGCGACGCCGGCGAGGTCGAGCAGTGTCTCCTTCGCGTCCGCGTCGAGCAGGAGATCGGCTGCATCGAGGTTGGTCGCGCGCGCGAGGCGCAACGTCATCTCGGTCATCCAGTCCATCGTCGCTTCCCTTCATCGGAGAGGTTGGCAGGGTTCGCGCTAGGTCCCGCGCTCCAAACCGCCGAAGCCGGCCACGAGGGCGGCGATTGTCCATTGGAGGGACGTTTGATGAGAGCCTCACGAAAGTTTGCCATATCGGTAACGGGCGCCTTGGCCGCCGTACTTCTCGTAGCCGGGCCCGCAGCGGCGCACGAGTGTTACAACGCCAGCCGCTCCGACACGGGCAATCAGCAGATCGCCGCGCACTCGCCTTCGTACGAAACCTTCGACGAGAGCGCGATGGGATTCTTCACCTCGCCGGGTGGCCTCGGGTTGTGTCCCGCCGGTGCGCAGTACCTGCTCGACCAGGTTCACGCCGCGGCCGCGCTGCCCGGCTCGGGAATCGACGTCAACTGGGTCGTGAGCAATCGCAGCGTACAGGCGGGCGGTATCGACCACTCCCCGAGTGCCAGGGCCCAGGGCAACCTGGCGAACGGCGCCGGCATCGACCACCTGGCGGAGAACGCCGCGCTCGGTGCGGTAATCGGAGCGAATGTCGAAACCGCGGCGGGCATGTGCGCGTGAGATGTAGCGCCTTCTACCGCAAGCATCTGTAGACGTTGGAGCGAGGGTGGGTCCAGGCGAATGCCGTACCCGCCCTCGCTTCGCGTACGGGCAGGGCTAGTTGACCGTGGCGTCTTCGGGGTAGTTGGAGAAGAGGGCGAGCCGTCCGCGCTGACGGCGTAGCACATCTCGCCACAGGTGCTCGGGCGAGCCGGCGAACGGATCGCCCTGCTCCAAAGCGACGACGAACCACGCGCCTTGGTCGAGCTCGGCCTCGAGCTGGCCGGGCGTCCAACCGGCGTAACCCGCGAAGACGCGCAGCGTTTCGAGGGACGCGCCGATGCGGAGCGGGTCCTCGGCGAGGTCGATCGTCCCCAGGTCGCCGAGAACCTGGACGAAGCCCTCGAGTTCGACGTCACGGCGCCGGGCGAGCGCGATGACGGCGTCGGTCGACACCGGACCGCCGGCGAAGACGACGCCGGGCGGCGACACGAGCTCGCGCCATTCGGGGAACACGTCGTCGATGGCCGTTTCGCTGCGGCGATTCAAAACGATGCCGAGGCCGCCGTCGTCTCCGTGCTCGAGCATCAACACGACGGTCCGGTCGAAGTTGGGGTCGACGAGCGGCGGCGCCGCGACGAGCAACCGTCCACGGTGCGATCCCTGCTCAGACACGACCCGATCTTGGCACGTCGACCCGCGCGCCCACAGCCGTAGCATCGTCGGCGATGAGCGCTTCGTCCGGCCTGCTCGCGGCGCTGCGCGACGCGGTCGGGGCTGCGCATGTGCGCACCGATCCCGATGTCATCGAGGCGAACGTCGTCGACTGGACCGGCCGGTTCCGGGGTGCGAGCCCGGCGGTCGTGCGCCCCGGAACGGTCGATGAGGTCGCGGTCGTGCTCCGCCTGTGCAATGCGGAACGAACGGCCGTTGTGCCCCAGGGCGGCAACACCGGCCTCGTCGGCGGCTCGGTGCCGCTGCACGGGGAGCTCGTGCTCGACGTCCGGCGGCTCGACGCGATCGGGGCAGTCGACCCGCGCACCGGGCAGATAACCGCGCAGGCGGGGGCGACCCTGGCAGAACTGCAACGTCGGGCAGGTGACGCGGGCTGGCAGTACGGCATCGATCTGGGTGCACGTGACGTCGCGACCGTCGGCGGTACGGTCGCGACCAACGCCGGCGGCGTGCACGTGTTGCGATACGGGGCGACGCGCCGCCAGCTCGTCGGGATCGAAGCCGTGCTGGCCGATGGCCGCGTCATCCGCCGGCTCGACGGTCTCGAGAAGGACAACTCCGGCTTCGATCTGCCCGGTCTGCTCTGTGGCAGCGAGGGCACGCTCGCCGTCATCACGGCTGCACGACTTCGTCTGCACGCACCGACTCGCTGCAAGGTCGCCGCGCTGTGCGCGTTCGACTCCGTGGATGCGGCACTCGACGCGGTCGGAACGCTGCGGCGTGAGGTCGACTGCGTGAACGCGATCGAGCTGTTCTTCGACAAGGGCCTGGAGCTCGTGTGCGACCGGCTCGGCCTCGCGCGCCCGTTCGTCTCGTCGCACGCGGCGTACGTGCTCGTCGAAGCAGCCGCCAACACCGACCCGACCGAGGCCCTGGGGCGGGCTGTTGAGCAGTGTGCCGACGTTGCAGATGTCGCGGTCGCGACCGACGACGTCGCGGCGCGGGCGCTCTGGCGCTACCGAGAGGGACATCCGGAGGCGATCAACCTCGAGGGTGCGCCGCTCAAGCTCGACGTGTCGCTCCCGGCCGACCGGCTCGGCGAGTTCGTCCATGCGGTGCCCGCGCTTGTGGTCGCGCTCGCGCCCGACGCGTCGGTATGGATGTTCGGCCACGCCGGCGACGGAAACGTGCACGTGAACGTGACGGGTGTGCCGGCGGACGATGAGCATGTCACCGGAGCCGTGTTCGAGCTCGTCGCCGCGTTGCACGGCTCGATCAGTGCCGAGCACGGGATCGGAAGCGCCAAGCGGCGGTACCTGCATCTGGTGCGCAGCGCGGTCGAGATCGCGACGTATCGCGCGATCAAGCACGCGCTCGACCCGGTCGGGATCCTGAATCCACACGTCTTGTTGCCCGACCTATTGCTCGACGACACGAGCCCTTGACAACGGGTCGCATCTGGCAAGAATGTCGGCTGACGGTCGCATCGGCGCGCGGCGCCGCGCGCGGTGTGGCTGGCTCGGGTCGTCGCTCGGTCGGACCGCCCGCCGCCGCCCGGCGACCCGAGCCTCTCTCTCAAGTGAGTGGGTCGGCCGCGCGCGCGGGATCGTGCTCGGGGAGATACTCCTGGGCCCACGTCATGCGTTTCCAGTCGGGGATCGGCGCCTCGATGTGCGGCTTCGGCACGAACTTCGAGCGCTCGACGAGTCGCATCTTGTGGATGTAACGAGAGCAGTTCGGGAAGACCTGCGCGGTCCGCACCCGTACGACGAGCGTCGCGCCGGTCATCTCGGCGCCGAGCGGATCCTGCGGGTCGACGGTCGCGACGCCGTTGACGCGTACGCGGTTCGGCTGTTCGAAGTCGATGAACAACAGGCCGACGTTGGCGTGGGCGCGGATGTTGCCGATCGAGAGGAACATCCCGTTGCCGTCGTAGACCGGGAAGGCAATCGTCCGTTCGTCGACGACACGTACGAATCCGGGGTCACCGCCCTTGTAGGAGCACTGCGGGTTGCCATCGGCATCACACGTCGCGAGGAAGAACATGTCGCGCGACTCGATGAAGGACTTGGTGTTCTCGTCTATGCGCTCACTCACGAGCAGCTCGTCGATCCGGTCGGCGACGCGACGGGTGTCGAAGTGATCCTGCCAGTAGCGGTGGTCGTCGTTGAAGATGCTCACCCCGACATCGTCGCGCGCCCTCGAGCGCGCCGCGGGGTCAGCGAAGCTCGTATACCGGGTTGACGATCGCGAGCCGTCCGTGGTGGTCGATCGCCATGCCCTCGACGGTGATGGTGGCACCGATCGCGAGGCCCACGATCTGGCGGCGGCCGAAGAACACGACCGAGACGCCGCCGGTCTCGTCGACGACGGTGCACTCGAGGCACGGGCTGCCGCCGAGCGGCTCGACTCGCATCGCCTGGACCCGGCCGTGCACTCTCACGCGCTGCCGGCAGCGCACGTCGCCGATCGGCGTCGTGCCCGCGGGTCGCACGATCCGCACGGTGTCCGTGAGCACCCTGCCGCCGGCCTTGGCCTTGCCGTTCGCCCCGCCGCTTCGGTTCATGCCCGGCGTCGTGACGGCGTCGGCGACGGAGATCGTTCCGCGGTCGTCGAAGTGGAACGGCACGATCGTCACGTTCGCGTGCGGCAGCCGGGAGATGTCGCGTGACAGCGACTCGGCGGTCTGGTCGTGGAGGACGCGGTGCCACGCACCGTTGAACTTGCGTTCGGGCAGCAGCACGCACACCTCGGAATCGCCCGAGCTCAGCTCGTGCGCGACGGTCTCTACCGCGGCCCGCGTGAGGCGACGGTCGGGGCAGTCGATCAGCTCGAGGCCGAGGTTGGTCAAGCCGTGTTCCCGCCACTCGGCCGCGAGCTCGTCGGCATGGTGTTGGTCGATGACGAAGTGCACGGCGCGCAGCTCGTCGGGTCGTAACGCGCGACCGAACTGCATGGCGCGGGCAACCGCGAGGTCGAGACGGTCGACGAACACCATCACGACGAGCCGCTTGCGCATCGGCGCGGCGACGGCCTTGGGCACGTCGTGCGCGAGGGCGTGATCTTCCTTCTCGTACTGTTTCGCGAGCCGCACGAGGAAAACGACCATGATCGGCACGAACACCACGATGACCCACGCGCCATGCGTGAACTTGAAGACGCCGATCACGATGTCGACGACCAGCGACAGCACCGCGCCGGTTCCGTTGATGAACAGGCCCCAGCGCCAGCCCGCTTCCTTCTCGCGGATGTGGTGCCTGGCCATGCCGGCCTGCGAGAGCGTGAAGGAGGTGAACACGCCGATCGCGTAGAGCGGGATGAGCCGGTCGACCTTGGCGTCGGTTGCCAAGAGCAGGACGATGGCTGCGACCGCGAGGAAGATGATGCCGTTCGAGAACACGAGCCGATGGCCGCGTTTCGTGAGCTGGCGGGGCATGAAGTTGTCGCCCGCGTGGAACGACGCGAGCCGCGGAAAGTCGGCGAAGCTCGTATTTGCCGCGAGCACGAGGATGAGCATCGTGCCGGCCTGCAGGCAGTAATAGAGGGTGTTGCCGAGCGCGCCGCCGCCGTAGGCGAGCTTGCCGATCTGGGAGATGACGGTCGGTGTGCCGTTGATGAACGGGATGACGTGCATCCTCGCGTCCATGATCGACAGCCCGAGGAACATGACGCCGAGCAGCGAACCCATGATGACGAGGGTGTCGCGCGCGTTCTTCCATTCCGGCTTCCTGAACGCGGGTACGCCGTTCGAGATCGCCTCGACGCCGGTCACGGCCGCACCGCCGGACGCGAACGAGTGCAGTACCAGCGCGAGGCTCGCTCCGGCAAGGAGCCCGGTGCCCCTGCTGCCAACGTGCATCAGCCCGTCGGTATGCGCATAGTTGGCGCGGGCCAAGCTGCCGTTCATCGCCTTGAACACCCCGATGCCGATGAGTACCGCCATGTTGACGATGAAGAAGTAGGTGGGCAGGGCGAAGAGTTTCCCCGACTCGCGTACCCCGCGCAGGTTGCCCCACGCGATCACGATCACGAACGCGATCGAGATCCACAGGATCCACGGATCGAAGATCGAGAAGGCCGACGCCAGTGCAGCCGTGCCGGCTGCGACCGAAACCGAGACGGTCAGGACGTAGTCGGTGAGCAGCGCGACGCCGGCGACCTGCGCAGGGAGCAAACCGAAGTTGTCGCGCGTGACCATGTAGGCGCCGCCGGCCGTTGGGTACGCCTTGATCGTCTGGCGATACGACAGGATCAAGAAGAAGAGGACGACGAGCAACGCGGTCGTGATCGGCACGACGAGCGCGAACGCGCCGAGCCCGATGACGGGGATCAGGACCCGGAGCATCTCCTCGGTCGCGTACGCCGACGACGACAGGTTGTCCGACGCGAAGACGGCCAGCGCGGTCGGCTTGCCCAGCCGTTCGTGCTCGAGCTGCTCGGTGTGCAGCGGCGGACCGAGCAGCTTGTTCTTCAAGCGGTAACGCACGCTGTCGGGTGGCAGCTCCAGGCCCGGGACCAGCGGCACGGGCATCGGCCGAGAGGTTCCGTCCTCGACGAGGGAAGCCATCTTGGTTGTCGGTGTCGGCTCGGTCAGCAAGGGTGGCTCCCGCGATGCGCGCGGGCGGCCGGTCGGCCGCCCGTCTCATCACACCAGGACACCCGTCAACGCGGTATCAGGAACGCATCGGAGACCGTCAAGAAGATGTCAAAAGCCGCGGGCCATGCCGCGCGTCTCTAGCCGAGACGTCGTACGACGATGATCGGCGTGAGCTCGTCATTCTGGCCGAGCGGGTTGTCGAGCAATATCTCGCGGACGACCGACACGTCGGCGGGGAAGCCCGGGCTCGTTCCGAGAACCTCGACGTTGATGTTGTTGGCGTCGACGATGGCAACCGGTACGCCGAGGTGTCGCGAGATTTCCTCGGCCGCGGCGTCGGGGTTCGCCGGTCCGAGCATCGCGAACTCGTCGAAGGGCTTCACCGTCGCGGGACTGAAGCCGTCGATCTCGGAGATGCGGTGACCGGCGATGCGGTAGAAGTCGCCGCGGCGGCGCAGCACGAGCCGGCTGATCGCGCCGATGATCATCGCGACCAACATGCGCCACCACCCCGCCTGCATGATCGCGACCTGCATCTTGCGGGGGTCGGAGTAGCCGACGTCGTCGGGATGCTTGGTGACGCCCTTGACGAGCAGCTTGGCGAGCACGCCGGGCCGTACGACCGAATGATGGATCACCCGTCCCTGCGAGATCGTTACGAACTTCTCGGACACCGCGAGCCAGTCTCCCGGTTGCAGCACCGGTTTCGCGTACTCGTCGAAGACCGGCTCGAGCGGTTCCTTGATGTGGATCAGGTGCGTCTGCACCGGGATCCGCTCGTAGTCGACCCCCTGCGCGCGTCGAATCGTCACACCGCCACCGCCTGATCCATGTACCGGCGCATCCAGAGCTCGGTGACCAGCACGCGCCAGAAGATGAGGCCGTCACCCGGACGGCCCGCGAGGTACTCGTCCCACGCGGTCACCAGCTGCGCGGGGTTGTAGAGGTCGCGCGACGCGAGCTCGGACGAGGAGAAGATCGCGCGGATCTCCGGCGCTTTCTCCTTCATCCACGTGATGTCGGGGTTGGTGAAGCCGATCTTCGAGCGTCGGAGCC
Source organism: Acidimicrobiia bacterium (assembly GCA_038213435.1). Lineage (GTDB taxonomy): Bacteria > Actinomycetota > Acidimicrobiia > IMCC26256 > PALSA-610 > PALSA-610. The sequence goes on from JBBQTI010000013.1 coordinate 70,289, forward strand.
GGTTCTTCTCGGGCATGCGCCCCTTCATGGCGTTGCGGTACACCGCGCGGTTCCAGCCACCTTTGATCTTCTGGTCGATGGGCAGGGAGAAGATGAATTCGACGAGCTCGTGGTCGAGGAATGGAACCCGGGCCTCGATCGAGAACGCCATCGAGTTCTTGTCCTCGTAGCGAAGGAGATCGGGGGTCGAGTACTGCAGCACGTCGCTCGCGAGGCGCTCGTTGAGATTCTTGTGCGCGCGGAAGTGCGCGGTCGCGACCGACGAACCCGGCTGGAGCAGCTCGCGCGCGCTCACGGGGTTGGTTGCCCGTCCGGGCAGCTTCGAGCGGATCAGCTCGCCCGCGTACTTCTTGTAGAGGTCGCGGCCCTTCACGACCTCGCGGGCGGCCGCGAGATAGTGGCGCTGCGTCATCGCGGAGCTGAGGTAGGTGCGGAAGTAGGGGATGTAGCCGGCCAGCAGCTCGTCGCCGCCGTTACCGCTCACCATGACCTTCACGTGCGCGCTCGCGAGCCGGTACACCGAGTAGTACGCGTAGGGCGCCGACGCGATCGTTGGCTCCTCCTGATACCACATCCATTCCATGATCTCGTTCCAGAACTCGTCGAGCTTCGGGTACACGTAGTGCGAGATGCTGCCGACCGCGCGCTCGACCTCGCCGATGTACTCGCTCTCGTCGATGCTCTGGCCCGGATACAGAGCGGAGAAGGTGTAGAGGCCCGCGGTGTGCAGGTTCGTGCCACTCGACCGGAGCCGGGCCATGGTCGACACCACGCCGCTGGAGTCGAGCCCGCCCGAGAGCGGGACGCCGACGGGTACGTCCGAGATGAGATGTCGTTTCACGACGTCGTCGAAGCGGCTCGCGAATTCTTGCGCGTAGTCGTCATCGCTTCGGCTCGACGCGAACTCCGGATTCACCGGCGGATTCCAGTAGCGCTCGACCTTCACGATCCCATCGGGCCGGACCAGCATCGTGTGCGCGGGTAGCAGTCGCTTCACGCCGTCGAAGAAGGTGTCCTCGCCGTCGTCGTGCACACGGAACAAGAGGAAGCGCCGCAGCGCGTCGACCGCGGGACGGCGCGGCACGGCCCCGTCCTGGAAGAGCGCCTTGAGCTCGGACGCGAACGCGAAGCCGGTGGGGCCGTCGACGTAGTACAGGGGCTTGATGCCGAGCCGGTCGCGCGCGAGGAAGAGCTCGCCGCGTTCGTGATCCGAGATCGCGAACGCGAACATGCCGGTCAGGTGGTCGACGACGTTGCGGCCCCATTGCTCGAAGCCGCGCAGGATGACCTCGCTGTCGGAGTGGTGGGTGACGAACCGTCGACCCTTCTGCTCGAGCTCCCGGCGCAGCTCGGCGTGGTTGTAGATCTCGCCGTTGAACACGAGTGCGAGGTTGTGGTCGTCGCTGTAGAGCGGCTGGTCACCGGTCGCGACGTCGATGATCGCGAGCCGGCGCATCCCGATCGAGAAGTGCGTCCCGATGTCGGTGCCCTGCCCGTCGGGCCCCCGGTGCACGATCGAACGCAGCATCCGCTGCAACCGCTCGGGATCCGAGCCGGCAAACCCGACGATGCCGCACATTGCGGTCAGCCTACGGGCGGCGTGCCGGCAGAGTGATCAGTCGGGTTCGGGCGGGGCCAGGGTGCTCGGACCGACGTGGCGGTCGAGCCACCGGTTCACCGGCGCCGCGTCGCGCCACGCCGCGACAATCCGTTCCGCCCCACCCTTGGTGTGCAGCCAGCGGGGTGCGCCGAACACGCGACCCACGTGCATGCCCTTCATGCGTAGCAACTCCACGCGCGGATGGTCGGGGTCGATACCGCGAGGCGCGCGTTTCAGGGCCTCGCGCGCCGCGACCTCGTACTTCTTCTTGCGCAATGCCTCGACTGCGCTTGCGAGCTTCGGCCCGGTTCGCGTGTCGACGACCGCGTCGCGGAACCGTTGCAGCTGATCGCTCGCCAGCATGTAGTACCCGCTGCCCACGTACAGGCCCTCCGCCGAGATCTGCACGTAGTACGCGGCACCACCCTCACCCTCGGTCACCGCGGCCGCCGCAGTCTTGTAGGGGGTCTTGTCCTTGGAGAAACGCGTGTCGCGGTTGGGCCGGAACACGTGCAGTGTCCCGAACTCCCGGCCGATCACTGCCGACAGCTCGAGAAAGGGCGCCTTCACGCACTCGTCATAGGTCGCCCGGTTTGCGTGCCAATACGCCTTCGAGTTGTCGGCCTCCAGACCGACGTAGAACTCGAGCGCGGCGTCCGGCCAGCCCTGGAACGTCACTCGTCTTTGACCTTCCTGGCTCGGCTCGGCGCGACGCGGGGCGGTTCGCCCGGCATCTTCGGATACTGAGGCGGCCAGGGCGCGTCCTGCATCCCGTTATCGAGGTCGCGCTGATACATCGTGAGCAGTGGCTCGATCGACTGCGGCGCGGCGGGCATGTCACCCCACGGGTCGCCAAGCTCCTGGACCCGCGCCGGAACGGTTGCGATCGTCAGCGTGTCGGCGTCGATCGTCGCGAGCTCGCTCCATTCGAACGGCGTCGACACCTGCGCGCCTTCGCGTGCCCGGACGCACCACGCGCCGAAGATCGTCTTGTGCGGCGCGTTCTGGTTGAAGTCGATGAAGATCCGCTCTCCGCGCTCCTCTTTCCACCACGCGTCGGTGATGAGCGCGGGATTGCGCCGGGCGAGCTCCCTCGCCGCGGCGACCGCGGCCGCGCGCACCTGCATCGAGTCCCACTGCGGACGGAGCCGCACGTACACATGGATCCCGCTATTCCCCGTGGTCTTTGGATGCGCCTCGATGCCGAGCTCGTCGAACAGCGCGCGCACACCGACCGCGGCGGTGCGCGCCTCTTCGAACGTCGTACCCGGTTGCGGATCGAGATCGATGCGCAGCTCGTCGGCGTGGCCGGGGTCGGACGCGTGCGAAGGCCACACATGGAAACCCAGGCAGCCGAGGTTCACCGCCCACGCGATGTGCGCGAGATCCGAAGCCACCAGCGCGCGGGAGGTCGTGCCGTTCGGCGTGCTGACGATCGTGGTCTCGAGCCATTCGGGCGCATTGTCGGGCACGCGCTTTTGAAAGAACGACGAGCCGGTCGCTCCGTGGGGGTACCGCTGCATGAGCACGGGTCGGCCGCCCATCGTGCGCATGATCGGCTCGGCGACCGCGAGGTAGTAGCGCACGAGGTCGAGCTTGGTCTCGCCCCGCTCCGGGAACAGCACCTTGCCGGGGCTCGTGACGCGTACCGGATGCCCGTCGATCTCGAGCTCGATCGCGTCGTCAGCCCGCGCCACGGGCCGGACGCTATCGCCGCCGTTCTAGTGGTATATTGCCCACTATGACGTATGTGGTGGCCCGGCCCGACGGTCGGGGAGATACGAGATACGAGATCAGGGAATCGGTGAGCACTCCGGCGGGTCCGCGAGCGCGAACGCTTGCGACCTTTCGGGTGCTGACCGCCGGCGTGATCGCGGAAGCGGCCGGCCGGGCCCGCCGACCGTTCGACGAGGCAAAGGTCCGGGCTCGAGCCGCCGCGCTCGGCGCACCTCGGCGTTCGCACGAGGCGGCCGCGAGCGCGACCGAACTGCTCGCGCAGCTTCGCCACGGCGAGCCGTTACCCCCTGCCCTCGCCGCGGAGCTTCGGCGCGCCCTGCCGCGGAAGAAGTCCGAGTTGCCCGACAGTCTGGAATCAGCGGTCGAGTGGATCGGCGTCGACGATGCTACGAGAGGTCGGGCCCTGCGCGATCTCCTCGACGTCGCGAGCCGCATTCCGTCGCGACCCCGTCCGCCGACCTCGTCATTTCCACGTTTGACCTCGAACGGCCACGGGTGACGACTGCGCCCGAGCCATCGCTGAGCGAGAAGATCACCGCGCTCGCGCATGTGCTCGGCGCATCCGACGTGCCGTTCGCGTTCGGGGGGGCCCTGGCGCTCGCTTATTACGGGGAGCCCCGCGCGACCGTCGACGTCGACGTGAACGTCTTCGTCCCGCCCGACGAGGTGGATCGCGTGGCCGAGGTGCTCGCCTCGCTCGGTATTCGCACCTCTGCGGCCGACCGGCGCCTCGTGCTACGCGACGGTCAGACCCGACTGCATTGGGGGCTCACACCGGTCGATCTCTTCTTCGCGTACGACGTGTTCCACTATCACGCGGCGCAGCGAATTCGCCGGGTCCCGTTCGGGAGCGAGACGATCCCCGTTCTCGCGCCGGAAGACCTCCTCGTCTGCAAGGTGGCCTTCAACCGGCGCAAGGACTGGATCGACATCGAGCAGATGCTGCTCCTGACGGCCGGCACCCTCGACCTCGACGACGTTCGGCGTTGGATCGTCGCGATCGTCGGCGCCAACGACGAGCGCTGCCGCCGCTTCGAACGCGCAGTGCGAGAGGTGCTCGCTGATGGGTAGACGCTCGATCAGTAGATGCTGACGTCGCCGTCGAGGCCGATGGTCGAGGCATCGGCGCGGCCCGTCGCCACGAGCGCGAACTGCAGGGCGTCCCCGGTGATCTCCGGTCCGCCGCCGCTCACGTCGTGTCGGCCGACATCGTCGAGCGCCAGCGTCGCCGGACCCCAACTCTTCGCGGTCAGCTGCCCCGCGAGATACGCGATCGTGGCGTCGAGGCCCGGACCTCGCTCGGGCGTCCGGCCGATCGCGGCGCGGACGTCGTCGGCGTGCACGTAGGTGTCGTACCAGAGCGTCAGTACACCTTCGCCGAGCGAGAGATCCGGTACCCCACTCGGACCGTTCCACGCGTCGTCATCGATCGCGTCGACCAACGCGCCCAGAGTCGCGGTCGCGGTACGCAGGCGCGCGGCGGCGCCGGCGGGCGGCTCGTGGCGGACCGAGGCTGCCTCTTCTTCGGCATTACGGCTCCCGGGGACGCCGGCCGCGGTGTCCTCCGCGAGTCCGATCACGTGGCCGGCCGCGTCGCGCGTCTGCCATCCCACGCACCGAGTCGTGGCATTCCATTCCTTGTCGTTCAAGCCCTCGATCAGAGCGGCGAAGGCTTCGTATTCGGCTAGGCATCCGGCGGAAACGTGCGTGCGGGAGAGCATTGTTGTCGTCATGAGGCGAGTGTGCGCTGCGATGCGACGCTCGTCGATTCCCTCGGAGGTAATGGCCCGGGCGCGCGCTCGTCGCTACGGTGATCTCGATGCTCGATTCAACCGAGACTTCGGCCGGCGCACCCGCGGGACAGTTGCTGCGCGACTGGCGCATCCGCCGACGGATGAGCCAGCTCGAGCTCGCGTCGACCGCCGGCATCTCGGCGCGTCACCTCAGCTTCGTCGAGACCGGTCGCTCGCGACCGAGCCGGGCGATGCTGTTGCATCTCGCGGAGAACCTCGACGTCCCGCTGCGCGAGCGCAACCCGTTGCTCATCGCCGGGGGATACGCGCCGACGTATCACGCCACCGATTTCCATGCGCCCGAGATGCAATCGGTACGCGAAGCGGTCGAACGCATCCTGGCGGCGCACGAGCCGTATCCGGCGATCCTCGTCGATCGCCGGTGGCAGCTCGTCGGTGCGAACCGCGCCGCGACGGTGCTCGTCGACGGCGTCGCGCCCGAGCTGCTCGCGCCGACCTGCAACGTGTTGCGAGTGAGTTTGCATCCCAAGGGCGTCGCGCCGCGGATCGCGAACATCGCGCAGTGGAGCGCGCACATCATCGACAACCTGAGGCGGCAGATCGCTGTTACAGGTGACGAAGAACTGCGTGAGCTCGAACTCGAGTTGGTTGGCTATGCCGCGGACATGGGCGTCGCGGTGCCGCCCGCGACGGAGGCAGCGCGCCCGATCGCGATGCCTATGCGACTGCGAACGGACGCGGGCGAACTTGCCCTCATGACGATGATCGCAACGTTCGGTACTGCGCTTGATATCACACTCGCGGAGCTGTCGCTCGAGACCTTTCTTCCGGCGGACGCGGCGACCGCTTCCGTGCTCTTCGCGCGCATGGAATCCGCCACCGCGTGACCGGTTTGACCCCTGGTCCGGACCGCCTGTCACCGGTAGGCTTGCTCCACATCGGCGGCGGGTAAGGGGGCCTCATGGCTTTGCAGACGGACCTTCTTCGGACCACCGGACCCTCGAACGCGCCATCCGTCGATTCCATTGGCGACGCGCTTCCTCGGTGCTTGTGCCGATTCGACGACGGGGCGGTCTTCGCCTACGCCGAGCGCGGCCACGATTTCATACGCGCGAGCGACCGCGAGCTCTGGGCCGTCGAGCGAGACGACGCGCTCGTGTCGGTGCGTTCCGGGCTCGTGCTCGCCTACCGGCGCGGCCGCGTCTACTTCGCGCAGGAGAATGGCGAACCGCTGTACTACGAGCGCGCCGTCTGACGAACTTCGGAGCGACGAACTTCGGAGCGACGAACTTCGGAGCGACGAGCGTCGGGGCGGCGTGAACTCGGGTCGAGCAACAAGCTGATCGCGTCGGCCAGGTCGTCGGTTACGGCTGTGATCGAGCTCCGGCCCGCCACCCACGATCGCAGGCGCGAGGCGAGCACGGCGTCTACCACCGAGACGATGCGATGCGCCGTGTCCCGATCGTTATCGTGGATCGCTTCGAGGTAGATGTCATTGGTCGTGTGCGCGAGGCGGGCGAGGATCTCGGTTGCGAACGGATCGGCCGACATCTCGAGCGTGGCGACGAGTCGCGCCAACGACGGCTGACGCTGGAACGCGCGTACCGATCGGTTGATCACCTGCGTGAGACGCTGCGTGTCCGTCGTGCCTCGGAGCGGATTGCGGGAGATGTTCGTGCGCAGCGTCCCCGCCCAGCGGACGAGGACCTCGGCGAAGAGGTGCTCCTTGGACGAGAAGTAGTGGTAGAGAGTGCCCAGTGCGACGTTCGCCTTCTCGGCGACGTCCTTGACCTGGATCCTGTCGTAGTCACGCTCGGCGAGCAGCGCGAGCCCGGCGTCGACGATCCGGTCGCGGCGGGCCTGTTGGGCAAGGGTGAGCGGCGAGTTGGCGTCGGACATCAGCTTCACTATACTAGAATCTCGTTCTAGTTATCGCGCTCGCAGGAGGACTCGTGTCGTCAATGACCGATGGGCACTACACGATCATCTCGTCCGACACGCACGCGGGCGGAAGTCACGCGCAGTACCGCGAGTTCCTCGAGTCGAAGTACCACGACGATTTCGACGCCTGGCGCGCCAAGTACAAGAACCCGTTCAAGGACTTGGGCGACCAGCGCCGTTGGCGCAACTGGGACAACGACATGCGCAACGGCCAGCAGGACGCGGACGGCATCGTCGGCGAGGTCATCTTCCCCAATACCGTGCCGCCGTTCTTTCCGAGCTTCGTGCTCTTCGCACCGCCGGCCACGCCCGAGCAGTACGAGCACCGGCTCGCCGGCGTGCGCGCGCACAATCGGTGGCTCGAAGATTTCTGCGGCCAGTTCCCGGAGCGCCGCGCCGGCATCGGCCAGATCTTCGTGAACGATCTCGACGACGCGATCGAAGACGTTCGCTGGATCAAGGAACACGGCTTGCGCGGGGGTGCCCTGCTCCCGCCGATCCCGCCCGACGCGACCTGGCTCAAGCCGCTGAACCACACCGACTACGACCGGCTGTGGGCGGTGTGCGAGGACCTCGAGGTGCCGATCAACTGTCACGGCGGCGTCGGTGGTCCGTCGTACCTCCCGCACCCGTCGTCCGCGCTGATCCAGATCACGGAGCTGGGCAACTACTCCCGGCGACCGCTGATCTTCCTGTTGCTCTCCGGGGTGTTCGAGCGGTTCCCGAAGCTCAAGTTCGTGATGACCGAGCAGGGATGCGCCTGGATCCCGCCCTTCCTCGCCCAGATGGACGACGTGCTCAAGCGGGTGAAGAAGCACGGGGCGATCGGCGAGTTGCGGTTCGCGCCCGAGCACATACTCCCGAAGTCCGCGACCGAGTACTTCCAGCAGAACGTGTGGCTCGGCGTGAGCTTTCCCGGCCCGGCGGACGCCCGCGCCGCGAAGGAGACGGTCGGGCTCGATAAATTCATGTGGGGTTCCGACTACCCCCACGACGAGGGCACGTACCCGTTTTCGCGCGAGGCGTTGCGCCAGGTCTTCTCGGACTGGAGCCCCGTTGACATGCAACGCATCCTCACCGACAACGTCGCGAAGCTCTACGACTTCGACGTCGCCGCGCTGAAGCCGCTCGCGGATCGGTTCGGACCTACTCGAGACGAGCTCGCGCGACCGCTGCTCGAGCTACCGGAGAATCCGAACGAGGCGCTGCTTCGCGCGCGGGTGCCCGCGGCCTGATCGCGAGCTCTTCGCCGGCGCGTCGATCTACTGCTCGGACCTGCGTTCGCGCGTTTCGATCTCGCGCTCGCGCAACTCCGCCTCGCGTCGGTCGAGCTCGGGTTTCTTGACGCGCTGCTCGGCCTCCCAGGCCTCGAGACGACGATCGAGCTCCTGGGAACGGCGGTCGGTGATCTCGGGCGTTGCGCTGTAGCGCGGATGGCCCTCGTACGCGATCGGGCGGCGAGGCGCGGAGTAATCGGTCGATCCCGGTTTCCAGCTTCCCTTCCCCGGGCGGCCGAGCAGGAGCCACGCGAGCGACCCGATGTCGGGAAGGAGCAACACGAGGATCAGCCAGACACCTTTCGGCAGATTCCGGCACAGCCGGGAGTCGGTCGCGATGACGTCGAGGATCGCCCAGATCCAGAACGCGATGAGGACGACAAATACGACACCCTCGGCTTCGACCAGCACTGGCGCCCCCCGAGCGGTCCCGCCCACACCGTAGGCGGGCAAGGTTAACGGGAGACCGGCGTTCCCAATACACTGCTCTACGGCGAGCCGGTCGAATTGGTCGGTCGGTCGCGTATCAGAAACGAGTATGTAGTGGCACAAGGTACGGTCAAGTTCTTCAATGCCGAAAAGGGTTACGGCTTCATCTCCCGCGAGCAAGGCGAAGACGTGTTCGTTCACTTCTCCGCAATCCAGGGTGACGGATACAAGACCCTCGACGAGGGCCAGCGTGTCGAGTTCGACGTCGCGCAGGGCCGCAAGGGCCAGGAGGCACAGAACGTCCGAGTCGTCTGACGTCGAGTCAATTCGCGGGAGCCGCCGGTGCAAGGTGCCGGCGGCTCTTTCGCGTAGATGGGCCGTTGCGTCAGCAGCTCCGGTAGTCGCCGGTGCCGAGCAGGCGATCGAGGCGAACCGCGGAGAGGCCCTTGGCGCGCAGGCCGTCGAGGATGAGGGGCAGCGCCTTCACGAGAACCTCGCGGTCGGCCGACGGGTTGCCGTCGAGTCCGTCGTGTAGCAGGAGGATCGCACCGGGGCGTGCGCCCGCGAGGATGCGTCGCGCGACGAGTTGGGCGTCGTTCGTCGCCCAATCGCCGGCCGAGACACTCCAAAGCACCATGCGCAGGTGGTGGTCGCGCACCACCTGCGCAAGGAACGGTGTGCGGTCGCCGTGCGGTGGGCGGTAGAGAACCGGGCACGTACCGATCGCCCGCCGGAACGCGGCCTGCGTGCGCTCCAGCTCGGGATAGCGGGGATCGAGCCAGCGCCATTGGTCGTGGTGGTACGAGTGGTTGCCGAGGAGCTGACCGTCCTCGTACAACGCGCGCGTGATTTGAGGATTGGCGTCGATCGCCTTGCCGACCTCGAAGAAGGTTCCCTTGACGCCGTGCGCGTCGAGGATCGCCATGATCTTCTCGCTCGTCCCGAGGTTGGGTCCGTCGTCGAACGTCAGTGCCACCTGACCGCCGTCGACCGGTCCGTGCACGATGCCGCCGCCGAACCACGTCGCGCCGGGAGTCTCCGCGCCGATGTATCCGGTGAAGACGAGCGTCGTCGCGAGCAACACGGTGCCGAAGACGGTCGCGCGGCCTCGGCTCGATGTGCGCGTCGGGAGGGAACCGACCGCGGTGGCCGCGGACGCGGCGATCACCGCGATTACGACGACGGCGAGCAAGACGTCCTGCGAAACCGTGAAGTAGAGCGCGAACGTCACGGCGACTGCGGTGAGTCCCCAATCACGGGTCACGCGTGACGGTGGCGGCGGTTCCGTCGCGATGCCGGCGCCCACGGCGAACAGCACCGCGAGGATCAGGGCGCTTCCCAGGTCGTCGCGTTGGGGGAGGAGCCACGCGGCGGCCGCCGCGACCGCGCCGCCGACGACGGCGAGCGCGCGGTTTGCGGGGAGACGGCGAGTGGCCAGCACGCCCACCACCGACGCGACCAGTATGAGCAGCCCGGAACCGGCGCCGTCCGTATGCGGATTCTTCGACGCCGCGAGCACGAACCCCAGGGGCGCGGCCGCGACCGCCGCGCGGGCCGCGATCCGAGGCGGGCCCACGCGGGAATGCTCGGGTCGATCCATCGTCGTCATCATGACGCACATCGTGGAAATGGCTCGTTGCCGATATCGTCGCGCCGCGTGACCAACGACGAAGAGCGGATCGCACTGTTCCTCGACTACGAGAACCTCGCGATCGGCGCGCGGGAACAGCTTCACTTGAACGTGTTCGATTTCCGGCCGGTCGCCGACGCGCTCGCCGAGCGGGGGCGGGTGGTCGTCCGCCGCGCGTACGCCGACTGGTCGCGGTTCGACGAAGACCGGCGGATGCTCACCCGCCACCACGTCGAGCTGATCGAGATCCCGCAGCGGATGGGATCGGTCCGCAAGAACGCGGCCGACATCAAGATGGCAGTCGACGCAGTCGAGCTCTGCTTCGAGCGCGACTACATCACGACGTTCGTGTTGGGTACGGGCGACAGCGACTTCACGCCATTGGTCCACAAGCTGCGCGAGCTCAACCGGCGGGTCATCGGCATCGGGGTCGAGGCTTCGACCTCGGCGCTGCTGCCCCCCGCATGCGACGAGTTCCTGTTCTATGAACGACTCGAGGGAGTCGAGCCGGTCGCGCAGCGTCGCACGCCGGCGCGCGCGGCGCGCGCCAAGCGGGGGGAGAAGCCCGCGGAGGAAGAACCCATCGCCGAGGACGAACAGCCGCCGCCGAGGGAAGAGGAAGCCGACCTCGGCGTCCTCGTCACGCAGACGCTGTCCGGGCTCTCCCGCAGCGCCGGCGGCCCGGTGCTCGCGTCGATGTTGAAGCGCGCGATCCTGCGCAAGGACCCGACGTTCAGCGAGACGACGTACGGGTTCCGGGGGTTCTCGGAGCTGCTGCGTCACCTCGAGGAGCAGGGCCTCGTCGCGTTGTCGCCCGGCCCCGGGCAGGGCGATCCAGAGGTGAGCTTCCCGACCGAGGCCCACGACGAGCAGGCCGCGTTCGCCCTGCTCCGGTCCGTGGTCGCCCGGCTCGCCGCCAAATCGGGTCCGCCGCACCTGTCGGGCCTGAAGACCCAACTGCGCAAGGTCGAACCCGATTTCAGCGAGAAGCGCTTCGGCTACGGCGGGTTTTTGCAGTTCTGCAAGGCCGCCCGGGCTCGCGGACTGATCGAGATGGAATGGGACGAGGCGGCCGACGACTACATCGTGCGGCCCGGACCGGTCGAGGCCTGACCTGTCCGTGGGTGCCGGACCGGCCTGGGGCCTGAAACGTCAGCCCTTGCCGCCCCGCGCGGGACCGCTCTTGCGGGGATGCTCGTCTTCGCCGGCCCGTTCCCGAGCGCGTTGGCGGGCGGCCGCGGCCTCGAGATCGGTGGGGCGTTTGGGTGGCGCGCCGGCTGTACGGGCCGGCTTGCGAGAAACTGCCATGTCGGAAACATAGAGGCCCCGACCACTCCCGGGCGAAAACCAGACCCAGGCGGAGCCGGGGGAGGCGGCGGAGCCGGAGTCGACCCATCGTCACGGTCTGCTAGCTGTAGTTCCCAATGACGTTGTTCAGGCCGGGTCTCCTTGGAGACTGAGGGTGTCTACGCCTTCAGATCCGAGGAGACCCGGTGAAATTACACGGTAACGCGAAGCTCACTCCTGTACAGCGCCGTTTGATGTGTGCGCGTGTCGACGAAGAAGGTTGGACGGTCGCTGAGGCTGCGGAAGCAGCTGGGATCAGCGAACGCCGGGCCTATGAGTGGCTGCGTCGCTGGCGCGCCGGTGATCACGAGCTCAACGATCAGTCGTCGACACCGAAACGGATTCCGAATCGGACCCCGGCGCGTGTTGAGGTGACGATCGAGCGGTTACGTCGGTTGCGGATGACGTGCACCGCGATCGCCGTGAAACTCGACATGGCGGTCTCCACCGTGTGCGCGGTGTTGGCCCGGATCGGTTTGCATCGGCTCTCGCGACTTGCGCCACTGGAGCCGCCGAATCGGTATTGCCGGCGTCACCCCGGCGAGCTCATCCATATCGACATCAAGAAACTGGGCCGGTTCCGCCGTCCCGGCCATCGTGTGACGGGGCGAAGCGCACCCGGCACATGGACACAGATGGGCGCTGGGTGGGAGTGCTGCCACGTCGCGATCGATGACACGAGTCGCGTCGCGTACGTGGAGATCCTCCGCAACCAGACCGCGAAGACCTGTGTCGAGTTCCTCGAGCGCGCGATCGTCTGGTTCGCCGATCGTGGCGTGACCGTGCAGCGGATCATGACCGATAACGGATCCGGCTATCGCTCCAAGGTCCATGCCCGCGCCGTGCAGCGACTCGGCATCAAGCACATCTTCACGAAGCCGTATCGGCCCCGCACCAACGGCAAGGCCGAGCGGTTCATCCAAACGCTCTTACGCGAATGGGCCTACGCCGCCGTCTATCAAACCAGCGAACACCGCGCCCGCGCACTCGAACCGTGGCTGCAGTTCTACAATCACCGACGACCCCACGGCGCCCTCGGTCATCAAGCCCCCGCAAGCCGCCTACACGCGGCAGCCTGAACAACCTGGCTGGGAACTACAGCTAGC
>JBBQTI010000014.1:0-82710 GCA_038213435.1 Acidimicrobiia bacterium
TTCGGCCGGCCGTGGCGGCGCGGCCTCACCGACGTCGCCATCGGCGTGAGTGGCGTCGCGGCCGTGGTGGACCTGCGCGAGACCACTGACGCGCTCGGCCGAGTGTTGCAGGCGACGGAAGTGGCCGTCGCCGACGAGATCGCGTCCGCCGCGGAGCTCGTCATGGGCAAGGCGACGAACGTCCCGGCCGCGATCGTCCGCGGCGTCGATCCGGCCTGGCTTCGGGAAGGCTCGGTGCGCGAGCTGATCCGCCCGACGAGCGAGGACCTCTTCCGCTGAGCACGGTCCCCGCCTTCGTCGAGGCCCGCCGGTCGATCCGGGCGTTCCGGGCCGATCCGGTCCCGCGCGCCGATCTCGACGCGATCGTGGAGGCCGCGTGCCTCGCGCCCGCGCCCCATCATTCGCGTCCCTGGCGGTTTGTCGTCGTCGATACCCACGACGCCAAGCGCGCGCTCGCGCAGGGCATGGGCGTGCGCTGGCGGCGCGACCTCCTGAGCGACGGCGTCGCGACCGAGCGCGTCGACGAGCTGGTAGACGCCTCGCACCAGAAGCTCGTGCGGGCACCGGCGTTCGTCGTCGGCTGTCTCACGTGGAATGGTCTCGACCGCTATCCCGACGAGCGCCGCCAGCGCGCGGAATGGGGCATGGCTCTGCTCTCCCTGGGGGCCGCGATGGAGAACCTAATGCTCACCGCGACCGATCGGGGTCTCGCGTCGTGCTGGGTCGCGGCGCCCATCTTCTGTCCCGAGGAGGCGCGCGACGCGCTGTCGCTGCCGGTCGACTGGTTGCCGCACGCGCTCGTGCTCGTCGGGCTCCCTGATCCCGCCTACGTGGGCCGGACCCGGCCACCCGTACCGCTCGACGAGATCCGCCGCTTCGCCCCGTGAGACGCCGGCGTCAACGGACGCCGACGCGCTGACCCTTGAAGTGCTCGAGCGTGCGAGCCAAGCCGTCCTCGAGCACCGTGAACGGCTTCCAACCCAGGTGGATCCCGGCGCGGCCCGCGTCGACGGCGCTGCGTTGCAGCTCGCCGGTGCGCGCGGCGTGGTGGTGGGCGGCCTCGCGAAAACCGGTGAGCTTCGCCATCATGTCGTAGAGCTGCTGCACGCTCGTCTCGATGCCCGTGCCGATGTTCAACGTGAGCCCGCCGCCCTTCTCGACCGCGCGCATGAACGCGTCGACGACATCGTCTGCGTAGACGAAGTCGCGGGTCTGGGATCCGTCACCGAAGATCGACGGGCGTTCGCGGTCGAGCAGCTTGGACGAGAAGATCGCGACGACACCTGCCTCACCGTGCGGGTTCTGGCGCGGTCCGTACACGTTCGCCAGCGCGAGCACGGTGTACTCGAGCCCGCGCTGGTTTCGGTAGTAGTACAGGTACTCGCCGACGGCCTTCTTCGCGACCCCGTACGGCGACTCCGGATGCTGCGCGGCGCTCTCCTTGGTGGGAATCCTTTCCGGGGTGCCGTAGAGCGTGCCGCCGGATCCCGCGAACACCACCTTCTTCACTCCTGCCGCGATCGCACCCTCGAACACGTTGAGCGAACCGATCACGTTGACCGTCGCATCGAATACCGGCCGCGCCACGGAGACCCGCACGTCCATCTGCGCGGCGAGGTGGAAGATCACGTCGGGGCGCCGGTGCGTGATCAGCTCGACGACGGCCGGCGACGCGAGGTCGAGCCGGTGGAACGAGAATCGACGATCGGGAAGCGTCCGGGCCGTCGCGAGGTTGGCGAGCGAACCACTCGACAGATCGTCGATCACGTCGACGCGCCAGTCTTCGGCGAGGAGCCGATCGACGAGCGTCGAGCCGATGAATCCCGCGCCGCCCGTCACCAACGCCTGCACCCCCGGCGCTCCCTACTCGCGCTCGGCCGGCACGCGGCCGCCCGAGATCCGCGTCCCGGACGCGATGGTCACTCCCTCGCCGACGATGGTCTCGGCTGCGAGGGAGACGTCGGGCTTGAGGACCGCGTAGGCGCCGACGACCGAGTCGCGTACGCGACCACCATGCGAGACGCGGGCGCCGGCGTGCACCACCGCGCCGTCGAGCTCGGCGCGCGCCTCGACGACCGCGGCCGGCCCGAGTACCGATGCGCGCACGCGCGCACCGGCCTCGATGCGGGTACCGGCGCCGATCAAGACGGGCGCCTCGACGCGCGCGTCGGGCTCGATCGTCGCGTCGCCCTGAATCCACACACCGGACTCGACTTCGCGTGCGCCCGGTGCGGGTGGGTTCGAGAGCCGGCCGGCCAGCGCGTCGGCGTGGGCCTCGAGGTACTTCTCGGGCGTCCCGATGTCGAGCCAGTACGCGTCGCTCCTGTAGCCCAACAGCAGTCCGGGCTGGGCCAGCATGCGCGGGAAGGTCTCGCGCTCCACGGACACGTTGAGCCGCGGCGGGATCCGGCGCAAGAATGCCGGTTCGAGGACGTACGTCCCGGCGTTGATCCAGTTGCTCGGTGCCTTGCCGGGCGCGGGCTTCTCGACGAACGCGATGACGCTGCCATCGGCCTGCGTGGGCACCACGCCGAAGGCGCTGGGATCCTCGACCTGGGTCAGCGAGATCGTCGCCTCCGCGCCGTGCTCATCGTGAAAGCGCACCATCGCGTCGAGGTCGAGGCTCGTGAGCACGTCGCCGTTGCACACGATGATCCGTTCTTCTATTCCTTCCGCCGCGAACCGGATCGCACCGGCGGTTCCGAGCGGATCCTTCTCGACGACGTAGCGCAGGACGACGTCGCCGAACACGTCGTGGCCCGAGTCGTCGGAGGCGAAGTGCCGGTGGAACGCGTCGGGCAGATAGCCCATCGACAGCACGACTTCGTCGACGCCGTGCGACGCCAGCCAGGTGAGCTGCCGTTCGAGGTGTGGCTGATTCGCGATCGACAGCAACGGCTTCGGGGTCGTGAACGTCAGCGGTCGCAGCCGGGTTCCCTCGCCCCCGACGAGGACGACCGCCTTCACGGCTTCGACGTCGCCGTCGTTGTGGGGACCGTGACCGCCGGTGCCGCTGCCGTCGTCGCGGTCGACGCTCCCGCGGTCTCGGCCTTGCCCAACGCCTTCGCGAGGTTCGGCACCGACGGCGGATCTCCGATACTCGCGATCGACTTGCCGGCCGGCAGGAACGCGATCACGACAATGTCGTCCTGGGAGGCCTTGTACGACGCGGGGTTGCCGGACTGCACGGTGTACTTCTGCTTGCCGCTGGTGCCGTCCCACTTCCCGGTCTCCCATTGAAAGGTCCCGGGCGCGGTCCCGCATTTGTCGCCGTTCTTCACCGTCGTGCCGAGGAAGCTGAAACCCGTCGACGACAGCTTCCAGCCCCCGTAGTCGAAGTAGCGGCCGATGGTGGTGTTCTTGCCCGCATCTTCGGACACGGCCGGCTCCATGTGGATCACGCCGTCGTCGTGACTATGGAGTCCCGCATACACGTTCGGGTTCTTGGCCCGCGAGGGACTGCCGCCTGCGTTCGAGGCCGGCCAGTTCCAGACACCGCTACCGCTGGAGTCGCCCATCCAGTGATCGCAGTCGTACACGCCGAGCGCCGCGTGCCAGTGGGTGTCCTTCTTCGTCGGGTTGCCCGAATCGGCGAGGAACGGGCCGACGGGCGCAGGCTTGGTCGCCTGCGTGTAGACGATGCCCGCAATGCCGGCGATGACCACGATCGCCGTCACGCCGTACCACCAGCTGTTCTGGCGGGAGCGCTTCGCGGACCGGACGGCGGCGCGCTTGCGCTTCGCTCGAGAGGCGTTCGTCACGCGGGAAAGGCTAGCCGGGGGCGGGACTCCCCTTGGACGCGTGCCGGGCGTGCTCGGCCATCGCCAGAAGACAACGCGTCGCGAGATACAGCGCCGCGAACGGCAGCAATACCACCCCCGCGCCGGAGAGGCGGCGCCGAGCAAATCGCCACGCGGAGCGATGGTGCTGGACGAGCATCTTGTACGGGCTCCGCGAGGTGCTCGCGCCCTGCACATGCGTGACGGCGCCCGCCGGCTCGTACGCGACGTCGAAGCCCGAACGCCGTAGGCGCCAGCAGAGGTCGAGGTCCTCCATGTACATGAAGTAGCGCTCGTCCCAACCTCCGACCGCGTCGAGCGCCCCGCGCCGCAGCCAGAGTGCCGCACCCGAGACCCAGTCGACCGAGCGGGGTTGCGAAGGGTCGGCGTCCAGCTCCCGGTAACGAGCGGTGAACGGATTGGTCGGCCACCACAGGCCCAGCAGTCCGTGCGCGACGGCGAGTGCGACCGTCGGCGAACGGCGGGCCGAGGGGTAGTCGGAGCCATCGACGTTGCGGATCCGCGGACCGCACGCGCCCAGCGCCGGCTCCTCGTCGAACCGGGCCAGCATGGCCTTCGCCGTACCGGGTTCCATCGTCAGATCAGGATTGAGGACGGCGACGATCGACGCACGCGTCGCGGCGATCCCCAGGTTCGCGGCGCGCGCGTAGCCGACGTTCCCCGGTGACCTGATCACCTGCGCGCTCGGGATCTGATGCCGAAGCGCCTCGACCGAACCGTCATCCGACCCGTTGTCGACGACGACGAGCTCGACCTCCCCCGCGCTCGAGTCGGCGAGCACGGACCGAACGCAATCAGTGAGAAGCGACCCCGCTCGGTAGTTGACGACGACGGCAGCCCAGGCGTGGGTCACGCGACCGTCAGTCCCGGAAGCGGTACTTGACGAGCGTCCACAATGCGGAGAATCCGTCGCGCCACGTGATCTTCTTGCCCTCGTCGAACTCACGCCCGGAGTATGAGATCGGCACCTCGTAGATCCGGATGCCGCGCTTGAGAATCTTCGCGGTGATCTCGGGTTCGATGTCGAAACGATTGGACTGGAGGTTCATCTCGTCGACGAGATCGTGTTCCAACAGCTTGTAGCACGTCTCCATGTCGGAGAGGGTCGTGTTGTACAGCACGTTCGTCGTCATCGAGAGGAACCGGTTTCCCATCCAGTGCAGCAAGAGCATGTTCCGCCGCTCACCGGTGAAGCGCGATCCGTACACGACGCGCGCCCTTCCCCGTAGCACTGGATTGAGCAGCTTCGGCCAGTCCTCCGGGTCGTACTCGAGGTCGGCGTCCTGCACCAACACGTAATCGCCGGTCGCGTGCGCGAAGCCGGTACGCAACGCCGCGCCCTTGCCCAGGTTCGCCTCGTGCATCACAACTCGCACGGTGCTGTCGCCGAGCTGGTTGAGCACGTCGCGGGTGCCGTCGTTGCTCCCGTCGTCGACGACGATGATCTCGCGCTCGATGCCGTCGGGGAGCTCGACCGCGCGCATACGCCGCAGGATCTCGACGAGCGTGTTCCGTTCGTTGAACACTGGCACGACGACCGACAGCTTGCGTAGCTTCGCAGGCGGAGAATCGTCACGCGCGACCATGGTCTCGCTCCTGCAGATACCAGTCGCGCATGCGCGTCAGACCGTCCCGCAACGTTACCGCCGGCTCCCAGCCGAGCAGCCGGCGCGCCCGGCTGATGTCGGGTCGGCGGCGGGTCGGGTCGCCAACCGGCAAGGGCTCGAAGACGACCTCCGAGCTCGAGCCCGTGACCTCGCGCACGACGTCGACCAACTCGAGCATCGTGAGCTCGTCGGGGTTGCCGACGTTCACGGGATCGCAGACGTCGGAGTCGAACAGCGCGACGATCCCGCGTACTTCGTCTGCGACGTAGCAGAACGATCGGGTCTGAATCCCGGTGCCGTACATGGTCAACGGCTTTCCGTCGATCGCCTGCATCATGAAGTTCGACACGACGCGCCCGTCGGCGGGGCGCAGGCGCGGACCGTAGGTATTGAAGATGCGCACGATCGCCGTCGGCAGCTCGTAGAGGCGGCGGTACGTGGCGGTCAGCGTCTCCGCGAATCGCTTCGCCTCGTCGTACACCGCGCGCGGCGCGCCCGGGTCGACGTTGCCGTTGTACGACTCGGATTGCGGATGCACGTCGGGATCACCGTAGACCTCACTCGTCGACGCGAGCAGAAACCGTGCGTCGTTCGCGAGCGCGAGGTCGAGGGCGCGGCGGGTTCCCAGCGAGCTCACGTCGAGGGTCTCGAGGGGGACCGAGAGATACTCGGGCGGGCTCGCGGGGCTCGCGAAGTGCAACACGCCGTCGACATTGCCATCGACGGGAAGGTCGTCGCAGACATCGGCGCGGACGAACGTGAAGCCCGGATGCTCGGCGAGGTGGGTGACGTTCTGGAGCCGGCCGGTCGACAGATTGTCGACCGCGACGACCTCGTCGCCGCGCGCGAGAAACACGTCGCAGAGATGCGATCCGATGAAACCGGATCCGCCCGTGACGACGATGCGCGCCATCTACCGTCGCCCGACACCCTGGTACGCGAAGCCACGGCGGCGCATCGCGGCCGGATCGAGGAGGTTGCGGGCGTCGACGATCGCGCGTCCGTGCATCGAATCGCGCACCCGGTCGAAGTCGAGCCACCGGAACTCGTCCCACTCGGTCAAGAGGACGACCACGTCGGCGTTCGTCGCCGCGTCGTAGGCGTCGGCGCAGAGCTCGATGCCGGGCACCAGTTGTCGCGGCCGGTCACCCGCACCGTGGTCGTACGCACGGACGATCGCCCCCTCCTCGAGCAGGCGACGGGCAATGAAGATTGCCGGCGAGTCCCGGAGATCGTCGGTGTCGGCCTTGAACGTCAGGCCCCAGAGTCCGACGATCACGTCGGCGAGACTCCCGCCGACCGCGCCGCGCACCTTTTCGATCATTCGTTCCCGCTGGGCCGCGTTGACGTCGACGACGCCGGCGAGCAGCTCGAAGTCATACCCCGCGGCACTCGAGATGTGCAGGAGCGCGGCAACGTCCTTCGAGAAGCAAGACCCGCCGTAGCCCGGACCCGGGTGGAGGAACTGGAACCCGATGCGCGTGTCGTAGCCCATCCCGATCGCGACCTCACGCGCGTCGGCGTCGACCGCCTCGCACAAGTTCGCAATCGCGTTGATGAACGAGACCTTCGTTGCGAGGAAGGCGTTCGACGCGTATTTGATCATCTCCGCGGACGCGGGATCGGTGACCAGCACCGGCGCGTCGATGCGCTTGTACAGCTCGCTCACCCGCACGGCGGACTCGTGGTTCTCGCATCCGATGACGATGCGGTCCGGGTTCAGAAAATCGCGCACGGCCTGACCTTCGCGCAGGAATTCGGGATTCGACGCCACGGTAACGCCCTCGGCGCGCGCACCTGCCTCCGACAGCACGCGCTGCACGAAGCGCGTCGAGCCGACGGGGACGGTCGACTTGTTGACGACCACGGTGTTCGGCGCGAGGACCGGCGCGATCTCCCGGGCGACGCTCTCGACGAACGAGAGATCGGCGGAACCGTCGGTTCCCTCGGGCGTCTGCACGCAGAGGAACACGATCTGGGCGCTCTGGGCTGCGGTGGCGGCTCCGACCACGAATTCGAGCCGGCGCGCCGCGAGGCCCTCCTTGATCAGCTCGCGCAGACCGAGCTCGAGGATCGGGACCTCGCCTTTTTTCAGGCGGGCGACCCGCTCGGCGTCGACGTCCGCACAGTGGACGTCGTGACCGAGGTGCGCGAAGCACGCGGCGGTGGTGAGTCCGACGTACCCGGCCCCGATGACCGCGACCCTCACGGCACGCCGCGTCCGAGACCTGACATGAAGAGCGAGTCTAGGGGCCGAAGGGCGTTCTCAGCAGCCTCAGCAACCCACCTCGGGCGCGGAGGCGGAGGACGTGCCGGCGGCCCCGGAGTCGCTCGATGACCGTGCGCTGCTCGACGCCGTGCTCGACGCCGGGCTCGACGCCGGGCTCGTTGGCGTGCTCGGCGCGACGCGGGTGAGCCCTTTGTAGTCGCGTCCGAGTACCAGCACGATGTCCGCTCCGGACGGTGCCCCGCCATCGAGCGGGAGGACTTTGCCCGCGCCGCCGAGTTCCGAGAGCAGGAATCGCGCTTTGGTCACCGCGCCCGGCGCGTAGCGGACCTCGGTCACCGCGTAGTCGCTGCGATCGGCGTTCGTCGCCGCCCCCACGACCGAGAAGCCGAGGGCGCCGAGCGCGTCGTCCGCGCGTGCACCCAGTCCCGTGCGGCCGCTTCCGTTCTCGACCGAGACGTGAACGCTGCCGGGGTCGATGGATGCCGTCGTGCTCTGCGCCCCCGCCGGGTTGCCGATGCCGCGCAGGCGAGTGAGCAGCGGCGCCGCCTTGGCAGAGTCGATGACGAGCGCGTCCTGTCCGTTGATGAACTGCCGATTCACCGGCAGCGTGTGGGTCTCGACGCCACCGGCGCGGTGGAAGGCGTACGCGAGCGCCCGCAACGACGACAACCCGAGCAACGGGTCGCGCTGGAGGTTGTCGAGCATGGAGTCGAGCAGACCGTTCGCGTTCCAAGGAGCCGAGGCCGCGGCATGCAGCGTCTGCTGCGCGAGCGTGCGCAAGAAGTACTGCTGGCGCTGGATCCGACCGAGGTCCGAGGAGGGGCCGGGCGTCCACTTCCCGTCGACAAGCGACTCGTAATAGCGCGAGCGCACATACGCGAGCGCCTGGTCCCCGGTGAGGTGCCGGCAACCGGCCTCGTTGACGGAGAGCCCGCTCTTCGTGTCGCGGGCAGGTGCCGGGAAGTAGACGGGGATCGTCCCGATCGCGTTCACCATCTTGCGGAAGCCCGCGAAGTCCACCTCTAGGTAGTGACTGATCGGGATGTCGAAGTCGTTCTCGATCGTCTCGATCACCCGCTGCGGTCCGGCGTTGAAGGCGGCGTTGATCTTCGCGTGTCCGATCCCGGGAATGGCGACCCACAGGTCGCGAGGGAACGAGACGAGCAATGCGGTTCCGGTCCGATCATCGACGTGGGCGACCATGATCGTGTCGGATCGTTGCCCCGTCTGTTGTTGTGCGCTGCCAAAGTGTTGCGCGTCCAGCGGGCCGTTCACGAACGCGCGCGAATCCGAACCGATGAGCAGATAGTTGCCGCCCGCCTGGAGTACCGAGGTGTCGATGGCCACTCGCGCGACTTTCGAAACCTTGCGCGCCGCCTCCGCGTAGGCGCAGACGATGAGGGCGGTCGTCAGCACGACGGCGACGACGAACGCCGTGATCAGGCGGTGCAGGAACGCCTTCGGCGACAGCGCGCTCATGGGCTCACTTCGTCGGACATCCGACCAACGCGGCGCCCGTCTTCGGATCGACCGGCACGAAGCGTGTGTCGACGGTTCGACGCGGGACGCTCGTCGTCGTTGTGGAGCTCGTCGAGGGCGCGGTCGACAGAGTCGGTCCGGCCGTCGTCGAAGTCGTCGCGACCGACGGGAGGGCGTCGGCCGCGCGGGGGACGAGGTCGAAGTGTTGCTTGAGCGACGCGTAGTCGCGGCCGACGATCAGGAGCACGTCGCCGCCGAGCGTGACCTTCGCGGACGCGGCCTCGACGAGGTTCAGGCTTCCAACCGCCACTGCCACCGTGTAGCCCTCCCGGAACTTGCCGGGCGCGTAACGCACGGAGGTCTGGTAGTCGCTCCGATCGGCGTCTTGCGCCGGGCCGGCCGACCGGAACCCCGCGCCCAGGAACGTGTCGAGCGCCTTGGTGCCGGCGCCCTTCACGCCCGAGCCGTTGACGACCCGCACGTTCACCTTGTCGGCCGCGAGCGGCTTCACGATCGGCTTCTTCGGCGGCGCCGTGAACTTCGAGAGCAGGTCGATGACTCCCGCCGCGTCGGGAAACTTGGCGAGGACGCGGTTGGGATTGGTCGGGTCGGCCAGCGTCGGCAGCGTCGACATCTGGACCTTGGCCGGATTGAGACCGCGGAACGTCAGCGCGAGCGAGTACAACTCACTTTGCTTGAGGGTTTGGTCGTGCCCGAGGCTCCCGAAGACTGCGTCGAGCAGCGGCACGACGCGAAGCGGGTCGTTCCCCGACTTGTCGATCGCGGCTTGGCTCACCGTACGCAGGAAGTACTGCTGCCGCGGGATGCGATCGATGTCGCTTCCGGTGGCGACCCAGCCGACGCCACCCGATTGTTTCGGATAATCCCACACCCAGGGTGCCGGGTGCTGCAGGTCTTTGGGCACGTAATAGTGCCGAGAGCGTGCATAGGCAAGTGCTTGGTCGCCGTCGAGGCTCGCGCAACCCGCCTGGTTCACGTCGAGCCCGGTGAACGGATCGTGCGCCGGCGTGGAGAACCAGATGCGGATGTGACCGATCGTGTTGACAATCTTCTTGAAGCCGCGGAAGTCCACCTCGAGGTAGTGGTTGATCTTGAGCGGCGCGAAGTCCTGCTGCAGCGTCTGGATCACCAGGCCCGCCCCCCCAAACGCGAAGGCCGCATTCAAAAGATCGCGTCCGTGGCCCGGAATCTGCACCATCAGGTCACGCGGGAACGACACCAACATGCCCGTGCGGGCGACGGGATCCACGTGCAGCACCATCATCACGTCCGAGTGTTGGCCTCCGACGACCTTGTTGCTGCCGTACGCCTGAGCTTCTTGCGGAGTCTCATCGGGCGGACGCTGGTCGGAGCCGATAAGCAGGTAGTTCGCGGGCTCACCCGGTTTCACGGTCGCGAGAATGCCTTCGTCGATGTGAATGACACGGCTCCTGGCGAATTCCCGCTTCCCGTACGCCTGGGCGGAGACGAAGCCAACGGAGGCCAGGACGACGACCGCGAGCAATGCAATCGCGAAGCGACGAAGGAAGGTGAGCGCGAAGGGAGGGAGGAGCACGCGACGCAGGATTGTACTGACGCGAAGCACGTGCATCGCACGCGCACATGCCGTTTTCACGCGCGCTTCACGCGGCGCTCACTCCACAGGCAGTCCCAAGCCCCGCGCGATGACGAGCCGCTGGATCTCGCTCGTGCCCTCACCGATCTCGAGGATCTTGGCGTCGCGGTAGAAGCGGCTCACGGGCGTTTCGTCGATATAGCCATAGCCGCCGTGGATCTGCACCGCGTCGCGCGTCGCGCTGACTGCGATCTCGCTCGCGTACAGCTTCGCCATCGCCGCCGCCTCTCGGATCGGCCGGCCCCGCTCGCGCAGCCACGCCGCTTTGTACACGAGGTTGCGCGCGTTTTCGACCGCGACGGCCATGTCGGCACACTTGAACGCGATCGACTGGTAGCGGCCGATCGGTCCGCCGAACGCTTGACGCTGGTTCGCGTATGCGACCGACGCGTCGAGACACGCACGCGCCATCCCGAGCGCGAGCGCGGCGATCGCGATTCGTCCGTCGTCGAGGATGCGCAGGAATGTCCTGAAGCCTTCGCCCCGCGCGCCGAGCACGTGATCTTCGGGAACCCGACAGCCGTCGAACACGAGCTCGTGTGTGTCGGACGCGTGCCAACCCATCTTGCGGTACGGCGGCTGCACGACGAAGCCGGGTGTGCCCGAGTCGACGACGATGTTCGTGATCTCGTTCGGCGCGGTCCGCGCCGTGATCGTGACGCACTTCGTGATCTCGGTACCGGAATTGGTGATGAAGGTCTTCTGGCCGTCGATGACCCACTCGTTGGTCGCGCTGTCGAGCGTCGCCCGGGTGCGCGTCGCGCCCGCGTCGGAACCGGCCTCGGCTTCGGTGAGCCCGAACGCGCCGAGCGCCTCACCCGCGATCATGGGGACGAGATACTCCTGCTTCTGGTCCTCGGTGCCGCTGTAGAAGAACGGTGCCGCGCCGAGGCTGACGCCGGCTTCGAGGGTGATCGCCATCGACGCATCGGCCCGAGCGATCTCCTCGATCGCGATGCAGTACGTGAGATAGTCGGCACCGCCGCCGCCGTACTCCTCGGGGAACGGGAGCCCGAACAGCCCGAGCTTGCCCATTGCGCGGACGGTGTCGACGGGAAACACGTGGTCCCGGTCCCAGGCCGAGGCATTTGGCGCGATCTCGCCCTCGGCGAAATCTCGCACGACGGCCCGGAACTGCTCCTGCTCGGGTGTCGCGTCGAACTCCATGATCGCGACGGTAGTCGCAGCGGTACCGTTCGTCCCGTGGATGCGCGACAGGGCTACGCCGTGGTGCGTGACGGCGACCGATGGATCATCGGCCGGCGGCCCGTTCGCGTGGTCACCGCTCGCGGCGCCGATACGTTCGCCGCGCTCGACGAGATCGCGGGCGACGGGTTCTGGGTGGGGTTCATCGCGTACGACACGGGACGCGCCATCGAGATCATCGAACCTCGCATCGACGACGACCTGGGACTCCCCGACATCGCGTTCGTCCGCTTCGACGACGTACGCGTCGCGGACGAGTTGCCACCGGCCGAGGTGTCTTCGATCGACCTGCGCCCGGGTACCTCGAGTCTCACTCCGGGCGAGCACGCGCTGCTCGTCGCTCGGATACACGAGCTCCTCGCGGCGGGTGAGTGCTACCAGGTGAACCTCACGCGCCGGCTCACGTTCGACGCCGCGCCCGATCCCTACGCGCTCTTCATCGCTCTCACTCGTTGCAACCCGTCACCGCATGCCGGCGTGTGCGTCTTCGGCGACGCGCTGCCGGGGGTCGCCGTCGTGTCGGCATCGCCGGAGTTGTTCCTGCGGGTCGACGGCCGGGAAGTCGAGACGCGTCCGATCAAGGGCACGGCCGCCGACGCCGCGACGTTGCGCGCCAGCGGGAAAGACCGGGCCGAGAACCTGATGATCGTCGACCTCGCACGCAACGATCTCGGACGAGTCTGCGAGTTCGGTTCGATCAATGTTCCAGCGCTCTTCGCGATCGAAGCGCACCCGGGGCTCGCACACCTCGTAAGCACGGTGCGCGGCCGGCTCCGGCCCGACGTCGGTCTCGACGACCTCGTGCGCGCGACCTTTCCTCCGGCGTCGGTCACGGGCGCGCCCAAGCCACGCGTGCTGCAGGTCATCGAAGATCTGGAACCCGTGCGCCGGGGCGTGTACTGCGGCGCGTTCGGATGGATCGACGCCGCGCGGGAAAACGTCGAGCTGGCGGTCGCGATCCGAACCTTCACGCTCGCGGCCGGTCGTACCCACCTCGGGATCGGCGGCGGCATCGTTGCCGATTCGCGTGCACGCGACGAGTGGATCGAGACCGAGCTCAAAGGAGCACGGTTGTTGCAGGCGGCCGGCGCGCGCGCCGATCTCCCGGTCGAGGTTTGATGACCGCGTGGATCGACGGCAGTCTCACGGCGCTGACCGACGCGAAGGTGTCGGTACTCGACCACGGATTGGTCGTGGGCGACGGGGTGTTCGAGACGCTCCGGGTATACGGCGGTGTGCCGTTCGCATGGACACGCCATCTCGCGCGGCTCCGCACATCCGCCGACGGACTCGGGCTCGAGCTGCCTGACGTTTCCGAGCTGCGCGGCGCGGCCGACGCGGTGTTGCGCGCCAACGAGCTGACCGAGGCCCGGTTGCGCATCACCGTGACCGGCGGAGTCGCGCCGCCGGGCTCCGGTCGAGGCGACGGGCCGCCCAGTGCCTTCATCCTCGCGTTCCCGATCGAATCCGCCGCGCCGAGCGTCGATGTCGTGATCGCGCCCTGGACCCGCAACGAGCGCGGCGCGCTGGTCGGTTTGAAGACGATCTCTTATGCGGCCAACGTTCGCGCCCTCGCGTACGCGCGCGAGAAGGGTGCGGGCGAAGCGGTCTTCGCGAACACGAAAGGCAATCTCTGTGAGGCGACGGGCTCGAACGTGTTCCTCGTACGCGATGGCGTGCTCTGCACTCCGCCTGCGAGCGCCGGGTGCCTGTTGGGGGTGACCCGCGCGCTGTTGCTCGAACTCGGCAACGAGTCGCGCATCCCGACCGAGGAGCGCGACCTGCCGATTGAAGAGCTTGCGCCGAGCGACGAAGCGTTCCTGTCGTCGACGACACGAGAGGTGCAGCCGATCAGCCGCGTCGACGGCGGGCAGCTCCGCAATGTCGGCGGGCCCGTGAGCGAACGCCTCACGGCCGCGTTCCGAGACCTCGTCGCGAACGACCTCGACCCCTAGTCGCCCGGTCCCGCGAGGTCATGCCGTAGGTGCACGACGTCGCCCGCGCTCACGACCCGGCCATCGACAACCAGGAACCCTTCGTCGGTAAGCGTGCTCGCAGTGCCTTCGAACGTCTCGTGCGCGAGCTCGACGCGTACTCGCCGGCCGAGTGTCGCCGATCGGGCGATTGCGTCGGCGACGACGCGGTCGAGCGCCCCGAGCCGCGCGTCGTATGCCCGAAGCCATTCGACGAGAAGTCGCGCGCGATCGACTGCTACCGCGGTCGCGATGTCGAACAGCTCGGCGGGCAAGGCCGCCGGTTGCACGTTGCAACCCATACCGACGACGACGGCACCCGCTCCGTCGGCCTCGGCGAGGATCCCCGCGAGCTTCCGGTCGTCCACAACGACGTCGTTCGGCCACTTCAGGCGCGCGCGCACGGTTGTGAGCGCGTCGAACGCGTCGAGGGCGGCGAGGCCGGCCGCCAACGTGACGAGGTGCGTGCGCTCGGCGGGCAGCGCCGGCCGCAACAACACCGAGACGAGGAGCGCGGAGCCCGCGGGAGCGACCCACGCGCGCCCGAGCCGACCCCTCCCGGCGGTCTGTTCGTCGGCGACCGCGACCACGCCTTCGGAAGAACCCTCTGACGCGCACGCGAGCAGGTACCGGTTGGTGGAGTCGATGCGCTCGAACCATCGGATGTCGCGAAACCGCGTACCGGCGAGGTCCGGATCGCTCCAAGCCGCGGGATCGGGCGGCATCACCATGGCTCCCTCGCGGCGTACCGCGGCTCGGTTCGACGGTCGGCGACACTTCGCTGCGTCCGCACGCGCACCCTTAGGATACGCAGCCGTGCTCTCGAAGATCCTGATCGCCAACCGAGGCGAGATCGCGATTCGCGTGATGCGGACGTGCCGCGAGCTCGGTATCCCAAGCGTTGCCGTCTACTCCGAGCTCGACCGCGACGCCGCCCACGTGCGCTACGCCGACGAGGCCTACGCCATCGGCGGTCAGTCCGCGGCCGAGAGTTATCTCAACACCGAGGCGATCCTCGACGCGATCCGCAAGAGCGGCGTGGACGGTGTGCACCCCGGCTACGGGTTCTTTTCCGAGAACGCCGACTTCGCGCGGGCCGTCACGAGCTCGGGCGTCGCCTGGATCGGACCTCCGGCCGAGGCGATCGAGGTCATGGGCGACAAGATCTCTTCGCGCCTCGCCGCGCAACGGGCCGATGTCGCGAGCGTGCCCGGCACCACGACCCCGATCAACGACGCGAGCGAGATCGTCGCGTTCGGCGAGGAACACGGCTTCCCGATCGCGATCAAAGCCGCGTACGGCGGTGGTGGACGGGGCATGAAGGTCGTCGAGCGGGCCGACGACGCGCAGAGCGCGCTCGACTCCGCGAAGCGAGAGGCCCAGGCGTACTTCGGCCGACCGGAGTGCTACCTCGAGCGATACCTCACCCGGCCTCGCCACATCGAGCTCCAGATCTTCTGCGACACCCACGGGAACGCTGCGTACCTGGGCGATCGCGACTGCTCGACCCAGCGCCGGCACCAGAAGTTGATCGAGGAGGCGCCCGCACCGAACATCCCCGACCACACTCGTCGGGCCATGGGTGAGGCCGCGGTGAAAGTCGCGCTCGCGTGCGGATACGTCAATGCCGGTACGGTCGAGATGCTCTACCAGGACGGCGAGTTCTTCTTCCTCGAGATGAACACGCGGTTACAGGTCGAGCATTGCGTCACGGAAGAGATCACCGGCCTCGACCTCGTCGCCGAGCAACTCCGCGTCGCGTCGGGCGAATCGCTGTCGTTCAGCCAGGAGACGATCGAGCGGCGGGGTCACTCGATCGAGTGCCGCATCAACGCCGAGGACCCGACGAAGAACTTCCTGCCCTCGCCGGGAACGATGTCGCGCCTACGCGTACCGTCCGGTCCCGGCGTGCGCTGGGACGGCGGCTACGAGGAGGGCGACGCAATCTCGCAGTACTACGACAACCTCGTCGGCAAGCTCGTGGTCTGGGCCCCCGATCGCGACCGCGCCATCGACCGCATGGTGCGCGCGCTGTCGGAATTCGAGGTCGCCGGCATCAAAACGACGATTCCCGCGCATTTGACGTTCTTGGCCACCGCGGCCTTCCGCGACGTCACGCACTCGACGAGCTGGGTCGAGGAGGAGGTCGACCGGTCGCAGTTCGCGGCGCACACGCGCGACGCGACCGCCTTGAAGGTGCCGCCGGCGGAGACAGATTCTGGCGCTCCACTCGTCGAGCAGACGGTGCCGGTCGAGGTCGAGGGCCGCCGCTACCGGGTGAAGGTCTGGCTCCCCGCACCCGCGCACGCGGCATCGTCATCGTCGGGCGCGGCTCCTCGCAGTCGTCCGAAGCCCGCGCTGACGGGAGGTAGTGGGGGCAGCGCGGGGAGCGGCACGGTCACCGCTCCCATGCAGGGCACGATCGTGAAGGTGCTCGTCGAGCTGGGCGCCGGGGTCACAACGGGCGACGCGCTCGTGGTGCTCGAAGCAATGAAGATGGAGAACCACATCAACGCCGAGACGTCCGGCACCGTGACGGAGATCCGGGTCACCGCCGGCGACTCCGTCGGCACCGGCGACGTCCTCGCCGTCATCGAATAACCCCAATTCCTGCCAATTGTTGGCAGGAAAACCGACGCGTGGCGTACAGAAATCTTGCCAACTGTTGGCAAGAAAAGGGGTGTGTGGACAACCGCGCGGCGTGGCAGCATCTAGGGATGAGCACGCCGATCTTCGTCGTCGACGCCTTCACTTCGGAGGCCTTCCGGGGCAATCCCGCGGCCGTCGTGCTCGACCACGGCGAAGACCGGTGGATGCAGCGAGTCGCGGCAGAGATGCGCCATTCGGAGACGGCCTTCGTCCGGACGCGAGATGACGGAGGCGGGTTCGACCTGCGGTGGTTCTCGCCCGAGGTCGAGGTCGACCTGTGCGGTCATGCGACGCTCGCGAGCGCACACGTGCTCTTCGAGACCGGACGGGTCGCGCCGGACGCGACCGCTCGTTTCCGCACGCGCAGCGGTGAGCTTCGAGCCGAGCACGCCGGCGCGCAGGGCATCACGCTCGACTTCCCGCTTGCCGAGCCGGTTCCGGCGCCGGCGATTCCCGAGCTCTTCGACGCGCTCGGGCTCCCGACCGGTGAGATGTTGCGTACCGACGGCGACTTCTTCATGTGCGTCGTCGACACCCCGTCAAAGGTGCGCACGCTCGCGCCCGACTTCGTCAAGCTCCGTGCGCTGCGCAACGTTCGCGGTGTCTACGTCACCGCGCCCGGCGACGACGGTTACGACATCGTGTCCCGCTGCTTCGCGCCCCGGATCGGGATCGACGAAGACCCCGTCACCGGATCGATGTACTGCGTGCTCGTCGCGTACTGGGGCCCGCGCTTCGGGAAGGACGAACTGCGCGCGTTCCAGCCTTCGCAACGCGGCGGCGAGGTCACGGTCGTGCAGAAGGGTGACCGCGCGTTGCTCACGGGCCGGGCTGTGACCGTGCTCACCGGAGAATTACGCGCGTGACCGGTGCCACGCGAGCTGAGCGATCAATCCGTCGCGCAGCGTCACCTCCGGCGCCCAACCGAACAGCTCGCGGGCGCGGCTGATGGATCCGCCGTTGCGCAGCGCGTCACCGGCCTGGCGCGGCTGCGGCTCGATCTTCACCGGCGCGCCGGCGAGCTCACCGACGAGCTCGATCAGCTCCGACAGCGCGATCTCTCCCCCGCCCGCGAGATTGCAGTACGCGCCGGGCGCGACGTCGCACTCGGCGCCGAGGACATTGCCGCGCACGATGTCGTCGACGAAGGTGAACTCGCGGACCTGCGCGCCGTCGCCGTAGCGCGGGAACGGGATGCCATGAACGGCCGCCTCGCACAGGCGATGGATCGACATGTCGGGTCGCTGGCGGGGACCGAACACGGTGAAGTAGCGCAGAGCCAAGGTGGAGACGCCCCAGTTCTCCGCGTAGAGGCCGCACAGATGCTCGGCGGCGAGCTTGGTGACGCCATAGGGGCTGAACGGCCTCGGAAGATCGTCCTCGTGAACCGGGTAGCGCGGTTGATTGCCGTACACCGAGGAAGACGACGCGTAGACGACGCGGGCCCCGGGTCGAGCCGCGACCACGGCCTCGAGCAGTCGCTGCGTGGCGAGGACGTTGTGACCCATGTAGTCGCCGAACCCGTCCGCCCACGAGAGCCGCACGCCCGCCTGCGCGGCCTGGTGGAACACGACGTCGACGCCGTCGAGCAAGGGCTCTATCGCGACCGACCGCAGGTCGGCGTCGGCGAACTCGAACTTCGCGTCGCTCCGAGCCGTCGAAAGGTTCCGCTCCTTCTCCGCCGCGGGGTAGTACGGCGTGAAGCAGTCGACGCCGAGTACTACGTCGCCGCGCGCCAGGAGGCTCTCCGCGAGATGGCTCCCGACGAATCCGGCGACACCCGTTACCAACGCGCGCATATCAGGAGGCCGCGTCGGCGAGCGACTCCGAGAGCGCAGGGTGGACGAGCAGTGAATCGACGATGTCGACGGCCTTCAGATGGTTGGTGACCGCGACGGCAATCACCGAGATCAACTCGGCCGCGTTGCGACCGACGATGGCGCCACCGAGAACGACGCCGGTCGCAGGATCGGACAGGATCTTCACGAACCCGCGCGTGTCGCCGTTGATCAACGCCTTCGGGTTCGCCGAGAACGGCACCTTCGTCACCCGCAGCTTGCGCCCGGCCGCGAACGCCTCGGCTTCGGCGACACCGACCTCGGCGATCTCGGGGTCGGTGAAGATCGCTTGCGCGGCCTTGTCGTAGTCGAGATGGCGGTGCGCACGGGCCGTGAGTCCCATTACGTGCTCGGCGATCTTCCGTCCCTGCATCGCCGCAACCGACGACAACGGCAAACGGCCGGACACGTCGCCGGCCGCGTAGATGTGCGGAAGGTTCGTCTGGCAGTGACGATTGCCCGGGATGTAACCCCGGTCGTCGACGTCGACGCCTGCCACCTCGCAACCGAGCCCCTCGCTATTGGGAATCGATCCGACGCACAGCAACGCGTGCGAGCCGTCGACCGCCCGGCCGTCGTCGCACGCGATGAAGACCTTCTCGCCCTCGCGTCCGCTCGACATCGCACGCGCGCCCTTCAGCAGCTTCACCCCGCGGCGAAGGAACTCGTCCTCGAGCACCGCCGCGACCTCCGGGTCCTTGTAGGGCAGCACCTGTTGGCGGGAGACGATCAGCGTCACCCGCGAGCCGAGCGCGCTGAACATGTGCGTGAATTCCACGCCGGTGACGCCCGAGCCGATCACGACGAGATGATCGGGAATCTCGGGCGGCGGGTACGCCTGGCGTGTCGTCAAGATGCGCTCGCCGTCGATCACCGCCCAGTCGGGCACGCGCGGACGCGACCCGGTCGACAAAAGGATCGCGTCGGCTTCCAGCTCCACGGTGCCGTCGGCCGTATCGGCCGCGACCGTGTACGCGCCGGTCAGCCGGCCCGCGCCGCGAATGAGGCGCACGCCCTGCGATTCGAGCAGGCTCGTTACCCCCGTGCGCAGCTTGTCCTCCATGCCCGAGATGCGTTCGCGCAAGGCGTCGACGTCGAGACGACCCGACGCCTCGAGACCCATCGTCTTCGCGTGCGCGAGCTCTGCGAGCTCGTTGCCGGTCGCGACCATCGCCTTGCTCGGGATGCAGTCCCAGAGATGCGCAGCACCCCCCACGATGTCGCGCTCGATCATCGTGACCTCGGCGCCGATCGACGCCGCGACCGTCGCCGCGCTGTTTCCCGCGGGACCGCCTCCGATGATCACGAACCGCACGGCCATGCGGTCCAGGCTACGCGGCGCGGGCCGCCTACCCTGACCGTTCGATGCAACAACTCCTCGTCGACGAGCTGACCGGCGATCGCGTCATTCTCGTTCCCGCGCGCGCCCTGCGGCCGGATACGTTCCGTGTGCACGCCGAACCGCTACCGGCGAGCGTCGCGAGCTGTCCTTTCTGCCGTGGCAACGAGCACGACACGCCGCCCGAAGTCGCGCGCCTCGGCGATGGTGACCCCGATACGGCGGGATGGAGTCTGCGGGTCGTTCCGAACAAGTACCCCATCGTCGGCGACGGCGTTCCGGGCGCGCACGAGGTCGTGATCTTTTCCCCCGCGCACGACGTCGACCTGGGCGCACTGTCGGACGACGCGGCGGCCGAGGTGCTGCTCGCGCTGCGCGACCGCTCCAGCTTCCACCTCGCGCACGGCTGTCGATACGCGCAAGCCTTCGTCAACCAAGGCAAGAACGCGGGCGCGTCGATCGAGCATCCGCACGCCCAGCTCGTGGCGCTCGATCTCGTGCCACCGCGCGTGCAAGTCCGCCTCGATCGCTTCGCGGCGGCGACGTTCACGAACGACCAGCAGCACAAAGTCGTCGACGGCGCCGTGGTCGTGTGGTGCCCCCGCGCGTCGCCGACGCCCTTCACGGTGCGTCTCGCGCTCGCGGACGGCGGTCCCCGCTTCGACGAGGCGGCCGACGACGAGACGCGTGCCGTGGGTATCGGGTTGCGCGACGCCATCGCGCGGCTGCGGCGGGCTCTCGGCGACGTCGCTTACAACGTCATGATCGAGAGCGCGCCCCGTGACCATGCCGAACCGTTCCGCTGGTGGGTCGACGTGGTTCCCCGCGTCACCGTGTACGCGGGTTTCGAGCTGGCGACCGGCCTGTCGGTGAACGTCGTCGCGCCCGCCGAGGCGGCCGCGGCCCTGCGGGCGACTTGATGAAGATCAGGGTCGCGATCACGATCGACGCACCCCCGGCCGACACGTGGCGGTCCGTGGAACCGATCGAGCGTCACGTCGAATGGATGGCCGAGGCGTACGCCATCCGCTTCATCGGCACGCAGACCCGCGGCGCCGGTACGACATTCGACTGCGTGACGAAGGTCGGACCGTTTCACCTGACCGACCGGATGACAGTGACGGAGTGGGAGCACGGCCGGTTGATGGGCATCGAGCACCGTGGCATCGTCACCGGGCGCGGCCGCTTCACGTTGCGGCGCCGCCGCGGCGGCCGCACCCAATTCACTTGGAGCGAACGCCTGACCTTTCCGTGGTGGATGGGAGGTCCGGTCGGCGGCCTGGCCGCGAAGCCGGTGCTGCGCGGGATCTGGCGCCGTAACCTGCGCCGCCTGAAGGCGATCGTGGAGGCGGCATGAACAACCGGGCAGTGAGCGTCGCGGGATTGCAGACGTTGGGCGCCGGCCTGTCGCTCGATGTCGCGCGCGAGGCCGACGAGCTCGGGTTCTCGGCGGTATGGGTCGCCGAGGCGAGTGCGGCGGAAGGCATGTCGCTGCTCGGCGCCGTGAGTCAGGTCGCGCCGCACGTCGGGCTCGGTACCGGAGTGCTGGCGTTACAGCTCCGAACACCTCCGCTGCACGCGATGGCGGCCGCGACGCTCCAGCAGCTCGCGGGTGACCGTGACGTGTTCCTGGGCGTCGGCATCTCGTCGCCGGCGGTGGCGGGTCAGTGGCACGGTGCGGGCTACACCGACCGCCCGATCGCCCAGGTGCGCGAGTTCCTCACGCTGTTGCGCGAGTGCCTCTCCGGTGAGACCGTCACCTTCGAGGGCGACTTCTACACGGTCAAGCGTTTTCGCCTCGGATTGAGGCTCGGCGAGCGGCGGCCGAAGATCGCGCTGGCGGCGCTGAACAAGCAGATGCTGCGCCTGGCGGGCGAGCTGGCCGACGTCGTGCTGCTGAACTACCTGCCCGCGGCCCTCGTTCCGTGGTGCGTCGAGCGCGTGCGCGCGGGCGGCGCCGCGCAGATCCACGCGTACGTCCACTGCGCGGTGACAGACCGCGACCGCTACGCCGAGGTCGCGCGCAAGGATCTCCTCAACTACGCGGTTGTTCCCGCGTATGCCGCGCAGTTCGAGCGCGCCGGATTCATCGACGAGGTCCGACACTTCCAGAATCGCTGGGCCGCGCGCGATCGCGACGGTGCGCTCGAGGCGATCAGCGACGACTGGGTCGACGCGATCCAGATCATGGGCGACGAGCAGCACGTGCGCGACGCGGTGCAGGCGTATGCCGACCATGGCGTCGATGTGCCTATCGCGTTCGCGCTGCCGTGGGGCGAAGACCGCCGGGCGACGGTAAGCGCCACGCTCCGCGCCCTGGCATGAGACGCGGATAGCGACCCACCGTCAGCGACCGGCGAACTTCGCCTTGCCGGGTCCTTCGTCCAGGAACGACTGGACACCGGTGCGCGCGTCCTCGGTTCCGAACACTTCGACGAATGCATCATGCTCGAGATCGAGACCGTCGGCGAGCGATCGGTCGAGACCGTCGTCGATCGCGCGCTTTGCCATCCCCATCGCGACGACCGCGCCCTTTCCGAGCTCCGACGCCCAGTGGAGCGCCGCCTGCTCCTCCTCGCCGGGTGTGACCACCCGGTCGACGAGACCGATCTCGTGCGCCTCGTCGGCGCGAACCTGACGGCCGCTCCAGATCATGTCCTTCGCCCGAGCCGGACCGACGAGACGCGTCAATCGCTGGGTTCCGCCCGCGCCGGGGATGATGCCGAGCAGGATCTCCGGTTGGCCCAGGCGCGCCGTCCCCCCCGCGACCCGAAAGTCGCACGCGCACGCGAGCTCCAACCCGCCGCCCAACGCGTAACCCCGGATCGCCGCGATCACGGGACGCGGGATCGCGGCCACCGCGTCGAACGCGTCGCGGAACGCACCCGCGATCACCCGCGCGACGTCCTGACCCGAGAATTCGGAGATGTCGGCTCCCGCCGCGAACGCCTTCTCCCCACCCGCCACCACGACGGCCTTCACCGTGGCGTCGTCGCCGACCGCGCGCGCGATGTCGCGCAACCGCTCGAGCAGGGCCCGCGACAGCGGGTTCATCGGCGGGTTGTTCAGGCGCACCACTACGACCCCGTCGTCGTGGGGCTCCATGAGGACGAGTTCGTCGGCCATCGCCGGACCTTATTACCGCGTCACGCGGGCGAGCGCGGGAACAGGACCTCGGCGCCGACGGGTACGTATCCGGCCGCGGCGACGGCCCGCAGCGACGCCGCGTTCCCGGGCGCCACTTGCGCCCACAACGGCTCACCGGCGGGGACGAGACCGGCGGCCGCCCGCGCCACCATCCGGCCCAATCCGCGCCCTCGTGCACTCGGCATCACCTCGAAGCCGAAGTCCCAACGATCACACACGCCGCGCCCGATCACGAGCACCGCGGCGTCGTCGTAGGCGACGAAGACGCGCATCCCTTCCCGGTACCGCGCCGCGCGTTCAACCCGCGGATGATCGTGACCGTCCACCTCGCGCATCCACGCGGGCGCGCCCGCGCCGTCGCCGACGCGACACAGCAGCACGTCGAAGGTCGCCGGCGACGACTCGAGGCGTTGCCCCAGCCAGCTCAACGTCGCGGCCGACATCGGCAGAGACAGGTCGCCCGACGGTATGCGCGCCGCGACCGTGTCGGGATCGATGTCCGCGGCGAGCATGAAGTGACCGGTGAGCCCGACGATCGCGTCGACCCGACCACCGGGCGACGGCACGACCTCGATCAGCCCATCGGCCGGTGGGAACCTCCCGGCCGCGGCGTCGTCGAGCAGCGCGCGCAGCGGGTGCGTGCTCACGCCCGCAGCAACTCCTCCGCCGCGGAGTAGGGATCGCGGGCGCGCCGGGCGACCTCGTCGACGATCGTCTCGAAGCGCGGCCCGCTGCACAACTTCCACGCGCGGTCCAGCATCTCGGCCGCCACCAATCCGCGCAGTTCCTCGCGCAGACGTGCCCGGCGCCGCGCGTCCGCATCTCCCGTCGCCTCCAGGTGCGCCCGGTGCGCGGCGATCGCCTCGAACAGCTCGTCGACACCCTCCCCGGTGGTCGCGACGGTGCGCACGATGGGTGGTCGCCAGGTACGCCGGCTCGACAGCTCGAGCATTCCCGCGAGATCACTCTGGGTTTCGGCCACGCCGGGCCGGTCGGCCTTGTTCACGACGAACACTTCGGCGATCTCCAGCAGCCCCGCTTTTGCGGCCTGCACGGAATCTCCCCAACCCGGGTTCACGACGACGACAGTGGTGTCGGCGTGTCCGGCGATCTCGACCTCGACCTGCCCGACGCCGACGGTCTCGATCACGATCCAGGCTTTGCCGACCGCGTCGAGCACGCGCGCTGCCTGCGGTGTTGCGAGCGAGAGGCCACCGAGATGCCCGTGCGTGGCCATCGACCGGATGAAGACCCCGGGATCGGAGGTGTGACTCTGCATCCGCACCCGGTCGCCGAGGATCGCGCCCCCGCTGAACGGGCTCGACGGATCGACGGCGAGCACGCCGACCTCGGTGCCGCCGGCGCGCAACCGCCCCACGAGCTGGTCCGTCAGGGTCGACTTCCCCGAGCCCGGCGCGCCCGTGATGCCGATCGACCACGCGTTACCGGTGCGCGGGTGCAGCATCTGGATCGCGACGCGGGCATCAACGCCTCCCCGTTCGACCAGTGAGAGGACCTTGGCGATCGACCGCCGGTCACCCTCGAGTGCGCGCCCGACGAGCGCGACCGTGGCGTCTCCCATGGAGCGCCGACGTTACTCGTCGGCAACGACCTCGGTGATGCCGGGAACGCGGTCCATGATGATCCGCTCGACGCCCGCCTTGAGCGTCATCATCGAGACCGGGCAGGTCCCGCACGCGCCGACAAGCGAGACGTGCACGACGGCGTCCTCGTCGATCCCGTTGAACACGATGTCGCCACCGTCGCTCTGCAGCGCGGGGCGGATCACCTCGATCGCTTCGAGCACACCCTCTTCCATGTCGGCGACGTCAAGCGCCATCAGATCTCCAAACCGTCGGACTTGCCGAGTGCAACCGTTTCAGTATCGCGCGTGTTCCCCGAAGCCCTCGGCCCCGGCCGTTCAGCCCTCCACCCGGGCCGTTCGTCGTCGCTCAGTCGTCGAGGCGCTCGACGTCGGCGCCCAGAGACCGCAGGCGACCGGCGAGGTCGGAATAGCCGCGCTCGATGTGCTCGCCGTCGTGCACGATCGTCTCGCCGTCGGCCACCAGCCCGGCGAGCACGAGCGCCGCGCCGGCCCGGACGTCCGAGGCCCGCACCGGCGCACCCGAAAGCCGCTGGACGCCGCGCACGATGGCGTGCCGGCCCTCGGTCCGCACGTCGGCGCGCATGCGTGCCAGCTCGTCGACGACTTGGAAGCGGCCGTCGTAGACGTTCTCGGTTACGATCGCGCTGCCCTCGGCAACGGTCATCACCGCGACGGCGAGGGGCATGAAGTCGGTCGCGAATCCGGGGTGGGGCAACGTGGCGACGTCGACCGCGCGCAATCGCCGCGGGGCGAGCGCCCAGAGTCCGTCGTTCGTCGGTGAGATGCGCATGCCCATCTCGCACAGCTTCATCGAGACGATCTCGACGTGTTCGGGCCGAACACCGTCGAGCTCGATCTCGCCGCCGGCGATGCCGCACGCCATGAGGAGGGTTCCGGCCTCGACCCGGTCGGCCATGATCTCGCTGTCGACGGCCCGGAGCGCTTCGACGCCTTCGATCTCGATCGTCGACGTTCCCGCACCCAACAGGTGCGCTCCCATTCGATTGAGGAACGTGCCGAGCGCGGTCACTTCGGGCTCCCGCGCCGCGTTCTCGATCACCGTCGTGCCCTTGGCGAGAACGGCCGCGCACATGAGGTTCTCGGTGGCGCCGACGCTCGGAAACTCGAGGACGGTGCGCGCCCCGTGCAAGAGCTCGGCGCGCGCGACGACATAGCCGTGCGCGACCTCGACCTGGGCGCCCATCGCCGCGAGACCGCGCAGGTGCATGTCGACCTTGCGACTTCCGATGTTGTCGCCGCCCGGGAGCGCGACCCGCGCGTGGCCGCACCGCGCGAGTAGCGGCCCGAGCACGTTGAACGACGCGCGCATGCGCGTGACGAGCTCGTACGGCGTCTCGGGCGTCAGCTCGCCGCTCGCGTCGACGCGCACGACGTCGGGCGCGGGCTGGTCGACGCGCGCGCCCGTGGCGCGCAGGAGGTCGATCATCACGTCGAGGTCGCGCACGGTGGGCACGTTGCGCAATGTGGTGACACCGGGCGCGAGCAGCGCGGCCGCCATCTGCTTCAGCCCCGCGTTCTTGGTCGCACCCGATGGCCGCACGCGGCCGGCGAGCGGTCCGCGGGCGCGGACCCGGAATCGAGTCACGACCGAAAAGACTACTTTCCGGAGTAGTCGGGTCGGCGTTGTTCGACGAACGCCTGGATCGCTTCGCGCATGTCGGCGGACCGCAGGCAAACGGCCTGGGCCTCGGCTTCGACGACGAGCCCTTCGGCTACCGAGACACGACCGGCCGCCTCGACGGCGCGCTTCGCGCCCTGCACCGCGAGCGGCGGTTGCGCGGCGATTGCTGCCGCGAGGCCGCCGGCATCAGCTTCCAGCGCGTCGTCGTCGACGAGCCGCTCGCACAGTCCGATGCGATACGCCTCGTCGGCGTCGATGCGAGCCGCAGTCCAGATGAGCTCCTTGGCCTTACCGGGGCCGACGACGCGCGGCAGCCGTTGGGTGCCGCCGAGGTCGGGCAGGATGCCGTACTTGTGCTCGAGCAGACCCACCGACGTACCGCGCGCGAACACGCGGATGTCGCAGGCCAGCGCCATCTGCAACCCGGCGCCGAGCGCGAAGCCGCGCACCGCGGCGATCGTCGGGTAACGCGCCTCCTCCAACCAGGAGTACGCCTCCTGTGTGCGCAGGATGCCGTCGACCGTCGGATCGAGATGACGCGTGCCGACGTCGTCACCGCCCTCGATGGAGTCGGTCGAGGCTCCGGTGAAGACGGACGTGTCGATGCCGGACGAGAACGCGCGTCCGTTGCCGATCACGACCAGCGCGCGCAGCTCGGGATCGTCGCGCAGCTCCTTGCCCAACGCGCGCAGTTCCTGCCACATGAGAATGGTGAACGAGTTCAGCTTGTCGGGGCGGTTCAACCGCAGCCAGCCGATGTGCCCCTCGCGCGTGAGCTCGACGGTTTCGTAGACAGTCATGTGCGAACGGTATCGCCGGCCGCCACACAGCCGAAACGTACGACCTCGACGGGTTCTTGTATACCCGCGACCGAGATCATTCCCGCCGGCTCGAACCGGGTGCCGGGGGGCGTGTGCTCGGCGAGGTCGACCGTCGCGAGGATCTCGTGCGGCCGGGCCAGCGTCGCGAGCCGCGCCGCGAGATTCACCGAGCGTCCGGTGTAGTCGTCGCCCTCGAGCAGGATCACGGCGCCGCCGGCGCAACCGGCGTGCACCGACAGCGGCAGCTCGAGTTCGTGGGTCAGCGCTTCGAGCTTCGTCACCGCGGCAATGAGGTTGGGTGGTTCGACCGACACCAGCATGCAACCGTCGCCGAGCCACTTGGCGATACGGACACCGAACTCGGTCGCGACCTGGCGGACCGCGCCCCGGAAGAGGGTCAGGACCCGCACCGACGCCTCGTCGCCGAACTGGTCACCGAACGATGTGAAGCCCGAGAGGTCGACGAACGAGAACCACCGCTCGACTCGCACGAACCGAGTCTGTCACCTCGCGTACGAACATCCGGTAACGAAATCGACGACGGCATCGGCGACGTCGGCGAGCACGGCATCGACCGTCAACCCGCTCGACTTCAGGGGCTTGAAGCCATGATCGCCCGTCTCGACCCAGTGGAACGACACCGGTCCCTTCAGCCTCGTGGTTTCACGTTGCAGCTCGGCCGGGGTTCCGAACGCGTCGCGCGTGCCGCTCACGAAGAGTGCGGGCATGCGCAATCGCGCAAAATGCTCGACGCGCAGCTGTGTGGCCCTTCCCGGCGGGTGCAGCGGGTAGCCCAGTAGGACGAGCCCGAGTACCCGCGCGTCGGCGTCGGCGTCGGCGGCGACCATCGAACAGACCCGGCCGCCCATCGAACGACCTCCCAGGACGAGGCGTTCCGGCGGCAGCTTGGTGCGCCGCGCGAGCTCGCGCACCGCCTCTCGCACCGCCGCCTCGAGCACGGCCGCGCGATCGGGTGCCCGGCGCCCGGCGCCACGATACGGGAAGTTGAAGCGCAACGAAGGCACCTTCGCGTCGGCGAGCGCATCGGCGACGGTCGTCAACGTCGCCGCGTTCATGTCGGCACCGGCACCGTGCGCGAGCAGCACCGCGCGGTCGGCTCCGCGCTTCGGACCTTGGTACGCGAGATCCGTCAGCACCATCGCGAGAGAAACGTTGCGATACGGGCGAGCTCGTCGGCAACGGTCTCCGCGCGCCGCCATCCGTGACCCTCGCCCGCATACTCGTGATATTCGACGATCCCGCCCGCGTCGCGCCGCGCGTCGGCGAACGCGGCTGTCCGATCGGCGCTGACGACGGGGTCTTCGTCGCCCTGCAACAAGAGCACCGGCGCGCGCACATCGGCGGCGTGCGTGATCGGCGACCGGCCAATGTACGAATCCCGCGCGCCCGGCAAACAACCCACCAACCGGGACGCGTCGCCCGACTCGAAACGGTGCGTCGTCGCCGCGAGGTCGAGCAGGTCGGTCACCGGATACAGCGCGATCACTGCGGCGACGAGATCGGGATGCTGCGCGGCGACGTTCAACGCCGTGAAACCGCCCGCGCTCGCGCCCATGAGCGCCACCCGGCCCGGTACGGCCCAGCCTTCCTTGATCGCGTGCCTGATGCCCCCGGCGACGTCGCCTACGTCGCGCTCGCCCCAACGGCCGTCGAGCGCGTTCCGGTACGCCACGCCGTACCCCGACGAGCCGCGGTGGTTCGGCTGCAGGACTCCGTAGCCTTGCTGTACGAGCCACTGCACCCGCGGGTTCCAATCAGCCAGGGCCTGACCGGTCGGGCCGCCGTGCACGTGCACGACGATCGGCGACGCTCCACGCGCTCCGGCCGAACGCCACAACAAACCGTGCACAGCCGCGTTCCCCGACTTCCACGTGACGGGCCGCGGCTCGACCAGGCCGGTTCGCTCGAATCCGGCCACGGGCCCGCGCGCGATCGTCCGCCGGCCCGAGCCGTTCGCCGCAAGTACGACGACGTGCGCGGGCGTGACCGCGCCCGACCGCACACAGACGATCCCGCTCTCGCCCCACGCGAGATCACGGTGCCAACCGCGCGAGAGCTCACGCGCAGACTTGCGGCCGGGCGCGCCGATCGCGAGCCGACCGAAGCCGGACTCGTTGCGGCACCACGCGAGCTCGCCGCCGTCGGGCGACCACGCGAACGAACGCTGCCCCGCCGACCACGCCGGCTCGGCGCACTCGCGTTCGTGTTGGCCGGCGAGGGACTCACCGTCGACGACCAGCGCGCCGTCGCGGACCCACGCGAGTCGCGCCCCGTCGGGCGAGAAGCGCGCCTGACTGCACGCGCCGTCTTCCGCGACGACGTACGGGGAGGCACCGGCGTCGCGGCGCATGATCCGCGACGCGTGCCACGGCATGTTCGGCAGATCCCACTCCTGCCACACGAGCACACGGCCATCGGGCGACCACGCCGGGTCCCACGCGTAGTCGGCGTGCGACACGCGCTGCGGCCAACCCGAACCGTCGAGCGGCACCGTCGCCACGTCGCACGTCTCATCGCGCTCGATC
Source organism: Acidimicrobiia bacterium (assembly GCA_038213435.1). GTDB lineage: Bacteria > Actinomycetota > Acidimicrobiia > IMCC26256 > PALSA-610 > PALSA-610. The sequence goes on from JBBQTI010000014.1 coordinate 29,520, forward strand.
GCGCACGCCACCTCGCCGCGGACCGACACCGCGGGCGCGAGCGCCCGACCGTCGCGGGTGAGCACCCGCTCGACGCCACCATCGGCGTGCACGACCACGAGGCGGCCGTCGCTCGCCGCGACCACGAGGGCGTCGTCGTCGACCCACGCGTAGCCGGCGCCGGCACCGCACTCGGCCGTCACGACGACCGGCGGTCCGTGGTCGGCCGGCGCGACCACCACGTCGGACCGGCCGTCGTACGTGTCGATCCATGCCAGGCGGGCGCCCGACGGCGACCACTGGGGGCCACTCACGCTCCGTGAGCGGGTCATCATGGAAGGTGCAATCGAGGGCGCCACCGCCGGGCGACGCTAGTGCGCGGCTTGCCTTCCGGGTCACCCGGCCTCCATCCTGGTTCCTCATGCCCACCGCCCGGTCTGCCCTTTCGCGCGCGCGCACGCCCCGACCCGGTGACCCGCTCCGGGTCGCGTTTCTCATCTACCGGGGGAACCCTCACTGCGGCGGGCAAGGCGTCTACAGCCGTCACCTGACCCGCGAGCTCACGGAGCTCGGCCACACGGTGACGATGCTCGCCGGCCCGCCCTGGCCGGTCGCCGACCGGCCCGTCACGCTCGAGCACGTTCCGAGCCTCGATCTGTACGAGCGCGAGAACCCGTTTCGCGTCCCGTGGCCCCACGAGTTCCGCACCCGGGCCGACGTGGAGGAGTTCGCCATCATGGCCGGCGCGGGCTTCCCCGAGCCCTACGCGTTCAGCCGACGCGTCTACGCGCAGCTGCGCAACCGTCGAAACGAGTTCGATCTGGTCCACGACAACCAGTGCCTCGGTCGCGGGCTGCTCGGGTTGCTGCGCGACGGCTGGCCCTTCGTGAACACGCTGCACCACCCCATCACCGTCGACCGCGACCTCGACCTCGCCGCGGCGACATCGCCGTTGCGCAGGCTGACACTGCGACGCTGGTACGGCTTCTTGGGCATGCAAATGGACGTCGCGCGGCAGCTTCCCCGGCACATCACGGTGTCCGACAACTCGAAGAAGGACATCGTCGCCCAGATGGGCATCGACCCCGACACGTTGCACATCGTGCCGGTCGGCGTCGACCAGAAGCAGTTCCGTCCGTTGCCCCACGTCACACGGGTGCCCGGCCGCCTGATGACGACCGCGAGCGCCGACGTACCGTTAAAAGGTCTGACCTACTTGATCGAGGCGTTGGCCAAGGTGCGTACCGAGCGCGACGACGCGCATCTCGTCGTGATCGGCCGGCCGCGCCACAGGTCGGCGGTCCCGGCGCAGATCGAACGGCTCGGCTTGCAGGGAGCGATCGAGTTCGTCAGCGGCGTCAGCGACGAGCGAATCGTCGAGCTCTATGCCGAGGCGGAGATTGCCGTCGTCCCTTCCCTCTACGAGGGGTTCTCGCTTCCTGCCATCGAGGCCATGGCATGCGGAGTTCCGCTCGTAACGACCACCGGAGGCGCTCTGCCCGAGGTCGTCGGTACGCACGGCGAAAGCGCGATGACAGTGCCGCCCGGCGATCCCGGCGCGCTCTCGCAGCAGCTCATCGACGTGCTGAACGACGACCCGCTGCGGGCCCGGCTCGGCGAAGGAGGCCGTCGCCGCGTGCTCGACCGGTTCACGTGGCGCAAGACCGCGCAAGGCACCGCGGAGCACTACTACCTCGAGCTTCAAGCGCACGCGAAGCGACGCCGCGACTCGGGGTTTGCCGTCTGATGCTCACGGTCGACTTCGACCGGCTCGGGCTGGTGCGCGGCGAGCGCCTCCTCGACCTCGGCTCCGGCGGCGGACGTCACGCGTTCGAAGCAATGCGGCGCGGCGCGCGCGTCACCGCGCTCGACTACTCGGCATCCGATCTGAAGGACGTTGGCGCCGTTGCCGGCGCGATGATCGGGTCCGGCGAAGCCACGTACGAGCAGTGGGCCGGAGTCGTCAACGCCGACGCGCTCGACCTGCCCTTCCCGGCGAACGCGTTCGACCGCGTCATCGCGTCCGAGGTGCTCGAACACGTCTGGGACGACGAGCGCGCGCTCACCGAGATCGCCCGCGTGCTCCGCCCCGGCGGCCGGATTGCGGCGACCGTTCCTACGCGATGGCCGGAGCGGGTCTCGTGGGCGCTCAACTGGCACTACCACGACACGCCGGGCGGTCACGTCCGCGTCTACCGCCAGCACGAGCTCGAGCTGAAGCTCGAACGAGCGGGTTTCTTCCTGCGCGGATCGCACCACGCCCACGCCTTCCACTCGCCGTACTGGTGGCTGAAGTGCGCGTACGGGCTGGACAACACCGAAGCCGCACCGGTCCGCCGCTACCACGACTTCTTGTGCATGCTCATCGAGCACGACCCGCGCTGGGCTCGGGTCACCGAGCGCGCGTTGAACCCGGTGCTCGGCAAGAGCGTGGTGCTCTACGGCGAGAAGGTCGCACCGACGATGGCGAAGTGGGGGAAGCGAAGTCTTGGCTGATCACGAGCTCCCCGAAGTCGACGGCATCCTGACCCGCGCGCAGATCGCGCAGACGATCGACGCGATCGCGTCGGTGCAGCTGGGCGACGGCAACATCCCGTGGGCGCCCGGACATCACACCGACCCGTGGAACCTGGTCGAAGCGGCGATGGCGCTCGACGTCGGCGCCCGATTCGCCGAGGCCGAGCGCGCGTACGAATGGCTGACGCGCACCCAGCATGATTCCGGTTCCTGGTACGCGTACTACTCGGGCAACGACGTGAAGGAACACACACTCGACACCAACGTCAGTTGCTACGTCGCCAACGGCGTGTGGCACCATTACCTCTGCACACTCGACGCGGGATTCCTCGAGGCGATGTTCCCGGTCGTCGAGCGTGCGATCGACTTCGCACTCGACAATCAGCATCCGACCGGCGAGATCGAGTGGGACGCCGATCCGGCCCGCGTCGACGGGAAGGGCGCGCTGCTCACCGGATCGTCGAGCATCTACTCTTCGTTGCGCTGCGCGATTGCCGCCGCCGAGCGCCTCGGTCGCGAACGACCCGACTGGGAGTTGTCGCTGGGATCGCTGGCCATCGCGATCGCGCACCGTCCCGATCGGTTCCTCGACAAGCATCGCTGGGCCATGGACTGGTACTACCCGATCCTCGTCGGCGTACTGCGCGGCCGCGCCGCCGAGGCGCGACTCGCCGCCAAGTGGGACACGTTCGTCGCGCCCGGCCGCGGCGTACGCTGCGTGTCCGACCAGCCGTGGGTCACCGCCGCGGAAACCTGCGAGCTCGTCATGGCGCTCGACGCGATCGGCCTGCACGAACGCGCGCGCACTCTGTTCCGGTGGGTGCAATTCCTCCGGCACGACGACGGTTCGTATTGGACCGGAATGAACTTCGAAGACGACCGGTACGACGCTTGGGGCGAGTACTTCACCGCTGAGCAGCCGACGTGGAACAGCGCCGCAGTGGTTCTCGCCGCGAATGCGCTCGGTGGATCGGGCCCGACCGCGGGGATGTTCCGCGGTGAGGGTCTGCCCGGCGGGTTGACCGCCCAGGAGCTGATCGAGGCCGGCGCGACGATCGAAGCCGACCGCACCGCCCGCGATCGCCACTGACCCGTCCCGGCGGCCGCGAGAGGGTGCCGCGCGCGCGACCGCGTTCGTCGTACCATTCGCGCCGAATGCGGGGATGGCAGAGCGCCCGATCGAAGGCGAGAGCAGCCGGCGCGGCATCGTCCGACGCGACCATCGCGGCGCCGACCTGGCCGCCCATTGCGCCGTTCGAGGTGCCGGTCGTGGGAGCACTCGAACTGCCCGTCGAAATGGGCGAGATTGCCGAGACGGGTCAGATGGCGGCAGCGGCGGCCGAAACGCCGATGGTCGCGCGGCTCGGGTTACAGCCGGAGGTTCTGCGCCTGCTCGAGGTCGTGACGAACATGTGTGATCACGTCATCGAGTACATCGAGGCCGATCGGCGGGAGCGCCGGTTGATGATCGACACGCTCGCCCAGCTCACCCGGGTGCTCAGCGACCGCGCGGCGGCCGCGGTCGAAGCGCCGGCGCCCAACCCGCAATTCGAACCACCGGTCGAACCACCGGTCGAAACGCCGACCGAACCGTTCGACGCGCGCGAGCGAGTGATCGGCGGTTCGATGCCGGCCAGTCCCGAACCGGTCATCGATCTGCGCGAACCGGAACCGGATCCCGCATCAGAACCCGAACCCCAACCGCAATCGTCGGATACGCCCCAATCTTCGGTCATGACGGTCACCGCCACGGAGATCGCGGTCGAAGTGCGCGGGCGGTTCGGCGACCGCTGGGTCGGCGGCTTCGAGATCTGCGAGGTCATGACGACACCCCACGGCCCGCGGTACCGGCTGCGGCGTCACCGCGACGGCGTCGTGCTCCCAGAGCTGTTCGACGCGACGAGCATCCGGCACATCGAGACGTTCGATCAGCTGAACGACGATCAACTCAACGACTCGACGGGCTACTGGTCCCGTTCCTGAGCACGCGCAGCGACCCCGTCGTCGACACGGGCTCGAAGCCGTCAGCAACCGCGCGTTGCCAAACGTGAAACGGCGCCTGCCCGCCGGTAGACGGATCCTCGAAGACGTCGTGGATCGCCATGGCCCCGCCGGCGATCAGGTGCGGCGACCAGAGCGTGTAATCCGCGAGCGCGACGTCCTCGGCGTGGCCGCCGTCGATGAACAAGAAGCCGATCGGCGTGCACCAAACCCGCGCGATCGGCGCAGAGAAACCGACGACGCCGATCACGACGTCTTCGAGATCGGCGGCTTGGATCGTCCGCCGGAAGAAGGGCAGCGTGTCCATCCGGCCGGTCTGGGGATCCACGACCTCACGGTCGTGATGCTCCCACCCCGCCTGGTTCTCTTCCGAACCGCGATGGTGGTCGACGGTGAACAACACCGTGCCCGCCTGCCGCGCCGCGGCGCCCAGGTACACGGCCGACTTCCCGCAATAGGTGCCGACCTCCAGCAACGGACCGATGCCGCCCGCGCGGTACGCCGCGTCGTACAGCGCCAGCCCTTCGTCGTCCGGCATGAAACCTTTCGCGGCGCGTGCAACCTCGAGCAGGCGATCGTCCATCACGGGCGCGCAGACTAGGACGACCGGTCTCCGGGCGCGCGATACTGACCCGACGTGAGGATGGCCGGGGCACGAGCGCTCGACGCGAGACGCATGCGCGCGCCGGCGCTCGCAATCGCCACGATCGGCCTCGTCTTCGGCACGATCCGGCTCATCGGACCGTTCGACTACGGGTACGACTTCGCCGTCTACCGCGCCGCCGGGAGTGCCGTCGTCCACCACGAATCTCTGTTCGGACCTTGGATCGGGCAACACCTCGACCATCCGCTGCCGTTCACGTACCCGCCGCTTGCCGCGGTGTTCGCGGTGCCGTTCGCGCTCATCGGCAACCGACTCGGCTACGCGCTCTGGAACGCCGCTTCGATCGTCGCGCTCGTCTTCGTGGTTCGGGCGACGACGAAGCCCATCGTTCGACGCTTCTCCAGTCCGGGCCTCGCGCTCGCCGTCGTCTGCGCGATCGCGATGGCGCTCACGCCGGTGCAGGACGAGATCGGCTTCGGGCAGGTCGGCATCGTCCTGATGGCGATGTGCCTCTTCGATTGCGCACAACCGAGGACGCGCTGGCCCCGCGGCCTGCTCGTCGGCGCCGCGACCGCGATCAAGCTCGTGCCCGGGGTCTTCATCCCCTACCTGTGGTTGAGCGGGCGACGCCGCGCCGCCGTGGTCGCGACTGCGACGTTCGCCGTGCTCTCCCTCGGTGGCGCGGCGGTGATGCCCGCCGACTCGAAGACGTTCTGGACCTCACGGGTATTCGACAACGGTCGCGTGGGCAGCTCCGGCTATGTCAGCAATCAATCGCTGAACGGAATGCTCGCGCGCGCCTTCGGGTCGCACGTTCATCTCTTGTGGCATCTCGTCTGGTTCATGCTCGCCGCGGCGACTGCCGGGTTCGGCCTCCGCCGGGCGGCGCTCGCGAGCCGCCGGGGGCAGGAGTTGCTCGGCATCGCGCTCGCCGCGCTCGTAGGGGTGCTCGTCTCGCCGGTGTCGTGGATTCACCACTTGGTGTGGATCGCTCCGGTGCTCGCCGTGTTGGTCGGCGACGCCACCGATCGGCGCCGCGTCACATTGGCGGCCTCGATCGCGATGCTGTTCGCGCTGCGCCTTCCCTACCTCGGCGACAACATCCCGCCGGCTTGGCATGTCGGCTGGATCGCGGCGTTGCTGCGCGACTCCTACGGGCTCTTGTGCATGTACCTTCTGTTCGCGCTCGCGCGGCTCGCCGCCGTTGCGCTACCGGTCACCGAACCCGCATGACGCGACGAATCGCCGCGACCAGACGCTGCTGCTCGCGCCTCGTCGTCACCCGTCGCCTGTCGAAGCCGTCACCGGCAAGGCGCACGTCGGCGTATACCTCGTCGCCGTCCTCGTGGAAGTGCAGGAACGCGCGAGAGCGCACATAGAACACGCCCGGCGAGCGCTCGACGAGACCGTCGACGGCACGCAGTCGTCCGAGCAGCTCTTCGATCGTGCCCAGCCGCGCGGGCGTGATGTGCCTCACCGACCGTTAGATCCGAGGGGCCTCGACCCATCGACCGAACACGTCGGCGAGGGCGTCGACGATCTCTCCGAGGGTCGCGTCGACACGCGCCGCATCGATGAACGCGGGCATCAGGTTGACGTCCGGCTCGGCGGCCTGGGTCCGGACCCGGGCGAGGGCGGTCTCGACCGCGGTCGTGTCGCGCTCTCGGCGCACCTTGTCGAGCCGCCGGCGCTGTTCCTCCTCGACCTCGGGACCGATGCGCATTATCGGCGGCGGCGGTTCGTCGCTGCCCTCGAGGAACCCGTTGACGCCGACCACGATGTGGCGATCCGCGTTCAACTTCCGCTGGAGCTCGTAGGCGGAGTCGGCGATCTCGCCCTGGTACCAACCCTCCTCGACGCCTTGGATCGCTCCCTCGAGCATCGAGCCGTTCCCCAGCTCCTCGATCTGCCGGAACAGATCCTCGGCTCGGCGTTCCATCTCGTCGGTGAGCGCCTCGACGTACCAGGAGCCGCCGAGCGGGTCGGCGACGTTCGCCACGCGCGTCTCGTGCGCGATGACCTGTTGCGTGCGCAACGCGATGCGGGCCGCCTTTTCCGACGGCAGTGCAAGCGTCTCGTCCATCGAATTCGTGTGCAGGCTCTGGGTCCCGCCGAGCACGCCCGCCAGCGCCTCGATCGCCGTTCGGACGATGTTCACCTCGGGCTGTTGTGCCGTGAGCGACACGCCCGCGGTCTGCGTGTGGAAGCGCATCTGCAACGACCGCTCGGCCTTCGCACCGTAACGGTCACGCATCCGGCGCGCCCAGATCCGGCGCGCGGCGCGGTATTTGGCGATCTCCTCGAAGAAGTCGACGTGGGCATTGAAGAAGAACGAGAGTCGGGGCGCGAACGCATCGACCGCGAGCCCGGCGCGCATCGCGAGCTCGACGTAGGCGAACCCGTTGGCGAGTGTGAACGCCAGCTCCTGGGCGGCCGTCGATCCGGCTTCGCGTATGTGATATCCGGAGATCGAGATCGGATGCCAGCGCGGCATCTCCTCGGTACAGAACGCGATCGTGTCCCGGACGAGCCGCAATGAAGGTCGGGGTGGGAAGATGAACTCCTTCTGCGCTTGGTACTCCTTGAGGATGTCGTTCTGCAGCGTGCCGCCGAGGCGCGCCCGCGCGACACCGTTCGCCTCCGCGTTGGCGACGAACATCGCGAAGATCACCGCGGCCGGTCCGTTGATCGTCATCGAGGTCGTCACCGCGCCGAGATCGATGCCGCGGTAGAGGTCGTGCATGTCGGCCAGCGTGTCGACCGCGACGCCGCACTTGCCGACCTCTCCGAGCGCGAGCTCGTCGTCGGAGTCGCGACCCATCAGCGTGGGCAGGTCGAACGCGGTCGACAGGCCGTCCCCACCCGCGGCGAGGAGCTCGTGGAAACGACGGTTCGTGTCGATCGCGGTGCCGAAACCGGCGAACATCCGCATCGTCCAGAGCTTCGAGCGGTACATGTCGGCGTACGGCCCGCGCGTGTAGGGGTACCGGCCGGGGCGCTCGGCGTCGGCCGGGCCGTACACGGGCTCGACCGGGACGCCGGACATGGTTTCGAACCGGCTCTCCGATCCGGATGCGGGCTCGGACTCAGTGGTCACCGCTACATGCTAGATCCCGAACATGTCGGTGACGCCGTGGTCGCGGCCCGCCGTGTAGCCACCGTCGACCGCGATGGCCTGTCCGGTCACGAACGAGGCGTCGCGTGACACCAGGAACAGCGCCGCGGCGGCGATCTCGTCGGGGCGTCCGAGCCGGCGCAGCTTGTGTTCGTGCCGGATCTGCTCGCGCACGTGCTCCATGCCCGGCATCCCGAAGACACCTTCGAGCATCGGCGTCTCGATGAACCCGGGACAGATCGCGTTCGCGCGTATACCGGCGCGCCCGTAATCGATCGCGAGGTTCTTGGTGAAGATGACGACCGCGCCCTTGGACGCGTTGTAGGAGCTGCCGCCCGCGGTGCCCTCGAGCCCTTCGACGCTCGCCACCGTTACAACGCTCCCGCGCTCGCCGTCGACGGGCTCCTGCTCGAGCATGTGCGCGATCGCATGCTTCGCGCACAAGAACGTGCCGGTGAGGTTCACGTCGAGCACCCGCTGCCACTCGTCTCGCTCAAGGAGGTGGGCCGGCCCACCTCCCGCCACGCCGGCCGCGGTGACGATGGCGTCGATCCGCCCGTGCTCGGCAACCATCGCGTCGATCACACTCGCAATCGCGTCCTCGTCGCGGACGTCGGCGTGCGCGAACGCGACGTCGGCCGCCTCCGCCGGGAGCTCGAGCTCCGTCTGCGGCTCGGTCAGGTCGATCCCCACGACACGCGCGCCCTCGGCCGCGAAGCGGGCCACACACGCGAGCCCGATGCCGGATGCTGCGCCGGTGATCAGTGCGGATTTTCCCTCGAGCCGACCCATAGAGACGTTTTAGTCCGCGACGATCGGCCGATGGAATCCGGAGCACCCTCGACTAGGGTCATTTACGAGCGCAAAGAGCGGAAGAGGGGAAATGGAATCGGAGCAACCACCCGATCGCAACCTCGCGATGGAGCTCATGCGCGCCACGGAGGCCGCGGCGCTGGCCGCGGGCCGCTGGATGGGTCGAGGCGACAAGAACGCGGCCGACGGCGCCGCGGTCGAGGCAATGCGCGTGGTGCTCAGCAGCGTCCGGATGGAGGGCGTCGTCGTCATCGGCGAGGGCGAGAAGGACGAAGCCCCGATGCTCTACAACGGCGAACAGATCGGCGACGGTTCCCCGCCCAGCATGGACATCGCGGTCGACCCCGTCGACGGGACGACGCTCACTGCGCTCGGGAGGGGTGGCGCGATCGCGGTCATCGCCATGAGTGAACGCGGAACCATGTTCGATCCCGGTCCGTGCGTCTACATGGAGAAGATCGCAGCGGGTCCCGCCGCGGCCGACGTCATCGATATCGACGCGCCCGTGAAGGCGAACCTCGAGGCGGTCGCGAAGGCGCTCGGCGAGAAGGTGAGCGACGTCACGGCCGTCGTTCTCGACCGCGACCGTCACAGCGACATCATCCGTGATTGCCGCGAAGCCGGCGCGCGTATCCGCTTGATCCCCGACGGCGACGTGGCCGGCGCGATCTCGGTCGCGTGGCGTAACTCCGGGAACGACATCCTGTTCGGCGTCGGTGGAACACCCGAAGGCGTCATCGCGGCGTGCGCGCTCAAGGCTCTCGGCGGATCGATTCAGGGCAAGCTCTGGCCGCGCAACGACGAGGAACGCAAGAGCGCGGTCGACGCGGGCTACGACCTCGACAAGGTATTGATGCTCGACGATCTCGTCTCGGGCGACGACGTCTTCTTCGCGGCAACGGGCATCACCGATGGTGAGCTCCTGCGCGGGGTGCGTTACTGGGGCGAGGGCGCCGGCACCCAGAGCCTGGTCATGCGCTCCAAGTCCGGGACGATCCGCATCATCGAAGCCCAGCACCACTGGACCAAGCTGAACGCGTACTCGGCGGTCAAGTACAGCTGAAGCCGGCTGCGCCGTCGCCAGACCGCGACCACTCATAGGTTCGTCGCTCGCTGAGCCCAGCCGCCTCAGCGACCGTCCAACCCTTTTCCTCGACACGTACACCCATCAAGCCGCGGTGAACAGGAGTGAGAGCTTCGCGTTGCCGTGCAGTTTCACCGGCCTGAACAACGTGCCTGGAACAACAGCTAGCACCCGCGCTAGCACCCGCGCTAGCACCGGTAACGGACAGATATTGCTCGGCGGACGGCCGTCGAGTCAGGCGGAGATTGCGACCTCGAGGCGCACCTCGGCGCGCCTGAGCGCGGCCGCGGCGAGCTCGTCGCCGGCATCGGCTCGCAGCGCGTCCTCCGCCCGCGACTTCGCCGCGCCGGCGCGCTCGACGTCGATTCCGGCCGCCGGCTCCGCGACGTCCGAGAGGATGATCACGTGATTGTGGCTCACCTCGACGAAGCCGCCGTGCACCGCAAACCACGCCTGCGTGCCGTCCTCGAATTTCACCCGGGCCGGCCAGTCGGCGAGCGCGCCGAGAAACTGTGCGTGGTTGTCCTCGAACGCGATGTCGCCGCCGCCCAGCGTGCGCACGATGACCATGCGCCCGACGCCTTCGAAGAGGACCTGTTCGGGTGAGACGAGCTGGACGTCCATTCTGCGCCCCTACCCCTCGAGCGATTTCGCCTTGGCGAGCACCGACTCGACGCCGCCGGCGTTGAAGAAAGCCTGCTCGGGAACGTGATCGAGATCACCGCCGACCAGGGCGGCGAAGCTCTCCACCGTCTCGTCGACCGGGACGAAAATCCCCTTCAGGCCGGTGAAGACCTCGCCCACGAAGAACGGCTGGCTCAGGAACTTCTGCACCTTGCGGGCCCGGGCCACCGTGATCTTGTCTTCCTCCGAGAGCTCGTCGAGACCCAGGATGGCGATGATGTCCTGCAGCTCCTTGTAACGCTGCAGCGTCTCCTGCGTCCGGCGGGCGACGTCGTAGTGGTGCTGACCGACGATCTCGGGGGCGAGGATGTTGCTCGTCGAAGCGAGCGGGTCGACCGCCGGATAGATGCCGAGCGCCGCGATCTCGCGCGCGAGCTCGGTCGTGGCGTCGAGGTGGGTGAATGTGGTGAACGGCGCGGGATCGGTGTAGTCGTCGGCGGGCACGTACACGGCCTGCAACGAGGTGATCGAACGGCCCTTCGTCGAGGTGATGCGTTCCTGGAGCTCGCCCATCTCGTCCGCAAGGGTGGGTTGGTAGCCCACGGCCGATGGCATCCGGCCGAGCAGCGTCGACACCTCGGAACCCGCCTGCACGAAGCGGAAGATGTTGTCGACGAAAAGCAGCACGTCCTGGTTTTGCACATCGCGGAAGTACTCGGCCATCGTCAGCGCGCTCAGCGCGACGCGAAGGCGCACGCCCGGCGGCTCGTCCATTTGGCCGTAAACGAGCGCGGCCTTCTCGATGACGCCCGACTCCTGCATCTCGAGCCAGAGGTCGGTGCCTTCTCGGGTGCGTTCGCCGACGCCCGCGAACACCGACACACCACCATGTTGCGTCGCGACACGGTTGATCATCTCCTGGATGAGCACGGTTTTGCCGACGCCCGCACCGCCGAACAGACCGATCTTGCCGCCTTGCACATAGGGCTCGAGCAGGTCGATGACCTTGATGCCCGTCTCGAACATCAGCGCCTTGGGCTCGAGCTGGTCGAAGGGCGGTGCATCGCGGTGGATGTTCCACCGGTCGGCGATGTTCGTGACCTCCGACTCCGGGATGTCGAGCGGCTCACCGATCACGTTCCACACGTGACCGAGCGTTCCCTCTCCGACCGGAACCTGGATGCCGTGGCCGAGATTGCGCACCGGCGTGCCGCGCTGCAAACCGTCGGTGGGCTTGAGGCACACCGCCCGGCACCGGCCCTCACCGATCTGCTGGGCGACCTCGGCGGTTACGACGATCTTCTGACCTTCGAGCTCGATGTCCATCTCGAGCGCGAAGTTGATCTCCGGCAGCGCGTCGGGTGGGAACTCGACGTCGACGACGGGACCGAAGATCGCGACGACCCACCCATCCTTGAGTTCGGTCTTGGGCTCGGCGGTTGCGGTCATGGCAGCTGGTGCTCCCGGGGTCTCAAGCGGTCTTGTCGTAGAACTCGGCATCGTGCGCGCCGGCGTGCGCGTCGCCCGAGCCCTGGCCCAACGCTTCGGCGCCGCCGACGATCTCCATGATCTCGGTGGTAATCGAGTCCTGGCGGGCCCGGTTCATACGGCGGCGGTAGGTGAGGATCAGGTCCTCCGCGTTGTCGGTCGCCGCCTTCATCGCGCGCTGACGGGAGGCGTGCTCCGACGCCGCGGCATTGAGCAGCGCCGCGTACACCCGAGACTCGGTGTAGCGCGGAAGCAGGGTCTGCAAGATCGTGTCCGGGTTCGGCTCGAACTCGTAGTCGGCCGCCGGTTCACTCGACGCTTCGGGTGCCGCATCGGTCTCGTCGGATTCGAGCGGCAACAGCGGCTCGACGACCACGTCCTGACGCCCGGCCGAGACGAAGCGGGTGTACACGAGCTGCACCCGGTCGAGCTCCGCGGCTTCGAAACCACTCACAACCGCGGACGCGACGAGCCGAGCGTCCTCGTAGGAGGGGCTGTCACTGAAACCCGAGAAGCCCGCGTCGATCTGGTAGTCGCGGAAGCGGAAGTAGCCCTCGGCTTTGCGGCCGACGGTAACCAGCGCGTTCTCACGACCGGCCGCGACCTGCCGACGCATGTCCTGCTCGGCGGCGCGGATTACCGTCGAGTTGTAACCGCCGCACAATCCTCGGTCGGCGGCGATCACGATGTTCGCGACCTTGCGCACCTCGGCGCGCGGAGTGAGCAGGGCGCTGTTCGAGCCTCCGCTCGCACTCTGCAGATTGCGCACCACCTCGGTGATGCCCTCGGCGTACGGCTGCGCGGCATGCACGCGCGCCTGGGCCTTCACGATGCGCGAAGCCGCGATGAGCTCCATGGCGCGCGTAATTTTCTTCGTCGATTCCACCGACTTGATCCGCCGGCGCAAAATCCGTTCTTGTCCTCCTGCCATGGCTACTCCGTCGCGCCCGCGGCGGCGGTCGGAACGAACTGTGACTTGAAGTCGGTGACGGCGTGCGCGACGGCATCCCCGTCGGGCAAGGCGCCGGAATCCCGAATCGAGCTCAACAGCTCGGCGTGGCGAGTCCGGACGAAATCGAGCAGCTCGGTCTCGAAACGGCGCACGTCGGACGTGGGGATGTCGTCGAGGTAGCCGTTGGTTCCGGCAAAGATCGACACGATCTGCTCCTCGACCGCCATCGGAGCGTGCAGACCCTGCTTCAACAGCTCGACCAGGCGGGCGCCCCGTTCCAGCTGCGCCTTCGACACCGCGTCGAGCTCCGAACCGAAGGTCGCGAACGCCTCCAGCTCACGGAACTGGGCGAGGTCGATCTTCAGCGTTCCCGACACCGACTTCATCGCCTTGATCTGCGCGGCACCTCCCACGCGCGACACCGAGATGCCGACGTCGACCGCGGGACGCACACCGGATTTGAAGAGGTCGTCCTGAAGGTAGATCTGTCCGTCGGTGATCGATATCACGTTCGTCGGGATGTACGCGGAGACGTCGCCCGCCTTGGTCTCGATAACCGGCAGCGCGGTCAACGAACCCGCGCCGCGATCGTCGTTCAGCTTCGCGGCTCGCTCCAAAAGCCGCGAGTGCAGGTAGAAGACGTCGCCGGGATAGGCCTCGCGGCCGGGCGGGCGGCGCAGCAACAGCGAGAGCTGCCGGTACGCCTCGGCCTGCTTCGACAGGTCGTCGTACACGACGAGCGCGTGCTGGCCGTTCTCCATCCAGTGCTGGCCCATCGCGCAACCGGCGTAGGGAGCGAGGTACTTGAACACCGCTTCGTCGGAAGCCGGCGCGCTCACGACGACCGTGTACTCGAGCGCCCCGTGCACGCGCAGCGTCTCGACGGTCTGCGCGACCGTCGAGCCCTTCTGCCCGATTGCCACGTAGATGCATTTCACGCCCTGACCCTTCTGGTTCAGGATCGTGTCGATCGCGACAGTGGTCTTGCCCGTCTTGCGGTCGCCGATGATCAGCTCCCGCTGGCCGCGGCCGATCGGCGTCATCGCGTCGATGGCCTTGATGCCCGTCTGCAACGGCTCGTGCACCGGCTTGCGGCCGGTGATTCCCGGCGCCTGCACTTCCAAACGGCGGGTCTCGTCCTGCGAGATCGGCCCCTTGCCGTCGATCGCGACTCCGAGGCCGTTCACGACCCGGCCGACCAACGAGTCGCCCACCGGGATCGACAGGATGCGACCGGTCGCGGTAACGAGCTGGCCCTCCTCCACGGAGTCTGCGTGGCCGAGGATCACCGCGCCGATCGTCTCTTCTTCGAGGTTGAGGGCGAGGCCCTGCGCGCCGCCTTCGAACTCGAGCAGCTCGTTGACGGCGGCATGCGGCAAACCCGCGACGCGCGCGATGCCGTCGCCGACCTCGAGCACGCGTCCAACCTGGGCACGGTCGACCTGGGGCCGGAAGCCCTCGACGTTCTTGCGCAGGACCGCCGCGATGTCGGCCGCGTCGATCGTCAGTTCCGCCATTTAGAGGGTCTCCTTCAGCTGCTCGAGACGGTGACGGACGGTTCCGTCGATCACCGTGTCGCCGATAGTGGCGACGATCCCGCCGAGGAGGCTCGGATCGACCACCACGCGGACCTCGATGTTCTTGTTGGTCGCCCGACCGAGGGCGTGCGCGAGCCGCTGCACCTGAGCCTCGTCGAGCGCGACCGCGGAGCGAACCTCGGCAACCTCGTGCTCACGACTCTGCGCCGCGAGCTCGACGAACCGCGCAACGATCGCCGGAAGATCGTGGCCGCGACCTGCACCGACGATCAACGCCGCGATCGCCCGCGTCAGTTGCAACGAGCGGTTCTCGAGCAGCTCGTCGACGATCGCGGCACGCCGCTCCGCGGGCTGGCCGGGGTTCGAGAGCGCCATCCGAAGCTCGTCGTTGCCTTCGACGATGCGCGCGAAGCGGAACAGCTCGTCCTCGACGTCGCTCAGCCGGTTTTCCGCCTGCGCGATCTCGAGCAACGCCTGCGCCCACGCCTCGATGCGGTCAGTCATGATTCCCGCTCACGGTCAGTTACTCCTCGCGACCTGATCGATGAAGCTGTCGACCAGCTGGCGGTTGGCGTCGTTGTCGAGGTTGCGCTCGACGATCCGGCTCGCCAGATCGATCGAGAGCGCGGCGACGTCGGTGCGAAGCTGCGCGATCGCCTGATTGCGCTGGTTGGCGATGTCGGCCTGGGCGCGCGCCCGGGTGTCGTTCGCCTCCTGCTCGGCGCGGGCGACGAGATCGGCCCGAACCGTCTCGGCCGCCTGTCGTGCCTCCTCGATGAGCCGTCCGGCTTCGTTCTTGGCGTCGGCGATCTGCGCGAGGTACTGCGCCTTCTCCGCGTCCGCCTCGGCCCGGGCCTTCTCCGCCGCCTCGAGGTCGTTGCGGATGCGGTCCTCGCGTGCCTTCTCCATGTTCTTCACGGCCGGCACGCCGAACTTCCACATCGCGACGAGCAGCACCAGGAACGCGGCCGAACCCCAGAGGATCTCGTTGACGCCCGGAAGCAACGGCGACGGCGCCTTCTGGCAGTCGTCGGGCACGAAGTCGCCACCCTTGACGGCCTTCTCGAAGCACTGCTTCCCCGCCTCGTGCGTGAACGTCGGCTCCGTGCCGGTCTCGGCCGCGTACGCGGGCGCGGCCACGACGAACACGGCCACCGCGATGCCGAGCACCGCGATCAGTGCGCGAATGCGCTTTCGCACCTTTGCCCCCTCAGCCGGAGATGATGAACGCGAGGACGAAACCGAACAGCGCGAGCGCCTCGGTGAACGCGATCCCGAGGAACATCGTCGTGCGCACCGTGCCGGCCGACTCGGGCTGACGCGCCATGGCGGTGATCGCGTTACCGACCACCAGACCGATGCCGATGCCGGGGCCGATGGCGGCGCCGCCGTAGACGATGCCTCGACCGATCGCGGTCAACCCCTTGGTGGGGTCGGCGGCCGCCTGGGCGAGGAGGAGATGGAGCAGAGCCACTGGGTTCTCCTTGTTTTCTGGTCAGTGCGAGGGGTTCTGGTCAGTGCGAGGGGTGCATGGAGCTGTCGATGTACACGGCAGTCAGGATCGTGAAGATGAAGGCCTGTAGGAAGCTGACGAGGATCTCGAAGCCCGTCATCGCGACCAGCAGCGCGAACGAGAACGGCATGATCACCACGGTCGGCTTGAGCGCGAAGAGCGCGGCCGACAGCGCGGCGAAGGTCACGAGGATGAGGTGACCGGCGAGCATGTTGGCGAAGAGCCGGACCATCAGCGAGAACGGCCGCACGATGAACGTCGAGACGAGCTCGATGATCATGACCAGTGGCAGGATCGCTTTCGGTACGCCGGGCGGAACGACCGAGTTCTTCAAGTAGTGCAACGGACCCTGCTTCACCACACCGACGATGTTGTAGATGAGCCAGGTCAGCAGGGCGAGCGTGAGCGGCATTCCGAAACGCGCGTTGGCGGGGAACTGCACGCCCGGAAGGATCTCGGTGATGTTGCTGAAGAAGATGAAGAAGAACAGTGCCGTCAAGTACGGCAGGTAACGCAGTCCGTCGGTCCCCATCGTCTGCATGATGATCTGGTTGCGGACGAAGCCGACACCCGACTCCGCGGTGTTCTGCAGCAGGCCGGAGGGAACGAGCGCTTCCTTGCGGCGGGTACCGAGTGCGAACACGAGGATGGTCGCGAGCGTCGCGAACAGGTAAATGGCCGCGGTCTTGTTGAACCCGAGCGGACCGCTTCCCCAGATCGTGACGTGGCTGATCGGCGGTACGTCGACCGCGAGCTGGAGGGCGTTCATTGGTCTCCGGACGTTCCGGGCCGCGCCGGCTTCAATCCCGGTGCGGCGAGCGTGAGACTCACGTACTTCATTTCCCAGACGAGCAATCCCAGATGGGTGCCGACGATGGCGAAACCGAGCGTCGGCAGATCGATCCAGGGTTGGTGGCGCAACAATACGAGTGCGACGAGGATCACGGCGAGGCGGACGATGTAGCCACCGAGCGCGGCGGCGCCGATTGCCGTCGGGCCACTCTTCGCCGCGCGCGTCATGATCGCCGCCGCCGCGAGGAAGTTCACCAGCACGATGCCGAGCGCGATGGCCGCGCTGGCGGCGCCGTCCCAGCCGCGGATGAGACCTGCGCCGAGCACGATCACGGGCGCGACCATGAGGCCGCGACGGACGATGTCGAGTGCGACCTCGCGCTCGACGAGCGGGGCTAGCGGCTCTTGTGCAGCCACGGCTTCCCCTCCTCGTCGCGCTCGATCTGCGCCAGATAGGTGTAATAGGCCCGCACGCCGAGCCCGATCACGGCGAGCAGCCCGAGAACCACGGTGAACAGCGGACGGGTCCCGACCCGGCCGTCGATCCAGAGGCCGAGCAGCACGAACAGCACGGTCGTGACAACGAGCTCGACCGCATGTGACAGCGCGTTCGAGAACCCGTGCCACGTGTCTCGCTGGTCGCGACGCTCCCCTGCCGGAACCACGCCGAAGCCCCTTCCGGACCACCAGCCGCTGCCCCCGCCACCGTCGCCGGAGGGCGCTTGTGAATCCATTCCCAATCTATGGGCGACGTCAAGAAAGAGTCAAACCGGAGCACAATTACGGGTCGACTCCACGCTCCGCTCCCCTCCGGTCGCTGCGCTGTCGTCTCCCTCATGCCCTCTGGCGGCGGTGCTCGGCGAGGTCGACGACGTCCTCGCCCGGATCGCCCGTCGGGTGGCGAGCCCGTTCCTGGCGCTCCCGGCGAGACCTGATGCCCGGGTGGAACCACGCGAGCAGCAAAAGGGCGAGCGCGGCGACGAGGAAGGGCACCAGCGCGTTGCTTCCGCCGTCGGGGAAATACGTCGGCACGAGCGCGACGCCCGACAGCAATGCTGTCCACGCCCACAGGATCGCGACCGTCCGGCGGGGCCCGTGGCCGAGCCGCATGAGCCGGTGGTGCAGGTGACCGGCGTCGGCCTGGTGCCACCTCTGGCGGTGGATGGTGCGCCGGAGGAAGGAAAAGACCGTGTCGAGGATCGGCACGCCCAGGATCAGGACCGGGATCAGCAGCGGCCCGAAGAAGAAGAACGTGTTTCCGGAGAACGCGTGATCGGTGCGTCCGCCGATGGTGATGGTCGGAACCGCGAGCAACACGCCCAAGAACAAAGCGCCCGCGTCTCCCATCATGATCTTCGACGGATGCCAGTTGAAGGGGAGGAAGCCCAGGCACACACCGACCGCGATGATCGCGACGAGCGGTCCGATGTTCGTTCCGTCGATGTAGTTCTGCTTGAACAACCGGTCGGCGAACAAGAAGAGGGCACCACCGCCGATCGCGACGATGCCGACGGCCAATCCGTCGATCCCGTCGATCAGGTTGACCGCGTTCGTCATCAACACGACCCACAGCGCGGTCACGAGCGGCGCGAACTGCGAGCCGAGCACGACGGTGTCGGTGTGGAAGAGATTGAACGGCATTCGGAAGTACAACATCACGACGCCGTAGAAACCGAGCAGGCTCGCGGCGACCACTTGGCCGGCGACCTTGGCGGGCGGCGACACGTCGATGAGATCGTCCAGCCCACCAACGACGAACATCACGCCCGCACCGAGGATGAGCCCGAACGGCTCGGAGCTCGACTGGAACATCTCGTGGAACTGCGCCATGTGCGAGGCGACGGCCATCGCCGCCAGGAAGCCGACGAACATCGCAGTCCCACCGAGAGTCGGGGTGGGACGTATGTGCACGTGTCGCGCGTCCGACGACGGCGTAACCACCGCGCCGAATCGGATCGCGAGGATCCGGACAAACGGCGTCAAGAGCAGCGTCGTGCCGAGGGCGACGGCGAGGACGACCGCGTAACCCTTCACGGTGTTACTCGCTCACTCGCAAAATCACGCGCCTTCGGGGTACGGAGTGAACTTCGAGCACAGACGGTTGGCCTGCTCGCGCACATCGGCGGCAGCACCGTCGTCATCGACGGCTCGCAGCGCGTGGCCGATCAGCGCGGCGATCTCGTGCATCTGATCGGGCCCCATTCCGGCCGTCGTGCACGAGGCCGAACCGAGCCGCAGGCCGCTCGTGACGAAGGGCTTCTCGGGATCGTTCGGGATCGCGTTCTTGTTGCACGTGATCCCGGCGCGGTCGAGCGCCTCCTGCGCGACCTTTCCCGTCACGCCGAACGGGCGGAGGTCGACGAGCATCAGGTGATTGTCGGTGCCGCCGGACACGATGCGGAACCCTTCTGCGGCCAATCCGGCCGCGAGCGCCTGGGCATTCTTGACGACGTCGGCCGCGTACTGACGGAACTCGGGCGCGCTCGCTTCGCGGAACGCGACGGCCTTCGCCGCAACGACGTGCATCAGGGGACCACCCTGCAACCCGGGGAACACCGCCTTGTCGATCCCGAGTGCGTAGTCGCGGCTGGAGAGGATCGCCCCGGACCGCGGCCCGCGCAGGGTCTTGTGGGTCGTGAGCGTAACGACGTCGGCCATCGGCACCGGCGACGGATGCGCGCCGCCGGCTACGAGACCCGCGATATGGGCGGCGTCGACGAGGAGGAGCGCGCCCACGTCGTCAGCGATGGCCCGGAATGCTTCGAAGTCGATGATCCGCGGGTAGGCCGTGGCACCCGCGATGATCATCCGCGGGCTCTCGCGCACGGCCAGGTCGTGGATCGAATCGTAATCGAGCACTTCGGTGTCGTCATCGACGCCGTACGCGACGAAGTCGTACATCCGGCCGCTGAAGTTGACCGGAGAGCCGTGCGTGAGGTGACCGCCCTGGTCGAGGCGCATACCCATCACCTTGTCGCCGGGCTCGAGCAGGGCCATGTACGCGGCTTGGTTCGCGTTCGCACCCGAGTGCGGCTGCACGTTCGCGTGTTGCGCCCCGAAGAGCGCGCACGCCCGGTCGCGAGCGAGGTTCTCGGCCTCGTCGACGACGAGGTTGCCGCCGTAGTAGCGCTTCGCGGGGTAGCCCTCCGAATATTTGTTCGTGAGCACCGAACCCTGGGCCTCGAGCACCGCGCGCGACGTGAAGTTCTCGGATGCGATGAGCTGGATCGTCGTGTTCTGGCGTTCGAGCTCGCGCCGGATGATGTCGGCGACCTCGGGGTCGGTGTGCTCCAGGGGTGACGTCATCGATCGGCCTCGTCGGTCTCGATGGCGGCGATCTCCGCAATGCGGCGAACGTGTCGCCCGCCGTCGAAGGGCGTCGAGAGGAAGATGTGCGCGATCTCGTCGGCGAGCTCCGAGGCGACGATCCGGGCGCCGATCGACAACACGTTCGCGTCGTTGTGTGCGCGGGCCATGCGGGCGGTGTACATGTCGTTGCAGAGCGCGGCGCGAACGCCGCGAACCTTGTTGGCCGAGATCTGCTCCCCCTGCCCACTGCCGCCGAGGACGATACCGACCTCGGCGTCGCCGCGCGTCACGGCCCGGCCGACGGCCGCGCAATAGATCGGGTAGTCGACGGGGTCCTCGGAGTGCGTCCCGAGATCGTCGACGTCATGGCGCCACTCCTTCAACACTCCGAGCAGGTGCTGCTTCAGCGGGTAGCCGGCGTGGTCACCACCGATCGCAATACGCACCCGGCGAGTGTATCCAGGGCCCTTCGGGCCCGATGCTTATGGGTCGGTCGCACCGGCTCCGCTGCCGCTCCCGCTCTTCGGTCACACGTCACATGTAGCGTCATCTGGGTGGACGACGAGGAGATGCCGCGGATCACGCCCGCGCACCTGCGCCGCGGCGACGACATGTGCCGGCGTCGGCTCGCGCGTGAGGTGCACAGCGGGAAGCGGAACGTGAACCAGATCGCCAACATGCGGTTCGCGGTGTCGAACCGCATCGAAGAAGACGCGCGCCTCGCGCAATCGGAGCTCGGACCGCCTCGAGCCGAAGCGTTCGTCGAACCCCACGAGCTCGAACCGGAGCAGCGAGCGCTGTACCGTGCCGCGACACGCGGCTATCTCTATGCATTCGGTGATACCAGCGCGCAGATCGCCCGCCTCGACTTCCGCACCGCGCTCCCCGACCTCGGCGTGGAGTTGTCATCGAACCTCGGGCTCGCGGCCGAGCTCGCCGACGGCGGCCGGGAGTTGCGCAAGATCCTCGTCGGAGCCCAGCGATCGGCGCGCCTCGTCGATCCGGTCGAAACACGCGTCGCGCTCGTGCGAACCGAGGAGTGGGCACCGGTACAGCTCGACATCGTCGTCGTGGACGTGATCGAACAACGCAGTGCCAAGCACACGCCCGACCTGGAAGCCGACCGTGCCGAAGCACGCGAATGGATCGGAGATCGAGTCGAACGCGTCCTCGAGCTCGCATCCGATCCGCGGCCGCGAGCCGGTCGCGACTGCCAGGGTTGCGGGTTCATTTCGGGCTGCTCGAAGCACCCGGGCTGACGCCGGCGATGCCCGCCAAGCGTCTGCTCTCCGACATCGTCTCGCTCACTCCGAGCAACTACGACGACTTCTCCCGATGCGCGCGCCTGTTCTACTGCACCGCGCTCCTCGGACTGCCGGCGAGCGATCCGACCCCGTCGACCGACCAGGGTCTGCAGATGCACGACATGCTGCGCAAGATCCATGACGACGGCGAGTGTCACGACGATGCACACGTTGCCGACGTACTCGTCGCGCACGGCTTCGACACGCCGGCGTTCCGCGAGATGGTGGCGCGCCACGCGAACCGTTGCCCGTCACGAGCCGTCGAGAGCTCGGCACACGAGGTCGACCTCGCCCGCTTCCATCGCTTCCCCGTTCCGATGTTCATGGCGACCGCCCGCATCGACGCGGTATGGATCCACGACGGATACCTCGATGCGCGCGACTACAAGACCGGGCGGAAGGTCACCGACGCCGTCGCCGACATCCATTCGGCCCATGTGCAGGCGTACGTGTTGGCGGCACGCGCGCAAGCTCGTGATCTGCGGCTTCGCTTGCGCTACGAGTACCTCCAGCCGGAGGTCGACGAGGATCCGGAGCCGTGGGAGCTCGACGACGAGTCGCTGGCCACGGTCGAAGAGGAGCTTCGCGCCGCGGTCGAACGCATGTGGGCCCAAGACGAATGGCGGGGCGTCGCCGAGGTCGAAGTGTGCCGCACGTGCCGGTACCGGTCGATCTGTCGCGACAGTGCCGCGCCGGGCGAACCCGCGTGGCCGGTCCTGAGCACCGATCCCGCCGGCCGCTACTCATAACCCGCGCGGGAGCGCCGGCCGGTAGGGTCGCCGGCGTCGACGACGGACGCGCGCCCCCGGGGCGCCGCGACGAGGGGGAGCAGTAGTCGTGGCGGAAGTCGATCGCCGCGCTCCGGTCATCGTGGGCGTCGGGCAGACGAACCAGCGCGTAGCGCCCGACCGGGCGAAGCCACCGATCGAGTTGTTGGCCGACGCGGCGCGCGCCGCCGACGCCGACGCCGACACCGGCGCTCGCGCCTCCGTCCTGGCGCGCGCCGACGCCGTCGCGGTCGCCGCGATCGCGTCGTGGAGGTATCCCGATCCCGGCGCACTACTCGCGCGCAAGCTCGGTATCTCGCCCCGCACGACCGCGGTATCGACAGTCGGCGGCAACAGCCCGCAGCTCCTGATCGACGAATTCGCAACGCGGGTGCAGCGCGGCGACTGCGACGTCGTGCTCGTCGGCGGCGCCGAGAGCATGTACACGCGCTGGCGGGCGCGGCGCGAGCCGCGCGTCGTGCTCGACTGGGAATCGGGCGCCGACCCGGCGTGCGAGTTCGTCGTCGGCGACGACACACCAGGATCGAGTGAGTACGAGACGGCCCATCACCCCATCGCGCCGACGACGGTGTATCCACTTTTCGAGACTGCGCTGCGCGCCGAGCTCGACCACGGCATCGAGGAGCACCAGCGGTACGTGAGCGAGCTGTGGTCGCGATTCGGCGCGGTCGCGGCGGAGAACCCCCACGCATGGTCGCGCGTCGCCTACTCGCCCGAGGACATCCGAACGATCTCCGCCGACAATCGCACGGTGTGTTTCCCGTATCTCAAGCGAATGTGCGCGAACATCGACGTCGACCAGGGCGCCGCGGTGCTGCTCTGCTCCTACGAATCGGCGCGCGCTGCGGGGGTGCACGACGACCGGATCGTGTTCCTGCATGCCGCGGCGGAAGCCCACGACCAGTCGTACTTCACGGAACGGTGGTCGCTCACGGAATCGCCCGCGATCGCGTCCACCGGAGCCGCGGTGCTCGAGGCGACCGCGACCAGCATCGACGACATCGCGCATTTCGATCTGTATTCCTGCTTCCCGTCGGCGGTCGAGATCGGCCGCAAGGCCCTCGGGATCGGTGCGAACGACGGCCGCTCTCTCACCGTCACGGGCGGTCTGGGCTTCGCCGGCGGTCCGGTCAACAACTACCCGGCCCACGCGATCGCGACGATGGTCGACGTGCTGCGGGCACGGCCCGACGACGTCGGACTCACGACCGCGCTCGGCTGGTACGTCACCAAGCATGCGGCCGCCGTGTGGTCGGCGCGCCCTCCGACCCGACCCTTCCGCCTCATCGACGCGCAACCCGCGGTCGATGCGCGACCCGGCCGCGTCATCGCCGGGCTCGTCGACACGGAGGCGACGATCGAGGCGACATCGGTCGCGCACGAACGCGACGGTTTACCATCGGTGGGCATCGTTACGGCCTTCACCGACGACGGCCGCCGCCTCATCGCCAATGCCCGTGACGTCGACGTGCTGCACGACATGACGGTGCACCCTTGGGAGGGACGGCGAGCAAAATTCACGAACGACGGGTCCAGCAACTCGATCAGCGGCTGATGAGCAGCCCGACGATGCAACCGTCTCGCGGACTCATGTTGTGGCGAGGTCTGACGCGGCGATGCCCGCGGTGCGGCGGGGGGAAGCTTTTCGAACGGTGGTTTCGGATGGTGCACGACTGTCCTCGCTGCGCGCTGCACTTCGAGCGCGAGCCGGGTTATTGGGTCGGCGCGGTTGCAATCAACACGATGGTCATCGGGATGCTCTTCACGATTGTCACCGTCACGGTCAGCGCGGCCACGATTCCCGACATCCCGTGGGTGACATTGTTGATGGCCGAGATCCCGCTCATGGCAATCGGCCCCGGAGCGTTCTACCCGTACTCGAAGACGCTCTGGGTCGCCGTCGACCGCGCGTTCCTCGCCCACCTGTGAGCGAAGCGAGATCAGCTCGGGCGGAGGTCGATCGTCAGGGTGAGGACGCCGTCGTCGAACGACCACGTCGCGTCGCCGATCATCGCGAAGTCCTGGAAGTCGAGTTGGGCCCGCTCCAGGAACTGCTGACGGTCGGGCCCGGCGACGGGCGGTAATCCGCGCCGCTCCACTGCTTCCGCGCGCTCGCGGAACCGACCGAGCATTCCCTCGATATCGAGCTGTTCGTCCGCAGCCATCGCGTGAAGTTACCCCGCGCGCGCCACGAGCACGCGGGGCCGATCAGTGAGGTCGTCGCGCACCATCACCTCGCCGTAACCGAGCGCGCGCGCGTGTTCGAGCATCCCGCCGGCCTGGTGTGGTGCGATCTCACACACGAAGCTCGCTCCTGGCGCGAGCCAGTCGGGCGCGCGCTCCAGCAGTGTCTCGATCGCTTCGGTCCCGGACGGACCCGAGACCAACGCGCCGCGCGGCTCGTGCGCCGCGACCTCCGCGGGCAACCCCGCGACCTCATGCTCGGCGATGTACGGCGGGTTCGACACGATCAGCCGAAATGAGCCCCACAGCGCCGTCGGCAGGGGATCGAACCAATCGCCCGAAGCCCCGATCCGCACACGAGTAGCCGCGCAGCCGGAGACGTTTGCGCGCGCGACCGTGAGTGCGTCCTCGCTCACGTCGGTGGCCCACACCTCGACATCCGGAAGCTCGGCCGCGATCGCGAGCGCGATCGCGCCCGAGCCCGTCCCGATGTCGGCCACCGGCGCGGGTGCGGCGGCGGCTACGGAAGGTTCCACGAGCGCGACGCGGCGCCGCGATCGACGCAACCCCGACCGCGCCGCCTCCTCCAACGCCACCTCGACGACGTACTCGGTCTCCGGCCTTGGGATGAGCACCCGGCGATCGACGAACAGGTCGAGCCCGCGGAACTCCCACCCGCCCAACACGTACTGCAACGGCTCACCCCCGACCCGCCGTCGCACCATCGTGCGCAGCTCCAGCTCCGCGCGTGCGGGCGGAACGGCGTCGGCGCACTCGAGCCACTCGCCGGTGCCGTACCCCGATACGTGTTCGACGATGAACCTCGCTTCCGCCTCCGCGGGACCGATGCCCGCGCGCGCCAGCTCACGCCGCGCCACGACTCGAAGCTCACGCCACGAAGCACCGGTCATCGTGCACGGGACATCGGAGTGGGCGTCACTCGCCGCCGAGCTGCCCGGCGCGTTCGTCGGCCGCGAGCGCGTCGACCACGTCGTCGAGCTCGCCGTCGAGCACCCGGTCGAGTGAGTGCAACGTGATGGGGATGCGGTGATCGGTGAGCCGGTTGTCCTTGTAGTTGTAGGTGCGGATCTTCTCGGAGCGGCCGCCACCTTTCACCTGGTCGCGTCGCGCCGCGCTGACCTCGGCGTTCTGGCGGTCCTGTTCGGCTTGCAACAGACGCGAGCGAAGTATGCGCATCGCCTTGTCCTTGTTCTGCAGTTGGCTCTTTTCGTCCTGGCACGTCACGACGAGACCCGTCGGCTTGTGCGTGATCCGCACCGCGGAATCGGTCGTGTTCACCGATTGACCGCCGGGGCCGGTGGCGCGGAACACATCGATGTCGAGATCGTTGGGATCGATCTCGACATCGACGTCCTCGGCCTCGGGCAGCACCGCCACCGTCGCCGCGCTCGTGTGGATGCGTCCCTGGCTCTCGGTCACCGGGACACGTTGCACGCGATGGGGCCCGCCCTCGTACTTGAGGCGGCTCCAGGCGTCGTCACCCTTCACGAGGAAGGTGACATCGCGGTAGCCGCCGTGCTCCGACGGCTGGCTCGACAGCACCTCCGTCTTCAGGCCGTGGCGCTCGGCGAATCGCTGGTACATGCGGTAGAGATCTCCAGCCCAGAGGTTGGCCTCCTCGCCGCCCTCGGTCCCCTGGATCTCGATGATGACGTTGCGACCCTCGTTGGGATCGTGTGGAAGCAGGAGCTCCTTGATCCGGACTTCGAGGGCTGCGAGCTGCGCCTCTCTGTCGGCGAGCTCGGCGCGCCATGAGTCGCGCTCGCCCGGGTCGGTGAGACTCTCGAGCAGCTCGTGGGCGTCCTCGACGTCCTGCGTCAGGCTCTTCCATTCGTCGTAGGCCTCGACGACGGGCTTGAGCTCCTGATGACGCCGCCCCGCGTCGCGCGACGCTCGGCGGTCGCCCGCGGCGTAGATACGCGGGAGGTCGGCCTCGAGCCGATCGAGCTCATCGGAGAGCGCGGCGAGCTGTTCGAACATCGTTTCGGAGGGTACCGGCACCGCCGCAATACGAGACGACAGCGCAGCGAACGGAGGGGAGCGGAGCGTGGAGTCGACCAGTAAAAGCGTCACTACAACTAGCGACCGCTGATCAGGCCCTCGATACCGCCCGGGCCGATCGCCGACTGTTCGGCGAACTGGTCGAGCATCTGGTGGAACTCGTCGGAGCCATTGCGATCGGCCATCGCGCGCGGGATCGCCGGGAAGGCATATTCGTCGGTCGGCAGCGGCGGATGGTCGTCGGCAGGCTTTCGGGCCATGACCGCATCGATCACCGGCGCGAGGCGTGCCCGCTTGTCGCTCGCCTGCTTTTCGTCGCGATCCTTGAATTCAGGCAGGACCTGGCGGCCGAACAGCTCGAGCGCCTCCATGATGTGGTCGTGGCGGTTCTTGCCGGCCTGGAAACAGAAGATCACCTGGTCGACACCGCATTCCTCGTACCGGCGCAAGTAGTCGCGGAGTTGGTCAGGCGTTCCGACGGCACCGCGCAAGCCGCCGATGCCCTGCTCCACAACCTTCGCGCCGAGCCGGTCCTGGTTTGCCGACGCCGCGATCGCGGCCTCGGGGTCGTAGCCGTGTTCGGCCCGTCGTTGCTGGAACTCGTCCCACACGTTCGTGATCGCGGGCCGGTGCCGCCCGAAGACGTAATAGTGCGCGAGTGAGTAGCCGAAGAAGTTCGCGCCCTCGATCCCGCGCCGCATCGCTTCGTCCTCGTTCTCGTGACACATGAATGTCGTGACGCACGCGAGGTTCGCGTTCACCGCGTCTCCGAGAGGTACGGCTTCCTTCGCGAGCGTCGTGTAGTAGTCGTCGACCCAGTACTTCGCCTCTTCAGGATCGACGAACGCGAATGCCAGCGCACCGATCGCCTTCTGTGCCGCGAGATGGATCGTCTCGCGCCGGCTGCACGCGACCCATAACGGCGGGTGCGGCTTCTGCCGAGGTTTCGGTACGACGTTCCGCGGGGGCATCGTCACGAACTCGCCGGTGTGACCGGTGAAAGGCGTTTCCGTCATGCACCGCACCGCCACGCGCAGGCCCTCTTCCCACATCGCCCGTTTACGATCGGGGTCCACCATGAACCCGCCGAGCTCCGCCTCCGACGACGATTCGCCGGTTCCGAAGTCGGCTCGGCCCCCGCTCACCAGGTCGAGCATCGCGACACGCTCCGCGACGCGCGCGGGATGGTTGAACGGCGGTGGCGTTTGCACGATGCCGTGCCCGAGCCGGATGTTCTTGGTGCGTTGCGACGCGGCGGCGAGGAACACTTCCGGGGCGCTCGAGTGCGAGTACTCCTCGAGGAAGTGGTGCTCCACTTCCCACGCGTAGTCGATGCCGAGGGAGTCTGCGTACGCGATCTGATCGAGCGCATCCTGGATCAGGCGGTACTCGGATTCGTCGGTCCACGGGCGCGGGAGCTGGTGCTCGTAGAAGACCCCGAACTTCACGCCAATACCGCCGAGTCCGCCTCCGAGCCCAACGCCCGAAAGCCATCGAGGATGTCGTCGTGGCGCGGATGGGAAGCAAGCGCGTGTTCGACTTCCGCCATGGCCGTGCGCAGGAAGCTCTCACGATTGGTTCCGAGCGACTGCTCGAGCGCGGTGTCCCACAGTGTTCCGATCACGTCTGCGCCGGAGACGGTCGCGCCCGACTCGCCTACGAACGTGCGGTCGCGCATCTCGGTGAGCGCAGTGCGCAGGTATTCGACGTGCGGCGTCTCGTCGGCGCGGATGAACCGAACGAGCTCGGCGGCGCGACCGTCGCCCGCCAGGAGCTCGGTGTCCGAGAGCACCTCTTCGGCCCAGGCGAAGGTATGGAAGGCCGAGACCTCGATGAACAGCAACCCGACCATTCGCCGCACCATCATCTCGAGCGAGAGGTCGATATCGGGGAAGCGGCGCACCGCCTCCGCGTTGCGGCGAACCTCTTGCGGGGTGGGCGGCTTGCCGTCTGCGGGAACGATGCCCATGCGCACGAGCATTGTCTGCGTCATGTCCTCGGTGACCGGGTTCTCGAACGCGAGGTCGCGCGCCGCGAACCACATCTGCCGGTGACCCGCCTCTTCCTCCCAACCCGCCTCGTCGCGAGCGTGCGCCTCGAACAGACCGCTCTGCAGATGCGCGATTGCCGTGCCGTCGATGCTCTCCGCGAAGTTGCGCTGCATCTTTTCGACATTGACCGCACGGATCATCGAGCCGAAGCCCTCGACCGTTCCGATGCGCGTGAGCGCGCTGATCGCCGGACCGGGGATGCCTTCGCGCAGCAGGTATTTCGTCTGCGCGACATTCGGGAAGGCCTCGGGCCACAGCTCGATCGGTGCGTCGAGAATGTCGGCGTCGAACAGCTCGCGGTGCGACTGTTGCCACGCCGTTGTTGCCGGCACACGGTTCTTCGCACGCGGCGACACGTAGCGCCCGTTGCCGGCGAATCCACCGTGACATCGGACTCCGCCTGCGACGAGCGGTTCCGCCACGTCGTCGTTCGCCAGCAGCTCCGCCTCGGACCACGTCAACTGGAGGTTGCTCACGGCGCAGAGTGTATACGCTAGAGTTACATCATGGCAACCGAACCCGCCCGCGCACTCGCGGCCCCGCGAGCTCGCGCCGGACGGAACCCGGCCCGGCGCGAGGCGGTGCTCCGGGCTGCCGCCGAGGCGTTCGCGCACGCGGGCTACGCGGCGACGTCGATGGACGAGATCGCGGCGACCGCCGGCATCACCAAGCTGATCGTCTATCGCCATTTCCAGACCAAGGAGACGCTCTACCGCGCGGTGCTCGAGCAGGTCTTCGGGCGCCAGGTAGAGCTGTTCCTGGCCAACATCGCGCAGGGGCTCGAGGCCGAGGGCAGCACCCGCGCACTCCTCGAGGTCGCTCGCGAGTGGCCCGACGGCTTCCGCCTGCTGTGGAGGCACGCGGCGCGCGAGCCCCAATTCGGCGACTACGCGCTGTCGTTGCGCGACGTGGCCGTGAACGCCGCCCGCGGCGTGGTCACTCCGCTCGTCGCGGCGGAGCTCGCGGAGTGGGCGGCGCAAGCGCTGTTCGACCACCTCGTCGACGCAGTCGTCGACTGGCTCGACCACGGTGACTCGGCGCACGACGACGACTTCATCGCGCTGGAGACCTCGGCCTTGCGCGCGACGGTCGCCGCCTGGGCGACGACGTCGTCCGCCCGCCGCGCCTGAGACGCTCAGACCGCGGGGGCGACGACCGGAACCAAGAGACCGACGCGCGCGTCCACGTCGGCGAGCTCCTCGGCCGTCATCACAGCCCGCAACGAGGTGATCGCGACTTCGAGCTGGTCGAGATCGGGTGTGCGGGTCGTGAGCCTCTGCAACAGGAGCCCGGGTCGCATCATCGCCCGCACGACCGCGCGGTTCATGTTCCGCGCCGCTAACCGGATCACCTCGTAGCTCAACCCGGCGATCAAGGGGATCAGCACAACCCGCGACCCGATGACCACGAGCAGGTTGGGCCGCGGGATCACGGAGTACACGACGATGGCGACGACCATTACGATGAGCAGGAAGTTCGTGCCGCAGCGCACGTGCGCCGTCGAGAATTGCTGCGCAGTCTCCGGCGTCAGCTCGACACCGTTCTCGTAGGCCGCGATCGACTTGTGCTCGGCCCCGTGGTACTGGAAGACGCGGCGGATGTCGCGCATGCGCCCGATCGCGAGCAGGTACACGACGAAGATCGCCAGTCGGGCAACGCCTTCGACGATCGGGAACGATCCGTGGAAGAGGTGGCCGAGCGACCGGCCCGCGAGCGCGGGAAGGAGGATGAACAACGCGCTGAACGCGATGACCGCGATCGCGACCGCCCAGCCCAGCACCTTCTCGGAGACCTGTTCCTCCGGGGGCACCTGCTCATTCGCCGACCAGGTAAGCGCCCGGTAGCCGAGCCCGAGCGATTCGACGAGCGCCATCACGCCTCGTACCACTGGCAGCTTGCTGTAGCGCTCGGCCCAGCCCGGAACCTCGCGCACGTCGACCTTGATCGAACCGTCGCGACCGCGCACGGCGACCGCCCACTTCGATGCTCCGCGCATCATCACGCCTTCGAGCACCGCCTGTCCGCCCATGTAGCGGGGCTGGGCACGGGCCATGTGGCGCTACGCCTTCTTCTTGGCCTTCGCGGCCCGACGCTGGAAGCGCTCGACCCGGCCACCGGTGTCGACGAGCTTCTGCTTGCCCGTGTAGAAGGGATGGCACTCGGAGCACAGCTCGGCACGCAGCGACGGCGCGGTCGAGCGGGTGACGAATTCGTTTCCGCACGAACAGTGCACCTTGCACTCGACGTACTCGGGGTGGATGTCGGTCTTCATCGTCGTTCCAGTCTAATGCGGGTCGGTTTCGCAGCAACCGACGGAATCAGGTTCCCATTCCCGTCGGAGCCTTCGCGATCTCGGTGAGAAACTCCGAGTTGCGCTTGGTGCTGCGCAGCTTGTCGATCAGCAGCTCGAGCCCGGAGCCACCCTCGAGTGCACTGAGCACGCGTCGCAGCTTCCAGACCTGCTGGAGGTCGTTGCGGTCGAACAGCAGCTCCTCGTGGCGGGTGCTCGACTGCTCGACGTCGATTGCGGGATAGATGCGCCGGTCGGCGGTGCGGCGGTCGAGACGCAGCTCCATGTTTCCAGTGCCCTTGAACTCCTCGAAGATGTGCTCGTCCATCTTCGAATTCGTCTCGACGAGCGCGGTGGCAAGGATCGTGAGCGATCCGCCTTCTTCGACGTTGCGGGCCGCTCCGAAGAACTTCTTCGGCGGGTAGAGCGCGCCCGCGTCGATACCGCCCGACATGATCCGGCCGGAGGCGGGCGCGGCGAGGTTGTACGCGCGAGCCAGACGGGTGATGCCGTCGAGAATGATCACGACGTCCTTCCCGCACTCGACGAGACGCTTGGCGCGCTCGATCGTGAGCTCTGCGATGTGGCAGTGCTCCTCGGAGGGCCGGTCGAATGTTGACGCGACCACGTCGGCGCGCACCACGTGGCGGCGCATGTCGGTGACCTCTTCGGGACGCTCGTCGACGAGGAGCACGATGACATGGCACTCCGGGTTGTTGCGCTCGATCGAGTAGACGATCTGCTTGATGATCGTGGTCTTGCCCGCCTTGGGCGGCGACACGATCATTCCCCGTTGACCTTTTCCGATCGGCGCGATCAGGTCGATGATGCGTCCGGTGATCTCGCCCGGGTTGTCGTCGAGCTCGAGTCGAAGCCGCGAGTCGGGGAACAACGGCGTGAGGTCTTCGAAGCGAACGCGGTGACGCGCGGCCTCGATGCCGATTTCATTGATGAGGTCGACACGCACGAGCGCGGGGTACTTCTCGCTGCTCGCGGGCGGACGGGTTGCG
This sequence comes from Acidimicrobiia bacterium, assembly GCA_038213435.1. Taxonomy (GTDB): domain Bacteria; phylum Actinomycetota; class Acidimicrobiia; order IMCC26256; family PALSA-610; genus PALSA-610. Next base: position 61,498 of record JBBQTI010000014.1, read on the forward strand.
CCCTTGACGTGATCGCCCTTGCGCAAACCGAAGCGCCGCACCTGCGACGCGGAAACGTAGGCATCGCTGCGGCCGGCGAGGTAGCCGGACGCGCGCAGGAAGCCGTAGCCCTCGTCGCGCAGATCGAGCAGACCTTCGATGTCGATCAGCTCACCGCCGTAGTCGTCACCCCGCTCGACCCGCTCCGGACGACCGTCGCGTTCGAGGCGACCGTCGGCGGGACTGCGCTCGCGGTCGCGACCACGACGGCGGCGACGACGCTTGTTTCCCGACCCGTCGTCGTCTCGCCACTGCTGCTGACCTTGGTGGGCGCGGTCGACCGAACCCGTGTCGGTGCTGTCGACGTCGTGATCCGGCAGGTCGTGAGTGGTCGCGGCCTCGGTCCCGGTCTCGGTCTCGGTCGCCGTCGTACCGGTCTCGTACGCGGAGGCAACCGTTCCGCTGCCATTCGACGACGAGTCCGAGTCGCTGCCGTTGCCCGAGCTGGGGTTGCCGGTCGTGGCGCGCCGCCGGGGTCGGATGAGCGACATCTCATCGCCGGAAGCCTCCCCGGCCGCCAGCGCGTTCTCTTCCTCGGCGATCGACGCGAGATCGTCGCCGCCCGAGGCCTGGGTCGAGCGGATCTTGCGCGGTGACGACCGCTCCGCGCCGTTCGAACCGGTCGCCGCAGTGACGATCGCCTCGACCAGATCGGCCTTGCGCATGCGGCTGACCGACTTCACCCCGAGCGCCGACGCAATCTCCGAGAGTTGGTCGCGATCCTTCCCGTCCAGTTGTGAACGGTCGAAGGTCTCACTCATGTCCTGCTCCTACCGACCGGCTGCAGTCATGCCCGCAGCGGCCGGTGTTCGATCCGGTAATCCGTGTTGCCAACAGCCGACGCGGGGAACTGTCGCCGGCCGACGAAGCCCCGGAAGGTCTCGCACGATCTCGCCGCACACGGGAAGAAAGTGAAGTGACCCGGCCCACCGCCAAGAAACCACTCGCGCAGCGAGGTCTCAAGGGATCGTGACCACACTACACCCGGCAACGCCCCGTGCGCATCCACGCCCCTCAACTCTCGGCCGACGGGATCGATTCCTGAGCTCCGGCGTGGGCCGATCGTTGCTTGCTCGACCGTTCGGGGCTGCGCGTCACGCCTCGGGTCATGCCTCGAGGAGGCGAGCCATCAGCGAATGACCGGGAACTGGAGTGCACCGAGCGGTCGCGGGCTCGGTGTAGCAACCGCCCGAGCCCGAACGCGCCGAGTCGTAAAGCAAGTACGGCACCGGATCGGCACTGTGGGTCTTGGTGTCGCACGGTGTCGCGTGATCTGGCAGCAGCAGGATCCGGTAGGGCTCGACTCCCGCGTCGAGCGCATCGACGACCGGCCCGATCACCTCGGTGTCCCATCGCTCGAGCGCGTCGACCTTGATGTCGGAGCGTCCTTGATGACCCGCCTCATCGGTGGCTTCTATGTGCAACACGAAGAGGTCGCGATCGACGAGCGAGCGGATGCAGGCCTGCGCCTGCGCGCCGTAGTCATTGTCGAATCCGGCAGTCGCGCCCGGCACGTCGACCACGTCGATGCCCGTCAGCACTCCGAGACCCTGCACCAGATCGACCGCCGATGACATTCGGCCCTGCACACCGAACGTCTCGGCGAACGACGGCAGCGCCGGCTTCACGCCTTGACCCCACAACCAGATCTGCGTCGCGCTCGATCCCACCGAACGAGCCGCATCGCGCACGACGGCGCGAGACGCATCCATCAAGGCGTTCACTTGCGGCGCGGACGCGCCGTGAGGGAAGACGGCCGGTTGCCCGGTCAGATCGTGCGGCGGCGTGCACTCGGCGTCGATCCACGTACGAGGCACGACGCAGAGGTGGCGGTACTCGACGCCGGGATGGAACCGCACACCGTCGCGGCCACCGCCGAGCGCGGCATCGAGCGCGGCGACGATCGGATGGCTCTGTGCGTTCGTCGGATGCCCCGCCGCGAAGTCGACCATGATCGGCTCCTCCTCGTCGGAGAGCGCGACGAGGTTGCACCGGTACGCGACCTGGTCGGGTTCGAGCTCGACGCCCATCGCCGCGGCTTCGATCGGCGCGCGACCCGTGTGGTACCGAGCCGGGTCGAAACCAAGGATCGACATGTTGCCGACGTCGCTGCCCGGAGGCAGGCCCGACGGGATCACGGCGGCGCGCCCGACGTCGGCAATCGACGCGAGCGCCGCCAGGCGCGGCATGCGCGCGGCTTCCAGCGGCGTTCGGCCGCCGAGCTCGCGCAGGGGCACGTCGGCACAACCGTCGGGGACGAAGACGACGTACTTCATCGCGCGCATCATACGGGCGGTCACGGATCGCGACTTCGAAGGAGGCGCGCGGGCGCGGAACGGATATGCTCATACGCTGCAGGGCGTGCGCCGCTCGTGGGTCGTCGTCGGTGCGCTCGTCCTCGCGACATGCAGCGGCGGGTCGTCTACCAAGACTGTGTCGCCCCCGCCCATACCGCCGACGAGCCCCGCGCCGACGCCGAGCACGACCGCGAAAACCACGTCGCCGTCGTCGACGACGCCGTCGACGCGACCTGACCTTGCCCGCGCGCGCGTCACGCTCACTCCGATCGTGTCGGGTCTCGACAGCCCGGTCGCGCTCGCGTGGCGGGTGCACGACACCAACATGTTCGTGGCCGAGCAGAGTGGTCGCGTACGCATCGTCGACGCGAACGGACGACTCTCACCGACGCCTGTCCTCACAGTCGGCCCTCTCTCGCGAGGCAATGAGGAAGGCCTCCTCGGAATCACCTTCTCGCCCGACGGGTCGAAGCTCTACGTCGACTACACCGGCCCGGACAACAACACGCACGTCGATGAATACACGATGCGTGGCGAAGTCCCGGAGGCCTCGACGCGCCGGCAGTTGCTCGTCCAGCAGCAGCCGTATTCGAATCACAAGGGTGGCGAGGTGATCACCGGCCCCGACGGGATGCTCTACATCGGGCTCGGCGACGGCGGCAGCGAGGACGACCCGGATCACGTCGGCCAGAACCTCGGAACGTTGCTGTCGAAGATCCTGCGTATCAATCCGGCGGCGAGCGGAAGCGCGCCCTACTCGGTCCCCGCCGACAATCCGTTCGTGGGACGAGGCGGGGTCCGCCCGGAGACGTGGATGTGGGGACTGCGAAACCCGTGGCGCTTCTCGTTCGACCGCAACACGGGTGACGTTTGGATCGGTGACGTGGGCCAGAACAAGTACGAGGAGGTCGACTTCGCACGCGCGGGCGAGAAGGGAATCAACTTCGGTTGGAGCGCGCGCGATGGCTTCCACGCGTTCCGCAATGTGAGTCCGAATGACGCGCGCGACCCGTTGCTCGAGACGCGTCACGCCGATGGCAACTGCGCGATCGTCGGCGGCTATGTGTACCGAGGGCGGGCGATCCCCGCGCTCGACGGCGTGTACGTGTTCGGCGACAATTGCCGGCCGAATCTCGTCGGCGTCGTCGCCGCCACCGGACGCTTGAGCGCGCAACGCGATCTCGGCCCGACCGTCTCCCAACTCACGACGTTCGGCGAGGATCTCGACGGCGAGCTGTACGCGGCGGCACGCGGCGGGACGGTGTTTCGGCTCGCCGCCGGCTGACTTGACTAGTGGGCCGCGCGCTTCAACACCGCTCCGCCGAGGCGACGGGTGATCGCGTGCGGCGTGACCGCGGAGAGGTTGCCCATCACCTTGTTCACCGTGCCGGGGATGACGACCGCTCGGTTCTTGGCGACACCGTCGAGCCCGGCGCGGGCGACCTCGGGCGCCTCCTGCCACATGAAGCCGGGTACCGATCCGGCAGGTACGTTGGCGCGCTCCTGGAACTCGGTGTGCGTGAAGCCGGGACAGAGCACCGTCACCGATACGCCCGTACCCCTCAACTCTTCGTGCACCGCCTCGGTGAACGACGTGACGAACGCCTTGGTCGCTCCGTAGGTGGCGTTGGCAGGACCCGGCTGGCAGCCTGCGAGCGACGAGACGTTTAGGATGCCGCCGCGGCCGCGCTCGACCATCGCGCTCGCCGCCGCGTGGGTGAGCCGGACGAGCGCGATCACGTTCAAGTTGATCTCGCGGATCTCGGTCTCGATGTCGAGCGTGTGGAACGGGCCGAAGGTGCCGAAGCCCGCATTGTTCACGAGGAGGTCGACCGTGCGGGCCCGAGCCTCGACTGCTCCCAGCTGCTCGGCATCGGTGAGGTCGGCCGCCATCACCTCGGCGTGGCCGCCGCTCCGACCCTCGATCTCCTTCGCGAGCGCTTCGAGGCGCGCGGCATCACGTGCGACGAGCACCACATCGTGACCGCGTTCCGACAGCTGGCGCGCGAACTGCTCGCCGATCCCGACGGACGCACCCGTGATCAATGCAACCGGATTGCTCATGAGTACCTACTTTCGTACGTGCGGCCGGGCACTCCCGCGTCTACCGGGCGATGTCGGCGATCAACGTGCCCTTCACGACGATGCGTTGCGCCGCGCTGTGCTTCGGATGACACGCGATCAACGTGACCGACGGCGTCGCCGTCGGATCGGTCACGAACATGTCGTTGGGCCCCACGATCTGCGTCCCGGTCACCTTGTACACACAGTCCCTTCCGGGAATGCGGAACACGATCTGATCGCCCGGAGCCAGGAGGTCGAGGTTCAGGAACGGATGCGAGTGCGTGACCCTGTGGCCGGGGAACACCGTGTTACCAGCCTGGCACGGCAACGCGGATCCGGGCCAATGACCGGGCCCGTGATCGATCACCGTCAGAGTGATTCCCTCGAACACCGAGTGCAAGAGCCCGATCTTCGGGATCTCGATGGTGCCGATCTGGATGATCGGTGACGGCGCGTACGGATCGGCCGGTGACGGTTCGGGGTGCGGCAACTTGCTGAGGTCGACGGTCGTCGTCGTCGTCCTCGGATGCGTCGTGGCCGTGCGCGCGGTCGTCGCGGTCGTCGCCGGCACGAGGAGCGGTGAGTCTTCGGCGGAACGCGCGTCACCCCTGCTCATCACCGCCGCGGTCGTGAGCGTGGCGGCGATCACGATGCCGAGCGCGCTGACCGCCGCAATCCACCGCTTCCTCGTCATCCTGGTTCCGTCCCTGCTCCCACCTAGAGGCCCAATTCCTCCACCACTACGTCGACCGACGCCTCGACCGCCGGTCTTGCCTCGATCTGAGCGATGGCCCGGTTCGGATCCTTCAACCCGTGGCCGGTAACGGTGCACACGATTGTCTCACCCCGCTCGACCAATCCGGTGGCGGCCGCCTGCAAGAGCCCCGCCACCGACGCCGCCGATGCCGGCTCGACGAACACACCTTCGTGCGACGCGAGCATGCGGTACGCCTCGAGGATCTGGGCATCGGTAACCGCGCCGATGTGCCCGCCCGACTCGTCGCGCGCCGCGATCGCGCTGTCCCAACTCGCCGGATTCCCGATCCGGATAGCGGTCGCGATGGTCTCCGGATACGCGACAGGCTCACCGTGCACCAGTGGGGCCGACCCCGCCGCCTGCCAACCAAGCATGCGCGGCCGCTTCGAGACGACACCGTCACTCGCGTACTCGCCGTAGCCCTTCCAGTATGCGGTGATATTGCCTGCGTTGCCGACGGGGATGCAGTGCACGTCGGGTGCGGTCCCGAGCGCGTCGCAGATCTCGAACGCGGCCGTCTTCTGACCCTCGATGCGGAACGGGTTGATCGAGTTGACCACCGTGACGCCGCCCCGCTCCCCCAGCTCGCGCACGACGCGCAGTGCGTCGTCGAAGCTGCCACGGATCGACACGACCTTCGCGCCGTGGATCAACGCCTGCGCGAGCTTGCCCAGTGCCACGTGGCCGTCCGGGATGATCACCGCCGCGAGCATCTCGGCCCGGGCCGCATAGGCGGCCGCGCTCGCCGAGGTGTTGCCGGTCGACGCGCAGACGACAACCTTGGCGCCGTCCTCGGCCGCCTTCGAGATCGCCATCGTCATCCCGCGGTCCTTGAACGACCCGGTCGGGTTCGCGCCTTCGACCTTCAACATCACGCGTGCGCCGACCGCATCGGAAAGGCGCGGCGCGTCGACGAGCGGCGTGTTGCCCTCGCACAGCGTGACGAGCGGCGTTTTCTCCGTGACCGGTAACCGCCCGCGATAGGCGTCGATGACTCCGTTCCAACGAACCACCACGACTATTCCTCGCCTCCGACGACACGCAGCACGGAGCCGATTCGTCCGACGACGTCGAGCTCCCGTACGTCGTGGATGGTCGCGGTCAACGCCGCTTCGCGCGCGAGGTGGGTGACGAAGATCAGGCGCGCGCCTGCGCCCTGGCCCTTTTGCTGCATCGATTGGATCGAGACCTCGTGGTTGCCGAACACGCCCGCGATCGTTGCGAGCACGCCGGGCTGGTCGACGACGTCGAGCGATACGTAGAACTGCGATGCGGTCTCGTCGATCGGACGGATCGGCTTGCGGACGAGATCGCCGATGGTCGCTCCGCGCGCGCCGGCGCGAACATTCTTGGCAGCGTCGATCAGGTCGCCGAGCACCGCGCTCGCGGTCGGGCCGCCGCCCGCCCCGCGGCCGAGCAGCATCAGCTGGCCGACCGCCTCGCCTTCGATGAACACCGCGTTGTAGGAGCCGCGAACCGACGCGAGCGGATGATCGATGGGCACCATGGCCGGATGTACGCGAGCGCCGACGGCACCGTCGTGCTCCTCGGCGACGGCGAGCAGCTTTACCACGTAGCCGAGCTCCTTCGCCGCGGCGATGTCGTCGGCGGTGATCTTCGTGATCCCTTCGCGGTACACGTCGCCCGCGACGATCCGGGCACCGAATGCGATACTCGCGATGATCGCGGCCTTCGAGGCCGCGTCGAGGCCCTCGACATCGGCCGTGGGGTCGCGTTCCGCGTAGCCAAGTTCCTGCGCCTCGGCTACCGCTTCCGCGAAGCTCGAGCCCGCTTCGGTCATCTGCGTCAACACGTAATTCGTCGTGCCGTTCACGATGCCCATCACCCGGGTGATGCGCTCACCCGCGAGCGACTCGCGCAACGGTCGCATGAGCGGAATACCGCCCGCGACCGAGGCTTCGAACAGCAGGTCGACGCCCGCCGTCTCCGCCGCGTCGAAGAGCTCCTCGCCGAAGTTCGCGAGCAACTCCTTGTTCGCGGTGATGACCGGCTTCCCCGACTTCAGGGCGGTCAGGATCAAACGGCGTGCCGGTTCGACTCCACCGATCACCTCGACCACGACGTCGATCTCGGGATCGCTCACGACCGCGTCGGCGTCGTTGGTCAACGCGCCCGGCGCGAGGTCGACGTCGCGTTCCTTGGCCACGTTGTGCACCGCGACCCGGGCGACGTCGAGCCTCACTCCTGCGCGTTGGGTGATGAGATCGGCGTTGGAGTCGAGCAGGCGCACCAGCGCGCCGCCCACGTTCCCACAGCCCAACAGTCCCACCCGTACGACGTCGGTCACCCCGCCATTCTCGCGGATGGGTCGACCCGCCCCGAGCCGATCGCCGCCAGAAGCGTCCGGAGGCGGGCGGCGCCGGGGCGGCCGACCGTGCCGATCTCGTCGAGGCGACCGCGAACCGCGCGGATAGTGACGAGGCGGCGAGACCGAGCGCTCGCGAGGGCAAGCTCGAGATCGCCGGTGCCGAGCACACCCGCGAGGTCGATGATGGTCCGCACCGGCGACGTGACCGGAAGCCGTCCGACGCGGAGCACGTCGTCGTCGTCGATGCGCGTGACGCGGTGAACGAGGACGCCGCGGACACGCGGCGCCCGCGTCTTGAGCACGATCAGCTCCGGCCGGTCGAGCATCGCGCCACGGATGCGCCAGATCGCGGCCGCACTCGCGTGCGAGAGCGCGCAGTCCGGTCCGGCCCACAAGACCGCAGCCCAATGTGTGAGCGCGTTCGAAGCCGGCGTCGCCGCGTGGCGGTACACGCCCGGCAGCACACGCTCCCACGCCCCGGCACGCACCCGGCGTTCGATCTGTTTCGCGCCGAATCCCGATGCCCTGGCCTGCGCGCGCGTGAACACGCCCTGCTGAACAACGGCGACCTCGGCCAAGCGGGCATCCGCCGCCAGCATCGACATCGTTCTCCCCTGTGTTGCTGCGACACCGGGGAAGGCAAGGGAAGGCGAAGGGCTCCGAATCGGAGGTTAGGGGTCGACGTCGAGCCGGACCAGATCCGCGTCGGTCTCTCGTCGGACGACGAGGCGCGCCGAGCCATCGCGCACGAACACGACCGCCGGTCGGGTCACTTTGTTGTAGTTGGACGCCAGCGAGTGGCCGTACGCGCCCGTGACCGGTGTCGCCAGAACCTCGCCGACCGCGAGGTCGCTCGGCAACGGGGTGTCGCGAACGACGATGTCACCCTGCTCGCAGTGCTTGCCCGCAATCGTCACGAGCGCCGGCCGATCGGAGGTCGCACGCGCGGGCAAGAACGCCTCGTAGCGCGCGCCGTACGTGACCGGCCGCAGGTTGTCGCTCATGCCGCCATCCACCGCGACGTATGTGCGAACGCCGTCGATCGCCTTGATCGTGCCGATGGTGTAGAGCGTGATGCCCGCCGGTGCGACGATCGACCGACCGGGTTCGGTGAGCAGTTGTGGGCGCGATCGCACGCCCGAGTCGGCGAGCGCCTTGCCGACCGCCTCGTGGACGGCGGTCGCATACTGCTCGATCGTGGGCGGTGTGTCCCGGGACAGATAGCGCACACCGAGGCCGCCGCCGAGGTTGAGCTCGTCGACCGGCGCACCGACCTCGACCTCGATCGCCCGGACGAGGCCGACCATCTTGTCGACCGCGCGTTCGAACGAATCGAGCCGGAACACCTGCGATCCGATGTGACAGTGCACACCCGCGAACCGCAGCACGCCACGCCCGACAACGCGCCGCACGGCCGCCAGCGCCTCGCCACTGTCGAGACCGAACCCGAACTTCGAGTCCTCGGTGCCGGTCTCGATGTACTCGTGTGTATGTGCTTCGACACCTGGAGTGACGCGTATATGCACCCGCGGCGTGGGCAACCCGCCCGCTACCAGCGTCTCGAGCCGTCCGAGCTCGTCGGCCGAGTCGATTGCGATACGGCCGACACCCGCCTCGAGCGCGCTGCGCAGTTCGGCACTCGACTTGTTGTTGCCGTGGAACACGATCCGGTCGGGCGGGAACCCCGCGGCCCGGGCGACATACAGCTCGCCGCCGCTCGCGACATCGAGGTGCAAACCTTCCTCGCGCACGAGGCGCGCCATCGCGACGCACAGGAACGCCTTGCTCGCGTACGCCACACCATCCCCGAACGCGGAGCGATAGGCGCGGCACCGAGCGCGGATGTCGGCTTCGTCATAAACGTACAGCGGTGTGCCGAACCGCTCGGCCAGCGACGCGAGGTCGACACCCGCAATTGCGACCCGACCGGCGGCGTCGAGCGTCGCCGACGCCGGGAGCAGCGAGGCGTCGAACGCGGTCACGCGTCAGCTTCGTCGTCGGCGTCCTCGTCGTCACGATCGAGCCGCGACATCTCGTCGGGCGCGTGCACACCGAGCACCGCAAGCGCGTTCGCGAGCCCGATCCGACAGGCTTCGTTGAGCCAGAGCCGCGCCTGGGTCAGCTGCGCGTCGTCGGAGAGCACCTTGCAGTCCCGATAGAAGCCGTGGAACACGCCCGCGAAATCTCGCGCCCAGGTGCTGATCTTCTGCGGCGCGCGCAACTCGGCCGCTTCGTGAATCGCATCGGGATAGTTGGCGAGCGCGCGCAGCAGTTCGGCCTCGCGCTCGTGAACGAGCGTCGAGAGGTCGACCTCGGCGAGCGACTTGCGTACGACGCCTGCGCTCTCGGCTTTCCGGCCGATCGACGCGATCCGCGCGTGCGCGTATTGCACGTAGTACACGGGGTTCTCGCGCGATTGCTCGGTCACGACGTCGAGGTCGAACGTCTGGGCGGTGTCGATGCCCTGCAGCAGGAAGGTCATGCGCGCGACGTCGGGATCGACCTCGTCGAGGATGTCGGCGAGCGTCACGATATTGCCGGTCCGCCTCGACATGCGGACTTCGCGGCCCTCCCTCACCACCTTCACGAACTGCCCGAGAATGATCTCCGGCTCGCCGGCCGCGAAGCCGAGCGCTTCCATACCCGCCTGCAACGACTTCACCTGTCCGTGATGATCGGCGCCCCAGATGTCGATCAGGTGCGTGAAGCCGCGCCGGAACTTGTCACGGTGGTAGGCGAGGTCGTTGCAGAGATACGTCGTATTGCCGTCGCTGCGTACGAGCACGCGGTCGCGCTGATCGCCGAATTCGCTGGAACGCAGCCAGCGGGCACCGTCGCGCTCGTAGACGAAACCCTTCGCCGTGAGCTGCGAGAGCACGTCGAACACCTCGCCGCGTTCGTGCAATGTGCGCTCGGAGAACCAGGTGTCGAACTGCACACCGACCCGCGCGAGGTCGTCCTTCAGGCTCTGAACGACGAGGCGGTGGCCCCACTCGGACGCATCCTCGGGCGTGACGTCGTCGCCGAGCTCGGCGTGCAGTCGCGCCGCCATGTCGACGAGGTACTGGCCCTGGTACCCGTCCTCGGGCGGTTCGATGCCCCGGTAGCGCGCGTAGAGCGAATCGCGGAATTTGTCGAGCTGGGCTCCGGCGTCGTTGAGGTAGTACTCGCGGTGCACCTCGGCGCCCTGCGCCGCGAGCAGGTTCGCGATCGCATCGCCGACCGCGACCCAGCGCCCACCGCCCGCGTGCAAAGGCCCGGTGGGATTGGCCGAGACGAACTCGAGGTTGATCCGCCGGCCCGCGAGCACGGTCGAGCGGCCGTATTGCTCCCCCGCCGCGACCACATCCCGCAGGACGTCGTACAACCACGTCGGCGCGAGAAAGAGATTGAGGAAGCCGGGCCCGGCAATCTCGACCTTGGCGAGATGCGCGACGGCATCGGCCTCGAGCGCGACCTTGACCCGTTGCGCGACATCGATCGGTTTGGCGCCGACAACACGGTTGAGTTGCAGCGCCACATTCGAAGCCCAGTCGCCATGGTCACGGCTCCGAGCGGGGTCGAGACCGATGCCACCGGGCGGCTCGGGGAGACCGGCCCGCTCGAGCGCGCGACCGAGCGCCGTCCGAAGGTCGTCTCGAATCATGGGGGCATCACCACGGCGACTGGATCACGGAGACTGGCACAAGATTCGCTCGGGGGTGAGCGGATCGTACATTGTCGCCAACGTGACACCTTGTCCTGTTTCACGCGAGGCGCGCGCATCACTATGCTGAGCGAGCAAGCGGGGACGGGGTTCATACGGGGGCGGCGCGCCAAGTCGCGGTGCCGTTGCGATGGTCCAGGGAGGGCATCGTGTCGCAACAGTCGGGTATCGCTCGTGGGCTGGGGGCGCTGTTCCCCGGTCCCACGGGCCACCGCGCGACGGACTCCGCCTCGGCCGGCTCCGACGCTCCCAGCGGGGTAATGCGGATGAATGCGCTCGGCGACGACTTCGCCTCAGCGGTTGCCACGAGCGAATCGGGCATCGCACTCATCTACAAGGCTCTCGACGCGCTCGTCGAGCAGTTCGCGCTCGATGATGCGGCCGTGGTGATCGAGGAAGCGAGCCTCGGCCAGCAGGTGTTCTGTGCCGGCCGTCGCCCGCTCGGCGCCGACGACGAGGAGCTGCTCGTCTCCGCGCCGGGCCTCTACACCCGCCCCGCGCTCGACGACCACACCTTCGATCGGTCGATGATGCTGACCCTGTGCGTCTTGGCGCTCCGTCTCGACGCGTTGAGGTACGACGCATGGCACGACGCCCTCACGGGCCTGTACGACCGTCGCAGCTTCGACCGCCTGCTCGAGATGGCGGTCGCGCGCAGCAGCCGATACGGCTGGCCGTTCACGCTGGTGATTCTCGACCTCGACCACTTCAAGATCATCAACGACGAGCAGGGCCACCAAGCGGGCGACGCCGTACTGCGCGATCTCGGCGAACGCTTCCGGCGGGCGCTGCGATTCGGTGACAACGCGGGCCGGATCGGCGGCGACGAGTTCGCGATGATTCTCCCGAACACGGAACCCGACCTCGTTCCGGCGTTGCTCGACCGTGTGCGCCGGGCCGAGGGTGTCGAAAGCCCATGCCCCGGTTTCTCGTTCGGAGTGGCGCAGTGCCCGCAGGAGGCGACCGAATTCGACAAGCTCGTGCAACTCGCCGACGCGCGGCTCTACGAAGCGAAGCAGGCCACGCGATGAGCCGGCCGACGCGCGTCGAAGCGGTGTGGTCGATCGACGATCTCGAGCTCGAGCTACGCAAGCTCCCCGGCGTACGTTCAGCAGGCTTCGACGAATTCGACGACGTGTTGCTCGTGCAGCTGCACGTCGTGGATCGCCAGCAGAAACTCGATCACCCGGACCGCAGCGACCAGCCCGTGCCGGTTTCCGCGTCGCGCATCGCGGCACGGCACTCCGACCGCCCGGTCACGGTAGAGATCGTGCGGTGGCGCAACGCACCGCCGGTCGAGCCACCGCTCCTTGCCCCCGCGTCATCCGAGACGGTCGAGACGGCCGAGACCGACACCGACGAGATCGCCGCAACCCGCCCGGCCGCGATCACAGGGACCGGCGAGCCCGCCCGAGCCCGGCTGCTCGCGGTGCTCGCGTTTCCCGACACCGACGAGCTCGAAGTCCACCTCGTCTTCGACGGCAGGCGCACCATCGGTCGCGCGCCCGTGAGCAACGGGATAGAAGGCGCAGTCGTCGCGACCATCGACGCCGTCCGCGACCTCGGCACCGGGATCGACGCACGCATCGTCTGGGCGCGCGCGGTCGAAGATGTGGGCGACGGCAACCGGAGTGTCGTCGCCGTGGCACTCGACGGCGTCGACGCCCGCTCCCCGGTGCGTTACGGGTTGTCTACGGGAACGAGCCTGATCGACGCGGCGGCGCGCGCCACGCTCGACGCGCTCAATCGCCGTCTGAGCCGCGCGCTCTAGTTATCCGCGGGAGGGTGACGGGTCCGTCGGGCCCGCCCGACGCAGGAGCACGTGCGCGGCGGCCACGGCGGCGCGCAGATCGACGTCGCTCAACCGCCAAGTTTGCGCGAGATGGGCGAACACGCGGTCGTCGCCGACGCCACGGGCCAGCAACACTCGCGCGGCGATGACCGGTGCTACATCACGACCCATGTCGGTTAGATCGGCGTCGATCCCACCGACGTGAGGGGCGACACGCTCAATTGAACGGGCGCCTACCGGGCGTAATGCGAATCTTCTGCCCGTATGCCGGGGTGGGACGTCGTTAGCGGCCGGTGTCGCCGTCGACGAGCTCCCGCAGGATGTCTGCGTGTCCGGCGTGGCGCGCAGTCTCTTCGAGAAGGTGCATCAACACCCAGCGGAGGTTCACGATCGTCTCGTCGCCGACCTCGCGACACGCATCGTCCAACGACGCGGCCGAGACCACGGCGTCGACGCGCTCCCATGTCGCACGGTACGCGTCGATACACGCGTCGACGGAGTCTCCGGGGCGGACTGAGTCATCGAGGATCGTCGGATCCAAACCCGCGAACCGCTGCTCGATCCACAGGTCCTCAGCTCTGGCCATGTGCTTCACCAGCCACAGCAACGTTGTTCCGCTAGGGACGAATTCGCGCCGGGCATCGTCGTCACTGACACCAGCGATCTTCCGCACGAACGAGTCCCGTTGATACTGCAACAGTGCGAGCAGCGTCTCGCGTTCGCCGGCCGCATGCCGAGGAGGCTTCTCATCGGCCATACGGCCAACGATAGATGGCCATAGCACGCGCCGATCCAAGGGCGGTCGTCGATGCGGATCTGTCGGCGATAGCGCAGGGCACTGAGGCCGGCGTTCTGAAACGGAACCCTGATGCAGGTTTGGCGGACAGATGCTAAGAACTGTCCGCGTGAACCGGGAGTACGGCGCGAGGGGGCGTTGATGCGGCTTCGTGCAGGAGCGTTCGTCGTGGTCCTGTCGCTGCTCGCCGCGGCCTGCGGGTCTCGCGAGAGCGGCCCTCCGCCCGGCCTCGAGGGCGTCGCGGCGGGCGCGCCTGCCGCCCAGGGCCGCGTGGCGCCGGCACAAGTGACGGTAGGGACGCTCAAACCCGGGTGCGGGAAGCGCACGCCGGCCCGAGGTACCACCACCGAGAAGGGTGTCACCGACACGAGCATCACCATCGGTGTCATCTCCGACAAGTCCGGGGTGGTCGCGGTTCCGACAGCCGGTATCGACGGCTCGGTCGAGGCCTTCGTTCAGTTCTGCAACAGCCTGGGCGGGATCAACGGGCGCCGGCTGGTACTCAAGCACTACGACTCGAAGATCCTCAACGAGGCCGACGCGATGAAGCAGGCCTGCGAGGACAACATCTTTGCTCTGGTCGGTTCGGGTTCCGTAGTCGACGATCCCGGCGCGGTGACGATGGTGCAGTGCAAGCTCGTCGAAGTAGCCGCCTACACCGCCACGTACGTCAAAGGTCTTTCGCCGCGCGTCTTTCAGCCGGTCCCGAATCCCGGCACGTCGTATCCCGTCGGCGCGGGACTGTTCATCGCCAAGCGCTTCCCGGACGCGGTCAAGAAGGCTGCGATCATGTGGCCGAACCTGCCGGTCGGTCGCACGCAGGCCGCCCGTCAGCGCGACGCGTACCAGCTGACTGCCGGTTTCAATTTCGTGTACTCGAATCCGACGGACGTGCTGGTGCAGGCGTGGAGCCCGATTGTCAGCGCGCTCGGCGACAAGCGCGTCGAATGGGTCACCGACATCACCACGCTCTCCGAGGTGGAGCATCTTCTCCAATCGATGAGTGATGCCGGCCTGCAGCCGGACGTCGTCGACCTCGGCCAGCAGTACTACGACGAGAGCTTCCCCGGGAAGCCCGGCACCGAAGGGGCGCTCGTGCTCACCAACACCGCGCCGTTCGAGGAAGCGGACCAGAACCCGGCCCTGCAGGTGTACCTGCAATGGTTGAAGAAGGCGTCACCGAAGACGCCTCCGACCACGCTTGGCGTACAGGCGTTCTCGGCCGGCCTGTTGTTCGCGCAGGCCGCGGCCGCACTCGGCTCGAACCTCTCCCGGGAGGCGCTGATCACCCAACTCGAGGCGATCAAGAAATGGGATGGCGGCGGCCTGCAGGCGCCGACGAATCCCGGTGACAACAAGGGCTTGTCCTGCTTCCTCTACATGCAGGTGAAGGGCGACAAGTTCGTCCGTTACTGGCCGGAGAAGCCGACCGACGGCACGGGCGGCTTCGACTGCGACCCGAAGTACTCGGTGTCCCTGAGCACCCGATACGAACCGCTCCCGCCCGGGTTCGGATGATCGCCATGACCGTCACCCTGTCCGTCGAAGGCCTGCGATGAGCGAGTTCTTGCGCTACACGATCTTCGGATTCGCATTCGCCGGCATCTATTTCATCGCCGCGAGCGGCCTCGTCGTGACCTACACCACGTCAGGGATCTTCAACTTCGCCCACGGCGCGGTGGCGATGCTCGCCGCCTTCACCTATTGGGAGCTGCGGATCCAGCACCACTGGGCCGCACCCTTTGCACTCGGCGTCGTGGTGTTCGTGCTGGCACCGATCCTCGGAGTCGTGATCGAGCGGCTGATCATGCGCAACCTCGGCGGCGCGGCCACGATCACGAATATCGTCGTCACGATCGGGCTGCTCGTCACGCTGCTCGGCGTCGGGTCGGTGGTGTGGGCACCGACCAAGTTCGCGGTCACGCCGTCGCTTCCACGGTTCTTCCAGGCGGACGTGATCACCATTGCAGGGGCGCCCATCCCGTGGCACTACCTGTTCGTCCTGGTGCTGTCGGTCATCGTGGCCGGTGGTCTCTGGGTGTTGCTCAACCGGACGCGGCTCGGTATCGCGATGCGAGCCGTTGTCGACGACCGGAACCTCGCCCGGCTCAACGGTGACCGCCCCGACATTCCCTCGATCGCAAGTTGGATCGTGGGCTCGATGCTGGCGGCGCTGGCCGGTGTGCTGTTGGCGCCGATTCTTGCGCTCGACGTCGCGCGCCTCACCCTGCTGGTGATCAACGCGTACGCGGTCGCCATCGTGGGCCGATTGCGCAGCCTGCCACTCACCGCATTGGGCGCGGTGATTCTCGGCCTTTCCCTCAATTACTTCGATTGGGGCCTGACCAAGCTGCACCGCATTCCGGTCGTGGTGCAGAGCATCCACAATTCGCTGCCGATCATCATGCTGTTCGTCGTCCTGCTCCTGCTCCCCCAGGACCGCGCACGCCTGACCGCCAACCTGCAGTCGCGAGAGGGCGCGCCGATACCGTCGTGGCGGACCGCGATCGTGACCGGCGGCGCGTTCATCGTCGTCGCATGGGTCGCCGAAGGTCTGATCCACGGCGCGCTGTTGCGAGCGGCCGGTCAGGGCCTCGCACTGGCAATCATCATGTTGTCGCTCGTGTTGCTGATCGGGTACGCAGGCCAGATCTCGCTGGCGCAGTTGGCCTTTGCCGGGCTGGGCGTGCTCGCCGCGACGTGGCTTCCGGGTCAGCTTGGCGCGTCACCCGTGGGACTGCTCGTCGCCGCAGGCTTCGCGGGCCTGGTGGGCGCGATCGTCGCCCTGCCGTGCCTGCGGCTGCGCGACCTTTATCTCGCGTTGGGCACGATGGCGTTCGCGCTCGTGGTCGAACAGAACGTGCTCGGTCAGATCCACGGGTTCGACACCGACAGCAAGGCCTTCGCCCGGTGGAGTCCGCTCGAGAGCGACCGGGCCTACTTCGTTGCGATCGCCGCCGTCTTCGTGCTGCTGGCCTGGCTGGTGATCGCGTTGCGGCGCGGCGAGTTCGGCCGCCGGCTGCAGGCCATGAAGGACAGCCCGGCCGCGTGCACGACACTCGGACTGAACCTGACTCTCACCAAGGTGCAGGTGTTCGCGCTCGCGTCGGCCATGGCAGGGATCGGTGGGTTCCTCCTCGCGGGCTGGAAGGGCACCGTCGGCAAGGACGACTTCAGCCTGTTGACGGGGACGCTCTCCGCGCTGCCGGTGTTGTTGCTCGCGGTGGTCGGGGGCATCACCGCAGTGTCGGGGGCGATGGTCGGCGCGCTGTTGCTGGTGGCAATGCCCCAGATCGCCAACGATTACCCATCACTCAACAACTTCATGATCCTTCTCCCCGGCCTCGTCGGTATCAGCCTGGCCCGGAACCCTGACGGTCTCGTGAGCGAGGCACGCATGGGCGCTCGCGCGCTGCACCGGGTGATCACCGGGCGGCGCGCGGCGGCGCGCGCCGGCCCTGGGTCACGTGCCGGCTCGACGCGCGTCGTCCCCGAGCTGATCGGCCTCGGTGGTCCCGTCACGACCGGCGAGCTCGTCGCGCTCGATCGAGGACTGGGTGTCACCGCGGAGGGCTGTCGTGGCACTGCTTGAGGTCCGGGGCCTCACGGTGCGCTTCGGCGGGCTCAACGCGGTCAGCGAGGTCGACCTCGACGTCGAGGCCGGCTGCATCACGGGGCTCATCGGCCCGAACGGCGCGGGCAAGACGACGACCTTCAACGCGATCACCGGGCTGCTCGAGCCGGCCGCGGGAACGCTGGTGCTCGACCAATCCGACATCACCCATGATCCACCGCGTCGTCGAGCTCGCCGCGGTATCGCACGCACGTTTCAGCGACTCGAGCTGTTCGGGACCCTCACCGCGCGCAACAACATCGTCGTCGCAGCCGAAATACGCGGGCGATGGGCTCGGGACCCCGACGCCGACCCGGGGAGTGAGGCCGACGCCATCGTGGAACGCGTCGGGCTGCGCGACGTTGCCGACGAACGCGCCGACGCGTTGCCGACCGGATTGGCTCGCCTCTGCGAGCTCGGTCGCGCGCTCGCGACCCGGCCTCGGCTGCTGCTGCTCGACGAGCCCGCGTCGGGGCTCAGCGACCGCGAGACCGAGAACTTCGCCGCGCTCTTGCTGGCGTTGGCGAACGAAGGGATGGCGATCCTGCTCGTGGAGCACGATGTCGCGCTGGTGATGGAGGTGTGCGCGTCGGTCCACGTGCTCGATTACGGCTCGTTACTGGCAGTGGGCACGCCGAGCCAGATCCAACGTGACCCGGCTGTGCTCGCGGCGTATCTCGGAAGTCCCGACGGTGAGGCCGACGGCGCGCCGGTTCCGTCGCAAACGTCACGAGCCCGCGTAGCAGAACGGGCGGAACCGGTGCACCAACCCGACCCGCCGATGCTCGAGCTTCGTAACCTCACGGCCGCGTACGGCCGTATCGAGGTACTGCACGGCATCGACCTCACCGTGCCGCGCGGCAATGTCGTCGCGCTGCTCGGGCCGAACGGCGCCGGGAAAACGACGACGCTCAAGGTCGCGAGCGGACAGATGGCACCAAGTGGCGGCTGCATCCACATCGCGGGCCGCCACGTCAACGGTGCTTCCGCCGATGCGCTCCCTCGCATCGGGTTGTGCACCATCCCCGAAGGGCGGGGCGTGTTCCCGAACCTCACGGTCCGCGAGAACCTCATCATGGCGACCTACGCCGGCGTGTCGCAGGCCGATGTCGAAGAACGCGCCTACGCACGGTTCCCAAAGTTGAGGGAGCGTCGCACTCAGCTCGCGGGCACCATGTCGGGTGGTGAGCAGCAGATGCTCGCCATGGCTCGGGCGGTTGCAACCGAGCCGGCGGTGCTGCTGCTCGACGAGCTGTCGATGGGCCTGGCACCGTTGATCGTCGCGGAGTTGTACGCGCTGGTGGCCCAGATCGCGGAAGCGGGCATCTCGATCCTCGTGGTCGAGCAGTTCGCCCGCACCGTGCTCGACGTGGCCGACCTCGCCGTGGTCATGGTCCAGGGCCGAATCACCAGCCTGGGCGCGCCCGCAGATATCGAATCGGAGCTGTCGTCGGCCTACATGGGAGCGAGCGTATGAGTGATCACCCACCGTCAGAGACCGAACGCGTCCTCCCGTCGTCCGCTGCTTTGGAGACGAACAGCGCGTCGAGCCGGGTCGAACAGTTCGTCGTCGGCGTCCAGGAGCTGCGGATCGCGAACGACGCAGATCGGCTCGAGCGTCGGCTCTTCTGGGCCGGGATCGCGCTGCCGATCATCGGTGTAATCGTCATCTGGCTCGGGTGGTGGGGCGCATCCGGCACCAAGTACGTCTACCAGGAGATCCCCTACGTCGTCTCCGGCGGGATCTTCGGGGTCGCTCTCGTCCTCATCGGTGCCGCGCTGTTGGCCCGCTACTCGGTGACACGCTTGCTGCGATTCTGGCTGGCGCGGGTCGTCGCCGACTCGCAACTTCAGACCGATCGGCTCGTCGAAGCAATCGAGCGCCTCGTCCAGGCCACGATCAACGGCCGGCTCGACAGCGACCCCAACGCCCCTCCCAGCCGCGTGGGCAACGATTAGCGCACGGCATCAACTGCTCCGGATGCGCCGGTTCGAGGCCCGTTCCGCGAGACGATGGCGACGGCGCCGGCGCCAAAGCAGCCCGACGACCTCGTCGAGCACGACACCCGCGAGGGCCGTCCCCAGGATGATCACCACGAGTGGCGAACGCGCATGCCACCACAGGAATCGGAATCCCACATGGGAGGTGTTCTGCGCCGCCAAGATGATCACCGCGAGGCCAAAGACGACGCCGATGATCAAACCGGCGCTCACCCCGGTGCCCGTTGGAACCCGCTCTGGTTCGTGCTCGGACGCATCATCCACGCTCCAATTGAATCACGAATCGGAGCCGGCGACGACCTGTGCACTTCCGCGAGCGCATTCTGCTCTCGCGGCACGCGCCCGGAACCCGCTCGGTGCGAGGCGTGCCGCTAGCTTCCTTCGTCATGCCGGACGACGACATCCCCCCGCCGGAGCCCAAGGAGATCGACAGCCAGAAATGGCTCGAGTGGAAGGACGTGATGGATCGAGCGATCCTGCGCGCTCATCCGCTCGAGGAGTTCGGTCACGTGTATCGGTGCGACAACTGCCTCTTCTACCTCGATCCTGACGCCGACCTCTCGTACTGCTGGCATCCGAACCTGCGGATCCTCGTGGGCGGCAACTGGTGGTGTCAGTGGTGGGAGCAGATTCCCTCGGCGGAGTGACGAACGCACGCACGACCGCCAGGTTTTCTGCCAGGTAATCTCCAACCCCCGCCCTCGGCCCTCGTCGGGCATGGAGAAAACCCTTTGAGCCTGGATCGTGGGCCGGGTCCGGAACGGATTTCGCCGATTTCGGAACGTTTCCGGAGCGGTCGTGGCCGGTGTTGGCCGGTTTTGGCCGCCTCAGGGAAATATCCAGTGCTCTTCGAGCGCGAGGAGGCGTTCTTCAAGCTCGCCGTGTGCGCGGAACTCGGGGCCGGTCTTCAACACGACCTGCGCGGCCCGTAGTCGCACCTTGCCGTCGCCGTCTTCGAGCGAGTCGTTGAGCACGCCGATCGCCTTCTCATAGAGACCGCCAAGTTGTGCGGCGGCGGCCCGCGTGAACTCAGCTCGCGCGTCACGGACTCGAGCGGCGAAGTCCGGATCTTCGAGCCGGCGCCGGACCGTGCGCTCGGATACGCCCGCAAACGCGGCCGCTTGGACCTGGGTCCTGCCTTTCCCGAGGGCCTCCACCAGCAGGTCGTCGCCTTTACCGGCTCGGCTCACGAACTCGCGCCCTTCCATATTCCACCAACCAGAATCACCGGGCACCGCAGACTGGGATCGGCCGACTGCGAGGCGCTGACCTCAACCGTCATCAACCGATCCACGACGAAGCCGTCCAGAGATGGCGGGTCATCATCGGGTCGTGCCGCGCCTTTCACCTGGACTGCGACCGGAGGTTTCCAACCCGCGCCTGCGCCAGCACACCCGCCGAACTGACCTTGGCGCGTTCCGCGCGCTGACCGGTCGCCGCCCCGCGCAAGCCGGCGCGCTTCATCGCCAGGATCACCGACCAGCATCGGCTGATGATGCGGCACTAGAAGATCACGTCGACCGTCATGCGGCGTAACGTAGTCGCCACAGTGCCGAGCGTGAGCTTCTACTCGGTACGAGTTGCCAGAGGCCGGCCGACCAGGAAAGAAGGATTTCAAAGTGAGTGACCAACTCCGCCGCCTCCAACGCATCGAACGCCGCCGGCGCGCCACAGCCGCACTAACCCCGATCGTTCACGAGAACTCTGTAGCGGTTTCCGATGGAGTTGTGGGCGTGTTGGAGCTCGGTTCTCGGCGGTGCGCACGTCGAGGGCAGCATCGGGTGGGCGGGGAGCGGCTGTCGGGCGGGTTTGGGACGCG
>JBBQTI010000015.1:0-82339 GCA_038213435.1 Acidimicrobiia bacterium
GGCCGGAGTCGAGACTTCAGCCGACCGTGATCCACTTCGATGCGATTGTTCGCATACCGGGCCGTGTCATGAAACGCGCCCGGCACGAGCTCGTGGATCGCGCGCGCGAGCGCCGGAGCCTTGTCGGTCACGATCTCTTCCGGTTCTCCATGCGCAGTGAACGCGGACGCGAAGAACCGTCGGGCGGCTCGGAGGTCGCGTTGGGGTGAGACGTACACGTCGATGATCTGGCCGTACTGGTCCATCGCCCGGTACACGTACCGCCACCGGGCCGCCACCTTCACGTACGTCTCGTCCACGAACCAGCGGCCGCCGACGGCGTGACGGCACGGCCGGGCCGCGTCGATCAACAATGGCGTGAAGCGCTGCACCCACCGGTACATGGTGACGTGATCGACCTCGATGCCACGCTCGAACAGGAGCTCTTCGACACCGCGATACGAGAGTCCATACCGCAGGTACCAGCGGACCGCGAGGACGATGATCTCCGGCGGGAACCGGAACCCGACGAACGCGGAGCTGGATACTGAACGGACCGGACATGAACGACGGCGCATCTCCCGCCACCCTCACCGCCCGCCGCGACGCCGCGCCAATGCAACAGTGCCGGGACGACTAGTCGGCGGGTCGCCCTCATGTCGCAACTCGATCCCGCGGCACCCGTCCTCTTCGACGAGCGTGCAACCCGCGCGCGTGCCGTCAGCGTGCGAGATCAGCGGGCCGGGACAGGTCATGCATTCGAAGTTATAGGCGCTCAGATCGGCAGTTTTATGTGTGTGAGTGACGCGGTTCGGGGGCCGACTGCGGTCGGCCCCCGAACGCTCATCCGTGAATGCTTGGTCAGTGAATGAGGCCGCAGGCAGCGGGAACGGTGGCTTCTTGGGGAAGCGTCGGGTCGAGTTCTGACGGTCCCTTGCTGAAGTCATATGCGTTGTTGTGGTTGGTGTCGATGCCGTGCACAACGATGTGGAACTGCTCGAGGTGGTCGGCGATGTATTGCGAGATGTCAGTGCCCACGATCAGCTTGCGCGTGTAGTCATAGGTGCCGTCGCTGTCGGCGATCGGGAACCGGCTTACTGCCAACCCGCTAGCGGCTGCTGAGGTGTCGCCCGAAGTTGTGAGTGAGACGACGATGGGCCCGTAGTCGGGTTGACCTTCGGCGGTGTTGATGAGGCCGTCGCCGTCAAGGTCGCGGAGGATGGTTGGGCAAGCGTGGAGGCCGGGACCGTGGATGTGTTGCGCGTGGGGAAGGCCGGGCGCGGCGCCCCTGGCCTGGACGTGCGCGATGACGAAGTTGCCTTGACGTACGAGCGTTGCCCGAGCAGTCGCGTGCGAGTTACCGGACGCAACCGGGTTGTGAGGAACGGGGTCGAGGTTGGCTCTATGCGGGGCACCGCCGGCGGATGCCATCGCGGCGGGCACCACAGCCGCGAGCGCACCCACAGCCAGAATCAGAACGGGACGGGACAAACGCAAAATGTACTCCTTTGGTCACGTGTCGCTCCATGACGGGCGACCACAGGTGGTCTTACCCACGCCAAGTTCTTCGGAACCGATGACGTGCACAGATGCCGCGACCCACACTTTCAGCGAGATTGTCGTTATCGTTTCGACTATGCGGCCCAGCCGACACCCGCGGTGTCGCCGTGACCAAACAAGGGACCGCGCGCGCCGCTGATGCTTGTGCCGCCGGGGAGCGCAGTCGCGCTCGGCCAAATCTGGACAAATTGGCTTGGGGTGGACCGCGCCGATTGGGTGTAGTCTCTGTGAGACAACTTGCGTTACGCGATCGAGCCCCGGACCTCGGCTTTCTCGCCCCGCACGAAGGGGCAAGAGAATGCAGGGAACGTACAGGGCAATCGGGGACATCGACTTTTCGAACGCGCCAGCGTTGAGCGCCGACCTGCGCGACACCATCGACGGCTCGGACGAGGAGATCGTCAGCGTCGATTGTTCAGGCGTGACCTTCATGGACTCGGCGGCGTTTCACGCGCTCGTCGAGGTGACCGAGTACGCCGTCCGTCGCGGCCGCACCCTCGTCGTCCGCGACCTGTCACCGTATTGCGCGATGGTGCTGCGGATTTGCGATTGTGACGGCGAGTTGCACATTAGCGACGATCCAGTCGAACACGAAGCACACCTATAACGCAGGAGGCAACTATGTACATCGGACTCGGATTTCTCCTTGTCGTCCTGGCTGTCGTCGTCATCGTTTCGATGATGCGGCGCAGCCGGGTCTAAGCCACGCCGCCGCATCCGACGACTTGCGCGGAGCAGCACCGAGCACAAGGAAGTGAAGCTCGGTGCCGCCCCGCGTCGACAGATTTCCGGCACCTACAACTACGAACTCGGTACCGAAGCGCGTCCGCATCGTCGCGTCGCGGTCGCGTTCGCCGAACTCGCCCGCACCATCTGACCCGCGGCAATCGGCCAACCGGTTCCCCACGGGCCGATCCGACTCAACGCAACAGAGCCCTTTGTGTCTTCCGTGATCACAGCATTGTCCTTGTCCGGAGATCCGATTCCTGAAGCCTGTCGCGCTCCAACCTCTCCGGAACGAGTCGCGGCACCGTCGAGCGAGGGCGCGCGGTCAGCGCGCGTATCGACCCCTCCCCGGTGGCCCGCAGAAGTGCGCATACTTGCGAGCTCCTGCGGGCCAGTGTGACAGCTACTGCGGCGGGAACTGCGAGTTGGGCAGCGGCGCCGCGAGGTTCTGCGTCGGTGCATCGGCCGTGAACGCGATCACCGCGCAGTTGATGTCGACACCCGCAGACCCATACGGTCTGGGTTGACCCGTGGCGGGATCGACGCCGGTCAACAGGTCAGGTCGACTGGCCGCCAAGTTGAACACCTGGTTCTCGTCGATCTGACGTGTGTTCAGCCCCTGGGCGACTGCCTTCGGTGTCCACAGCCCGAGTTGCGCGTCCCACATCGGACTGTACGCGTCCGCGTGGCGGGGATCCGTCAGCGTCGGGAAATCACCGAACACGTTGAGGAGATCACCGCCGTTGCGTAGCGCGTCGATCAACGCCGTATTGCTCGCACTCGCGTCTTCAGCCGCGTGTCCGTCGAGTACGAGATGCGCGAAGCCCTGGGCCTGCGGGTTGTCAGCCCCGGCTTGGCCGTTGACGAACGCGAACAACCGCTCCCGGGCCGAACCCAAGAAATCGTCGCCGCCGTTGTACGGGGCGCTATTCAGCGCCGGGACGTACGTCGCCCGCTCCAGGACCGCCGTGAGCGGCTGCCCCGCGTCAGTGCTGAGGTACAAGATCGGTTGTCCGGCATCAAAGCCCTTGATCAAAAGCATGTCGACCCACGACTGCTCATATTGGCCGGGAGGTGACGCTGCGGCGATATGCACCGCGAGCACCCGATCGCCCGTATTAGTGTGATGCACGACGTCGAAAGGACCGTCGCCGGTCGCGACGATCGGCGCGCTGTACACGACAGACGATCCCGCGATGCGGATAAACGGGCTATAACCCGCACCCGCCACGGCTCCAGGCTGAAATGAAGCGAGCGGGAATCCGGCAGGACCGGGAACTGCCGCGCGATTCGGGCTGAAGTCCGGCGCGCCAGCGAAGTTCACAACAGCTTGGCCGAAGGGGTTCTGGGCCGGTGTCGGCGCCTGGAGCGTCACGGTCTGCACGCACGTGTCGCAGCCGATACCCATGTTCGCGAGCTTCGGCGCGTAATTGACACCGAGATCATGCGCCAACCCCGAGTCCGACGCGTCCAGGAGCACAAACCACACGGACGTGCCGTTAGCGGTGCCCTGATACAGCGGCAGACGCACCGTCTCGGCGCTCAGATCGACCTGAAGCGCGCTCTCCAACGTGAAATGGTCACGGTTCAGCATCCCGCTCTGCTGACCAAGTCCTCCTTGGTGGCGATGCGTTGTATCGCCGTGATCGTCGTGATCGTGATGCGGCCGAGCAGACGCACTTTCCCCAGAGGATCCGTGCGCTCGGGTTTGTGCGGCGGCGAGCCCCCCCCCCAAGCGAGAAGCGAGATGGCGAGTGCGAACGCAAGCATGGCGCTCCCACCCCAAAGCCGTCTGCGCCGCATATTCGTCCGATCGTCCATTGACTTGTTCCCTCGTTCGGATCTCATCCGCACTCGCCCCTTCGATCACGTCGCGTCGTGTTGTCGTTGAAACGTCTCGATACACCAGTTACATTGGCCTGAGTTTTGCCCACACGTGCGCGCGAGGAACCGTCGGGGACTACAATGTTCGCGAGTTGTAAGAATCCCGACCCGGGAAGCAGTTTGCGTTGGTCGGACCCGTCGATCGATCCCGTAGGGGGCGCGCTGCGGCCGACGAGGTCGACGGATGTTTCGATACTTGTAAGGTGATCGAGTCGGCACTGTTGCGTTGGGACGGACTCGTCTCGCGCGGGAGCGGTTTCGCAGCTGGCTTCGGTTAGATCGTGCGGGCGAGTTCGGTGAACGCGACCTCGACGCGCCGATGCGCTCGGACCTCGACGCCCAGTTCGTAATGGCCACGCCGGATGTTCTGCATCAACGCGTGACCGCGCATGATCACGCCCGCGGTCCGGTCACGTTTGAGGCCCCGCATCGGCCGGAGCCGCGCTTTGAGTCGGCCATGGCCAGCTTCGATCCGATTGTTCGCATACTGGGTTGTGTCGTGGAACGCGCTGGGCACGAGCTCGTGAATCGCCCGCCCGAGCGCCGGGGCCCGGTCGGTCACGATCTCGGCGGGTGCACCGTGCGCGTGGAGCGCGGTGGTGAAGAACTGTCGGGCCGCTCGAAGGTCGCGTCGGGCGCAGACGTACACGTCGATGATCTGGCCGTGTTGGTCGACGGCCCGGTACACGTATCGCCACCGGCCCGACACCTTCACGTAGGTCTCGTCCACGAACCAACGGTCGCTGACCGCGTGACGGCACGGCTGGGCCGCGTCGACCAACAACGGCGTGCACCGCTGGACCACCGGAACACGGTCACGTGATCGACCTCGATCCCACGCTCGACCCACCCGGTACCCCAAGTCTCGAGTTCGGCGTTTCAACGGTTTTCGGTTCGCGCCGTACCTGCGCTATGGCTTGTCGTACCGAGATGTCGAGGAACTGCTGGAGATCATCGTGCTCGCCGTCCGCTGGGTCGGTTGCTCCGCCGCGTCGATCCCAATCGCGAACGACACCGACCGCGCGATGAACCTGCGATGGTGCGGCCCTTGTCAGATCCGGAGTCGTCGGCGAGGTCGAATGCCTCGACGCGCTCGCGAGTTGGCGGTGGCCCAAGCCGGCACCGTGACCTGGTACGCCTTCAGGGCTCAGTAACACGAGCTACGGTATCTTCGACACCTTCGAGGGTCAGAACGGGCGGTATGCACACCTGCACGTGCAGATTCGGGCCACCCTCGCCTGGTCGCGCCCGTCACGACCTGCTCGCCAGCGACTGCATATCCGCGAGATCGACATCTTCACCGTGGAATGGCATCTGCCTAGTTGAGATTCGCGGCGGGGTGATACGACTCTCGACGGCCGAGACTTGGGCTGGACGAAGGTCGTGTCACACCCCGAATCCCGTAGGCGAAGGAGCTCTCGTGTTTGACACCAAGACCAACATCGCGGCGCAAGAAGCATTTGGCGAGGCGGTGAACTCCGGTGATCTCGCCGCGTTGGACGACCTCGTCGCGGCCGACTGCGTCGATCACGACCCTGCACCCGGACAAGCTCCCGGGCCGCAGAGTTTTCGCGACATGTTCACCGAACTGCGCCGCGAGTTCCCGGATATGCACGTGGAGGTTGAGTACCTGACCGCGCGCGGCGACGTCGTATGCGCGTACACGATCACCGGTACCCGCCAGGGCCCGCTCGCGGGCCACGCCTCCACCGGCAAGTCAATCAAGGTCCGCGGCATGCAGATCGGCCGCTTCGCCGGCGGCGAACTCGCCGAACGTTGGGGCAGCAGCGGCCAACTCGGCATGCTCACCCAGCCCGGCCTCGTGTCACTGTGAACGCCATCGAGAGTCTGCTCGCCGGCGCCGCGGCGGGCGCGGCGGGAACCACCGCACTCAACGCGGTCACCTACGTCGACATGACCGTGCGCGCCCGCCCGACCAGCCGCACCCCGCAAGACACCGTCGAGGCCTTGGCCGACAAGACCGCGGTCACCATTCCCGGCGACAAGGACCAAAGGGAGAACCGCGTCGCCGGGCTCGGTCCGCTGACCGGGTTGGCCGCCGGCGTCGGCGTCGGTGCCGGTCTCGGCTTGGCCCGCGGCTTCGGCTGGCGTCCCGGTGTGTTCGTCAGCGCGCTCGTGGCCACGGTTGGCGCCCTGGTCGCCAGCAACGGCCCGATGGCGGCGCTCGGGGTGTCCGATCCACGGACCTGGGCCGCAAAAGACTGGATCGCCGACATCGTCCCCCACCTGGCGTACGGCGCCGTCACCGCCGCCGTACTGCAGGGCCTCGACAACGACTGACCTAAGATGAGGGCTCACCCGGTGCCGTCGAAGTTGAGGACAGACTGCGCGCGTGAGGGTGGCGAAGTCGTTGTGACTTCCATTCAAGGCGACCCGACGTTCATTGCGACGGGTCAACGGCTGGTTCACGATTCTGGACCGTGATGATGCCGGTTTCCTTTGCCTCGGCGTAACACGCCTACTCTGGGCTGACGCAGCCCCGGTCTAGTTGCCGGAGGGCGCTTTGGACATGAGGGCTTCACCAAGCGACCGGGTTTTCGATTGCTCTTCGGCGGGGTTCCGTCCCGAGCTTTCGTCGCCTCCGACCGGCTTCATCGATCTGTTCGCAAGATGTAAGGAGTCGCGCGTCGCGGTCGCCTTGAGTCACAACTACTCGTGATGCCTGCGGCCACTGCCGGTCGCGGCAACGCTGTTCGGATATGTGATCATGCGGGTACGTGATCCCGCGACACACGGTCGTTCGTTTGCCGACGCACGCTTATCGTTCGTAGGAGTTATGGCCCGAACCGATTTAGCATCCGGAGCCACGTTTCCAGACCTCGAGCTGTCGGACCACTCGAATCGTCCCCGCGTGCTTTCGCAGCTTGTGGGCGACGATCCGGCGCTCCTCCAGTTCTACCGAGGGTGGTGGTGCCCGAAGGAGCAGGCGTTCTTCCGGCGTCTGGTCGACCTCCAGGAAGAGGCGGAGGTCGCCTACACGAGGTTCATTTCGGTGAGCATCGACGCACCGGTCGTCCAGGCAGCGTTTCGCGCCGGCATCGGCGCGCGTTGGACGTTCCTCTCCGACAGCGACCGGCGCTACATCGACGAGGTGGGCTTGGTCGAGAGTGCTGATACCCGGAATCGGCCCTACCTTCCCACGGTGTTCACGCTGCGGCCCGATCTGACGATCCAGTCGTCGTACAACGGTTATTACTTCTGGGGCCGTCCGACCATGGAAGAACTTCGTCTCGACTTCCGTGCCATCTCACGAATGATCCGGCCCGACTGGGAGCCTCCGACACCATGAACTCGTGTTGGCTCGCACGAACATCTCACGCACCCGGCGACGCGTTTGCAACAGCCACCCTTCACGACGAACACGGAACCGCCGCCGGCGTGTTGTGTGCGTGGGAGCGCCACCATGAGCATCCCGAGACCGCGGTCAAGATCGACGCTCGCGCCATCGACGCACACGGCGCCGAAGCGTGGGCGTCTCTCGCACTGGTAGATCCCCGAGAGGGCCTTCCCTTCGATGATCCCGCCGTGCTCGAAGCAATGCGCGTCGTGCTGGCACTCCCCGCCCCCGACGTATTCTCAACGTTCGTCGTGCACGACAACGAGTGCGCCGGTGCGCTGACCGCGGTGTACGACCTCGGCTCCGGTCGGCTCGGCCGAGATCCCTTTCGGTTCGTCTTCGGTGGCCAACAACTCCACATCGGTGCAGGGCTGCTCGCCCCTACACCACCGGCCACCGGCCCTGCCGTTCAACGCTACGGCTCATCGTCACCGTGGCCTTGGGACCGTTTTCCCCAGCCGAAATGACGACGAATCCCATTGGCGACTACGCGTTATTGTCAGACGGCCAGGGAGCCGCTTTGGTGAGCGGCTCCGGCTCGGTCGACTGGCTGTGCCTCCCGCGCTTTGATTCTCCGGCCGTATTCGCTCGGCTCCTCGGCGCCGACGCAGGCCGTTGGCACATAGGGCCCGTCGACGACGCCGAAACGTGGCGTAGCTACGTGCCCGGCACGATGGTGCTCGAGACACAGTTCGAGACCCAACACGGCATGGCAATGTTGACTGATGGGCACTGTTGCGTTGGACGCAAATCGGACACGACGGAGGCTGTCCGCGAGGCCACTCGTGTGCGCGAAGAGAATAAGGCGTCGCATTTCGGGCGGCCCATATCGCACATCTCGCGCATGGCAGCGGTCCGGATGACGGCGCGAACGCTCAATGCAACAGTGCCCTTGGAATCACCTGATCGAACCCGAGCGGTGGCCGAGCTGGGCCCATCACATCAAACGAGTCGACATGGACCCACCCGGACCGGCGCGGCTCGGATCCAAGGGCAGGGTGCGGTTGAAGAACGGCACCTCCGCTCGCCAAGAAGTGGTCGAGCTGAACGAGGGCCGCAACTGGCGATGGGACGGTCGGTTCTTGTGGCTCGGTCTGGTCTACGACCACATCATCGAAGCACGCCCTGACGGCGGGACGCGCATCAGATTCACGATCGAGGGCACGGATCTGGGGGTCGGATCAATCGGCCGGATCTTCGCCTGGATCTATGCCCGCAACCTCGACCAGGCGATGCCGAACCTCGCCGCCGAGTTGGCCCAGCACTCGTCTTCAGCTTGAGCCCACGCTCGCGTCCCGCGACGGCGCGCCAAGCCGCCACGGCCGCGAACACGCCGACCCGGCGTCTGGGATACCTGTGGCGTTGTCGGTCGCAGTCGGCAGGTCGGCGAGCGGCGTGTAGGTGGTGCGGGCGGGGTCGATCCCGAGTGCCTGCGCGTCGGTATTGCTGAGTCGTTCGATGAGTGGCTTTGAGGCGAGCGTGCGGCCGCTGCTAGCTCTAAAACTGACGGAGGTTGTTTACATCTGGGGTCTCTCATGAGAGAAGACCGGATGGACGAGCGAGAGTAGCAACGCAAGATCCGACACCGCCTGGCGGTGCTTCGCCACGCTGATGAGGTCAGCGGGAGTGTCTCGGCGACGTGCCGGTACTACGGCATCAGCCGCCAGGTGTTCTACAAGTGGCGGCGCCGCTTCGAAGAGGGAGGCGAAGAGGGCTTACGCGACCGGTCGTCAGCGCCGTTGCGCTCACCGAACGCCACCAAGGCTGAGGTCGTCGGCAAGATCATCTACCTGCGTCAGCACTACCACTTCGGGCCGAACAAGATCTCGATGTACCTGAGCCGCTACCACGACGTCGACATCGGCCACTCGGCCGTTTGGCGGATCCTGAAGCGCCTCGATCTCAACCGGTTGCCGGCTTCGCAGCGCTACAAGCGCCACACCGACCGTTGGAAGCGCTACGAGAAGCCGTTGCCCGGCCATCGCGTGCAGGTCGACGTGAAGTTCATCGAACCACTTCCCGGCACCCGCAAGAAGCACTACCAATACACCGCGATCGACGACTGCACCCGCATCCGCGTGCTGCGCATCTACCCCCGCAACGACCAGAAGACAGCGATCCAGTTCCTCGACTACGTCTTCGAGAAGCTCCCGTTCCGAGTCGAGGTTGGTCCAGACCGACAACGGTGCCGAGTTCCAAGGCGCCCTCCACTGGCACCTTCTCGACCGCGGCATCGGCCACGTCTACATCCGACCGGCCACGCCCCGTCTCAACGGCAAGGTCGAACGGTCGCACCGCATCGACGCCGAGGAGTTCTACCGAATGCTCGCCGGCGTCGTGATCGACGACACCGAGCTCTTCAACGACAAGCTCCAGGAATGGGAGAACTTCTACAACTTCGACCGTCCCCACGGCGGTCTCGGTGGACAGACTCCCTACGAACGACTACGACAGAAGACCAAGACCCCGGCGTAAACGACCTTCGTCAGTTGCACAGCTAGCGCAGGCTTCGATCCGTGCCGTCTCGTTGACTTTGTCGCTGTGCCCGGGCCTTCCGCTTCGACGATCCAGGTCAGGCATCCAATCCCGGGCGCTCGATGACCGCCAGCACGGGGTGAGACCCCTCGATGGTTCAATCCGAGGCGCGTCCCAATAACTTTGAACAACCGCGATCAGGTCGTCGAGCGACCGCACATCGAAAACGTGATCTGACCTCTTGAAGGTCGCGATTCTCGGGTACTTGTGGACCTAGTGAGACTCGAACCCTCGTCTGAGCGAGCCACTCCGAAGGATTCAGCCAACGGCTTACGAGGTCGGCTCCGCCGCAGTGCTTGAGCTACTTAGCGCGGCCTGTGCGGCGCGCCCACAGCTCGACGTCCGCGCGGCGCCACACGCGTCCTGCCGAGATCTCTCCAATCGGCTTTGGGAAGTCGGACTGACCCGCGAGTTGACCGGCGCGCTGTTTGCTGACACCGATCATCTCGCCAATTTCCTTAAGGCCGACGAGGTCCACACGCGTCACCGTAACGCTTGACTGCGACAAGGCCGGAGCATAGACTTGACTGAGTCAAGGCAAACGATGTGGCCCCGGCGGTGCGCTAACACCCCGGGGCCTGGCCGGCACCTGGATAAGAGGTCCCGACGTGAGGAAGCCTAAGCGCGCCCCGCTCTCTGGGTCGATGAGCCACGAGTTCGACGAAATCGTAGAAACGATCGCGGCCTCCAGCCTTCTGTCGCATCAGACACGTCATCGTTTCGTTGCCACCACAGACCGGTTCCGACTGTTCTGTCTGCGCGGTCATCGTCTGCGGTCACTCAACGACGTGACGCCCGAGATCGTTCGCGCCTTCGTCACATCGCCGATCGAGAACAACGCACCGAGCGTCGCGACGATGCATGTGCGCCGTTCGGTTGTGCGGTTCGTGTTTCGCCAGGCACGCAATCTCGGCCTCGCCGACCATGACCCGCGTATCGATCTCGTACTTCCAACCCGTTCGGGGCTGCCGGCTCGGCCACTGACCGACGATGAGATCGCGGTCTGTCGCAGCTACTCGCTCACCTCGTTGACCAATACGCGCACACCCGCCGCGTGGGCATTAGCCGAAGCGACCGCCAGAACAGCCGAGATACCTTGCATCCGCGATCGTGACCTCGACCTTGATTGCCGTCGCGTGTGGTTGCACGGCAGTCCGCGGACGGTTGCGCGCTGGGCACCGCTGTCCCCGTGGGCGGCAACCCAGCTCGAGCGGCGCGCGAACGCGTTGTCGGGCCCGAGCGCGCGTCTCGTCTACACGGCGGACGGTTCTGCAGAAAGCGCGCAAGCGTCGTCGTGTCAGGCGATCAGCGAGACGCTTACGCGTGCCGGGCTCAGCGGCGACTGTGATGTGCGCCCGATCTCGGTCGCGGCGTGGGCGGGTCGGCAGTTGCTCGACGCGACCGGCCGCATCGATGACGTCGCGCGCTGCTGGGCGTGCGGAGTCTCGATCGGGCGGCGCGCATCGTCGGCTGGGACTGGGCCGACGTCGATGACGGGTAGCCGGCGGTGAGTGCCCGCCCGGTCAGTGCGCTCGAACGTGTTGATGCGATCCTCGCGAACCCGGCGACGTACGACCTTGCCGCGGTGTTGCCTGCGCCGGATCACCGTCGGGGTGGTCGGCCGAGTCAGTATCCGTCGTTCATGTTCATCGTGTTCGAAGCGCTCCTAAGCGTCTACGGCAGCGCCCGCCAAGTCGAAGCGGAGATCTCGCATCCGATCGTGTGGAACCACATCCGCCGTGCAGTAACGAAACGGTTCCCCGATCAGCCAGGGGTCCGTCTGCCAGAGGCGCCGATGCGACGACACCACTACCTCTACGCCCGCAAGCGCACGCTCGAAGTCCCCGGCCTGCTCGAGCAACTCGCTGGACGTCATCGCGAACTGGCAGCGCGTCAAGCCGAGGAGCTCGGCTTGTGCAACCCGAACGGTCGCGGGTCGTGGACGCATCCCGACCTGGCGCGCATGGTGCATGCGGACGGCAAAGTGATCGCACCCCTGTACCGTGCCAAACCCGGCGACACGCGCGTCGACCCGGCCACCGGCGAAATCCTCGCCCGCCGCGCCGAACATGATGCCGGCCTGCATTTCGAAGGCACTGGCGAGACCGCCTGGGGCACCAAGTTCGTCCTCGTCGCCGCCCGCACCGACGACACCCACGGACGCGTCATCCTCGACGTCAACTGGGTACCACGTCCGGGCGGTGAAGCCGGCACCGCCATGGGCTGCTTCGAGAAGGTGGCTCCCCTGTTGCCCGGCGCGCAAGGCGTCATCTACGACACCGCGCTACGCGGCGTACACCACCAACACCTCCTGCGCGACCTCGGATGGCTGTCCATCAACCGCGTCACCGCCAAAACCGCCGGAGCCAACACGCCACGACGCGGTGACGGACAACGCCAGCCGAAAACCGCGCACATCGAAGACAAGAGCATCACGCGTCCCGACGGCACGGCCGAAACACTGCCGCTGTACGCCCGCGACGGCGAAATCGGCGTCGGGCAGCTCACCGACACCGGCGACCTCACCTTCACACCCTTACGACGCGTCCGCACCCACCGCACCCGCGACCGCAACGGCAAATACCGCTGGTACAACGACTACCAACTCCCCGACCGCTACGGCCCCGGCACTGTGACAGTCAGGTTGCACGGCAACGACGAAGACGTCCGGCGGAAGTTCAACCGTACCGAGAACGTCCGAACGATCCCACCCGGCGACCCCGACTTCCAACGGCTCTACCGGCGGCGGAACGACGCGGAGAGCATCAACCGTAGTCTGGACGACAGCCTCTGGCTCGGCCGCGCCCACAGCGTCGGCCACGAACGCCAACACCTCAACCTCATCGGCTTCGCCCTCATGGTCAACTCCCTCGCCCGGCACCGCCACCAACGGCGGCGACCACAAACCATCGCCGCCTGAACCAGCCGAACGCGGAAGCGGGACGCCCAAGCGCGCATCGAAACGCCCTTCGGCGACAGAAGCAGCTCGTCCGGCGCCGCTCGACGCACCAGCAACGGCAGCGCCACGCCACCATCTATCCTCGGTGCCGTTGCATCCGAGGTTTCCTCCCACGTTTTCTGCAACCCCCGCCCTCGTAGCTCAGGGGATAGAGCATCGGTTTCCTAAACCGTGTGTCGCATGTTCGAATCATGCCGAGGGCGCTTGTACGAGATGTCGCGCGGGTCTGAAGTTCAGGTGACGGTGAGGCAACCCCAGCAAATCGCATGGGTGACCGCGTCGGGACCGGGACCGGTGCCATCGCTCCACACCACCAACGTACGCGCCCCCGGGGAAGCGCCGGGGTCGACGGTGACAGTCACCTCGAGCTCGGTCTCAGAGGTCACTGTGACCGAGTCGACCGTCACTCCGCCCTCGGCAATTCGCGCTCTCGACCCGGGCAGGAATCCCGTTCCGGTCACAGTGAGCGTCGCCGATGTTCCCCGCGCGACAGAGCTCGGCGTGATCGATTCGATCTCCGGCATCGACACCGCACGCACGTAGACGTCGAAGTCATTGTTGCCGTCGTTGACGCCCAAGTTGTTCGCAGTGGTGTGGAAGGACACGTAGCGGCCGTCGGCGCTGATCGCCGCCGCGCCGCTGATGCCGTTCGCAGGCCGGCCGTATCTGGCACTCGCCATCGCGGTCGACCCGGTCTGACGGTCGTGCACCCACACCTGGGTCGTCTGGAACGACACGAAGCGGCCGTCGTCGCTGATCGACGGCCCGGCGCCGCCATTCGTGGCGCCGCTGACGAGTGTGGTCGTCGACGTCGTCAGATCTCGCGCGAAGACGTCTTCGGCGTTGCCGTTGCCATCGCCGAGCACGAGATCGCTCGCGAACGACGCGAACGCGACGACATTGCCGTCGCCGGTGATCGATGGCCTACCTCCGAGCTGGTCACTGGCACCGTTGGCGTCGCCGCCGGCCGTATCGACGCTGACCCGGGTCGTGGTGCCCGCGCTCACATCGCGCACGAACATGTCGGAGAGCGCGTTACCGTCCGCGGGCACGAGGTCGCTCGCGCCGGAGAAGAACACGACGCGGGAGCCGTCGGCGTCGATCGCGGGCGGCGAGAACAGGCTCGTCGACCCACTGGGCCCGTTCGGGTCGCCGCCTGCAGTGTCGACGCTCGCTCGAATCGTCGTGTGCGCGTCCAGATCACGCACGAACACATCCTCCAGGCCGTTGCCGTCTCCGGACACGAGGTCGCTCGCCGGTGACGCAAAGACAACGTGACGGCCGTCGGCACTGATCCTCGCGTGTCGGGTGTTCGCATTGGCATCGCCGCCGCCGGTGTCGACCGTGGCCCGCGTGGTCGTCCCGGCTTGCAGATCGCGTACAAAGATGTCCTCAACGGCGCTTCCGTCGTCGACGATCAGGTCGGTCGCCCTGGAAGCGAACCCGACGTAGCGGCCGTCACCACTGATGGTCGGGTAGAAGCTGTCGCCGTTGGCGTTGCCGCCGCCGGTGTCGACGCTCGCCCGGACGGTGCGGTGCGTTCGCAGATCGCGGACGAACACGTCCTCCTTGGCGTTGGTATCCCCCGGGACCAAGTCGTTCGCGCCCGACCAGAACGCGACGTAGCGCCCGTCGTCACTGATCGAGGAGTCGAGGCTGGCCGAGTCGGGGTCACCGCCCGTGGTGTCGACGCTCGCCCGCACGACGAAATCACAACCGCCGGCGAAGACCAGTACGAGCGCCATCGCGGCAATCCGAGGAAGTCGTGCCACATGCATGAGCGAACCCTTCTTCCTCAGAGCAGCCTGTCACCATTCGTACAGACTGGCAACGGTCACCGCGGGCAGCCCCTCTCACCCAGTTTTTCACCGAAGACGACCGGCTCAACACGTTCTGGCGTACGCGATCACCGCGACCGTGACGGCGCCCTCTCCGCCCCCGCCGGCCTAAGGTCGCGCCGGGTGGTGCGCATGGCCGACCAGTTTCACTTCGATCCCGGCACGTACCTCGAGATGGTGCGAGCCGAGGTGCCCGACTACGACCAACTGCAGGAGGTCGTGGCCGAGGCCGCGAGCGAAATCCCCGCCCACGCGATTCTCGATCTTGGTACCGGCACCGGCGAGACGTTGCGTCGTGTCGCGAAGCGTCATCCGACGGCACGGTTGATCGGTATCGACGAGAGCGACCGGATGCTCGACGTCGCGCGCAAGGTCGTCCCGGCCGCCGACCTGCGCGTCGCGCGGTTGCAGGACGAGCTTCCCGAGGGACCGTTCGATCTCGTGGTCTCGGCACTTGCCGTCCACCACCTCGACTCGGAAGAGAAGGTCGAGCTCTTCCGCCGCGTTGCGGCTCGGCTCGCGCCGGGCGGTCGCTTCGTCCTCGCCGACGTCGTCGTACCCGACGATCCGAACGAGGCGGTTACGCCGCTCGACGCGGGCTACGACCTTCCCAACCATGCCGACGAGCAGTTGCAGTGGATGGGCGACGCGAAGCTGACCGCCACGCTTCGATGGAAGCACCTGGACCTCGCCGTCCTCGTCGGCGACCGCGAGCAGCGCTGAACCTCGAAGGGTGACGGCGTAGAAGCGCACGGCTATATTGCGCAGCGAACCAACCTTGCAGCGAAGCCGGTGTGAATCCGGTGCTGTCCCGCAACTGTGATGTCGTCGCCGTTTCGCACGGTGGCGGCGAGCCAGGTCGCCTGCCGGTCGGTGACGAAGTACAGCTCTCGAGGAAGGGCTGCTCGTCGCGGCAGGCCTTCTGTCCGGCGAATCCGTTCCTCGCCGACAGGAGGATCCCGTGATACGACGCACAACCGGTCTCACGCTCGTCGCGATGCTCGCGACCTTCACCCTCGCAGCGTGCGGCAGCTCCAAACCGGCAATCGGCGCGCAGCCCGCGCCGCCCGCCTCGTCCACCACCCTGCCGGCGGGAGCGCCGACGCGTATCGTCTCGCTTTCACCCACCGCGACCGAGATGTTGTTCGCGATCGGGGCCGGCGGACAGGTGAAGGCCGTCGACGATCAGTCGAACTATCCGCCGCAGGCACCGCGCACCAAGCTTTCCGGCTATCAACCGAACGCCGAGGCGATCGCGGGCTACTCGCCCGATCTCGTCGTGCTGTCCGACGAGGGCATCGCACCCCGCCTGCGTCAGCTGCACATCAAGGTCGTCGTCCAACCCGCGGCAAGCACGCTCGCCGATAGCTACAAGGAGATCGAAGAGCTCGGCACCGCGACCGGTCACACATCCCAAGCGACACAGGTCGTCACGAAGATGCGGCGCGACATCGCCGCGATCGCTGCTCAGGTTCCGGCCGACGCCCCCGTCCTGACCTACTACCACGAGCTCGACAACACGTACTACACCGTGACGTCGCACACGTTCATCGGTCAGCTGTACGCACTCGCCAAGCTGCGCAACCTCGCCGACGCAGCCGACAAGAAGGGCTCCGGCGGCTACCCCCAGCTGTCGGCCGAGTACATCGTGCAGCAGAATCCGGACCTCGTGTACTTCGCAGACGCCAAGTGCTGCAAACAGACTGCGAAGACGGTCGGGGCGCGGCCGGGATGGAACACGATGAAGGCCGTGACCCTTCACCACGTCGTCGCGCTCGACGACGACATCGCCTCGCGCTGGGGTCCGCGCGTCGTCGATCTCCTACGGACGATCGTGCAGAGCGCGAGCGTCGCGAGACGGGGCTGACCTCGTGACGAGCGCCGCGAGCACCGTCATCCCGAGCCGGCTGCGACCCGCGTGGGTGGTCGCTTCGGGTGTGGCGCTCGTGGCCGCAGTCGCGTTGGGGCTCGCGTTGGGACCCGTCGCGATCGATCCGTGGCGATCACTCGTCGAGATCGTCGGCCACCTCCCGTTCGTGCACGTTCACTCCGGGCTCTCGCCGCAACAGGCCGGCATCGTGTGGGAGCTGCGCCTCCCCCGCGTCGTGCTCGCCCTGCTCGTCGGGTCGATGCTCGCGTCGTCGGGCGCCGCGTATCAGGGGGTCTTCCGCAACCCTCTGGCCGACCCCTACCTGTTGGGCGCGGCGGCGGGGGCCGGCCTCGGAGTGACGCTCGTCATCACGAGTGGATACACGTCGAACGGCGGCTTCCTCGACCCCGCCCCGCTCGCCGCGTTCGCGGGCGCGTTGGCGGCCGCGTTCCTCGCGTACGCGATCGGGGCGATCGGCGGGCGGCTCCGCACACCGGCGACGCTGTTGCTGGCCGGTGTCGCGGTGATGAGCTTCCTCACCGCGCTGCAGACGTACGTGCAGCAGCGGCACGCCGACACGATCCGAACGGTGTACGACTGGATCCTCGGTCGCCTGACCACCGCGAGCTGGTCCGACGTCGTTCTCGTTCTCCCCTACTTCGTCGTCACCTCGGTCGTGCTCGTCACCCACGGCCGCATGCTCGACGCGCTCGGCGTCGGCGACGAGGAGGCGGCGACCCTCGGCGTCCCGGTGCGGCGGGTGCGGCTGACGGTGGTCGCGGCGGCGTCGCTCGCGACCGCGGCCGCGGTTTCGGTGAGCGGCCTCATCGGCTTCGTCGGGATCATCGTGCCGCACACGATCCGACTCGTCGCGGGCTCGAGCTATCGCGTCATCCTGCCGCTCTCGTTGGTCTTCGGCGGCGCGTTCCTCGCCCTCGCCGACCTCGCCGCGCGGACAACCCTCTCGCCCGCCGAGATCCCGATCGGCGTCGTGACCGCCGTCGTCGGCGCACCATTCTTCGTCGTCGTCCTGCGCACCACGAAGGGAACGGTCGGATGACGGCCGCGATCTCGTGCCGTGACATCTCGGTCGTCGTCGAACGGCAAACGCTGCTCGGCGGCGTGTCGGTCGACGTCGACACCAACGAGTGGTTGTGCGTCCTCGGGCCGAACGGCGCGGGGAAAACGACCTTGCTGCGCGCGATCACGGGCGCGCTCCCGACGGCGAGCGGCGAGATCGCGCTGATGGGACGCCCGGTCGCGTCGATGCGGTCACGCGAGCGCGCCCGGCTCGTCGCCGTCGTCCCCCAGGTCCCGGTGATCCCTCCCGGCATGGAGGTGCTCGACTACGTGCTCCTGGGGCGGACGCCGTACCACGGTCTGTTGTCGTCGATCGACGGCCACGACGTCGAGATCGCGCGCGACGCGCTGAACGAGCTCGAGCTCGACCAGTTCACGGGACGCCGGGTCGATTCGCTGTCCGGCGGCGAACGTCAACGCGTGATCGTGGCCCGCGCGCTCGCGCAGGAGGCACCCGTGCTCTTGCTCGACGAGCCCACCGCGTCGCTCGACATCGGCCATCAACAAGATGTGCTCGAGCTCGTCGACCGGCTCCGGCGCGTGCGCGACCTGACCGTCGTCTCGACGATGCACGATCTCACCTTGGCTGCGCAATACGGCGACCGGCTCGTCCTCATCCGCGAGGGACGCGTCGTGTGTGAAGGAGACGCCGCCGAGGTCATGACCTCCGAGAACCTCGAGCGCTACTTCGGAGCACGCGTTGCTGTGATCGACGGGCCGTACGGCCGTGCCATCGTTCCGCACCGATCACCACGAGAGGAGCAGTGTGCCGACCGAACCGACTGAGCCTCCCACCACGCACGAGCTTCCACCGCAAACGCACCCGGCGAAGTCGATCGTGCTCGTCCACACCGGTGACGGCAAAGGAAAGTCGACGGCCGCCTTCGGGGTCATGATCCGGGCGATCGCGCGCGGATGGCAGGTCGCCGTCGTGCAGTTCCTGAAGTCCGGGACCTGGCGCGTCGGCGAGGAAGAGGTCGGAAAGCGGCTCGGCGTCGACTGGTGGTCGATCGGCGAAGGATTCACTTGGGATTCGGACGACCTGACCCGCGACGAGGCGATGGCGCGCGAGGCATGGAAGCACGCGAGGTCGGTGATCGAGGCGGGGACGCATCGTCTCGTCGTCCTCGACGAGATCACCTATCCGATGAACTGGTCCTGGATCGACACCGACGAGGTTGTCGCGACGATGCGCGATCGGCCCGAGTCGGTCAGCATCGTCGCGACCGGGAGGGACGCGCCGGCGGCGCTGATCGACGTCGCCGACACGGTCACGGAGATGCGCAAGGTCAAGCACGCGTACGACGTCGGGATCGTCGCCAAGAAAGGCATCGACTACTGATGACGGCCTTTTCGAAAGGCCGGCACTCGTGTGACGGCACGGCCTTTCCGGTGCTCGTCTGGCGATTCTCGTCACCGATGCTCGCGATCTCGTCGGCCCCGGTCGGCGGGGGCATCGGGACCCGGTCGTGGGTCCTGAACGCGCAGGTACCGCGCAACTACACGCGCACCGATCTGTCCGAGCACATCCGCGAGATCGCGACCGCGAACGGATGTGCCGGTGACGGCGTCGGCATGCTGACCGCGGCGACCGTCGACGCGGTGAGCTCGGCGTCCGAAGCGGGCTGCGACGCCTGGGTGACCGTCGGGCTGCGGTTGGTCACCTGGGCCGCCGACACCGACGACCGCGCCTGCGAATGGACGCCGGGAACCATCAACGTGGTCGCGCGCCTCCCGGTGCGGTGCACCGAGGCCGCGCTGGTCAACGCGGTGATGACCGCCACCGAGGCGAAGACGCAAGCGTTGTTCGAGCGCCAGGTGCCGGGCACGGGTACCGCGAGCGACGCGGTGTGCATCGTGTGCCCGGCGTCCGGCGCCGCGGTTCCGTTCGCGGGCCCGCGTTCGGAGCTCGGTGCCGCGCTCGCGCGCGTCGTGCACGCGGCCGTCGCGGGGGGAATCCGCGGAGGTGAGCGGTGATCGTGCTCGTGCTGGGCGGGACGCGCTCGGGCAAGTCGGAGGTGGCCGAACGCGTCGCGTCGGAGTTCGGCGCGGCGGTGACCTACGTCGCGACCGCGCGGTACGAGCCCGACGATGCCGATTTCGGGCGCCGGATCGACGCGCACCGCCGGCGCCGGCCCTCGGCGTGGCACACCGTCGAGGAACCGCGCGACCTACCGTCGGTGCTGGCCGCGATCGACGGCACCGCGGTGGTGGACTCGCTCGGGACCTGGCTCGCGAACGCGCCCGAGTTCGCGGCCGATGTACCGGGATTGTGCGACGCGCTCGCGGCCTTTCCTGGCAATGTCGTGGTCGTCTCGGAAGAGGTCAGTCTCTCGTTGTTGCCCGTGGCCGACGTGGCGCGGCGGTTCGTCGATGCCCTGGGCGGCTGCAACGCCGCGGTCGCGCGCGTCGCCGATCGGGTATTGCTCGTCGTCGCAGGTCGTACGCTCGAGCTCGGCCACGACTGAGATCCGATGCGGGACGCGTTCGCACTGCTCACGACGTTCGGTAGGCGGGGCGGCCGGTTGCGAGCCGGTGCGCTCGCGTGGTTCCCGTTGGTCGGAGTCGCGCTCGGCGCCGGTCTCGGCTGCGTCTGGTGGGCATCGGACCAGCTGTGGCCCCGTCTCGTCGCCGGCGCGCTGACGGTTACGGCCGACCTCGCGATGACGGGCGCGCTCCACCTCGACGGCCTCGCCGACGCCGCCGACGGGCTGCTTCCGCACGCGCCGCGCGCGCGGCGGCTCGAGATCATGCGCGAACCCGGCGTCGGTGCGTTCGCGGTCGCGGTCGTCGGCATCGTCCTGCTGCTACGCGTGACGGCCCTCGGTGCGCGCGCACCGAGCGTCGCGCTGCTCGCCGGAATCTGGTGCGCGGCGCGCGCGGTTGTCGCTTCAGTCCCGCGGTTCGTGCCGTACGCGCGCGAGGCGGGCATCGCGTCGCCGCTCATCGATGGCGCGCCGGGCTGGCCGGCACTGCTCGTCGTGCCCGCGGCCGGCCTCGCAGCGCTCGGCGCCGGCATCGCAGGCGCAGTCGCGGTCGCCGCGGGCACGCTCGCCGCGGTCGGCGTCGTCGCGCTGGCCCGGCGACGGCTCGGCGGATTCACCGGCGACGTCCTCGGGGCGGCGATCGTCGCCGCCGAGACGCTCGCGCTCGTCGTGGCGGCGGCGAAATGGTGAGCACCAGCTTCGCCCGGCGGGCGCGGCTCGTCGCGCTCGGTCTGTTGATCGACCGGTCAATCGGTGAGCCGCCCGATCGCGTGCATCCCGTCGCGGCCTTCGGTTCGCTCATGCAGTGGATCGAGCGCGTCGTGTACGCCGACGACGGCGCGGCCGGATGCGCGTACACCGCGATCGGTGTCGGCGTCGGCGCGGCCGTGGGTGCGATGGCGCGCACACCGGTGATCGCGGTCGCGACCACGTCGGCCGGCCGCGAGCTGCGGATGGCGGCGACGCGCGTGCGCGACGAACTGCGCGCCGGCGACGTGCCACGGGCGCGCATGCTCCTACCCGCGCTCGTCGGACGCGATCCTGCCGCGCTCGACGAGCCCGGCATCGCCGCGGCAGTAGTCGAGTCGCTCGCCGAGAACAGCGTCGACGCAGTCGTCGCGCCCGCGTTCTGGGGAGTCGCGGGCGGTGCACCGGCCGCGGGCGCGTATCGAGCGATCAACACCATGGATGCGATGGTCGGTCACCGGTCACCGCGCTATGCGCGCTTCGGCTGGTCGGCCGCTCGCCTCGACGACCTCGCCAACTACGTTCCCGCGCGCCTCACCGCCCTGCTGGTCGCGCTGGTACGGCCCCGCCGCGCTCCGCACGTCGTGCGCGCCGTGGCCACCCAGGCCGGCGCCCATCCCTCGCCCAATGCCGGTGTCGCGGAGGCGGCCTTCGCCGGCGCGCTCGGCGTCGAGCTGGGAGGAACAGTTCACTACGGCGCGCGCGTCGAGGATCGACCGCGGCTCGGTGCCGGCCCGAGGCCAGGAGCCGGCGACATCGATCGCGCGATCGAGCTCGCATCACACGTCGAGCTCGCGCTCGTGGCGCTGCTGGCCGGCTCGAGCCTTGGAGGTCGCAGATGATCACCGGTATCGACACGATCCTGTTCGACGTCGGTGGCACCCTCGTCGCCGAGGCGCCCGCGGCGACGCCGGTCGGCGAGCTGATCGCGGAGCCGTTGCCCGGGGTCGTCGATGCGTTACGAGCGCTTGCGCCGCATTACCGACTTGGTGCCGTCACCGACACCGCGGTCATGGACGGGGCCGCGGTGCGCGCCCTGCTCGCACCTGTCGGGCTCGACGCACTGCTCGAGATCGTGGTGACGTCGAGCGACGTCGGCGCCTCGAAGCCCGATCCGCGGGTCGTGCACGAGGCGTTGCGACGGCTCGGCGCGGACGCGAGTCGTTCTTTGCTCATCGGCGATCGCGACGTCGATCGCGACGCGGCCGCCGTGGCCGGGGTCGCGTTCGTCGCGACCGACGCCGGGCTCGTCGACGCCCTCGCCCGCGCGTCGTTGCTCCGAGCCGGTGCGTTCGGCGACGCGGCGAGCCGAGTCGCTCCCGTCGACGAGGGCAGGCGCGCCGAGGCGTTCGCGCGCCACGAGCAGCTCACCAAGCCGAGCGGATCGCTCGGTCGACTGGAGGCACTCGGCGCACGGCTCGCCGCGATCACCGCGTCGTGCCCGCCGCCGATTCCGACACGTCCCGCGGTCGTCGTCTTCGCCGGCGATCACGGCGTCGTCGCCTCGGGCGTCACACCATGGCCCCAAGAGGTCACCGCGCAGATGGTGTCGAACTTCGCCTCGGGCGGAGCCGCTATCAACGTGATCGCTCGCTACACCGGCGCGTCCGTACACGTCGTCGACGTCGGCGTCGGCTCCGACATCACGCACCTCACCGGCATTCGACACCACAAAGTTCTCTCCGCCACGGCCGACCTGTCGCGCGGCCCCGCGATGTCGACCGCCGACGCGTGCGACGCGCTCGACGTCGGCGCGCGCGTCGCGAGCGAGCTTGTCGCTTCGGGTCACGACCTGCTCGTCACGGGTGAGATGGGGATCGGTAACACGACCGCCGCGGCGGCGCTCGTCGCGTGCTTCACCTCAGCCGATCCGGCGACGGTCACGGGCCGAGGCACCGGCATCGACGACACAATGCTCGCGCACAAGCAGGAGATCGTCGCCGGCGCGTCGGCGCGGGCAAGTCGATGGCTCGATCCCGTCTCGGTGCTCGCCGAGGTGGGTGGCCTCGAGATCGCGGCGCTGGCGGGTTTCATCGTCGGCGGAGCCGCAGCGCGTGTCCCCGTCGTGGTCGACGGTCTGATCACCTGCGCCGCGCTCCTCGTCGCGGAGGCGCTCGTCCCGCGCGTGCGCGACCGTTGCATCGCCGGCCATCGCTCCGTCGAGCCCGGCGCGAGCGCGACGCTCTCCTACCTCGGCCTCGACCCGCTCCTCGATCTCGACCTGCGGCTCGGCGAGGGCACCGGTGGTTGCCTGGCCAT
Organism: Acidimicrobiia bacterium; assembly: GCA_038213435.1. Taxonomy (GTDB): domain Bacteria; phylum Actinomycetota; class Acidimicrobiia; order IMCC26256; family PALSA-610; genus PALSA-610. Next base: position 23,282 of record JBBQTI010000015.1, read on the forward strand.
CCCACTCGTACTGTGCGCGGCCGCCGTGCTCTCGGAGATGGCGACGTTCGCCGACCTCGGCTGAAAATCGCTCAGACGATGATGCTCACCCGCAATGCACGATCCGGCACGCACCAAGCCATGACCCAACGCATCCCTGCCCCCCTTGACGCCAAACCCGACTTCTAAACTCCGAGCACGAAGCGTGGCATTCGCGGCCACGCACCGTCAAGAGCCCTCGTCAGACCGGGCGCGGTGGAGAAGGAACGGAGCCTGATCTCGGCCGGGTCCGGACGGGGGAGCCAGACGCGGCCGAGATGCAAGGCGTCGTACTCGAGTCTGCACACGCCGGATGGGGCGGGCCTGAGAGCTGGGTCACGAATCCCTGAGTCCGTGATCGCGGCAACACCACTGCGGCAACAGCCGGGTCGGACTGCGGCCACGGCGCGCGGCGATGCCCCCGGCGGGGGCGAGGGGCATCGCTTTGGGGCCATCCGGGCCGAGCGGGCCGAGCGGGTGTCCCGAGGTCACAAAAGATACGCACGGCCGCGTCACCAATTCGTGACGACCTGCAGGTCGGGTGTGATTGCGGACGCGCCGACAGGTTATCCACAGGAAAGACACAATGTTGTCCTCTTCTTACGCACAGCCTCGATGGCGCACACTCGAAGCTGTGCATGCCGGTCGACGGTGACGGCCCCTCACCCCACCCGCTGGGGCCGTCGCCCGACCGCGCCCGGTTCGCAGGGTCCGGCGATACGTTGAGGTGTGGACGTCGCCGAGACCGATAGGACGCGGGCGTACGTGCCCGTCGCGGCTCTCGCCGGGATTTCCGGGTTCACGGCGCTCGCGATCCTGATGTGGCATTCGACGAGGCCGGAGGCTTGGGAGCGTCCGATCATCACTGCCGTCGATCGGATTCCGCTCGCGTTTTCGAATGACTTCTGGATCTCCCTCGTCGCACCGCTCCCGCTCGCGCTGACGACCATCGCGCTCGGCGGCGCGGCCGCGGCGCGCGGTCGATACCGGCTGGCGCTCGCCGGAATGGCCGGTTGCCTGGGCGCGGTGCTCGCCGCCCAGCTCGTGTTCAAGCCGCTGGTCGATCGCGTCCGCACGCGCCGTGTCGTCGGAGTGAACGAACACGTCCACCTCGCCGGGAGGATGTTCCCTTCGGCGCACGTGACCGCGGCCGCCGCCGCGGCGATGTTCGCGTGGCTGATTCTCGATCGCCGCGCCCTGCTCACGCCCTTGCTGGTCGCGCTCCCCCTCATCGTCGGTTGCGCGGTCATCAAGCAGCAGCTCCACTACCCCGCCGACGTCGCCGGCGGCCTCCTCCTCGGGGCGACGTTGGTGTATTGCACCGTCGCAGCCGCCCGCGCCGCGGCACACGCGCACGAGCGCCCGCGAGGCGGGTATCCCGCCCCGCAGCGAGAGAGCGAATGAATACCGTCGGAGTCGGGATGATCGGCGCCGGGATGATCGGTCAGGGTCACGCGTACGCGCTGCGCCTGCTCGCCGAAGACGGTGAGGTCCGCCCCGTCGCGGTGACCGACTTCTCGGCCGATGCCGTGGAAGCCGCGCGAGGCATCTGCCCATTCGAACGGGTCGCGGCCGACGCCCAGGCCGTCATCGACGACCCCGACGTCGAAGCCGTCGTGATCGTCACGCCGACCACGACGCATCGTGATCTCGTCCACGCGGCCGTGTCGGCGGGCAAGCCGCTGCTGTGCGAGAAACCACTCGCGACCCGGTTCGACATCGTGCGCGACATGTGCGCGCTCGTCGGGTCATCGGGTCTCACGGCCCAGGTCGGCTTCCACTCGCGGTTTCATCCGCTCATCAACGAGCTCGTCCGCCTCGTCACCTCCGGCGAGCTCGGCGCGCCGATGGGCTACACGTTGCGCGACGACCAGTACTGGCCGACGGGTGACGTCGTGCCCGGCCACAGCTCGTGGCGTTCGCACCGTGAGCACGCGGGCGGTGGCGCGCTGCTGGAGCACTCGATCCACAGCGCCGACATACTCACCTGGCTCTTTGGGCCGGCCACGCGGGTCTACGCGCGCACGCGCAACGTATTCGGCTACGACGTCGAGGACACCGCGGTTTGCACCATCGAACACTCGTCGGGCGTCATCGGCACGCTGATCTCGATCTTCAACGGCGTACGCGGGCGCGAGGAGCGCCGGCTCGAGGTGTTCTTCGAACGGGGGGCGGTCGAGGTGACGACCGATTTCCTGGTCGGTGCCCGGGAGGACAGCTTCCTCGTTCAGCGACCCGATCAAGAACCCGAACGGCTCGATGTGGGCGCGCTACGCGATCGGCACTTCGCAGCTGCTGGAATCGATCGACGTGACTTCTTCGTGTATCTCTATCCTGCGGCGCGCGCCTTCACGCGATCGGTTCGAGACAAGCAGCCCGCCTCCCCGACCTTTTCCGACGCGCTCGCCGCGCATGCACTCGTCGACGCCGCATATCGCTCGGTCACGAGCAATGGCGCGGTCGAGGTACACCTATCGAGTTAGATTGGCGCGGTGCGTGACGCGACGAGCGCGTGGGCGTCGCTCGACGAAAGCTGGCGAGCGGCGTTCGAGGAGGCGTGGGCGTCGTACCGTTCGGGTTCGGCCGGCGTCGGTGCCGCGATCACGAACCCCTCCGGGAGGATCGTTGCGATCGGCCGAAGCCGTGTGTTCGACCAGCCCGACGGCAGCGCACCGTTGGTCGGAACCTTCATGGCGCACGCCGAGATGAACGCGCTGGCATGCCTGCCCGTCGGTCTCTATGACGACTACACGCTGTACAGCACATTCGAGCCGTGCGTGATGTGCGCGGCGACGATCCGCATCTATCGCATCCCGCGCCTCTTCTACGCCGCGGACGACCCGGTGTGGGACGGTCTGCACGACATGTTCGAAACGTTCGAGCCGATCGCGCGTGCCCTTCCGAAACGCGACTGCCTCGGCGGGCCGTACGGTGCCTTCGCGCATGTGTTGCATCTGAGCTGGCTCGCCGAGCGTTGGCCGCAACAGGTCATGGCAGCGCACGGCGCACGCGCGCCGCGACAGCTCGAGCTGGCGGCAACGCTCGCCGAAACCGGCAACCTGCGTGGCCTCGCCGACGAAGGTGCGACCGTTGTCGCGGCAACCGCATCGATCTGGCCCGACCTGCAGGCCGTGTGCGGCGGCACCTGATTCGCCCCTTGGCTAGCCGCCTGTTCGCGCCAGGCGCCGGAGGGTGAACGGCAGGATGCCCCCATCGAGGAACACGGCGAGCTCGAACGGCGTGTCGATGCGGGCTCGCATCGTGAACGTCTTTTCGTCGGCGTTCACGGTCACCTCGCGCGGCAGCGGGCCCGGGCCGGCCAGGGCTTGCAACCCGACGACGCGGTAGGTCTCGTGGCCGGTGAGGCCGAGGGACGCGACCGACTCGCCACCCAGGAACTCGAGCGGCAGTACGCCCATACCGACGAGATTCGACCGATGGATGCGCTCGAAGCTCTCGACGAGCACGGCACGGACGCCGAGCAGGAGCGAGCCTTTGGCCGCCCAGTCGCGCGACGAGCCCGAGCCGTATTCCTTCCCCGCGAGCACGACCAGGGGCACGCCCTCGCCGGCATACCGCATCGCCGCGTCGTAGATGGTCGTCTGTTCACCGTCCGGGAGATGAAGCGTGACGCCGCCTTCGGTGCCCGGCGCGAGCCGGTTGCGCAGGCGGACGTTGGCAAAGGTGCCGCGCACCATCACCTCGTGGTTGCCGCGTCGAGAACCGTACGAGTTGAACTCGAGCGGCTCCACGCCGTGCTCGAGCAGCCATCGGCCGGCCGGACCGTCGCGCCGGATCACGCCCGCCGGAGAGATGTGGTCGGTCGTGACACTGTCGCCGAGCAGCGCAAGCACGCGCGCGCCGTCGATGTCGTGCAGCTCGGGAGGCTGGACCGTGATGCCCTCGAGGAAGGTCGGGCGACGGATGTACGTCGACGCAGGGTCCCACTCGTATCGATCGCCGGCGGGCGCCGAGAGTGCCTTCCAGTTGTCGTCGCCATCGAGGATCGTCGCGTAACTCTCCTCGAACATCGCGCGGTCGAGCACCGACCCGACGACCTGCGCGACCTCGGCCTCCGACGGCCAGAGATCACGCAGGTACAGCGGAGAGCCGTCCGCATCCTGCCCCAACGGATCGTGCGCGAGATCGACGTCGATCGAACCCGCCAGCGCGTACGCGACGACCAACGGCGGCGAGGCGAGATAATTCATCCGGCAATCCGGATGGATGCGGCCCTCGAAGTTGCGGTTGCCCGACAACACCGAGCAAACCGAAAGATCGCCTTGGTCGATCGCTTCGGAGATCTCCGGTGCCAGTGGCCCCGAGTTGCCGATGCACGTCGTGCAGCCGTAACCGACGACGTCGAATCCGAGCTCGTGCAACGGTTGCAGTAACTGCGCACGCTCGTAGTACTCGGTGACCACGAGCGAGCCGGGCGCGAGCGACGTCTTTACCCACGGCGGCACCTTCAGGCCGCGAGCAACCGCGTTCCTCGCGAGCAGGCCCGCGGCGATCATCACCGAAGGATTCGACGTGTTCGTGCACGACGTGATCGCCGCGATCACGACGTGGCCGTCGGCCAGCTCGAACGCGCGGCCGTCGGCCAGCGTCACCGCACAACGCTGGCGATCGAGGAGCAGCGGTCGGGTGCCCTCGCCCACGGGTGGCTGCTCGTCGGCGGGCGCGCTCGGCGCCGGCGCGGGCGGGTCGCTCGCGGGAAACGACTCGAGTGACGACTCGTCGGCGCTTTCCCGCGCGACCGTGCGGGGAACGCCGGAGCTCGAGGTCGACTCCTCTCGACGGAAGGCCAGCAACGCCTGCTCGAAGCTCGCCCTCGCGCCGGACAACGACACCCGATCCTGCGGCCGCGCCGGACCCGCCAGCGACGGCTCGACCGTCGAGAGGTCGAACGAGATCGTCTCGTCGTACACGGGCCGGACGGCGGGGTCGTGCCAGAGCCCCTGCTCCTTGGCGTACGTCTCGACCAGCGCGACGAGATCGTCGGGGCGACCGGTCGCGCGGAGGTAGCGCAACGTCTCGGCGTCGACCGGGAAGATGGTGCACGTCGAGCCGTACTCGGGCGACATGGTGCCGATCGTCGCCCGGTTCTCGAGCGGCACGCGGCCCACGCCTTCGCCGTAGAACTCGACGAACTTCCCCACCACGCCGTGCCCGCGCAGCAACTCGGCGACGGTCAGAACGAGATCCGTCGCCGTGGATCCGGTCGGAAGCGCGCCGACGAGCTCGATACCGACGACCCGCGGCAACAGCATCGAGAGCGGTTGACCGAGCATCGCGGCCTCGGCTTCGATGCCGCCGACACCCCAACCGAGCACCCCCAAGCCGTTCACCATCGGGGTGTGCGAGTCGGTGCCGACGAGCGTGTCGGGGAACACGAGCCCGTCGGCGCCGCGGAACACCACCTGCGCGAGGTACTCGAGGTTCACCTGATGGCAGATTCCACGGTTGGGTGGAAAGACGCGCAACGTGCGGAAGGCGGATTGCGCCCACCGCAGGAACGTGTATCGCTCACGATTGCGCGCGAACTCGAGCTGGGCGTTGCGCACGAACGCATCGGAAACGCCGGCGACGTCGGCGACGATCGAATGGTCGATGACGAGGTCGACGGGGATGCCGGGCTCGATCGCACGCGGATCGCCGCCGAGATCGGCCATCGCGTCGCGCATCGCCGCGAGGTCGACGATCGCCGGCACACCGGTGAAGTCCTGCATGAGCACGCGAGCGGGCATGAATTGCAGCTCGCGTGTTCCCGCCTCGGTCGCGGCGCGTGACCGGTCGGCGAGCGCGCGGATGTCGTCGCCCCCGACGTTCTCACCGTCCTCGTGGCGCAAGAGGTTCTCGAGCAGGATGCGGAGCGAATACGGGAGGGAGTACGGGTCGTCGACGACGGCGTCCAGTCGGAACAGGTCGTACGTTCGGGCGCCGACCGTCATCTCGGCCCGGGCCCCGAAGCTGTCGAGCGTCACGAGGGCAACCTACCTGTGCGCGAGTGGAACGCGCGCCGGTATCCTGAAACGGTGAGCACGGATGAATCGGCCGCGATCGCCGTCGAGGTGGAGCACGACGACGGAGCCGCACTCGTCACCATCGGCGGAGAGCTCGAGTTCGGAACGGCCGCGGCGCTGCGCACCACCCTGACCGACCTGGCCCGCCAGGGATGCGACCCGGTCGTCGTCGATCTGGCCGCGCTCCGATTCATCGATTCCACCGGCTTGAGCCTCCTCGTGCAGGCGAAGCAGCGTTTCGTCGCGGAAGGTCGGCGTTTCGAGCTGCGCCGGCCGACCCACGGCGTGACCCGGGTGATCGAGACCTCAGGCCTCGCCGAGTTGTTCGCACTCGAGGGCGACCGCTAGGGCACCGGAGCACGCGCGTCGACTTCGAACCACACGCATTTTCCGGCCTCGTCGGGGTCGACGCCCCAGCGCCGTGCGATGCGGTCCACGAGGAGCAGACCCCGGCCGGTCACGGCCTCGGGCCCGTAGTCACGCAAGCGCGGGCGGGTGGTGCTCGAGTCGTACACCGAGAAACGCAAGGTCGCGCCGTCGCGTTCGATCGTCACGCGCGTCGCCGAACGAGCGTGCAACACCGCGTTCGTCACCAGCTCCGACACGAGGAGCTCCGCGTCCGGGATCGCATCGTCGCAGCCCCACGCGCGCATCGTCTCCGCCACGAAACGTCGTGCTTTCGCCGCGGCCGCATGGTCCGGCGGGAGATGCAGCGACGCCACAAGGGCGAATGCTACCGACCGCACCCCTTCGACGACGGTTAGCGCAGACCGAGGGCTCGACGCGGCTGGCTAGCATCCAAGCATGGTCTCGAGTGCGCGGGGGGTCGCCTCGTCGGGGCGTCTGGCTCACCGATCCCGCGTCTGGCTGATGGCGGGACTCTTCGCCGGCTCGGCGCTTGCCCTCGTCGACGCCGCTCGCCATCACGATGTCCTACTGACCGCCGTCCTCGTCGGCCCCCTCGTCGCGGCCATCGGGGCTTCGACGGTCGAAGTCGCGGTCGTCGGCGTCTACTCGGTGGCGATCGCCGTCCTGCTGGGCCAGGTCAACGGCATCTTCCTCACGAGCGATCACGACGTTCGGGTCGGCGTGGTCGCGGTCGCCTCGGTTGCGGCGATCGCGCTCACCCGGATCCGCGAGCAACGCGAAAACGAGCTGGAGATCGCCCGCCCGCAGGCGATGGATGCCCAGCGGCTCCGCCTCGCGCTCGGCGCGGGTCGGATGGGAACGTGGCGTTGGGATCTCACGAAGGGCAAGGTCGACTGGGACGAGCAGCTCGAGGCCCTGTTCGGCCTCGCGCCGGGAAGCTTCGACGGTTCGATGGCCATGTACCGAGGTCTCTTCCATCCCGAAGATCGTGACCGCGCCATCGAGACCGTGAACGACGGCATGGCCCGTGACGTCGCATGGCGCTTCGATCATCGCGTCGTCTGGCCCGACGGCAGCGAGCACTGGCTCGAAGGTCGCGGCGAACCCGTTCACGACGCGAGGGGTGTGATCATCGGCGCGGCCGGCGTCGCCGTCGACATCGACCGGCGCCGGATGCTCCTCGAAGCCGAGCAGTCGAGCCGGGCCCGTCTGCGCACGCTGCTCGAGTCGTCCGAACGGCTCGCGGCGCTGGACCACCCGGAGCGGGTCCTGGAAACGATCTGCGAGCTCGCGGCCACGCGTATCGGAGCCTGGTCGACCCTCGTACGACTCGCGCCCGACGGCTCACTCGAACGCTCCAACGTCGCGCACCGCGACCCGGCGCTCGCGCCCCTCGTGCGTGAAGTCCTCGAACGGCTCACCGACGACGGTGCGTCGGTCGCGCAAGTGCTGAAGACCGGCGAGCCGCTCGTGTTCCACGGCCTCACCGCCCAGGCCGCCACCACGCTCGACGCCGATCCGGACCTGCGAACGAAGCTCGATCGCATCGGGTTCGAATCGTGCCTACTCGTGCCGCTCACCGTCGCGGGTCGTCGGCTCGCCGTTCTCTCGATCGGCGACGTGCGCCGTGAACGGCTCGAAGCGGCCGATCTCGAGCTGGCGGTCGACCTCGGACGGCGCGGTGCCTCCGCACTCGAACGCGCCCGGCTGTGGCAGGAGAGTCAGCAGCGCTTCGAGGCCGAACATCGCATCGTCGAGCTGTTGCAGACGACGATCATTCCCGATCGGCTGCCGGTCATCGCCGGCGTTCAGCTCGCGGCCGCCTATCGGCCGGCGGAGGTCGACGTCGATGTGGGCGGCGATTGGTACGACGCGTTCGCGACGCCCGACGGCCGCATCGTCATCGTGGTCGGCGATGTCGCCGGGCACGGTGTGCATGCCGCGAGTCTCATGGGACGCGTCCGCAACGCACTCCGCGCCTACGCGTTCGAGGATTCCGATCCCGCGACCGTCCTGTTGCGTTTGCATCGCCTCATCCGCAACCAGGACGACGACGCAATGATCACCGCGTTCGTCGCGCGCTACGAACCGACCACCGGGCTCATGTCGTGGTCGCGCGCCGGACATCCGCCTCCCCTACTCGTCGCGCCCGACGGTTCCGCCCGATTCCTCGACGACGTGAACGGAGCTCCGCTCGGAACCATGGCCCGCGAGTACCGCACGGCGAGCGCGCGACTCGATGAGGGCGCGTTGATGGTCTGCTACACCGACGGTCTGGTCGAGCGCCGCGATCGCGTGCTCGACGACGGCCTCGCGTGGCTCGAGGAGCGGGTGCGCGAATACGCGGGCGATCCGCTCGGCACGCTGTGCGACAAGCTGGTCGACGATCCCTTCGTACTGCACCCGTCACCCGACGACATCTGCGTCATCGCCCTTCGCGTCGAGCCAGTGCGCGTCGAAGCGTCATGATCGCGGCCGGCGCGACCGAAACGGTCGTGGCCGTCGACATCGGTGGCACCAAGCTGGCCGTCGGCATCGTCGGCGCCGACGGCCGGGTCCTGGATCGGCGGCGCGTTCCTACGCCGCGCGACTGTGATGGCGACGCGTTGTTCGGCACGCTCGTGGCGGCGATCGACGAGCTGGGCGAGGCCGCCCGGCGGGCGCACGCCGTCGGCGTCGGCTGTGGCGGACCGATGACCCGTGGCGGCGCGACGGTCGCCCCCGTGAACATCCCGGCCTGGCGCGACTTTCCTCTGCGCGCCCGGCTCTCGGAACACTGCCGTCTCCCCGTCCGGATCGACAACGACGCCAAGGCGCTCGCCCGCGCCGAGGGTTGGATCGGCGCCGCAGCCGGCGTGCGCGACTTCATCGCGATGGTCGTGTCGACGGGCGTCGGCGGCGGCATCGTCGTCGACGGCCGGCTCCTCGACGGTGCAGATGGCAACGCGGGTCATGTCGGCCACATCATCGTGGAGCCCGACGGCGCGATCTGCGGTTGCGGCGCGCAGGGATGCGTCGAGGCCGAGGCATCCGGTACTGCGATCGCGCGCATCACCGGTCGTCCGCCCGCCGTTGCCTCGCCCGAGATTCGGGCCCGCACAGGTCGTCTCGTCGGTCGCGCCATCGCGTCGGTCGCGAACCTGCTCGACCTTCGGCTCGCCGTCGTCAGCGGCTCGGTCGCGCTCGGTTACGGCGAAGCGTTCTTCGTGGCCGCGCAGGCCGAGATGGACGCGCGTTGCCGGCTCGATTTCTCGAGGGGGACGCGCGTCGTGCCGGGCGCGCTCCGAGACGACGGACCGCTCGTGGGGGCGGCCGCGGTCGCGCTGTTCGCCTAGCTCACGTGGACTTGGTCACGCGAGCTCGAAGCGGCCTCCGTCGATCACGACGACGCCGTCCTGGTTCACCGTCTGGAAGATGGTCCGTCCCGATCCCTCGTCCCACATCTTCACGGTGAGCGTGTCGCCGGGGTAGACGGGCTTCGAGAACCGCGCGTCCATACTTCCGAACTTGGCCACATCCGAACCGCACAACTCGTGCAACAGGGCGCGCCCGGTGACGCCGTACGTGCAGAGCCCGTGCAGGATCGGCCGCTCGAAGCCCGCGAACTTCGCGAGCTCGGGATCGGAGTGCAACGGGTTACGGTCGCCCGACAGGCGATAGAGGAGCGCCTGGTCGGGACGCGTCGCGTACGTCACCTCGTGATCGGTCTTGCGCTCGGGCATCTTCGGCGGATCTGCGATCTGCGGACCACGGTCTTCGCCGAAGCCGCCCTCGCCCCGGATGAACGCGGCGAAGCGCGTCGTGAACGCCGGTTGGCCGGTACCGGTGTAGGTCGACTCCGACTCGAGCCGCACCACGGCAGCCTTGCCCTTGTCGTAGATCCCGACGATCTTGGTGACGGAGTCGACCTCGCCGTCGGGCGGGATCGGGCCGAACACGGTCACCCCCTGCTCACCGTGCAACAACATCCGGAAGTCGAACTCGCCCCAACTCGGCAGGCCGGGGCCGCCGCCCATGCCGAGCACGACCGGCATCGTCGGCAGGACGCGCTGCTCGATGTTCTGCGAGTTCTCGGTGGTGAACTCGAGCTCGAAACCGGTCGGATCCAGCTGACCCGCGCCGACACCGAGCGCGTAGAGCAAGGCGTCCTTCGACGCCCACGAGTTGCGGCCGGGCTTCGAGACGGCGCCAACGGCTTCCAAATTCATCGGCATGATGTTGCCCCCTTGAGTTTCGGGCTGAGTTCGGTGGTCATGAAAGCATGTTGGACGGAACGGCCGCCTGCGCGACGAGGTCGGGGACGACCTTCGTCAGCTGCGCGGGCTCCCAACGCATCTTGTCGTTGGTCGCGGTCGGGCCGCGGTGCCAACCCTCGGCGACCGAAACGCGATCACCGTCGACGAGGAAGACGTGCCCACTCACCGCTTCGTTCTCGTTCGAGCCCAGCCACACGACGAGCGGTGAGATATTCGCCGGATCGAGCGGATCCCAAGTGCCGCCTTCGGGGGCGCCGCCGAAGCCGATGTTTTCGGTCATGCGCGTACGCGCGACCGGGGCGATGGCGTTCGTGCAGACGCCGTACCGACCGAGCTCGAGGCCGCAGATGATCGTGAACGCGGCGATGCCCGCCTTCGCAGCGCCGTAGTTCGACTGGCCCGCGTTGCCGAAGACGCCCGACGGCGACGACGTATTCACCACGCGCGCCTTCAGCGGCGTTCCCGCCTTCGCCTGGTCGCGCCAGTACGCGGCCGCGTGGCGGGTAGGTGAGAACGCGCCCTTGAGGTGGACCGCGATCACCGCGTCCCACTCGCTCTCCTCCATGTTGGCGAGCATGCGGTCGCGCAGGATGCCGGCGTTGTTCACGAGCGTGTCGAGATGACCGAAGGTGTCGATTGCGCGCTGCACCATGCGCCCGGCGCCCGCGAAGTCGGCGACGTTCTCACCGTCGGCGACCGCCTCGCCGCCCATCGCCTTGATCTCCTCGACGACCTCCATCGCAGGGCTCGGCGAACCACCCTCGCCGTGCATGTCGCCTCCGAGGTCGTTGACCACGACCTTGGCGCCCTCGCGGGCGAACGCCAGCGCGTGCTCACGGCCGATGCCGCGTCCCGAACCGGTCACGATGACCACACGCCCGTCGCAAATCCCCATCGTGCTTTCCCCTTCTTCCACTCCTGGCGCTTACGCGCCGGGCCGCTCGGGCCCCGGCTCGCTATTCGGCGGGATACCCGCCTCGCTGACGCTCACCTCAGGAACCTCGGAGCTGCTCGCGCAGCTGGTGCGTGTAGAGCTTGCCATTGTCGTGCCGGGGCAGCGCCTCGACGAAGATCACACGGCGGGGACACTTGTAGTGCGCGATGCGGTCCCGGCACCACTCGACGAGCTCGGCTCCGAGGGCGTCGCTCGGTTCGACGCCGGTCTGCGGCTCGACGGCCGCCACCACGACCTCGCCCCACTCCTCGTCGGGCTGGCCGACGACACCGACGTCGCCCACGGCCGGGTGTGCGAGGAGCGCGGCCTCTACCTCGGCCGGGTACACGTTCACCCCGGCGCTGATGATGAGGTGCGCGCTTCGATCGGTGAGGAAGAGGTAGCCGTCGTCATCGACGTAACCGACGTCGCCGAGGGTGAAGTGGCTCTCGCGGTACGCGCTCTGGGTCTTCTCCGGCGCCTTGAAGTACTCGAAGCGATCATCGACGGGCGCCTTCAGGTACACCGTGCCGATCTCGCCCGGCCCGACCTCGCGGCCTTCCTCGTCGAGGATGCGCACCTGGTCGCTCGGATTCACCTTTCCCACCGTGCCCGGCTTGCGCAGCCACTCATCGGGTCCGACGAGCGTGCCCGAGCCCTCGGTCGCGGCGTAGTACTCCCACACGATCGGGCCGAGCCAATCCATCAACCGTTGCTTCACGTCGACCGGACACGGCGCGGCGCCGTGGAGGATCAGGACGAGCGACGAGATGTCGTAGCGCGCCTTGACGTCGGCGGGCAGGGAAAGCAGTCGATGGAACATGGTCGGGACCATGTGGGTGTGCGTGATGCGATATTCCTCGATGAGCGCGAGCGTCCGCTCCGCCGACCAACCGTCCATCATCACGATCGGCACGCCCATCGACGCGGGAGCCGTCAGCGAGAACGAGAGCGGTGCGGCGTGATACAGCGGGCCGGTGCACAAATGGATGTGCCGGCTTCCCCGATACTGCGTGAGCGCGGCGACGTCGAGCGCGCTCCGCGGATCCGGCGGCCGCCGAACACCCTTCGGACGACCCGTCGTGCCGGACGTATAGAGCATCGTGCTGCCGACGACCGGGTCGTCGATGTCGACACCCGACTCCGGCGCGAGCACTTTCTCCCACTCTTCGAAGCCTCCGATCCGGCCGCCGACCGAGATCGACGCGAGCAGTCGGGGCGAGAGGTCGGCCGCGCCGCGAGCCACTTTCTCGAAGCGAGCATCGGCGACGAACACGGTCGCTTCACAGTCGTCGACGATGTAGCCGGCCTCGTCGTCGGTGAGGTGCCAGTTCACGGTCGTGAGCCGCAGACCGGCTCGCCGCGCGGCTGCGATCGTCTCGAAGAACTCGGGCCGGTTCGAGCACATCAACGCGATTCCGTCGCCCGCTCTCACGCCGCGCGCCCGCATGGCCCGCACCAACCGGTTCGCGTTCGCGTTCGCCTCGGAACGCGTTCGATCACCGGCCTCCGAGATCACGGCCGGCGCGTCGCCGTGCTCGGCGGCCCAGAACGCCGCGAGCATCCCCTGATCGGCTGCCGCGTTGAGTCGGTCGATATCGGGCGAGTTCACGCCGGCGATGCTTGCCGGTCGTTCACCATGCCGTCTAGTGACACCACCCGAAGTCAGCTCGCTTCTCGGACCAGGCGGTGATGATCTTCGCCCTTGATCTGAACGGTCTCGACGAATCGGAACCCGTTGCGCCGGGCGACGAGGAGCGAGCCGGTGTTGTCGGGCCGAACCTCGGCCACGAGGCGCGAAAGCCCGTAGTCGCGGGCCGCAAGCTCCACCACGAGTGCGAGCGCCCGCGTAGCAAGACCCCGCCGGCGGTAGGCGGACGAAACGTAGTAGCCGACAAGGACGTTCTCGCTACGCCGCGCGTCGTCGAGGACGACCAATCCAACCAGCTTCTCGCCTTCGATGGCGACGAAAGCGAGGTCACCATATTGGGGCCAGACCCGGCTGATGCGATCGCGTTGGCCCTCTTCCCGGAAGAAGCTCGGTTCGCACGTCGGATCGGATTTCTCTATCTCGGCGCGATCGAGCGAGTACATCTCCGCCAGCGCGGCCGCGTCGTCGACGCGACACGCGCGAACCACCAAGTCGACATCCGACACGCAGGAACTACGCGCCGGCCGCAGCCGCGTGCTCGCGGTCCTTCTCCACCTCGTCCAGCGCCGAGTACTCCGCACCGGTGTCGGTCCAGTCCTCGAACTGGATGACGCCGATCTCGGTGAAGCGCTGGCGCAGCCAGCCGTCGGCCGCGTCGAGCAGGCCGAGCTTCTTGCAGTTCGGCACGATCTTCGAGAACAACAGCTGCTGGAAGACCTGCTGGGCCGGCGGGTTGACCCGGTCCATCGTGCGGTAGATGGCTTCGGGATCGACGCCCATCCGTGTCCACATCTCGGCGTGCGCGAACCGGCGCTGCAGCCGGCGGGCGACGTCGAACGCGAACTCCTGACGTTCGCGCAGCTCCGCGTCGGTGAGCCCCTTGTAGAACTCCTGCAACGAAAGAACGCCGAATGCGACGTGGCGGGCCTCGTCGCTCATGACGTACCGCAACAGCTTCTTCAGGAGCGGCTCGCTCGTGATCTGTTGCATCAATCCGAAGGCGGCGAGCGCGAGACCCTCCACCATGATCTGCATACCGAGATACGCGATGTCCCAGCGGGGGTCGGAGAGGATGTCGTCGAGGATGCCCTTCAGATTCTCGTTGATGCCGTATTGCGTACCGAGCTTCTCGTCGAGATAGCGCGCGAACACCTCGACGTGGCGGGCCTCGTCGACCACTTGGGTCGCGGCGTAGTACTTGGCGTCGATCCACGGAACCGTCTCGACGATGCGGGCGGTGCACAGCAACGCGCCCTGCTCTCCGTGCATGAATTGCGACAGCAGAGAGTTCTGCAACTCGATGCCGACCTTGCGCCATTCCTTCTCGCCGAAGTGCTTGACGGGCGAGTCGTCGGCCTCGGCGAGCGCTTGGAACCGCGCGGTGCCACCCTGGCCGAGCTCGTCGGCCACCTTCTCCGGATCGACGTCGGTCGACCAGTCGAGATCGGTCGAGGCGTTCCACTGCGACGTCTTCGCCTTCTCGTAGAGCTTGATCAGCGGCACGCGGCTGCGGTCGTAGTCCCACGTGAAGATCGTGCCGATGTCGGCCGTGACCGCGTGGATCAGATCGAGCTTTTCGCCGTTGGCGTCGGCCGTGGTGTCGATGGTCATGCCGGTTGCTCCTCCGAGACGGCGTCGAGCAGACGCGAGATCAGTTCGTGCCACGCGCCTTCGGCCGGGGCGTCGATCTGGAGGGCACGCAGCACGAGCGCCCCCATGGCGAGCGTCAAGCCGAAGCGCGCGAAGACCTCGGAATCGAGCGCGGGATCGATCGTGCCGTCGACTTTCGCCCGTTCGACGATGTCGACGAGCACGCGTTCGCGTGTGTCGAGTCGGTGGCGCAACGACCCGGCCAGCTCGTCGTCGCGCCGGGCCGCCGAGATCGCGTCGATCAAGAGGGGCGGCTGCGCGCGCCTGCCCACGAGCCGATCGCCGAGCAGTTCCAACAGCGCGCGCGGCTCGTGATCCTGTGCCTCCGCGAGCAGCGCATTCATCTCCACGTCGGCACGCGCACCGATCGCCGCGAACAGCAGCTCGTTCTTGCCCCGGAAGTTGGCGTAGACCGCGCCCGTGGTCAGGCCCGCGGTGCGCGCGATGTCCTGCAGCCGGGCCCCTTCGTAGCCCTGTTCGACGAAGACCTCGACGGCCGCCGCCAGAAGCCGGTCCCGGGTCGTCGGGTCTTGAACCGCAGCCACGTTTCGATGATAACGATCATTATCGAAGGTGGCAACCGGCGGGTGCGAAGATGCGTCCGTGGATCGACCGGTGACGCTCGCCGACGTCCAGGCCGCGGCGGAGACCATCCAGCACGCAGTGCGAAAAACGCCGACCGCGAGGTCGGAGACGCTCTCGGCCATCACCGGCGCGCACGTGTGGTTGAAGTTCGAGAACCTCCAGTTCACCGGCGCGTTCAAGGAGCGCGGGGCCCGGAACTTCCTGGCGCTCCTCCTACCGCCCGAGCGTGCCCGCGGCGTCGTGGCCGCGTCCGCCGGGAATCACGCGCAGGGAGTCGCCTACCACGCACACCTGCTCGACATCGCGGCCACGATCGTCATGCCCGCGGACACGCCCTTCAGCAAGGTTTCGAATACCGCGCACCACGGTGCGCAGGTGGTTCTCGAAGGATCCGACTACGCCGGGGCGCTCGCCGGCGCGGAACGGATCGCGCGCGAGACCGCGGCGACGCTCGTGCCCGCGTTCGACGACGTGCGCATCGTCGCCGGGCAGGGAACCGTCGGCCTCGAGCTGCTCGCCCAGACCGATGCGCTCGATTCGGTCGTCGTGCCGATCGGCGGCGGAGGCCTGATCTCCGGTATCGCCGTCGCCGTGAAGGCCCTCCGACCCGACTTGCGGGTCGTCGGAGTGCAAGCCGAGGGCTACGCAGGCATGATGCACGCGCTGGGCCGGGCACCGACACCGGCCGGCGGCCCGACCATCGCCGAGGGCATCGCCGTTGCCGAACCGGGCGAGCTGACCCGCGGCATCGTGACCGAGCTGGTCGACGACATCCTCGTGGTCTCCGAGCAGCGCATCGAAGAGGCGATCGCGCTCGGGGCCGAGATCGAAAAGACCATCCTCGAAGGCGCAGGCGCCGCCGCACTCGCCGCGCTGCTCGAGTATCCCGCGGCGTTCCGCGGCCAGAACGTCGGCGTCGTGCTGAGCGGCGGCAACATCGACGCGCGGTTGCTCGCCTCGGTGCTGCTGCGTGCGCTGGCACGATCCGGGCGCCTCGTGCGACTGAGGATCGAAGTTCCGGATCGGCCCGGGATGCTCGCCTCAGTGGCGCAGATAGTTGGTGGTCTGCGCGCCAACATCGTCGACGTGGAGCACCGCCGCGATCTCCCGGGCGTGGCGCTCAAGAGCGCGCGCCTCGATCTGTCGGTCGAGACCCGGGATCGAGCGCACGCCGACGAGATCGTCAAAGCGCTCGAGGCCGACGGCTTTCGCGTCGAGGTCGCGTGAGCGTCAGAGTCTCTGCAGGAACGTCAACCCGTTGGGCACCCCGAGACCGGTGGTGTTGTCGTAGCCCGGCGTCGTCTCGATCGCCAGACCGGCCAAGTCGAATGTACGCACCGACGTGACGGTGCCCTTCTTGGCGTTGACGCCGTTGACGTAGTCGACGCGCGCGACGGCGCCGTCGACATGGACAACGTCGACCAGGCCGTTGCCCGTGCGCACGTCGGAGTACAGCGTCGGGTTGATGAACCGTGCGGTGATCCCGAGAGATCACCGCAACGGCGACGATCCGGCCACCGTCATCCGGCCGGTGATGGCGCGCGCCGATTCCGCGCGCGCGACCCGCGGGTTCGTATGGGGATGCCGTGACCGCAACGTCGGGTTCGCGGTCGTGGCCCGCAAAAACGGCCGTATCCACGCAGCAATCTCGAAGGTCGCCATCGATGATGACCGTTGGACACCAGCGCTCACCCAAGCCGGTGACCAACGATGCGGCGCCGGGGTGTGCGAGGTCACCGACCTGGTCGACCTGTCGCACTGGCCCGAGCGCACCCGCCTGATCGTGCGGCGCGAACCGTTACATCCCGGCGCGCAACAGTCGCTGTTCCCATCGCTCACTGGGGCCACTACACCGACCAGCCCGGCGACCCCGTCACCCTCGATCAACACATGCGCGCCCACGCCCACGTCGAAGACCACATCCGCCGATTGAAAGACTCCGGTCTGGACCGGTTCCCGTTCGTTGAGCTCGACGCCAACCGGGCCCGTCTCGCGGTCGTCGCGTTCGCGGCCGATCTCGTGCGCTGGTTCCAACTCTGTTGCTTGGACGGGCCGCTCGCGATCGCGGAACCGAAAACGTTGCGTTGGCAGCTCTGGCACACACCCGCTCGGATCATCCGCCGCGCCCGCCAACAGATCGTGCGGATCATCGACGACTGGCCCACCGCCCCAGCGTTGCACCGCGCCTACCAACACGTCGCGCTGCTCAACTGACACGCGCCACCCCGACGAAACCGGCGTCGCTTTGACCGCGCACGCCCGAACACGCCCGACAGTCAAGCTCCGCCGACCCGACACCGCCGACAACCTGCGCACGGGCAAGAATCCGGCCTCAACCCCGCACTTCAAGACCAAAGCCAGCACCACAGCTCTCATGAACGATCGGGGCTAGCTGCCGGTGAGGAACTCGCTTCGGGCCATGGGGCATCCGCGTGCAGAAACCGGCGACCGTCCCGCGAGCCGCGACTAGCGTCGCCCGCGTGCGGGTTGACCAACTGCTGCTGACGATCCATCTCTTGGCGGCGGCGACCTGGATCGGTGCCGCGCTCGCAATGCAGGTGATTGCCCGCCGTATGGGTCCGTCGACGGCCGACGCTGCCGTCGATCAATTCGCCCGCGACGCCGAGGCGGTCGGTAAAGGCGTTTTTGGGCCCGCTGCCATCGTCGTGCTGCTCACTGGGGTCGCGCTCGTTATCCGTGAGGACCTCTCATGGGGAAGCCTCTGGATCGTGCTGGGCGTTGGCGCGCTGGTCGCCGCAGGCGCTGTAGGTGGTGCGTTCCTCATTCCCGAAGGGCGGCGGATCGCGGCGCTGGCGGATCGGCCTGGCCATGATCCGGCCGAAGTCCGATCGCGGGCGCATCGCAGGTTTCTCGTCGCCCGCATCGACCTTGTCATTCTCATCCTCGCCGTGGCTGACATGGTCTTCCGGCCGGGCGGCTGATTGACAGACCCGAAGCGCCGTTCCGCGCGTGCAGATCTGCCGCTACGGGTACGTCCTTTGCAGGGTTAGCCTCGGTGTCACAAACGAAAGAGATAGCAAAATGCGGAATTTGCGTTGGCTCGCGATAGCCCCCCTGGTAATTGGGTTCGTCGTCTTGGTTATCGCAGGCGTCTGGACCGAGATCGGTCTGTTCTTGGTGGCGGCCGCGCTTCTCGGAGCGTCAGCGATCATCTGGCGGATATTCGCGGGAAGCTGGCCTGCCACAGTCCAGACGAGACCGTAACCACAGACGCATCATCCCTGCCGATCGGCGCTCGGCCTAGCGTCGTCTTGTGACGTGCCCGGACTCCCTGATTTCGCACGCTGACGGCACGGTCGCGGGCTGCACGAAGACGACCAACCCGAAGGCTGCGGCGGACGCGACGAACGACATTCTCCCTCCGCGGTAGAAGGGGCCGTGTCGCGTGCCACTACTGCCGCTGCCACGAGGAACGCGACGCGCCGTCATCCTGTCGGCGTCGGGCGACGCCCTGCAGCCGGTATGCGAGCAGCATGCGGTTCGGGCTGAACCGAATCAGGCTGGGCGAAGTGCTTTGGCTGACGGTCGGCGGCTAACGAGCCTGCCGGGCTAACCCTCTGAATCGGGCTGGTTCAATTCGATGAAATTGCCGGACGGGTCGTGCAGGAAAGCTTGATGACCGGCGCCCCGCATGTGGTCGATGGTGTTCACGGTCACGCCGCTTGCCCGGATGTCGGCGACTGCGGCTTCTAGATCGTCGACCCGGATCGCGAAGTGATCGCCGCCCGAGCGCGAGCTCTCGCTCTCCATGAGGTGTACCTGCTGTCCGCCGGCATCGAGCCAGTGCCCGCCGAAACCGAAGTCGGGCCGGGGCAGCACGGTGAGACCGAGCACGTCGGTATAGAAGGTGACCGCTTCGTCGGCGTCGCGTACGCAGATGGCGACATGGTGGATCCCGGACGGTTTCATGGGCGCCACATTATGTTCGCGTCTCCCGACCGGGCCACACCCGAATCGCCCCGTCGACCGCCCGACTTGTAGCTTCGCCGACCAACTGAACCGGTTCTCGGAGGCGATGTGGGTGCGCTCGACGGCAAGGTGATCGCGATCACAGGCAGCGGACGCGGGATCGGCCGCGCCGTTGCACAGGCTGCAGCAGCCGTTGGCGCGGCCGTGGTCGTCAACGACTACGGCGTGTCCATGGACGGCAAGAAGCCGACCAGCGAGGTCGCCGACGGCGTCGTCGACGAGATCAAGCGCGCGGGCGGTCGAGCGGTCGCGAACGCGAACTCGGTCACGACCATGGAGGGCGGGGCGTCGATCGTGCAATCGGCGGTCGACACCTTCGGACGGATCGACGGCGTCGTGTGCGTCGCCGGCATCCTGCGCGAACGGATGCTCTTCAACATGTCGGAAGACGAGTGGGACCCGGTCATCGAGACGCATCTCAAGGGCACGTTCACCGTGTTTCGCGCCGCGGCGTCGATCTTCCGGGAGCAAAAGTCCGGCACCCTGATCGGATTCACCTCCGGCGCGTTCGCCGCCAGTGTCGCCCAGGCCAACTATTCCGCGGCCAAGGGCGGCATCGTCTCGTTGGTCCGCAGCGCGGCGGCCGGCATGAACAAGTACGGCGTCACCGCCAACTGCATCGCACCCGTCGCGAAGTCGCGCATGTCGGGCCAGGTGCCGTTCGGCCTCGAGATGGGCGAGCCCGAGGACGTCGCCCCGATGGTGTGCTTCCTGCTCTCCGATCTGGCGCGCGAGGTCACCGGTCAGATCTACACGGTGAACGCCGGCCGCATCGCGGTCTGGAACCAGCCGATCGAGGTGCGCGAGATGCGCACGGACGGCCGCTGGAGCGTGGCCGAGATCGCGTCGCGCTTCTCGGAAGTCGGACAAGAGCCCATGCCGATCCTCGAGCGTTTGCAGGCCATGGAAGCCGCGGCCAAGACCAAGGACACGCCGAACGCCTGATGGCCGCGATCGTGTTGCGGGCGGGTGCATACGAAGCGACGTTCAGGCCGGACGTCGCAATGCTCTGCGCGTCGCTACGGTTTCGCGGTGACGAGTACGTCGCGTGGCCGCGCACCATCGAGGAGTTCGGCGCCGGACGCGCGACGGCGATCCCACTCGTGCACCCGTGGGCCAACCGGCTCGCGGGTGGGAGCTACCGCGCCGCGGGCGTCGACGTTTCCCTCGCGGGCCTCACGCTCCCTCTCGATGCCAACGGTCTGCCGATCCACGGCAACCTCTTCGGCGCCGCCTTCGAGGTGCAGCAGGCGAACGACTCGCGCGTCGTCGCGCGGCTCGACTACGGCACGCATCCCGACAAACTCCGCGCGTTTCCGTTCCCTCATGTCCTCACTGTCGACGCGCGCCTGCACCCCAACCGCGGGCTCAACATCGTCACACAGGTCGAGCCCACGTCCGATCGGGCGGTGCCGATCGCGTTCGGTTGGCACCCCTTCGTACAGCTCCCGAACGCGCCGCGGCGCGAGTGGGAGCTGCGCTGGCCGGCGTGCGAGCACATCGAGGTCGACGCCCGTGTCATCCCGACGGGAACGCGCACTCCGCAGACTGCGCAACGGGAGCCGATCGCGGCGCGGACCTTCGACGATCACTACGCGCTCGGGTCGGATCGCACGTTCTCGATCGCAGCCCGCTCGGGAACCTCCCGGCGCACGCTCACACTGCAGTTCGACCCCGCGTATCCGTTCGCGCAGCTTTTCGTCCCACCCGACCATGAGTTCGTCGCGCTCGAACCGATGACCGCCGAGATCGACGCGCTCGGGCGCGGGACCGCCCCGGTCGTCGAGTCCGGCCGTCGCTTCCTCGCCGCGTTCAACCTCGCTGTCACAAGAGCTGACGCCGGCGTCAGGTAGCTTCATGGTCATGCCCGGCGCGCTCGATGGTGTTCGCATCCTCGATCTCTCGTGGGGGATCGCCGGTCCCCTCGGTGTGCTCCTGCTCGCCGAGCAGGGCGCCGACGTGATCAAGGTCGAACCACCGGGCGGCGACCCCTTTCGCGCGTACGACAGCTACCGCGTGTGGAACCGCAGCCGGCGATCCCTCACGGTCGACCTCAAGTCCGATCGAGGGCGCGACGTGTTCGAGCGACTGCTCGGAACTGCCGACGTGGTCGTGGAGTCGTTCCGACCCGGCGTGATGGAACGGCTCGGCTTCGGCTACGGCACCGTGCACGCCGCGCATCCGCGCATCGTCTACCTCTCGTGCCCCGCCTACCCCGACGGGCACCGGCTCGCGCAACGTCCGGGTTACGACGCACTCGTCCAGGCGAGCAGCGGCCAGATGTGGGAGCAACCGGGCTGGCGCATGGGACCCGTCTTCCTGCACATGCCGATGCCCTCGATGGGCGCGTTCTATCTGATCTCCAGCGGCGTCCTCACTGCGTTGATCGCGCGCGAGGGAACCGGGCGCGGGCAGCACGTCACGACGTCGTTGTTCGCGGGCGCGATGCTCTACACGACGCAGATCTGGCAGCACGTCGAGAAGTCGACGGCGCAGTTTCACGAGCTGATGGGCAAGTCGTACCCGCCGGGCATACACCAACAGATGATTTTCGAGTGTGCCGACGGTTGGGTTCACGCGTCGGTCATGAGCGGGCTCACGCCGACCAAGAGCCAGGACGCGATCCTCGGGCTCGACGACGCGCCCGACCCGTTCACGTTCATGGCCCTTCCGCCCGACGAGCGCGAGCGGTTCAACGCAAAGCGACGCGAGAAGTTCAAGGAGTGGAAGCGCAACGACATCGTCGCCACCTTCCAGGAGCACAATCACGCAATCGAAGCGATCATCACGCCCGACGAGCAATTCGAGCACCCGCAGCTGATCGCCAACGACATGGTCGCGACCGTCGTCGACCCGGTCGTGGGCGAGACCACGCAGGTCGGCACGCCGCTACACATGTTCGGCACACCGACCACGATCCAGGGCCCCCAGCCGACTCCCGGCCAACACAACGAAGAGATCCTGAAGGAGTTGGGACTGTGACGCGTGCGCTGGAAGGCGTGCGGCTGATCGACTTCGGGCAGTATCTCGCGGGCCCGTTCGGACCGATGATCCTCGGCGATCTCGGGGCCGAGGTGATCAAGGTCGAGCCGGTCACCGGCGACGGCATGCGTCTCGCGACCAAGCCGTTCTTCGGGTGCCAACGGGGCAAGCGCGACATCGCGTTGAACATCAAGGATCCGCGCGGTCTCGCAATCGCGCTCGAGCTCGTGCGCACCGCCGACGTCGTCCACCACAACATGACTGCGGGCGTCGCGACCAAGCTCGGCATCGATTACCAGGCGTGCAAGCAGGTGAAACCCGACATCGTCTACTGCAACACGTGGGCCTACGGCCTCGAGGGACCGCTCGCGCGCTTCGGCGGGCTCGACCCGCTCTACCAGGCGTCGTCAGGCCTCGAGCACGAGTCGGCCGCGGTACACGAAGGCAACGTGCCGCTCTACTACCGCTTCGGAATGTGCGACGCGTCGAACGCGATGCTCTCGGTCGTGGCGGTCCTCGGCGCGCTCTATCACCGCAAGCGCACCGGCGAGGGCCAGGAGGTGTGGACGTCGTTGTTCGACGGCGGTGCGATCTTCACCTCCGACGCGCATCTCGTCGGTGGTGTGCCGGCCCCCCGTCCGCACCTCGACAAGGAGCTCCTGGGCGTCTCCCCGACGTACCGGCTCTACCGTACGCGGGACGACGACTGGATCTGCATCGCCGCGATCACCGACGACGATTTCCGCACGCTGTGCGCCGTCGCCGGCGTCGCCGAGATCGTCGACGACCCACGGTTCGCAACGGGAGCGAGTCGCGCCGAGCACCGGCGCCAGCTCGAGGCGATCCTCGAACCTCGCTTTCGCACGAAGACGGCGCGCTTTTGGACCCGCACCCTCGACGACGCGGGCGTACCGAACGAGGTCCCGGTCGACGCGCAAGGCGGCGAGGCGCCGCTGTTCGACTCGGACAACGTCGAGCTCGGTCTCGTCGCGCGCTATGTGCATCCGCTCTTCGGCGAGATGCGCCAGTTCGGCGAGCTCATCGACTTCTCCGAGAACCCCGGGCACGTGATGGGGCCCCCGCCGCTCGTCGGCCAGGACACCCGCGCCGTGCTCCACGAGCTCGGTCACCGGGACCCGGAGGTCGACGCGCTGATTTCCGACGGGGTTTGTTACGAGCCCGACGATCACTACGCCGAGCGGTTCAACAACTAATCGCGCGTCCTACGCGGTACGAGCTCAGGGCGCCTGAATGAGGTCGACTGCCCACGAGTTCGAAAGCGAACCGAAGTTCTTCGCGGTCCCGAACGCCCACACGCGACCGTCGAGCCCCAAGATGTAGTAGCCGTCATTCGTCGGCAGGGCCCGCATCCGTACGCTCGACACGTAGGGGTAGCCGTAGAGCTCTCGAACCCGCGGAAGACTGCCCTCGAACGGCACGTCGAAGGCGAAGATGCCGCCGTCGTCCGCGACCATCCAATAGCCACTCCCGTTTGCCGCCGCGGTCATCGACCGCACGGGCTGCGACAACGTCATCGAGCCGGTCGAACCGTGGAATCGCGCGTCGCCGAAGGAGAAGACACCGCCGTCGGCGGCGACGAACCAGTAGCCACGTCCGTCGGCAGTGATCGTGAGGTCGAGGACGGGCGCGTTCAGCCGCCAGCCCCCGGTAGATCCGTAGAAGCCCGCGTTCCCGAAGGCGAAGATGCCGCCGTCGCGGCCGAGAAGTATGTAGCCCATCCCCTTCGGCGTGGCCGCCATGCCGACGATCGGCGAGTTCAGCCGCTGGCCGTTGAGTCCGCCCCGGAACTGCGCGTCACCGAACGAGTACACCGCGCCGTCCGAGCCCGCGAGCCAGTACCCCTTGCCGGTGGGCGTACGCGCCGCGGCAACGATCGACGCGGAGATCGACTGCCCACTCAGGTCGCCGTAGAACCGGGCGCCGCCGAACGCGTGCACGTGCCCATCAGCGGTCGCGATCCAGTAACCGTGGCCACTGGTCCCGAGGTCGATCCTGTCCGGTGATGCCGCGAGCAACGCGTTGCCCGGGTTGATCAGACCGTACCCAAACGTGTTGTCGCGCCCGGACGGCCCCAGGTTGGTGGCGGTCGACTCGAGCATGTGCGTGAGCTCGGCGGCGCCGAGGCTCGACTTCTCGCCGAGCACGAGCGCGGCGGTTGCAGCCGCGTACGGCGTCGCCATCGACGTTCCGCTCATGAGCGCGTACTGCGATCGACCTTTGCCGTAGGTCGACCAGATCGAATCCCCCGGCGCGACGAGGTCGACGTACGCGCCGGTGTTGGAGAAGCTCGCGTGATTCAGGCCGCTGTCGATCGCGCCGACCGCAATCGCCTCCGGGTACGCGGCCGGATAGCTGGCCTGGTTCCCGTCCTGATACGAGTTGCCGGCGGCGGCGAACGTCACGACCTGCTTGGAGAGCGCGTATTGGATCGCGACCCGCATACCCGGTGACGCTCCGCCTCCGAGACTCAGGTTGATGATGCGCGCGCCGTGGTCGGTCGCCCAGACGATCCCTTCGGCGACGTCGGAGGAGGAACCGCTTCCCGACGCGTCGAGTACCCGTATCGGCATGATCTGGACGCGCGGCGCCGCGCCCGCGATGCCGATCCCGTTGTTCGCGTGGGCGGCGATGATGCCGGCGACGTGCGTGCCGTGACCGGCGGGATCGACCGCACCGTTTCCGGCGCGGTCGTACCTCGCGGCGTCCGACGCGAGGTCGAGCCCGGGCACGACCGAACCGTAAAGATCCTCATGTGCGCCGAGGACGCCGGTATCGACGACCGCGACCTTGACACCGGCGCCCGTCGAAAGCTTCCACGCCGATTCGAAACCGACCGCGTTCAAAGCCCACTGCTGCGGTCTCAGCGCGTCGTTCGTCGACAACACCCGGACCGTTTGGTCCTGTTCGGCGGACAGCACGCGGTTCGAGTCCCGACCGAGGCGGCTGTCCATCGTCGCCACCGCGGCATCGAGACCCCGGACCACGTGGATCCGACCGTGTGCGTCCTGGGCGAGCGCCCACAGCCCCTTCGTCGCCTCGGCGCCGCTCGCGGACGACCCCCCGCCTGCCATCGCGATCCCCGCGGCCACGACCAGTGTCGTGACCACGCGCCGTGCGACCTTGCCCGATTTGCACGCGGAACGCGCGCCTCCCAAACGCATAGGGTGGTCATCGGCACGATCCGTGAGCGACTCAAGGCCAAAGGGCACACACCGTGATGAGTCGGGCCGGGGTGGGACCGGACCCGGCTGGACGCAGCGTCCAGCGCGCGTCGGGCGGCGCGGCGCGGGCTACCTGCCGAGGACCGACGGCCCGGGCGGGTGCGAGCGGACCAATTCCGCAATGGTTTGCGTCACGCCCAAAAACCGCGACTCAACGCAGCAGTGAGGCGACCAGGCCGGCCTGACCGACGTGGTACGTCACCATGATCGCAACGGGCGCCCATCCGAAGCGGTACACGAACCGGTCCCAGGCGATCATCGAGTCGGACGCGACGAAGAGCACCGCACCCGCCGCCGCGAGGAGGTTGCCGGTCGCGAGGGCCGTGGCCATCATCGCCGAGATCACCGCCATGTAGGCCGCGACCGCGAAGCGCAGCTCGCGGGGCTGCCCGGCTCGGGCGATCGCGGTGAGGATGCGCCGCCCGAGGGGCGCGACGAGCGCGACAACGAGCACGACCGCGATGACGAGCGCGAGTGCCGACGGCCCGTGCGTCCAGAAGCCGACGAGATAGCACAGGTGCCCGACGAGGAACGCGGCGAGGCCGGGTACGAAGAGATCGGACGGCAGCACGAGGAGCACGTCCCCGGTCAGGGAGCAGATCAAGGCGGCCACGAACCAGGCGCGGCGGGTGTGCGCGTCGGTCATGGGGTCGAGCGCGCCGGCGGCGACGATCAGCGCGACGAGTGTCGCGGGCTTGCAGAGATACTCGAGCCCACGTCGGGAACGCGCTTTCGCGAGCCAGTCCCCCACCGCGAACAGCGACGCGACCACGAACGCGAGAGCGGTCGCGGTATTCACGGCGCGAGCCGCTCGCGGAGCCATCCGCCGTGTCCGTCGGGACGGTAACGGACCCGATCGTGTAAACGATCAGGTCGCCCTTGCCAGCATTCGAGCTCGTCGACCGCGACGACGAACCCACCCCAGAACGGCGGTAACGGCAGATCGCGGCCGGCGAAACGCACCTCGACCTCGACCACCCGCGCCTCGAGCTCGGCCAGGTCGACGACCTCGCTCTGCGGCGACGCCCACGCGCTCACGCGATGACCGCGGGGGCGGCTCTCCCAGTAGCGCGCGGCATCGTCGTCCTCGACCCTCCCGACGGCGCCGACGACCCGCACCTGTCGCTCCTGTTCTCGCCAATGGAACACGAGCGCGGCACGCGGGTTGAGGGTGAGTTGCAACCCCTTCGCGCTCTCCAGGTTCGTGAAGAACACGAACCCACGCTCGTCGAGACCGCGCAACAGCACGGTGCGCGCCGACACCGCGCCGTCGGGGGTCGCAGTTGCGAGGGTCATGGCATCAGGTTGCGTGACACCGGCTGCGACCGCCTCGCCGTACCAGCGCCGGAATTGCGCGATCGGCTCGGGCTCGACGGACTCCGGGGCAAGCGACACAGTCCGCAACCGTGCCAGACTGGAAGCATGGCTTTCCACCACGTCGCAATCGCCACGAGAGATCTGGACGCCACCCACTGCTTCTACAGCGAGGCCATGGGCTTCGAGCTGGTACGTGTCGACGTCATCCCGTACATGGATGACGGTTGGGCGCGACATCTCTTCTACGACACGGGCAACGGCGAGTTGCTCGCGATCTGGGACCTGCACGACGCCGCGCTCGCCGACTTCGATCCCGCGATCTCGACGGGTCTGGGCCTGCCGAGCTTCGTCAACCACATCGCCTTCGATTCCGAGTTCGGCGACCTCGACAACAGGCGCGACCGTTGGCTCGCGCACGGCTTCGACGTCGTGCGCATCGACCATCGCTGGTGCACGTCGATCTACGCCAACGACCCGAACGGGATCATGGTCGAGTTTTGCGCGACGACCGACGCCCTTACTGTGGATGATCGCCGCCAGGCCCAGGAGCGGCTCGCCGCGGCGGAGCCCGAGATCGACCGCGATCCACCGCCGATGCAGTTCTTCGAGGCGCGTTCACGCCACGACGCCACCGTCTCGTAACACCGTCGAGGAGGTTCGCAGTGGAGTTCGCCCCGAGTGCCCGCACCGAGGAGCTGAAGGCCAAGCTCGTCGAGTTCGACAACGAGATCGTCCGGCCCGCCGAACCGATCTACCGCGCCCAGCGCGAGGAGTCGGGCAACCCCCATTTCCCCCCGCCGGTGATGGAGGAACTGAAGGTCGAGGGGCGCAAGCGCGACCTCTGGAATCTCTTCCTGCCCGAACCCGAGCACGGGCCGGGCCTGTCGAACCTGGAGTATGCGCCACTGTGCGAGGTGATGGGCACGTCGCCCTTGCTCGGCGAGGCGACGAACTGCTCCGCGCCCGACACCGGCAACATGGAGATCCTGTCGCAGTTCGGCACGCAACTGCAGCAGGAACAGTGGTTGCGCCCGCTCCTCGACGGCGAGATCCGTTCGTGCTTCGCGATGACCGAGCCGTGGGTCGCGTCGAGTGACGCCACGAACATCTCGAGTCGCATCGACCGCGACGGCGACGACTACGTGATCAGCGGGCACAAGTGGTTCACGAGCGGCGCGCTCGACCCTCGATGCAAAGTGGCCGTCTTCATGGGTGTCACCGAACCCGAAACCGACACGTATCACCGACAGTCGATGATCCTCGTGCCGATGGACGCGCCGGGAGTCCGAGTCGTGCGCGGCCTACCGGTGTTCGGGCATTCCGAGGGCGGCGGTCATGGCGAGACGCTGTGGGAGAACGTGCGGGTCCCGAAGGAGAACCTTCTCGGCGAGGAAGGAAGCGGTTTCGCGATCGCGCAGGCTCGCCTCGGCCCGGGCCGTATCCACCATTGCATGCGTGCGATCGGGATGGCCGAACGCGCGCTCGATCTCATGAGCATGCGGGCGCAGACGCGCGTCGCGTTCAAGAAACCACTCGCCGATCAGGGAGTGGTGCAGGCGAACATCGCAGAGTCGCGTATGCAGATCGAACAGGCGCGACTCCTCACGATGAAGGCCGCGTGGATGATGGATACGGTCGGCAAGAAGAACGCACGGACGGAGATTGCCGCGATCAAGGTCATCGCGGCTCGGGTCGCGACCGACGTCATCGACCGCGCGATCCAGCTGTTCGGCGGAGCGGGCGTCACCGACGACTGGCCGCTCGCGTCGATGTACGCGCACGCACGCACGCTGCACCTGGTCGACGGTCCGGACGAGGTCCACCTGCGTCAGATCGCGCGCAACGAGCTCGGGAAGTACGCCCACCTCCGTCCGGCCGGCTACTGACGAGGGACGCACGAGATGAAGGTGCGGATCGGGTACGGGCTCGGAAATCTGCGGCCACTCTCCGGCGACGCGCTGGGCGCACTGGCCGTCGGGCTCGAGAGCAACGGCTTCGACTCGCTGTGGCTCTCCGAGCGCGTGAGCGGGCCGGCGCCGGATCCCGTGATCGCGCTGGCGTTCGCGGCGGCGCGCACGGGAAGGATCAAGCTCGGCACGAGCGTCTCGGTGCTCCCCGGCCGCAGTCCCGCGCTCGTCGCCAAGGAGTGGGCGACTCTCGACGTGCTTTCGGGAGGCCGCGCGCTCCCTGCGTTCGGGCTCGGGATCGTGAACCCGGTCGAGCAGCAGGCGTTCGGCGTCGAACGTGGCGACCGGGCCTCGATCTTCGACGAGGCGCTCCCGTTGCTTCGGCGCCTCTGGGCCGAAGATGACGTCGATCACGACGGGCGTTGGTTCCACTACGAGCACAT
Source organism: Acidimicrobiia bacterium (assembly GCA_038213435.1). GTDB lineage: Bacteria > Actinomycetota > Acidimicrobiia > IMCC26256 > PALSA-610 > PALSA-610. The sequence continues at coordinate 52,652 of JBBQTI010000015.1, forward strand.
GAACGTGCTGCCCAAGCCCGCGCGCCCGCTGGAGGTCTGGCTCGGCGGCCGCGCACCCGCGGAGCTGCGCCGGGTAGGCCGCCTGGCCGACGGCTGGCTCGCGAGCTTCGCGACGCCCGAGCAGTGCAAAGCCGGTCGGGTCGCGATCGAGGACGCGGCGGACGCCGAGGGCCGCGAGATCGATCCCGAGCATTTCGGCGTGATGGCGTTGTACACGCACGACGCGCTTCCCGACTCCTTCGCCCAGGCGATCAGGAGCCGGAACCCAGACGTCGAGATCGACGACCTCGTCGCACGCGGATGGTCGGAACTGCACGATCTCTGCGCGCGCTACATCGCGGTCGGATTTTCGAAGCTCGTGCTCGTCCCGCTGAGTGAGCCGAGCGACTGGGGCGCCGAGCTCGCGGCCGGCGCGTCCGCGCTGCTCCCGCTACAGAACTGAATTCGCTCTGGGCTAGGCGTCGAGGAAGCGGCGCAGGCCGACGATCGAGCCGATCACGCCGATCGCCGCGCCGATCGCCAGCACGAGCATTCCGATACCGAGTGCATCGGCGGACGTGACCCGGAAGGTCGAGAGCAGCGAGTGCTGGTTGCTCAACAGGTTCGCGATGATGATCTTGAGCGCCCAGACGAGCCCGAACGCGAAACCCGCCCCGATCGCGCCTTGTACGAGACCCTCGGCCATGAACGGCACGCGCACGAACCAGTTCGACGCGCCGACGAGCTTCATCACCTCGATCTCGCGCCGACGTGCGAACGTCGCGAGGCGAATCGTGTTGACGATGAGGAACAACGACGACGCGAGCAGAACGCTCGCCATCGAGATGAATGCGAGCCGTATCCACCGGGTCGCGGTCAGCAGGCGTTTGATCTGCTGCGCGGCGGTGATGACGGTCGCGACGTTCTGCTGATCCGTGTACCTGTCCGCCAGGACCTGCGTGTCCTCGGCCCGCTGAGGCTCGACCCGGAACGACTCGGGCAGGTCGCTCGGCTTCGTCGACTCGACCAACGCGGGTTGGTCGGCGAAGTCCTTCTTGAAGATGTTGTACGCGTCCTGCTGGTTCAGGTACTTGTACGACTTCACCTGCGGGTCGGCCTTGAGCTCCTTCTCGATCACCTGCACCTGTTTCTTCGTCGACCCGACCTTCATGAAGATCTCGAGCTCGATGCCGTGCTTCCATTGTTGCGTGCCGTGATCGACCGTCGCCGACACGAGAAGAATCCCACCGAACAGGAACAGCGAGATCGCGACTGTGATGATGCCGGCGATCGTCATCAACAGGTTGCGCCGGAGCGAGATCAATGTCTCGCGCGCGAAGTAGGCGAGGCGCGACATCAGCTGCCGACTCCGTAGACGCCGCGCACCTGATCGCGCACGAGGCTGCCGTGATCGAGCTCGATCACCCGGCGCCGCATCGCGTCGACGATGCGCTGGTCGTGCGTCGCCATGACGACGGTGGTCCCGGTGCGGTTGATGCGGTCGAGCAGCCGCATGATGCCGACCGTCGTGGCGGGGTCGAGGTTTCCGGTGGGCTCGTCGGCGAGCAGGATGAGCGGCCGGTTGACGAACGCGCGGGCGATCGAGACGCGCTGTTGCTCACCACCCGACAGCTCGGTCGGGAAGTTCTCGGCCTTCTTGGTCAGACCGACGAGGTCGAGAATCTGCGGCACCTGAGTGCGCACGATGTGCTTGGGCCGCCCGATCACCTCGAGCGCGAAGGCGACGTTCTCGTAGACCGTCTTGTTGGTAAGGAGCTTGAAGTCCTGGAAGACGCAGCCGATGTTGCGCCGCAACTGCGGCACCTTCCATGCGCCGAGACGCCCGATGTCGCGACCCGCGACGAGCACTTGGCCCCCGGTCGCCACCTCGTCGCGTAACAGAAGTTTGAGGAACGTCGATTTGCCCGAACCCGAAGGTCCGACGAGGAAGACGAATTCGCCCTTCAGGATCTCGAGAGAAAGCTCCCGGAGAGCGACGACATCGCCCTTGTATGCCTTGGTGACGTCTTCGAATCGAATCATGTGGAGCGCAGCATCGGAAGCGAGACGAGGGTAGCAGCGGTCTCGGGTTTCGCGGTGAACAGTACCGGATTATGTTGAATTCCTCGATCTACGCCAATGCAGGTAGCTCTCGATGAACCCGTCGAGGTCGCCATCGAGCACCGCTTGCACGTTCCCCGTCTCGTAGCGCGTTCGCTCGTCCTTGACGAGCTGATACGGAGCCAGCGTGTACGTGCGGATCTGGTTGCCGAACGCGACATCCTGCTTGTCGCCCGACAGACGCACCAGCTCCCTGCGCTGTTCCTCGCGCTGACGCTCCGCGAGCCGCGCGGCGAGGATTTGCATCGCCTTCGCCCGGTTCTGGAGCTGAGAGCGTTCGTTCTGGCACGACACCACGACGCCCGTTGGCAGGTGGGTGATCCGCACGGCCGAATCGGTGACGTTCACGTGCTGCCCGCCCGCACCCGAGGAGCGATACGTGTCGATGCGCAGATCGTTCTGATCGATCTCGGGTTGTTCGGCCTGCTCGAGCGCCGGAACGCAGTCGAGCGACGCGAACGCGGTCTGACGGCGCGCATTCGCGTCGAAGGGCGAGATGCGGATCAACCGGTGCACGCCGCGCTCGCCTTCGAGCATCCCGTACGCGTATCGGCCCTTCACGATGAAGGTCGCCGACGTGATGCCGGCCTCCTGACCTTCCTGTATCTCGTCGAGCTCGACCTCGAAGCCCTTGTTCTGCGCCCAACGCGTGTACATGCGAAGCAGCATCTGAGTCCAGTCCTGCGCGTCCGTTCCTCCCGCGCCCGAGTGGACCTCGCAGATCGCGTCGCGCACGTCGTGCTCGCCGCTGAACAGCGCGCGGAGCTCCAGACGGTCGAGATCCCGAGCCAATCCTCCGATGCTCTCGGTGATCTCCGATTCGTAGGAGGCGTCGTCTTCGTCTCGCGCGAGCTCGTACAACGTCTGAACGTCCGAGAGTCGCCGTTCGAGCTCGTCGACGAGCTCGACATCCTCGCGGACGCTCGACATCTCGGACGTGACCTCGCGCGCCCGATCGGCGTCGTCCCACAGATCGGGGGCGCTCGCCTGCTGCTCGAGCTCCGCGAGCCGAGCGCGCGCGTCGTCGATGCGCAGGTATTTGTGCGCCTCCGCGGCTCGCCGCGCAAGGTCAGAGATCTCCTCTGAAAAATCCCTCATTCAACGCCCGTGGCAGAGCTTGTACTTCTTGCCGCTGCCGCAGAAGCAGGGCTCGTTGCGGCCGGGGGTCTTCTCGGCTCGCACGGGTTGTTGTTGTACCTGCTCGGTCGGCAGCGGCATAGGTTCGTCGGCGTCGAAAGCCAACGGCGTCTCGGCCGCCTGCGCCGCCATCGCGGCCTCGATCGCGTTCGAGCCCTGCACGGGATCGCTGGGGGCGCTGTACGAGACGTTGCGGATGTCGGGGCGCGGCTCCTCGTCGATCACGACCTGCAAGTGGAAGACGTAGCGCACGAAGTCGTCTTCGATCTGGCCCATCATGGCCTCGAACATGTCGAAGCCCTCGCGCTGCCACTCCGAGAGCGGGTCCTGCTGGCCCATGGCGCGCAGGTTGATGCCCTCTTGCAGATAGTCCATCTCGTAGAGGTGTTCGCGCCAGTGCTGGTCGATCACCGAGAGCATGACCCGACGCTCGATGTCTCGGAGCGTCTCGACGCCGATTTGCTCGCCCTTGGCTTCGTAGAGCGACTTCGCGTCGTCGACGAACAGGTCCTCGAGCGCTTCCCTGCCGATCACCTCGTCGATCTGCTCCTTGGTGATCCGCGTGGGGTAGTAGAGGCGCGCGGCATCGAGCAAACCGGGCACGTCCCAGTCCTCGAAGTACTCCCCTCGGCAGTATTGGACGACGAGCCGGCTGATCGCAGACTCGATCGCAAGGATCGCGTCGGCACCGAGGTCCTCGCCGTCGAGGATCTGTTGGCGACGCCTGTAGATGACCTTGCGCTGCTCGTTCATCACCTCGTCGTACTTGAGAACGTTCTTGCGGATCTCGAAGTTGCGATCCTCGACCGTTCCCTGCGCGCGCTCGACCGCGCGCGAAACCATCTTCGACTCGAGCGGCACGTCGTCGGGGAAGGACGCGTTCATGACCCGCGACATGAGTCCCGTCGCGAAGAGGCGCATCAGCTCGTCCTCGAGGGAGAGGTAGAAGCGACTCTCGCCCGCGTCGCCTTGGCGGCCCGACCGGCCGCGCAGCTGATTGTCGATGCGTCGCGACTCGTGCCGTTCGGTGCCGAGCACGTACAGACCGCCGAGGGCGCGCACCTTCTCGCCCTCGGCCTTGCACTCGTCGTCGAACCGGGGGAGCAACTCCCGGTAGCGGGCCTCGAACTCGGGCGTGCCGACGGCCAGCCCTTCCTTCATGCACTCGCGTCGAGCGAGGCCTTCGGGATTGCCGCCGAGCAGGATGTCGACTCCGCGGCCGGCCATGTTGGTCGCGACGGTCACCGATTGCAGCGTGCCGGCCTGGACGACGATCTCCGCTTCCCGCTCGTGTTGCTTCGCGTTCAGAACTTCGTGCGGGATGCCCTTCTTCTGCAGTTCGCGCGACAGGCTCTCCGATTTCTCGACCGAGATCGTGCCGACCAGCACCGGTTGGCCCTTCTCGTAACGCTCGGCAATGTCCTCGATCGCGGCCGCGTACTTCGCGTCCTCGGTCTTGTAGATGTAGTCGGCGTGGTCGGCACGAACCATCAACCGATTCGTGGGGATCGACACCACCTGCAGGTTGTAGGTGTGCGCGAACTCTCCGGCCTCGGTCGACGCGGTGCCCGTCATGCCGCTGAGCTTCTCGTACAGCCGGAAATAGTTCTGGAGCGTGACAGTGGCGAGGGTCTGGTTCTCCTCTTTGATCTTCACGCCCTCCTTGGACTCGACCGCTTGATGCAAACCCTCGCTCCACCGGCGGCCTTCGAGGATGCGACCGGTGAACTCGTCGACGATCTTCACCTCTCCTGCTTGGATGATGTAGTCGACGTCGTGCTTGAACAGTTCCTTGGCCCGCAAAGCCTGCTGGAGCTGGTGCACGTAATTCTGGTGGACGTTCTCGTACAGATTCTCGACGGCGAGCGCGGTCTCGACGCGCGAGATGCCTTCCTCGGTCGGGACGACCGTTCGCTTGGCCTCGTCGACCTCGTAGTCGCGGTCGCGTTGCAAACCGCGCGCGACCCGGGCGAACTGGTAATAGAGCTCGGCGGCGTCAGCGGCGCGTCCCGAGATGATGAGCGGTGTGCGCGCCTCGTCGATGAGAATCGAGTCGACCTCGTCGACGATGCTGAAGAAATGGGCCGACCACGACTGGTTGCGGCGACCCCGCTGCACCTGCTCGCCGATATCGACGACCATGTTGTCGCGGAGGTAGTCGAATCCGAACTCGTTGTTCGTGCCGTAGGTGATGTCGCAGTCGTACTGGGCGCGCTTCTCGTCGGGGGTCGAGTCGTCGGGAACGATGACGCCGATCGAGAGCCCGAGGAACCGGTGTAGCCGCCCCATCCACTCCGCGTCGCGGCGGGCGAGGTAGTCGTTCACCGTGACGAGGTGCACGCCCCGGCCGGCGATCGCGTTCAGGTACGCCGGCAGCGTCGAAACGAGCGTCTTGCCCTCGCCGGTCTTCATTTCCGCGACCCAGCCGAGGTGGAGCGCGGCGCCGCCCATGACCTGAACGTCGAAGTGCCGTTGCCCGAGCACCCTCTTGCCCGCTTCGCGCACGACCGCGAAGGCCTCGGGGAGCAGGTCGTCGAGCACGTCGGCGACGAGGTCCTTCTCGTGGTCGGGATCCTTGGCCTCGGAGCGCGCGCGCTCGACCCGCGCTTTGAACTCGGTCGTCTTGGCGACCAATTGGTCGTCGGAGAGGCGCTCGATCTCGGGCTCGAGGGCGTTGACCTCGGGCACGATCGCCTGGACCGCCTTGAGGCGCCGGCCCTCCCCGACGTGGAGAATCTTGTTCAACAATCCCATGCGGCGGGCGAGTCTACCGGCCGTTTCGCCGGGATCCGGGCGTGCGAGGTGTGCGCTGCCTCGCCCCGGTCAGGGCGCGTCGACGAGCTTCTCGCGCACGGCGTACATCGCGGCTTCGACGCGCGACCGCACCTGGAGCTTCTCCAGGATGTTGCGGACGTGATTGCGCACAGTGTTCTCGGCGATCACCAAGTCGATCCCTATGTCCTTGTTCGACATCCCGCGCGCTATGAGGCGCAACACCTCGAGCTCGCGGTCGGTGAGGCGCCGTCCGTCGTGTTCCTCCTCGAGCCGCCGCGACAACGCGTTGAACTCCGAGAGAAGCTTCGTGGTCATCGACGGTGAAACCAGCGCCTGCCCGCTCGCGACCGCGCGGATCGCGTCGGCGATCTCGTCGATGGCGACCTCCTTCAGGAGATAGCCGATCGCCCCGGCGCGTACCGCCGCGAAGAGATCCTCCTCGTCCTCGGATTCGGTCAGCATCAGGATGCGGACCGCGGGTTGGGCGACGCGGATCCGCCGCGCGGCTTCGATCCCGTTGAGGCTCGGCATCCGGACGTCCATGAGCACGACGTCGGGCTGCAACTCCGCGGACTGCTCGATCGCCTCCATCCCGTCTCGGGCCTCGCCCACGACCGCAAGGTCGGTTGCGGAGCGAAGGACCTGCGACAGCCCGTGCCGGAACAGCGCGTGGTCGTCGACCACCAGCACGCGAACGACCTCCGTCTCGTCGCCGACGAGGTCGACCACTAGCAAGACCGCACTATTACCAGGGCTCCTTCGCTTCGCCGTCCGTGGCTCCGCTCATCCGCACGGTTAACCCGTGACTTCGATGAGGCCGAGCGCCCCGTCGCGACGCCGGTACAACACCGCCGCATTGTCCGATTCGGTGTTGCGAAACAGAAAGAAGTCGTGGCCGAGCAGCTCCATCTGCAGCGCGGCCTCTTCGGGATGCATCGGCTTCACGGCGAACTGCTTGGTCTTCACGATCGCCGGACCGGGATCGTCGCTCTCCTCGTCGTCGTCGAGCTCGCCGAGCTCGTATGTCGACGTGTCGCTGCGCGCGTCGCGCCCGCGTGCCCGGTTCCCGCGCCTAACGCGGCGCTCGTGCAGACGCCGCATCTGGTGTTCGACCTTCTCGAGCGCGAGGTCGAGTGCCATCGCGTGCTCGGCGGCGGCGGCGCTGCCCTTCACGAGGTGATGCGTGAGGTGCGCGAGGATCTCGCAGGTGCAGGAGTCGCCGGCGCGCCGTGTTTGATGCAACCCGTAGTCGACGTCGATTCGTCGCACGTCGTGCGCGTACTTGCCGAGGCGCTCCAGCTTTTCCAGCGTGACCGCGCGAAGCGCCGCAGGGACCTCTACATGCTTGCCGAAGACGACGACGTCCATGCGCTCCCGATCGAGTTCTTCGGTGCCCGAATGCCGGCCGGAGTAGCCGGAGTATATGCAGGCACGTCGAGACGGCCGCCAGGTCGTGGAGTCCGGGCGATCGTCGCGGCGAGCACCGCACGGGCGCCGGCGGCGCGCAGCGCCCGGGCGGCGGCCGCGAGCGTTCCGCCCGTCGTCGCGACGTCGTCGACGACCAGGATCGTCGCGCCGCCGACGCGACCGATCGCGCGCAAGGGCGGTCCGAGCCTGCGCGCGCGTGCGTCGAGTCCGGTCTGCGCCGATCCGGCCGCGCGGCGCAGGCACGGAGCGGCACGCGCGCCCGTCAGCCTCGCGACCGTTCGGGCGAGCAACTCCCCGTGGTCGACTCCCTGCGCCCGGATGCGCGCCGCGCTTGCAGGTGCCCAGCTGACAAGATCGATCGACGAAGGTGCGGATGCGATCGCCCGGGTGAGCTCGCGCGCGACGAGGACGAGGAACCGGCGCTCGTTGCGGTACTTGGCTCGGGCGACGAGCTCGCGCGCGACACCCTCGTACGCGAAGCACGAGGTCCACCACTCGACCGGTGCGGGCGGCGGCGCGATCGGCGCCGGTGCGAGCGTGGCGGCACAGGGACCACAGACGAGCTCGCCCCTACGGCCGCACCCCGGACAGCACGCGGGCAGGATCGCGTCGAGCAGATCAACGAGTGTGGCCCGCAGCACCATGACGGGCGACATTACGCGCGGGGTGTGACAACCTCCGCGGCGCGGCGCACATGGGCCGGCAGCGAACGGCGATACGGCGGGCGGGCGGCTCCGCATTCGGTCACGATCGCCGTCACGAGTCGCGCCGGTGTCACGTCGAACGCGGGATTGAACGCCTTGACACCTCGGGGCGCGACGCGGTGCGAGCCGACGTGCGTCACCTCGTCGGGATCACGCTCCTCGATCTCGATCGCGTCGCCGTCCGCGGTCGCGAGATCGATCGTCGATGCGGGGGCCGCGACGTAGAACGGGATCTGGTGTTGGCGCGCCGCCACCGCGAGGCCGTACGTTCCGATCTTGTTCGCGACGTCGCCGTTCGCCGCGACGCGGTCGGCGCCGACGATCACGAGATCCACCTTTCCTCGGCCCATCAATGCTGCGGCGGCGCCGTCGGCAATGAGTGTCGCGTCGAGTCCGAGCCTGTCGCACTCCCACATCGTCAGCCGCGCGCCCTGCAGCAGCGGCCGGGTCTCGTCGACCCACACCTTCGGCCGGCGCCCCGCTTCGAACGCGGCGCGCACGACGCCGAGCGCAGTGCCGTATCCCACGCACGCGAGCGCGCCCGTGTTGCAGTGCGTCAGCACCGCGCCGTCGACGGGGACGAGCGATGCACCGTGCGCGCCGATGAGCCGGCTGCGGTAGACGTCGTCGGCGGCGAGCGACCGCGCGACGTCGAGTGCCGCGTCGCGACCACCTCCTTCGTACGCGTCGAGACCGCGCGCGACGCCCAACGCCAGGTTGACCGCGGTTGGACGCGCCCGAGCGATGCGCGCGGCCGCGGCGCGAACCTCGCGCTTGGTACGCAACGTGTGCGCGGCGAGCACCACCCCGAACGCGCCGGCCGCTCCGAGCGCCGGGGCGCCGCGCACCGCGAGGGTTGCGATGGCGACGACGAGCGCGTCGACGTCGGTACAGACAAGGAAGCGGAGCCGCGCCGGCAGCGCGCGCTGGTCGATTAGCCGCACCGCGTCACGTCGCCACTCGATCGTCGGCGGGATCGGATCGGTCGCGGGCACCGGCGTCGGCTTCGGAAGTCAGAGGGGCAGACCGAGCTGCGGGTTGGCGCGCGCCCCGAGCGAGCGAAGGCGCTGGTTGATTCCGTCGACCCAGAAATCGCCCTCTTCGTCGTGCGTGAGGATCCAGAAGCGTTCCTCGCGAATCGCTTCGAGCACCTTGGCGGCCACCTCGTCCGGAGGCATTCCCTGCTCGATGAACCCACGCAGCAGTTCCGCTGCTTCCGGGTCGGGAGCCGCGCCTTCCTGCAGGTGCGCGGGCCGGTTGCGCGCGCTCTGGGCGATGTTCGTGTTGACCCAGCCGGGACACAGCACCGAGACCTTCACCTGCGGCGCGCTCAGGGCGAGCTCGTGATGCAGGGTCTCCGAGATCGCGACCACCGCGTGCTTGCTCGCGTTATAGGGGCCCATGAACGGCGCCGCCACGAGGCCGGCGACCGAAGCGGTGTTCACGATGTGGGCCTCGGTCTGTTGCATCAACAGCGGCACGAAGGCCCGGACACCGTGGATCACACCCCAGAGGTTGACCCCGATCACCCATTCCCAGGTCGACAGCGGCATCTCCCACGAGAGACCGCCGCCGCCGACTCCGGCGTTGTTGCAGAAGACGTGCACGCCGCCGAAACGGGTCACCGCCGCGTCGGCCAGCGCCTGCATCTGCGCGGGATCGGTCACGTCGGTGACGACCCCTTCGATGTCGACGCCGGAATCGCGCAGGTCCGATACCGCGCGCTCGAGCGCGGCGGCTTCGACGTCACCGATGAGGACGTGAGCGCCTTCCGACGCCAAGCAACGCGCCAGCGCGTACCCGATTCCGCTCGCTCCGCCGGTGACGACGGCGACCTTGCCGTGGAGATCCTGCACGCTTTCTATGGCTCCCTCGCTTCGGCGCGCCTCCGCTGCGTCGGCACGTTTCTATTGCTCGTGCGATCAGTAGCGGTAGTGGTCGGCCTTGTAGGGACCCTCGACCGGCACGCCGATGTACTCCGCCTGCTCCTCGGTGAGCTTCGTCAGCTTCACGCCGAGCTTGTCGAGATGGAGGCGCGCCACCTTCTCGTCGAGATGCTTCGGCAGCACGTACACGCGACGCTCGTAGAAGTCGGTGTGCGTGAACAGCTCGATCTGCGCGATCACCTGGTTGCTGAAGCTGTTCGACATCACGAAGCTCGGATGCCCGGTCGCACAACCGAGGTTGAGCAGCCGGCCCTCGGCGAGCACGATGATCGCGTGTCCGTCGGCGAACACCCATTCGTCGACCTGCGGCTTTACGTTGCGGCGCTCGATCCCCGAGACCCTCGCCAGACCCGCCATGTCGATCTCGGTGTCGAAGTGCCCGATGTTGCCGACGATCGCGTTGTGCTTCATGCGCGACATCGACTCCACGTTCATCACGTTCTTGTTACCAGTGGTCGTGATGAAGATGTCGGCGGTCTCGACGACATCGTCGAGCGTCGTGACCTGAAAGCCCTCCATCGCCGCCTGCAACGCGCAGATCGGGTCGATCTCGGTGATGATCACTCGCGCGCCCTGCCCCCGCAATGACTGTGCGCAACCCTTGCCGACGTCGCCGTAACCGCACACCACGGCAACCTTGCCGGCGATCATCACGTCGGTCGCGCGGTTGATGCCGTCGACGAGCGAGTGCCGGCACCCGTAAAGGTTGTCGAACTTGCTCTTGGTGACCGAGTCGTTGACGTTGATCGCCGGGAACAGCAACGTGCCGGCCTGGTGCATCTGGTACAGCCGGTGCACGCCGGTGGTCGTCTCCTCGGTGACACCTTTGATGCCGGCCGAGAGTTCGTGGAAGAGCCTCGGTGAGTCCTTGTGCAGCCGCGCGAGCAGACCGAGCACGACCGCGAACTCGTCGCTGTCGGCCGTCTCGACTCCCGGCACCTCGCCCGCGATCTCGTACTCGACGCCCTTGTGGATCAGCAGGGTGACGTCGCCACCGTCGTCGAGGATCATGTTGGGTCCACCGCCGTCGGGCCAGCGCACTGCCTGCTCGGTGCACCACCAGTACTCCTCGAGCGACTCGCCCTTCCACGCGTACACCGGGATGGCGCGCGCCGCGATCGCGGCGGCGGCGTGGTCTTGGGTCGAGAAGATGTTGCAGCTCGCCCAACGCACCTCGGCGCCGAGCTCGACGAGCGTCTCGATGAGCACGGCGGTCTGGATGGTCATGTGGAGCGAGCCGGTGATGCGCGCCCCGGCCAGCGGCTTGGCCGCGCCGAACTCCTCGCGGCAGGCCATGAGCCCGGGCATCTCCACCTCGGCGAGCTCGATCTCCTTACGGCCCCACTCGGCGAGAGAAAGGTCGGCAACCTTGAAGTCGGTGAATGTGCCCGATGCCGCGGATACGCGGGATTCGATCTTGGTCATGCCTGGTCCTCCGGTTGCGGGCGCGCATTGCACGCCACCAAATGGCGGCGCGTACCGCACCACCATGTTCACGGAGGCCGGCCCGGATCACCGGATGACAGCCCAACTGGGCCCGACCGAGCCCCAATGGTAGCGCGGCAGTGAGCGAGCGTGCGATTGTGAACGGCATGACGAATCCCGCGCCCATCACGCTCGTTGCCGCCGTGCAGGCCGCTCCGGTGTTCCTCGATCGGGAGGCCACGATCGAGAAGGTCGGGGCACTCACGAAGGAGGCCGCGGCCGCGGGCGCGCGGCTGGTCGCGTTTCCCGAAGGGTTCGTACCGACGTACCCGGATTGGGTGTGGCGGACGACGCCCTGGGCGGACGGCGAGTGGTACGCGCGCTGGATCGACCAGTGCGTCGACGTTCCGGGTCCGGCGTGTGATGCGATCGGGGACATCGCGCGCGAGAACGGGGTCCATCTCGCCGTTCCGGTCAACGAACGCGCGGGCGGAACGGTCTACAACACGATCCTCTACTTCGCGCCCGACGGCGCGCTGCTCGGCAAGCACCGCAAGCTCGTCGCCACCGGCGGCGAGCGACTCGCGTGGGGCATGGGCGACGGCTCGACGCTGCCAGTGTTCGACACGCCCTTCGGGCGCCTGGGCGGGCTGATCTGCTGGGAGAACTACATGCCACTCGCGCGCGTGGCGATGTACGAACAAGGCGTCGACATCCTGCTCGCGCCCACGTGGGACAACTCCGACGTGTGGGTGGCGTCCATGCGTCACATCGCGAAGGAAGGTCGGTGCTACGTGCTCGGGATCACGTCGTGCCTGCGGGGCTCCGACGTTCCGGCCGACTTCCCCGGCCGCGACGACATCTACGGCGGCGAAGACGACTGGATGTCGCGCGGCAACACAGTGATCGTCGATCCGTACGGGGAGATCCTCGCGGGACCGATCAGCGAGACCGAGGGAATCCTCTACGCCGAGATCGACGTCGCCAAGGTGCGCCAGTCACGGCGTCAGTTCGACGTCGTCGGTCACTACGCGCGTCCCGACGTGTTCACGCTGACGGTTCGTCGGGGCTGAGCTCCTGGGCTCTCAGCCCAGGGCGAACGGCGGGTAGGCGTCCGTGAGCAGCAGGAAGTACGCCTGGACGCGCAGCGACCAGCGGTTGACGTTGATCACGAAGTCGCGCATCCCTGTCGGCCAGTGCCCGGTGAACAACACCGCGAACGCCGCGATCAAGGTCACGACCGCCGCGGCAATCGTCAGGACCACGAGCACGATGACGTGCGGGATGACCAGGACGATGCGGAAGAACGCAGTCAACCGGTTCCGGTCCGTGAGCTGCGGCTCAACCTCGACGCGGACGCGCGGGTCGTCGCCCGGATCGCTCGTCGCCGTCGTGAAACTGAACGGGGGGTATTCCTCCCGAAGGAACCCGACGTAGGTGTACGTGCGCAGCATGTAGCGCAGGTACATGGCCTGGAAGGTGGCCAACCCCTCGGGCAGGTTTCCCGTGAACACGATGGCGAACCAGGAGATGAGGCCGACCACCTGGCTCACCGTCTGCAACACGTTCAAGATGATGAGATGCGGGATGCCGAGCAGCCAGTTGACGAGCGGTCGCCAGTTCGCCACGCGTTCGGGTGGGTCGAACGAGAACGTAGCGGGAAACGCGGGTGAGCCTTCGAGCATCAGGGCCTCCAGGGCGCAGCGATGGCGCGCGGACCCATTGTCCGCCTGCACGCCCGAGCGCGGGTGGATTTGCCCGATTTATCCGCTCCAGAGGGTTTCGAGCGCAGTGGCGACCTCGGCGGGCTTGGTCGCCGGCCACCAGTGGCCGCTCTCGGGGAACATCACGAGCCGACCCACGAGGTCAACCGGTTCGCCGACTCGTTCGATCTGTTCGATCAGCCAGTCGACGTACGCCTCCTTGGACGCAGTGAAACCGGGCGGGAGCGGAGCGTCGAAGCCCGCAAGCGCGGGCGTGACCACATCGGTGCGCTCGAGACGCGCGCGCACGGCGTCTCATAGTCGCGGGGTGTCGGGGACGCCGTGCACGACCACCGCTGGCATGTCGGGCTCCTCGGCCGGGAGATGTGGATCAGGGCGTCTTCGCGAGGCGCGACTTCAACTCGAGGATTGCGTCGATCGGCCCAGGGTCGACGTCGTTCTCCAGCGCGAGGTAGCAGCTCGTCCAGTCGCCGACGTACATCAGGTCGAGGAGCTGCGCGAGCCGCCCCTCACCCTCAGCCTCGACCTCCAGCACTTGATGCACGCACTCCTCGATCATCTCCCTGGTCACGGTGAAGCGAACCTGCAACCGCTTGTGCTCGAAGCCGTGCCGGAGCTCGACGAGCGAGAGCAGTTGTCGCGTGACATCACCGTGCTGGCCCCATCCGCAGATCTCGTTGTGGTCGAGCTCGGGGTACTGGTGCCAGAACGCCGGGGCCTTGGCGTTCTCGTTCACATCGCATTTCCACCGATACGCGGCGACGCCGCCGAGCGCGCCGCCGCCGTAGACGATCGGAATCGTGCGGCCGAGACGACGCGCGAGCTCGCGCGCGGGATTCGCCGCGCCGGTCATGCCGGGGACGCACCGATCGCGTCGGCGCGCAAGCTGCGCCTGCGCGGTGACGAGATTGGCGTGCGCGCCCGGAGCCAGTCCGGCGCGAAACAGGGTGACCAGCATGGGCGCCACGAGTGCGCCGATCGCGGCCCGCGGCATGAATCCCGGCGGGCAGGGAAGGTGCAGCGCGCCCGCGTCGCGCGCCACGTCCGCAAGCCGGCCACCGCACGAGATCGCGACGAGCTGCGCGCCCCGTTCGACGGCGCTCGACGCCATCGACACGGTCTCCTCGGTATCGCCCGAGTACGAGACCGCGATCGCGAGCGTCTCGGGACCGACGAAGGCCGGCGTGCGGATCTGCTTGAGCACCGTGAGCGGCACCGGTAGCTCGTCGTTGAACGCGGCCGCGACCACGTCGCCGGAGATCCCCGACCCGCCCATGCCGAGCACGACGATGTTGCGGATCACGTCCCCGCGCGGGAAAGCGTCGATGTGCACCGTGCCCGCGACCTCGTGGGCGTGCGCGAGCTGTTCCGGCAACCCCGCGACCGCGTCGAGGAAGCCGAGAGAGTCGGTGGTCACTGCTCGAAAGTGGGCTTGACCCCGTCGCTTTCGGCCTTGGCCATCAACCGATCGTGCTCCGCGTCGTCGACACTCTCGGCGTCGTCGATGAGCAGATCGGGGATGTCGCCGTCGAGAACACGATAACGACGACGGAGCCGCGGGTTGTACAGCGACTGCTCGTCCGCGAAGTACAAGAGCGGGCCCTTGTCCTGCGGGCACGCGAGGATCTCGAGGAGTTTCGGGTCGAGCGCCACGTCGCGCAGACTATCGGCGAGGGGCGCGACACCGCCGGGTCGCTCGGTGCCCGGTCAACGCTCCGGTCGCCGAACGAGCGCGAGCACCTCCGTCGTGTGTGCCTCACACCGCGCGGCGTCGGGGGCTTCGAGGTTCAGGCGCAGGAGCGGTTCGGTGTTGCTCGGTCTCAAGTTGAACCACCACTCACCGCAGTCGACCGTCAAGCCGTCGAGCCGGTCCTGCGAGAACGCGGAGTATTCCGCCGCGACCGCGGCGATGACTGCCGCCGGGTCGTCGACGCGAGAGTTGATCTCGCCGCTCTGCACATAGCGCTCGAAAGGCTTGCGCAGCTCCGAGAGCGGCAAGCCCGCACGGCCGAGCTGCTCCAGCACCAACAGGGCGGCGATCGACCCGGAGTCGGCTCGCCAGTTGTCACGGAAGTAGTAATGCGCGGAATGCTCGCCGCCGAAGATCGCGCCGGTCTCGGCCATGACCTGCTTGATGAACGAATGGCCAACGCGCGCGCGGACGGGGATTCCTCCGTGCTCGCGGATGATCTCGGGTACCGACCGAGAGCAGATGAGGTTGTGCACCACCGACTCTCCGGGATGACGGTCGAGGATGCCCGCCGCGACGATGGCCGTCGTCGTGGAGCCACTGATCGGCACGCCCTTGTCGTCGACGAGGAACACCCGATCGGCGTCGCCGTCGAACGCGAGCCCGACATCGGCGTTCAGATCGAGGACCGCGCGTTGCAGATCCTTCAGGTTCTCGGGTTGGATCGGGTCGGCCGGGTGGTTCGGGAACGAGCCGTCGAGCTCCCCGTACAGGACCGTCAACGAGAACGGCAGGCCCTCGAACACGCGGGGGACGACGAGCCCGCCCATACCGTTGGCGGTGTCGGCCACGACCGCGAGCGGCTTCAGCGCCGCCGGGTCGACGAACGAGCGCACGTGCTCGCCGAACGCCTCGAGCAGGTCGACACGCTCAACCTTGCCCGCGACCTCCCCCCGCGACGTGACGCCGGACGAGACCATCTCCTTGATCTGTTGCAGACCGGTCTGCTCGCCGACCGGTGCGGCGCCGGAGCGACAGAGCTTGATGCCGTTGTAGTTCGCCGGGTTGTGACTGGCCGTCAACATTGCGCCGGGCGCGTCGAGTCGCCCGGACGCGAAGTACACGAGATCCGTCGAGGCCAGGCCGACGTCGGTGACATCGGCGCCCGCGAGCGTCGCGCCCTCGATGAACGCCGCCGCGAGCGACTCTGACGAGGACCTCATGTCACGGCCCACGACGAGATGCTGCGCGCCGGTGAAATGCGCGAAGACGTTGCCGATGCGGCGGACGAGCGCCTCGTCGATCTCATCGGGATAGACGCCGCGAATGTCGTAGGCCTTGAAGACTCCGTCGAGCGACACGCTGTGCTCCCACCCACCTCCCAAGCGCAGTTCCGGCCTCAGGGCCGGGTCATGGTAGCGCCGGCTCCGGTTCCTTCCGGTCCGGCGGTTCGTCCTCGGAGGGACCGGGACGTGGACCCTCCGGAAGGGTATTCGGCTCCTCGGCGTCGTGACTGTCGTCACCGCTCTGCTCGTCGCGCCAAGCGTCCGGCTCGCCCGCGCGGTCGTCGTCTCCCGCCGCGAACCGGCGCGCGCCGGTCCAGAGTCCGAGCAGCACCAGCCCGACGGCTCCCCCGACTGTGATGGCGCGTCCGGCCCAGTCGGCGGTGGTCAACCCGTAGGTCAGCTCGACGTGCGTCGACGTCGGTATGACGACCATCAGGTTCGGGGCGAGACGGTACGGACCCTTCGCCCCGGAGACGTGCCAGTTCGGGAAGTACGACTCCTTGACCTCGACGGGTTTCCCGACTTCGGAGACGTCGAAGGAGATCTTGTCGACGGTCGTCCGGACGTTGCCGACCCGCGTCGGCGTGACCACGCGCGGCTGGGCCCGGGCGAGGTCGCTCGCGTTGACGCGCGTCCACTCGCTCGGGCCCGTCTGCGCGTAAGCGGTGCTCAGCGCCTCGCGATTGACCCACCACGGCGCGGTCGTGCACTCCCACCCGTCCTGCATGCGGGGCTCGGCGCCCGATGACGCGTCCCAGGTCTGGCCCCAACACTTGGAGTACCCCGGCCGGCCGCTCGGCAGTGACGTGAGGACCAGGGGCTCGCGGTCCATCCCGACGACGAGGTCACTGTTCGCGACCTGGTACACCTTCCAGTCCTTCAGCTCCTTGTCGGGCGGCGGACCCGCGATCGGCGGGTTCTGTGGAATGTCCTTCACCAGCGTGAGCTGTGGGTTCCTGCTCGCCAGTTTCTGCATCTCCGGGGTCCACGCCATGTAGTACCGGACGCCGAGCATTTGCAGGTGACGCACGCACAGGTCGAAGTCGGCGGTACCCGAGCCGTAGACGAGCCCTCGCACCGGGTTCGACGGGTGCTGAGCGCATTCGCTCACCGTGAGGAAGTGGTAGTCGGTCGTCGCCGACGACTCGAAGTAAATGCCCTCCATCGAGGCGATCTTCCCGTGCGTGAAGTACGGCAGGAGCATGAGCGCCAGGCTCGTGCCGTAGCTGTTGATCGCGTCCGGCTCACCCGATGACGGTTCCCAGAGCGCGCGGCCGGTGCCGTGCGAGTCGGCGACCTGTTCCATGCCGGTCATGATCGCCTTGTACTGGGGGTAGGCGGGCTTGCTCTCGTAGCCGGAGTAGTTCCACGAGGCCCAGCCGCGAATCGCGATGGCGGAGTTGTGATCGGCCGCGTCGAACCCGCGATCGAGCGCGAACGCGCCGCCGACCGCGACGACCACGGCGAGAGCGATCGCGCCGAGCCGTCGCCGACGCTTGCCCACGACGGCATCCGAGAGTTGCTCGGGCGGCTCCCAACCCTCGGGCCCCCGATCGAAACGGCGATCGGCGAGAGCCCACGCCGCTTCCTTGCGGACCTCCCGAGTGGCGGCCGCGTCGTCGTCGGCGGTCGCGATCTCGGCCCACGCCCGGGCGCGCGCGTCGCGTAGGTCACCGTCGCGTATCCACGCGTAGGCGCGGCTCACGAGCGCGGCGGCGAGTCGGGCGATCTCGGTCGCGCCCATCGCCGCGAGGAACGCCCACGAGAGGATCCAGAACGGCAGGAATCGCGTGTTCCAGATCGCGTGCTCGGGCCACTCGATGAACATCACGCCGACGACGAGCGCGAGCACGAGGAGCACGAGAGTCGAGCGCCGTCGATACCAACCGGCCGCGATGATCGCCACGCCGGCGAGTATCCAAATCCACCACGGCAACCACAACGTCGGAGAGAAGTGCCGGACCGGATTGGCATTGGTGTCGAGCGGCGGACGCCCGACGGCGTTCCCGAGGCCGACGATCGTGTGCCTGACCGCTCCCGGCAGCGGCAGCCACGACGGGAGCGTGAAGTCGCCCTTCGGCAGGAGCTTCGTGTACCGCATGCTCTGCGTGAAGGCCTGTTGCGCCAGCAGTGGCAGAATCCAGACCGCGCTCAACGCGACCGCGACGCCTCCGACCGGCAACGCGATCGCCCACGTACGCAGCGGACGGCGGGTGAGCCAGAGCAGGATGGCCGCGATCGCGATGAAGATCGCGACGACGATGTGCGACATGATCGCCAGCGCGATCAGTACGGCCGGGAGCCACCGCCGGCGCCCGGTATCGAGCGTGTAAGCGAGCGCGCCGAGCCCGAACAGCGCGAACGCGAGACCGATCGTGAACGAGAACTCACCCGCCAGCGTGCTCGCGATGTTGCCGCCGTAGATCTGCCAGTCGGTACGGGTCTGAACGAGAGTGCCGAACGCCGCCAGCGCGAACGCCGGCGGGGCCGGCCAGGGCGCCTTCATGCCCTTCGCGAACGAGTACGCGGCCGCGGGCAGCATCAGCGGACCGCTCACCGTCACGAGCTTGAACGCGACGTTGTACGGCATGACGACCTTCAGCACCCAGATCATCAACGCCGGGACCGGGAAGTAGTACTGGCCGACCGGGAAGCCGGCGTACCAGTCGGGCGCCCAACCCGACAGCCGCAGCTTCGGGAACCAGTTGTCGGCCAGGAACTTGGGCCACCACACGTGGGCGCCCATGTCGCCACCATTGGCCGTGGTGTTGCGGAACAGGTCGCCGAAGCGGAAGTTGCCCGGGACGAGGGTCCAGTGGTGTGCCGGGTCGATGATGCAGAACACCAACCAGGTGCAGATCGCGACGATGGCCCAGCCGGTCGCGCGCTCCCAGAGCGCGCGCGGTTGGTCGTCCTCGTCGAGGGAGAGGGCGGCCCGAGCCGGTGCCTCGTGGGCGGTGATCTTCACGGCCTCGGTTTCCGTCGTGGGAGCAGCCACTGGAGGAAAGGATGCCAGACCGCGCTGCCTCGTCGGACTCACCCCACGCGCCGGCCTCGGCGCGAAAACCGCCTAATGGGCGGCGCGGGCCAGCTCCAGGACCTCGTTCAGCGAGAGGACACCTCCGTCGTCCTGCCAGGTGTTGGCCTCGCATTTCGAACAACGGTGGAACACGATCTCGCGGCCCGCGACGCGCATGCGGATCGTGATGAGCATCGTTTTCGCACATCCTGTGCAGACCAGCATTCTGTGCCTCCCTGACACCGAGCCGGTGATCATTGTCGGCATCGATGCGAAAATACTGAAGCGGTGGGCCGGCGACTTTTGCCGTGCTCGCGCCGTCATATCGGCCGAACCGCCGGTCAGAGGGCCAAAAGGGTGGTCACCAGATTGAAGCCGATATGCATCATGATCGACGCCGAGAGGTCGCCTCGACGGACCGCGACCACGCCCGACACCGCGCCCAGCAAGAACAGGGCCGGGACCACCGCGAAATCGCCGAGGGTCGGGCTGAGCATCGGGTGGGCGAGCGCAAAGGCGAGTGCCTGCACGATCACGGCCAATTCCGGCGACACCCGGCGGCGCAGTGCTCTGAGCAGCAACCCTCGAAACAACAGCTCCTCGCATATGGGCGCGACGATCGCGGCGACGACCGCGAAGACGGCGAGCTTGGCGCCACCGGCCGTTCTGAGGTCGTCGACGACCTGTTGGTTCGCGTTCGCGATGCTCACCAGCGGATAGATCAGGGCGCTGCCGACGAGGAACAGGCCGAGCCCGGCGAACGGGGCCCACCAATCCTCCATTTGGAACGTCAGCCCGAAATCGTCGCGAAGCGTTCGCCCTTTGGAGTGCGCGATGTACAGCAGGCACGCGAGCCAGGTGCCGAATTGCCCGAAGGTCGAAAGGGCCGTGGTGAGGGCGCCAACGTGACCGGAGGTGTCACCGGTGATCGCGAAACCGATCGATGCACCCACGACGGAGGCCACGATGCCGGCGAAGTAGATCCACAAGAAGTCGCCGACGCCCCACCGGATGGGCGTGACATCCGTCGCCGGGACGCGTTCCGGCGACGGAGAGGAAGATCCCGGATCCACGGTCTCAGGCTACCGAGCACGCACCTGGAATCGACTCGGAACGGGAACCGTCTCTTGTCCGCCATACGATGGGAGCGCGTTCGACCGCCGTGGAGAATCACTCATGACCCCAGGCCCTGAAGATCAGTGGCGCCCGCCCGAACCACCGCCGGGTCGTTCGCCGCGGCCGGGCTCGTCCGGAGGGCCGATGCGGCCGGGCGGCCGGCCGAAGTGGCTGCCGTGGGTGGTCATCGGTCTGATCGTGGCGATCTTCTTGGTATGGCGCGCCGCGCCGGCGTCGACCACGTCGAGCGTCAGCGTCGACTACGGCAACTTCCTGACGCTCGCCGGTCAGGATCACGTCGCGAGCATCAAGTACGACGCGTCGAGCGGAAAGATCACGGGAGCGTTCAAGGACGGCTTCACGAAGGACGGCAAGAAGGTCTTCACGACCCAGGGCCAGATCAACCAGCTGCCCGACGCCGACATCCAGCTGTTGAACGCGCACAAGGTCGCGCGCAACTACAAGCCGCGCTCGAGCGACTTGATCGGCACTTTGCTCGTCTACCTGTTACCGCTCGTGCTCATCGGCGCGATCTGGTTCTTCATCGCGCGGCGCGCGCAGGGCCAAATGGGCGCGGTGATGAACATCGGGCGTTCGCGCGCCAAGGTGTACAACACCGACAAGCCGAAGACGACCTTCGCCGACGTCGCCGGCTACGGCGCGGTGAAGGAGGAGATCACCGAGGTCGTCGGCTTCCTGAAGGAGCCCGGCAAGTTCAAGGAGATCGGCGCACGTATCCCCAAGGGCGTGCTGCTCGTCGGACCGCCCGGCACCGGTAAGACGCTCATCGCCCGCGCCGTCGCGGGTGAGGCAGGCGTTCCCTTCATCTCGATCACCGGTTCCGATTTCATGGAAATGTTCGTCGGAGTCGGCGCGGCGCGCGTGCGCGACCTCTTCCAGACCGCGAAGAAGCAGGCGCCCGCGATCATCTTCGTCGACGAGGTCGACTCGATCGGCCGCAAGCGCGGCGCCGGGCTCGGCGGCGGGCACGACGAGCGGGAGCAGACGCTCAACCAGATGCTCGCCGAGATGGACGGCTTCGAGGCCACAGAAGGCATCGTGATGATGGCGGCGACCAATCGGCCGGACGTCCTCGACCCCGCGCTCCTGCGGCCCGGTCGGTTCGACCGTCAGATCCTCGTCCCGCTGCCGACGCTCGACGAGCGGATCGAGATCCTGAAAGTGCACATGCGCGACAAGAAGATGGACGCCGACGTCGACGTCGGCGTCGTCGCGCGCGGAACGCCTGGAATGAGCGGCGCCGATCTGGCCAACCTGGTCAACGAAGCCGCCCTGTTCGCCGTCCGGCGGGGCGCGCAGGAGGTGCACCGCGAGGACTTCGACGCCGCGCGCGACCGCGTGCTGATGGGGTTGAAACGCGAGTCGCTCGCGTTGTCGGAGGAGGAGAAGGAGATCATCGCCTACCACGAGGGCGGTCACGCGGTGTGTGCCTACGTGCTGGAGCACGCCGACCCACTGCACAAGGTGACGATCCTGCCGACCGGAATGGCACTCGGTGTCACGCACCAGCTGCCCGTCGAAGAGCGACACATCTACAAGCGCGAGTACATCGCCGACTCCCTGGTCGTACGACTGGGTGGTCGAGTCGCCGAGGAGCTGGTCTTCAGCCACCAGTCGACGGGCGCCCAGAACGATCTCGTGGGCAACACAGAGCTCGCCCGCAAGATGGTGCGGGAGTGGGGCATGTCCGACCGCATCGGTCCGATGGCCTGGGGCTCGCAGGGCGCGGTTTTCCTCGGCGAAGACCTCATGCACACACGCGACTACTCGGACGAGACCGCGCGCGTCATCGACGAGGAGGTCGAGCGGATCCTGCGCGACGAGGAGGACCGCTGTCGCAAGGTCCTCACCGAGTACCGCGCCGGTCTCGACGCCGTCGCCAAGGCACTGCGTGAGCGCGAGACGCTCAGTGGGCTCGAGGTCGCGGACATCGTCGACAAGGCGATGGGTCGCAAGGTCGGTGGCCCGCGTGTCATCACGAAGGCCGACGGCACCGAAGAGCCGGCGCCCCCGATCGTCCCGCCTCCGTACATAGACGTCTCCAACGCAGACGCGACGAACGCAGACGCGACGAACGGAATGGGGCAAGAGGTGATCACGCCCGCCGAACCACGGCACGGCACGGGCTCGTGAACGATCTCGCTCAGGCGGCCTAACTCGCGCGGAGCTCCGCGACCGCCGTCCACAGCTCCGGAGCGGCGAATGCGCCGATGAACGACACCCGCACGACGCCCTCGGCATCTGCGATCAGGGTCATCGGAGCGGCGTCGACGTGATAGCGATCGTGGAGCTCGGGCCGCGCAAAGTACTCGACCTCGGTGACCGCGACCTCGTCCGACTCGAGCGCCGCGGCCTTGTCGCGCAGGCCCGCACACGAGTCGCACGTGCTCGACGTGAACAGCACCACGAGCCAAGGCACTTCGGGCCGTGGAAAGTCGGCGCGGTCGAGCTGCGTCGGCGGAACGCCCGGCGCCTGCGTGGGTGCATCACCGAGCCGGCGTCGTTCGAACCACCATGCGAGCGCGGCGAGAAGCGCGAACAGCATGACTGCGACGACGACGCGCACGACCATCTAGACGATTCCCCCTCGCGGGGGGCAAGCGCGCGTAATCCACATGTCTGTGACCGTACCGACAATCAGCCGACGACGATACCGACCGAGCTCGCCGCTTCTGCGGTCGCGACAATCGATCGCTCCACGAATATCGGCTCGCTGGCGTTGACGGTCAATGCCGCGTCGAACCGCGACGGGGGGCGACCGCCGACGACGGTTACCGTGACGGCGCGGCCGGGCGGTACCGTCACGCGCTGGAGCGCGCTCGGGCGGTCGACCCGTCCGTCGTGCACGAGACCGATGCCGACGACGGCCGCGGCCGCTCCGGGGTTGAACAGCGAGAGGGTCGTCGACCGCTCCCCATTCACGCGACTGCGGGCGAATGCCCAGCCCCGCGCCGGCGCGAGCAGACCCGGCGCCGTCACCGTCCCGACGACGTCGGGCGCGTCGTCGATGCGGGACAGGGTCTGGGCGACGATCGAGACGGTCTGGTCGGACCGAACGTCAAGGCTGTAGCGCACACCGGCCGCGATATTGACGCACGCCTTGCCGGAGGCGGCCCCGCACTGACCGAGCTGCACCCAAGCCACGTCGTCCGGCGCCACGGTGAGATTTACCGCGGCGAGCAACTGCTTCGACGACTCGGCCGTGGCCTGTACATCGACCGGCGCGGCGTCGGGGCCGACGTTCGCGATCGCCAGCACCGCGGTCGAGCCCGGCTGCGCAACACCACCTGCGAACGTCCAGTCGGCCGCCGCGGTCGGCGAGCCGAGCGAAAGCGCGACACCGGGGATACCCGCCGCGGTCGTGTACACGAGCGTCTGGGCCGCGACGACGGAACCGACTTCGGCGTCGATCGCGACCGCGACACGATCCTGGCGCACCGAGATGTCGTGGATCGCGACGACTTCACGCGACCGACGAGCGACATCGAGACTCTGCAGCGCCCCGGGCCGGTGTACTCCGCTGCTGGTGCGCAGGGTGACGTCGACCTTGGCATCGGAGGCGTAGGGGTTGTCGATCACGAGCCACTGCTGCACCCCGCGTGGTGTGGCTCCCGCGGCGAAGTACCAGTGCGCTGACGACTCGGTCGCGCACGGGGCGGTGTCGAGAGCCTGGGGCCCCTCGATCCCCTCTTCGACCAGCACCCGTCCACCGAACGACTCGACCGTCAGCGCGCCCGCACCACCGAGTTGATCTCTCGCCTTGGTGAGCACCGAATTGGCCGCGACGCGGATCGTGACGTGGGTCGTGGTGCCGTTGTCGGCCAGGTCGGTGACGACGACGTCGGCGGTCGAGTCGCCGATGTTCGCAAACGTGACGCGCGCGGAAGCGTGCGCCAACGCGGCCGGCAGCCCGGGACAAAACCACACCGTGCTCGACTGGGCGAGCACGGCGGTGTTCGGCGCGATCTTCACGTCCGCAGCGCGTGGCGGCGTGCTCGGCGCGCGCCCGGCCGCGAGGGCACCGGCGACCAACGCGCTCAGCAGGAGCACGAAGAGGAACCGCGGCGACCTCACGCGCCCGCCGCCGACTCGCCGGCCGCCGTCGCGACCGGCCGCGATTCGACCGGTCGCCGCCGGGTCGCGAACCACAGTGCGACGGTCCCGATCCAGATCGCGATCTCGGCGACGCGAGCTACGGACACCGCGCCGGTGCCCGCATAGCGAACGTGGACGGGCGCATGCGAGTCGAGCGCGAACGCGTTGGTCCAGCCGAACGCGTCGCGACGGACGACGCGTCGACCGTTCACGGTCGCGACCCATCGCGGATTCGCGGCTTGCGACCACAACAAGGTGCCGGGCCCGATCGCGCTCGTCGTCGCCGCCTTCGCCGCAACGCCCACAACACCGTCGGCTTCCGATCGGACGGCGGCCGCCTGCGGGTCGCGCCCGTCGACACGTACGCCCGTGTTCTTCGGCGGCACCACTGCCCGCATCGGGATCCACGCATCGTTGTCGTAGACGACGCCCGAGTCGTCGATGCGCGAGAGCGTGAGATCCAGCTGGCGCGCGAGCGCGTCGTTGAGCCTGGTCTCGTCGCGGCCGAACGCCCCACTGCTCGGCGCAGCCCGCCGGACGAACGCGACATAGCGCACCCCGGCGGGCGCCAGGAGATGCCCCAATCGAACCGTCGATCCCGAGGCGGCGGCGTCGATCATGCCCGCCAGCACTCGGTCTGCATGCTGTTCCGGCGCCGCCCAGGACGCGCGAGCATCGCCCACGCCGTTGTTCGTGAGCGCGAACCCGACGTCGCCCGCCACCTTCGCATCGGCCGGGAGCACGTTGGGATCGCCGACCCACAACACCCGAAAGCCCCCGGGAGGTGCATTGTCGGCCATCCACGAGTACGTCGCGGGCCAGTCGTCGGCGTGCAGGCCGAAACGGCCCGAGAGCGTGTCGGCGGAGAGTCCGACGACCGCGAGTGCCGTCCCGGCGAACGCGGCGACCACCACGACCTGTCGCCACCCGAAGCGGTACCGCCGAAGGCCGTCGAGCACTGCGGCCACACCGAGCCCGGCCGCGAACGCGAGGCCGATCGCGGCCGCGACGAGCACGCCGTTCGGTGCGACCACGGTTGCGCCCTCAGACAACCTGCCGGGCAACCAGGCGAGCCCGAACGAGATCGCGGCCAGCACCCATGCACGCGTTGCCCAGGCCAGACGCGTTCCGGTCGCGATCGCGAGAGGTACGACCGCCGCCGCGATGATGCCCCACGGCGCCAAGCCGGCGCCGGCGCGACCGGCATGGAACTGCATCACGGACACGAACGAGAGCGACGCCCGGTGTTGCGCACCGAACGCGGCCGCGTCGGCCCCGAGCAGAGAGAACGACCAGGGTGCGAGCAAGAGTGCCGCGGCCGCGCTCGTGACGATCGCGCCACCCAGCGCGGATCTCGCTCTGTGCGCGCCCCCGACGAACGGCAGCGCGAGACAGAAGGCGACGCCGATTGCCGGCGCCAAGAGGAGGGCGGGCGGCCAGACCGAACCGGCGATCGCGACGAGCAACGCGACGGTACACGCGAGGTGCACGCGACTACGTCTTGGCGTGTCGTCACCCGTCGCACGAACGAACGCGCCCAATACGAACGGTGCGAGCGCAAAGCAGACGAGCGGACCGAGCTCGCCTTGCCAGATCGCGTTCCGCGCGATCGGGTTGGCGGCGTACACGGCGGCGGCGGCGATGCCCGGCAACGACGACGAAGCGAACGGACGCAGGAGCCTGTACGCGCCGAACGCGCCGAGCGGGAGCGCGCCGCCGACGACGAGCGCCTGAGCGAGGCCCGGATGATCGAAGAGCACCGTGCTCGCGGCGGCCATGAACGCGAAGGCTGGAGTCGCGGGTCGAGGCGCGCCCATCATCGTCGTGCGCCACGAGGCGGTGAACGTCGACCACGCCGCGCCGACGCCCGGCCAGGCTTGGAACGAACCGACCGCCGGAACGCGACCGGCGAGCAGCGAGCGTGAACCGAAGAGCACGAGCGCACCGAGAAGAACCACGAACATCGCAGGCAGCCGGCGCAGGCGACGCGCGATCTCGTCCATGCGAACCCGGGTGAGCGTCGAGACCTCGGCGAGCCGCTCCCCCGCGTGGACTCGTTCGATCATGAACCGTCGCAGGCGCGCGCTCCCACGGATCATCAGGTCGCGCATGTCACCGTCGTCGACGCGCCGGAGCTGCTGCGCTCCGGCGCGGGCCCGACGGAGCTCTCCGGGATGGGCGAACACCGAGAACCAACCCGCGACGACCGCGCGCGCCCGCGCCGCCCGGCCCGTCAGCAGCAGGCCGACGGCCTCGGACAAGTTCAGCATGAAGGCGACGGGCAGCACCCATACGAGCGCGGGCGCGGCGTACGACTTACACAGCAGCCGCACGCGCGAACGGGTCTCGTCGCGGAGCTCGAGCGCAGGTCGGTCGCGGTCGCGAGGACGACGGGCCGCGACGACCGTCGCGCGACCGTGGCGAACCCGTGCCGCGGGCGCGACGATCACTCGCGCACCGGCGAGCCGGGCTCGCCAACAGAGGTCGATGTCGTCGGCACCCGGGAACGTCGCCGGGTCGAAGCCTCGGAGCTCGTGGAACAGGTCGGAGCGCACGAGCATCGCTGCGTGCGATACGTAGAAGACGTCGCGTACGCCGTCATGCTGCTCTTGGTCGACCTCGTGGGGCTCGATTCCCGAGAACGGGACGCCGTAGTGGTCGACCGACATCCCGACCTCAAGGAGAATGTCGGGATTGTCGCGATCGACCACCTTCGGCCCGACGATGCCGGCATTCGACCGGTAGGCCTCCTCGACCAGCAGCCGGGCCGCGTCCGGATCGAGAACCACGTCGTCGTGGCAAAAGAGCAAGAACACCGCCCCTTCGACCGACGCCAGCGCCTCGTTCGCCGCCGCGGCGAAGCCGCCTTGCCCGGTGCACCGGCGCACGAAGGCGCCCGGCAAGGCGCGGGCGATCCGGTCGGTCGGGTCGTCGGCGGAGCCGTTGTCGAGCACGAGGACCGACAGGGCCGGATAATCCTGTGCCCCCAGGGCCGTGAGGCTCTCTTCGAACCACGGGCCGGGGTCGTTGGTGATCATGACGACGACAACGGGCGGGACGGCCTGGGCCGGCTCGGTCTCGTCGTCACGCTCGAGCAGCTCGGCGCTGATCGAGTCGGGGTCGATCGTCTCCATGAGGCCGGGAAAGGATAGCCCGGCCCGGCTCGGAGTTATGTGCGCGCGATCACGAATGCTTGCAACAGTTAGCACTTCGTGCTATTGTCGCGAGCAGTCGGGCGGCCTCCCTCGCCACCCGCATCCTCTCTAAATGGCGTCCTAACGCGGTCGCCCGTCCCTCAAGATTTTCCCCACAATCCCCCCACAATGCTCAAGGAGTCGCAATGCCCACAAACGCGAAGAAGACACTCACCGACGCCGGCTACATCGCGGTCGGCCTCGGTGTCATGGGCTTCCAACAGGCCCAGACCCGCGCTCGCGCCACGCGCGAGCGGGTGACCGGGGTCGGAGGCTGTGTCGCAGGTCGCGCTCGCGAGGCGCGCCACGCGCTCGTCAGCCAGAGGCAGTCAGCGCGCACGCAAGCGGAAACGCAGGTTCGCAACACCGTCGCTCGCGCCGGTGCGCTGCGCGACGAGCTCGGCAAGCGCGTCGAGCCCGTGGTCGGTCAGGTCCAAGCGCAACTCGGCGACCTGCCCGAGCGTGTCGTCCAGGTCATGGAGCCCGTCGCGGCGCGCGTGCGCGAGCTCGCGGGCAACGCCGCCTGACCGACGCCGCGCCTGACCAGGCCGTGATCGCCGGCGGTAGGGTCGCAGCGTGCTCGCGACTCTTGCCGGCGGCGTCGGTGCCGCCCGATTCCTCGCCGGGCTGGTACGCGTCGTTCCGCCCAACGACGTGGTCGCGATCGTCAACACCGCCGACGATGACGAGTTCCACGGGCTGTACGTCTCGCCCGACCTCGACTCGGTCACCTACACCCTCGCGGGCGCTTCGAACCTCGCGCAGGGCTGGGGACTGGAGGGCGAGACGTTCGCCACGCTCGACGCGCTTGCTCGCTACGACGTTCCCACGTGGTTCCGGCTGGGCGACAAGGATCTCGCGACCCATCTCTTCCGCACGGCGCGCCTGCGGGCCGGCGTTCCCCTTTCGACGGTAACGGCCGAGATCACGCGCGCCTGGTCGGTCGACGTCCGGTTGGTGCCGATGAGCGACGACCCGGTTCGGACCCGCATCACCGTGCAGCGGCCCGACCGCGTCGAAGAGCTGGCGATGCAGAACTGGTTCGTCGGTGAGCGGGCCGAGCCTCCTGTGGTCGCGGTCCGCTTCGTTGGCGCGGCGTACGCCCGTCCGGCGCCCGGCGTGCTCGAGGCGCTGACGCTCGCGGACACGATCGTGATCTGTCCGTCGAATCCCGTGGTCTCGATCGGTCCGATCCTCGCGGTTCCCGGCGTGCGCGACGCGCTGGCGGCGCGGCGCGACCGCGTCGTCGCCGTGAGTCCGATCGTCGGCGGCGCACCGGTCAAGGGCCCGGCCGACCGGCTGATGGCGCCACTCGGCATCGAGGTGTCGTGTGTCGGCGTCGCCCGCGCCTACGCCGAGTTCTGCGGCTCCCTGGTGATCGACGCGGTTGACGCCGATCGCGCCGCCGAAGTCGAATCGCTCGGCGTACACGCAGTCGTGACCGACACGATGATGCGCAGCCCGGAGATCGCGGCCGCGCTCGCCGCCGAAACGCTCGCCGCGGTGGCGTGACACTCTCCATCATTCCGATCGAGGGCATCGGCGAGATCGGTCCGGGCGACGAGCTCGCCATGTTCATCGCCGACGCGGCGCGCGCCCAGGGCACGCCTCTGACCGACGCCGATTGCCTCGTCATCACGCAGAAGGTCGTTTCGAAAGCCGAGAACCGCCTCGTGCCCCTCGACCCCGACGATCTCGACGCGCGGCGCACGCTCGTCGAGTCGGAGTCGGTGCGCATCGTCCGCCGGCGGGGCGACCTCATCATCAGCGAGACCCGGCACGGCTTCGTGTGCGCGAATGCGGGGATCGACCTGTCGAACGTCGCGCACGGCTGGGCGGCACTTCTCCCCATCGATGCCGACCGTTCCGCCAAGCACGTGCGCGATGCGCTGCGAGCCCGCTCGGGCGTCGAGGTGGCCGTGATCGTGTCGGACACCTTCGGCCGGCCGTGGCGGCGCGGCCTCACCGACGTCGCCATCGGGTGCGCCGGCATCCTGCCCATCGCCGACCTGCGCGGCTCCACCGACT
>JBBQTI010000016.1:0-74672 GCA_038213435.1 Acidimicrobiia bacterium
TGCTGGTAACGTGCATCTGTCAGGTGCCTTTCTCGTTGGTGCTTCTTGTTGTGTCGCAACACCAAGAATGCCTTACGAGAAGGGCACTTGTCGCGCTCAGCGACCGACCTCACCCACGAACCCGTGAACTATCGGGGCTAACTAAGGGGCTTTCAGCGCTACTGCAATCGGCGTACCGTGCGTCTGGTGAGCATCGACGCGGGAAACGGGTGGGGATACGACGCCAAGATCGCGCAGGCGCAAGGCATGGTTTCCGTGCAAGTGGACTGCCCTCTCTATGTCGCTCTGCTGCTGATGCAAGCACGGGCCAGGTCGACCGACCTAAGCCTCGCGTACATCGCCTCTGCCGTGATCGCAGGGCATATCCGCTTCGACAACTAGACCGCGTCCAGCGCGGCCATTCGGTTTTGGGTCACACGTACGCTGGCGGTTGGGCCGCGCCGGGCGCGGTCGCATCCCCACACGGCCCCGCGTCCGGCGTTGCCTCCTTCCGCACAGACGTACGCTTGCAACGGGCTGCGCCCCGCGGGACCGGGGGTGCCTGGGGAAGCCGCGTGGCGTAGCCCCACATCCGATATCGGGCCAACCACGGCGAAATGCCGACGCGGAAACGGCGACCTAGAGGATCTTCATACTTGACGAGTCGAGGGACCATCTGTCGGTGTCAGTTTGCACCCGCCCACCAACGCTACGTATCGCTGATGATCTCGATGTCGCCGCTCACGGTCACACCAAGGCTCGAATATCTGGCTGATGAGTTGCCGTCGACCTTGATGAACGCGACGACGTTGGGTTGGTCATGGTCGCTTTCGTAGCGTTCGGCGACAACCGTGTGCCGCTCCGCGTCACTCGGTCCTTGGTAGCGCTAGGTCGGCATGGCGCGAAAACGTAGTCCCTCAGCAGCGTCACGAGGTCCGTGTCTCGACCGGTCGAAGGCACAGGCCCGAGGTCGCTCAGGTGGAACGAGTCGGCACCGCATGACGTGCATACCGCCATCGGGTCGTCGTCGTCGGAGAATGGCATCGTGACACGCCAGCGAGCGCCGCACTCGCACTCGACCTAATACTGCTGCTCGACCACCCGCGGACCTTATGACCCCGAGACGCCTCGAACGGTGCCGGGCACGGCGCGGCTCCATCTCAGGCTAAGCGCCGCTCGCATAAGTGTTCGGGGGCGGGCAACATGCACTCGTGACCGAGATGGCGCATCTTCGCGTCGAGCGTGCGGCTGACGGTTTTCGCGATCGGTTTCGGAGCTACGCCGTCATTCTCGACGGTCGGGCGGTCGGTCGAGTCAAGCGTGGACAAGCCATCGAGGTTGCAGTCTCGCCGGGGTTGCACGTCGCGATGCTCAAGCTCGATTGGTGCTCTAGCCCGCAACTGACGTTCTCGGTGTCGCCGGGCGAGGTCGCGGTCCTCGCGTGTCACCCCGGCGGCTCCCTATTGTCGGTCCCATGGCACGCACTGTTCGCCCGCGGCCGCTACCTCGCGATCGACCGCATCGAGTAGGGCGCCAACCTTGCCTTCGGCGCCGCGGGATCAGTCGTCGGCGTCAGGGAACAAGTCTGCCATCGCGTCGTGAATCTCGGCCGCGCGCTCGTGCATTTGCATTGCGCGGAAGTGCGATCGCTCATCTCGATCGCGGTCTTCGACCAGCGCCCGTTCAACCTGCGCCAAACGCCGCTCATGCTCGGCGAGCACTCGCTCTCGATCCGCGCGCCCCATCCGCCAACAATACGTCGTGGGCGCCGCGGAGCAGCAGCGTGACAACGAACGCCACACATGACAGCCAATCACCACTCGCATCACTCGTCGTCAGCGCGGGCAGCATGAGCGAAGCCATGTGACGCGACACGGACGCGGACGACCCCGCGGGCACAGCGCGCATCGCTTGGGACGAACGAGCTTGATTGCGGGGCCGGACGCGGCCACAACCGTTCTGATCACTACCTCACGACGTGGCTGTGAAAACGCTCGCGCCCGGAACGTCCGAAGGCAAGAGTGCCGCACACCTTCTCGGCGGCCGAGCGCACGACCCTGCTCCGCCTGCCTCGGCCGCGATTCGGGTGTCCGAGCACCGCGGATCGTCTGACGGTTCGGCTCGATGTCTGCTTGCCGCCTGGGCAGGGCACTCGATCGATGGGCTGCTCGACCGAGACGCTCCCGACTCGGCAACCGACGCGAATGGTCAGCGTTCTTCAGGGCGCACTTGGCCGAGGTCGATGATTGCGACGGCGTGTGCGCCGCACGCATCGCACTCGACCCGTTCGGGCTGTTCGCTCGCTTGCAAACGCCACCGATGACCGCAGTCACAAACGATCTCGTACCCGTGCGTGCGTCCGGGCACGACGACGGTCTACCAGGACGTTCCATCTCCGTCACGCAGCGTGGCCCACTCGTGTACACACCGAAACTCGCTCTTCCCATCGCATGTCGGCAGGTGTACAACGAGAAGTGGAGGTACATGACTGCCACCGGAGATGGCGGCGAGTACACCCACGACTCTCGTCTTGTCGCGCCTCCCAGGCGATGCACGAGTCCCGTAGGTCCGACAAGACGAGGCGTGGCATGAGGGATAGTCCCGCGGGCCTGAACGGTTTGGGTCCGCGGGGTACTCGCGCTTAGACGTTGACCGCCTACGTCAACGCGCTTTGCTTTGCGAATGTGGTCCGCTTCGGGTCCTGCCCTCGTATCGTCCTCTTATGGCTCTTTTGGCTCAGGGCTGGCTCGATTGGAGCAAGTACGGGGCTGTCATGGTCGGTGCGGCCGCGGGCGCTCTCGGCGTGTTCGTCGCTGGCCTTCTTCTGTGGCGAACACGGCCGCACTGCGAGTTCGGGACGCCCACAGTGGAGGTGTTCATGGGCAAGCACCTCAAGTTTGGCGCGCGGCCCTTCCCGGAGTCCCTGGTGCCGCGTCTCCGCATCACGATTCCGATCCACATCGTGCCTGGCGATGGCGGCTGGGTCATCGAGCGATTCGCCGTCACGTTTGTAAGCGGCGGCAAGACCATGGACGCCACGCGGCGTTCCCCGTTCCCGGCAATAAGCGCGGACGAGTTACAAACCGCTCTCGTCTACGTGATGGATTACCCCGACACCGACGCCATCGTCATTGGGGCGCGGATCAAGTTCCGGCACGGCGGCGGAGCGAAGCTCGCTGCTACAACGATTCTGGTCCCTCGTCTCCTCGAATAGTTCGGTCGCTCGGATTCGATGTCACCAGCGAGACGGTCGTGGACCGAATGCTCCCAGTTTCTGGGCGATGTGGCGTCCCGCGACGAGAGCCCCCGCGAGCACGAACGTCTGTCGATCGGTTTTCGTCTGATTTGGTCGCCGGTTACGGCACCGCCGATTTTGGTACCTCGGCCCACAAATCGACAGTCCCGTCCGCGTTGCGGCGGCTGCCGAACGCCAGCGTGAGAGATTGCAGTAGGCCCTCGCGCAGATGAAACGGGTTCTCGCGAAGTTCCGCAGGCCCGGCGCAACGGACCCGAACGCTGATCAGCCGAGCGAACCTCTCGACCGTGATGACGATCGGCTGCTCCGCATTCGATTCGTACGCTGCGCCGAGGAGTTCATCGACAACGGTTTCCAAGACTGCAACGTCTTGCTCGGCGTAGTGCCAGTCATGCAATCCGTCGCGGACCACTTGACGCGTGCGCCTCACGCGGCGCGGTGACTCGACGTGCAGTTGCAACATTGGGGAAACGATCCCCTTAACGGCTGCACCGAACGAGGGTTCGGATCACCAAGGCAAGCTTGGTGAAGACGCTGCCATAGCCGCCGAAGAGCGGGAGGGACGACAGGCGGCAACGCCTTCTCACCCGCACCGTATCCCCGACTGGGCTGCCAGAAGTCGCGGGGACTTGGAGTAGAACTTCGCGACTGGAAACCTCGAAGGTCGGCTCGACCGTTCGGTGTGCAAGCAGGGCGGCGGCGCTCGGTGCTCGACGCGGGCTTTTCCGACCCGTTTGCGTTGCGGTGCGGGCACGGCGAGTATTCCTCATCGGAATCGATGCGAGGAGACACGAATGTCTGGACTGGTTCGTAAGAGCCTCGACACACCCGAAGAGACCCGGCCGTTCGAGGACGCCAAGGGCAAGTTGGAACTGGTCAACCTGGCATCCGGGCCAGTCGGACGCGCAACGTTCGAACCGGGCTGGAAATGGTCGGAGCACGTCAAGCCGATCGCGAAGACCGACAGTTGCCAGGCTCCGCACATGGGCTACTTCATCTCCGGTCGCATGAAGGTGGTCATGGACGACGGCGAGGAGATGGAGTTCGGCCCCGGCGATTTCATGATCTGCCCGCCGGGACATGACGCCTGGATCGTCGGCGACGAGCCGTGCGTTGTCATCGATTGGCAAGGCGTGGCCGATTACGCGAAGCGGTAGCGCGCACTCGACCGAAAGGGTTCCACTCGGGAGTTTGGCGATCGGATGTGAAGGTCGCTCCCGAACCGCCGATGTGGACCACCTGGCGGCAGGCGTTACGCGTAGTCATGCTCCCGCGGCATCTCCGAGCAACGCTGACGATCGCGTTCATCGTCGGGACGGTGCTCTTCGCGATCAATCAACTCGACATCGTGCTCAAGGGCAATGCGACCGCAGTGACCTGGGTGAAGGGTGCTGTCACCTATTTCGTGCCCTTCACAGTCTCAAATCTTGGTGTGGTCGCCGCGACCCGACACGTCGAACGCGACCGGTGACGACAGCCACATCTGGGCGGAGCGACCCGACACCTGGGAAACATCACCTTGCCCGATGTGACGATGGCCACCAGCGAGTCGTCAACCATCACCGAGTTCATCCGACCTCAATCACGCCGGGCACCAAATCGATTTCCACCCAACTATCTCCGCCGTCCGGCCAACAACGCGCCGGGTCATGCGACGAGCGTTCGATGTCGGTGTTGTTGGTATTCACGCCAGGTCAGCCAGACGATGAACGCGTCGAAGAGTGTGAGCAGGGTGAGACCCACCGTGAGATCGTAGGAGAGCCGGTACACCTGATAGGCGATGAACGCGCCGAGCAGCACGATCATTGACGGGTAGGCCCACAGCTTCTCTCGGAGCAGGGCGACAACGAGCACGACTTTGGCGATGCCATGGCTGAGCAAGTAGAGCGTTGCGAAGAGTTTGCCGCTCTGGGTGAGGTGTCCCGCCGAGTTCACGATGTGGCGGCCGATGAGTCGTGGGGATCTTGGGCGAGTTCATGCTGGGTGAGTGACCGGGCAACGTCTTGGATCGTGTCCGGGCGGACGAACAGCAAGATCGCGCCGCCGATGATTTCGAGAGCACCGTCGATCCCTTTGATCGTGACCGAGATCTTGAAGGTGTCGTCGAGCGAACGCGACAGCGGCACAGTCAAGCAGAATGCCGCTCGGGCGCGGTAGTGAACCACGCAGCACCGAGGGCAACCACGGCGAGCATGATCATCGCGATGCCGTGCTTGACGTGATGTTTCGTCGAGTGCGCCGCGTGGCCGGGAAAGAAGCTCGGCAGGTCGGCGGCGGTCTTGGTGAAGTACACGACGCCGATCGCCACCAGCACAGCCGCGAGCAGTACGAGCACGATCGTGAGCGGTCGGATATGGAACTTCGACATTCCGAAACGGTAGCGGCCAGGAACGCGAGGTCCGAACATCACGCCAGACC
This sequence comes from Acidimicrobiia bacterium, assembly GCA_038213435.1. Taxonomy (GTDB): domain Bacteria; phylum Actinomycetota; class Acidimicrobiia; order IMCC26256; family PALSA-610; genus PALSA-610. The sequence goes on from JBBQTI010000016.1 coordinate 5,654, forward strand.
GTGACGAGTGTCACATGGGCGTCGATCTCCGCCTTACGCTGACGGAGTGATTGTGGCACTTCGACCGTTGGCCGGACCGGAGATCCCGGAGTTCCTTGCCGCTTCTCGCGACGGCTACATCGCCGACCGAGTGACATCAGGCGACGATCATGCCATCGCGGAGCGCGCAGCAGAAGAAACAATCGCAACAATGTTCCCTGGCGGCGAACCTGGTCCCGGCCATCTCCTCTTCCGCGTCGAAGAGGACAACCAGCCGGTGGGATCACTATGGATCGGTCCCGAGCCCATCGACAGATCCGGATCATGGTGGGTGTTCGACATCACCATCGACGAACAGCACCGAGGCCGCGGTCTCGGCAAAGAAGCCATGCTTTTGGCGGAGCGTGAGGCGCGCTCGAACGGCGCAACCAAGCTCGGGCTGAACGTTTTCGGAAACAACACCGTCGTTCGGCACCTGTACGAGACTCTCGGGTACGGCGTAGTCGCCATCCGCATGTCGAAGAGCCTTTGAGCTAAAGGTGGCTAGGGCGAAACCTCCTCACGCCGACTCGCTCACCGAGCAGAACAGCGGTCAAGCCACCTGACGGCAGACCTTCACCGATGTCAGGAACAACTCGGACGTGGCGATCATTGGATCGGGCCGAGGTAGCAAACAGCAACGTCACGATCATTGGCGGCGCGGCGTCCATCTTCTGCTCCCATCCTCATGTGCGATGGAACGGGAGTGTCTCTAGACACACTCCCTGTTCCGTTCTCGCTGACATGGGTGTTCCGAACCGTTCCGTTGGGTGTTCCGTCCTGATGGGAGCCGGTGTTGTCTTCCGTTCCGGCTGGTGTTCCGGGGGGGGAGGATGGGGGCGTTCCGCCGACCGTTCCGAAGTCCGACCATGTGGTCTTGCGGTAACGGACTGCTGCGGCGAGCACTTCGTTGGACACGGATTCGCCCGCGTTGTCAAGCGCCTTGCGTGCTGCGCGGTTCGACGCGTCGGCGGGAACGCCGAGCAGGTCGAGAGTTGCGGCAACTTTTTTGGTTCCCGCAGGAATCGATGCTCCGACGAGCACGTGTTGCAAATGGGGGTCGTGAACGCGGCGGAGATCGACGTGTTCGGGTGCGGTCGTCCGCCGTTGTGCGTCACGGTGGAGCCGAAGCCCATCATCGCGGTTCTTCAGTTGCCAGATCAGGTCTACGTCGTCGTCTTTCGCGGACGATCCGCGTGCGCCTGCTGTCTTGTCTTTTCCGGTGTTGTCGAGCCGGATGCTGGCAACGCCATGCCGTTTCAGCACGGTGGCGGTGTGCTGGTAGTAGTGGCGAACCGTATCCGAGTCATTTTCTCCGCCCTCGACAATTCTGGCGAAACTGTCGAACACGACCAACACTGGCTGGTGCTTCACGATGAGTTCTTCGACCCGGTTGCCCCCGGCCGCAGTATCGAGCGGTTCGATGGACGGGAACGAGTAGTAGTGCAGCCGTTCAAGTTCTTCTGGCCTGTAGCCGTACGCTTCGAGACGTGGGATCACGTCGGCGTCGAGGGTGTTTTCCAGATCGATGATGAGCACGTCGGTCGGTTCACTTATAGGACGTCCGAGTACGGCACGGCCCGTGGCGATGGCGGCAGCCCACTCAAGGACTAGGAGCGACTTGCCGGTCTTCCGTGGGGCGTAAAGGAGCACTTGTGCCCGAGCGGGAATGACCGGCTCTAGGAGCCATTGGACAGGATCGCGGTGCGTCCAAGCGTCACACCAGTTCACCGGTTCGAGATCGTTCGAGTTGGAATCGCCTGCGACTGATCCAGCCACTGACGCCAAGATCGGTGCCGCGATGTACCCACAGTCTTTGGCCATCGCGAGCTTCAACTCGGGGAACTGGGTCTTGGTATCGAGGTCGAAGTGGTATCCGGCGATCGTGTACTTGTCGCCACCCTCCTGGCACCCGCCGCAGCAGTAGGTTCCCTTGTCGAGGTTGATCCACGCTGACGGATCGTTGTCGGGATGCGCCGGGTTCGGACACGAAATCTTGATGCCTTCGCGTTTCCCGCCGGGCTCGGGTTCCATCTTTCCGCACCAGCGACCGTACGCATCGAGAATGTCGACACCCGTGAGGAAGCCGTCGATGGCACTCTCGCCCGAACCGCGCGTCTTCACGACCTTCATCCGATCGGTGTTAATGCTGACAGGAGCGAGATCTCTGGTGCGTTTTGCCTCGACCTCTCGATGGAGAAGTGCTGCACGCTCCGTGAAAGGGCTCATTGGTCGCTCCAGGGAAGCGTTCCGCCAAGCGCCGCGATCGGGTCCATCCGACAGAACTCGCTCCGCCGTCCGCCACCGACCCGGACGAAGAACCCCCCATTGCCGGTCTTCAAGTTTTGACCGAGCGGAAAGCGCAACAAGTTCCCCAGCTTCTTCCCGTCGAGAGATCCCTGCTTCGGGAACACCTCGACCTCAAAAGACATCTCCTCGTTTTCGTGCGCGAAGAAGTTCGCGCCCCGCACGGCGCGGAAAGAGCCGCACGCCTCTACAACATCGAGCGCCGCATCCCGGACAACGCCCGCAGGTTCGGAGCCCGTGAACCCATAGACATGACAGCCCTTCGACCCGCTGAACGCGATCGCGACCGGCACGCCCAGCTTGCGATACGTCATGCGGGCGAGTATTTCGGCCACGATCAGCACCTGGCCGGTCAGCCCTTCCCGGTACGGACTGTTCAAGTCGGCGAACTCGCCCCTCGGCGCGATCGGCTCACCGTCCCACGTCCCGGTCGTTGCAAGATCGATGTCGAACGCAAGGAGACGACACTTATCCTCACGGCTGAGAAGATAATGGCCGAGCGTGCGGCAACCCGACAGGTGAGCACATAGGTCCGCCACCGTCAGTTCGCCGTAGTCCGGGTGGTAACTCCCGTCAGGGCTCTGCCACGCCTTCACATCACGGCGTTCAACAAACAACCTGTCCAAAAGCCCTGCAAGGACGTTCCCGCTGGCCGACCTTTCCGCGCCCCGTTCGACTATCTCGGCAGGAGCCCTACCGACAGTTTCCACATTACCCATTGCATGTCTTCTCCTTGTTCTCATGGACCGAACGGTCCGCTCTTTGTTCTGCCTTTTCGCCGTCGCGACCGATGTGTGGCTGAGCGATTACGCGACGATCCGGTAGATCGATCCCTGCTTCGCCACCCGCTCAACCCGCACCACATATCCACGATCGATCAACCGGTTGATCGCGTGATAAATCGTGGCTGGGCTGACCGCGACACGCTCCGACAGATCGTGGTAGTTCAGAACTTCCGTCATTCCAAACCTATCTGAGACGCGCGCTAACTCGATCAAAAGACATTTTGCGTTCCCCGAAATCTTTGCTTCGGCCGCTGCTCTCAACGTGTCTTCTGGCATACCGCCCCCTATATTGTCGATACCCGACTGAACATAGGACTTATCGGCAGTGGCCAGTAAAAGTTGTAGTTTCGACATTCACCGCTTATCGAGCCGTGTCTCAGCCCGACCGTGAACAACTTCGTCATTACGCATGAAGGTTTCCCCTTCACAGTGATTGATCAGAGGTGCGGTCTTCTGCCGTGTTTCCGGAGAAACTCGCGGGGGAACAGCGATGAGCGAATCGAACACACATGCTCGGTCCAACGTCACGACCGCGCTCAATCACCTTATCGAGGCTGTCAAGGAGCAGCCTATGGGCGTTTGCTTCGAAACTGCGGCCGTTTGTAGATCTCGCCACTTTGTGTCGTTGTGGTGAACCATGCTCGCGCGAAGGTGTTCGGCGTGACGGGCTTTAGCGACAATTCTTCTTTTCAGCAATGGTCATTGATAGAAACCGACCGTGGCACCGCGACCCTGTCGTACGCGGGCAGAGGGAAAAATTCTTTGGTTCGGCGCAACCACTCAAATTCACGCTCAGTGACCTCAAGTCCCAGTTTGATTGCCTTTTTTGCCAACAATGGGGATTACTGAGACCGTTACCACTCTGCGCGTACCTAGATCAGTGTGCGGCTGTCACCTATAACCGATCGCGTGACCAAAGTCGAACAATGGCTTGCAGAACAACTGGCGAACGCCCCGGAGATCGGCCCGGAAACCGGAGAATTGATCAGCGCCGTGCTGCGGACCGCCACGCGACCTGAACCCGCTTCGGATCTACCTTCGTCGCCCCGGACTCCGCCGGTTGCACCGTGATCGAATCGACCACCAACCGCAACACGGAGCGTTGAGCGTCGATACCGAGCCCCGCCCAAACCTTCCGCACGTCGCGGGCGATGAACTGCCCAAGCAGTTCGGCGCTGGTATCAGCCTCAATGGCTTGGCGGACAGCATCAATCTTCGCCTGAAACGGTCCTCGCCGTGCCAACCACTCCTTGCGGGAGATCAGCCCCTCGTCATGGTCAGCGCCAAGCTGAATGAGACGGTCTTCCAACCCGAGGATTTCGGCGTGAGCGCCACTCTCCTTGCGCTTCGGCCCAACCAGCCGTTTCAAGTTCGCGGGCTTCTCCAGGTACCGCAGGAGCAATTCTTCGATCAGGATCTCAACTGCAACGGCTCTGATCGAGAGCGCGCCGCAGTTGTCGGGTTCGTTCGGCAAGCGCATACAAGACCACGTACGCCGGTCTTCGCCTCTTCCCTTGCCTGTACTCCGCAGCTTCGCTCCGCAGCGCCCGCACCGAACGAAGCCCGTGAGCAGACTTGCTGGCGCTCTCCCCTTCTGCGGTCGTGCGTTGGCGTCCAACGCCGCCCTGACGCGTTCCCATTCGTCGGGCGTGATGATGGCGTCCCAATCGCCCGGACCGATTACAACGCCCTGATGCTGGCGCAAGCCCGCGATGCGCGGCCCCTTCATCAAGCCCTTCAAGGAGTTGACCGCCCACAAGTTCGCGGTCGTCGGCTTGATACCGCGCTTGTTCCAGTCGAACGCGATCGCGCTCAAAGACTCGCCACGCAAGATGCGGTCACGCGCTTCCCGGATCGCCGCAGCTTCTTCGGGAACGATCGTCAGCCCATCGCCACGCGCAAACCCGAAGCTGCGCCGTCCGCCATGCGGCTTCCCCGATCTCGCGTTTTCGTCGTGCATCCGCTTCACCCGCACCGAAGTCGAATAACTCTCCTGCTCGCCAACGCTCGCGAGGATGCCAGCTATACCACGACCGATCGGAGTGGAGGTATCTACCTGATCCAGCACCGAAACGAGACGAGTACCGGCCTGTTCGCACGCGTCGACCACTCGCCAAAACTGCGTGGTTCGTCGTACCAGCCGATCGGTGCGCCAGTAGACGACGGCATCGAACCGGGGAAGCTCCGAGAGCATCGCTTCAAACGCTGGCCGCTTCTTCCGCGTGTAGGCGGATGCGTCGTCGTCGGTGAACACCTTGACGACCTGCAACCCCTCACGCTTCGCGAAGGCGCGGCAGTCAGCTTCCTGCCGCTCGGTGCCGCCCTTCGTGCCCTCCCGGTCCTGCGAAAGCCTGGTGTAGATCGCACAAGTAGCCATGAGATGCAGTGTAGCCGAGGTAGGGTGTAAATAGGAATATCGTCACGCCGAAATGCAACGTCCACCCACCCTTCCGACGCGAGCTGACCTCAGGAATCTACGCTCGGAGGTGCTCCCCGGGTGTCGTCGGGGATGGGTCTCACTTGGAGCGCCGCGAGGTCGTCTCGGATCGCGCGCGCGAGCGCGGCGAGGTCTTCCCGGGTCGCAACACCGAGCGAAGCGAGTTGACGCTGCACCTCGTCACGCACCTCTTCACGCACGACTTCGCGCAGCTCCTCCGCGTGCTTGCGTTGCTGCTCGTCCCGAGCGTCGACCGCGGCCGCGATCCGGTCAGCGGCAAGTTGACCCTGGGCGACGAGGTGCTCCTTGAGCTCGGACGCGACGGTCCGGAGCTGCTGCTTCACTTCCGCGCGTACCGTCTGCCGCAGCTCTTCGATCCGATCCCGTCCGCTGCGGCCGACGAGCTCGTCGACCGCGGCAGAGATCTGTTCGGTTGCCTGCCGTCCCTGTTCGACCAGCTCCGTCCCGAGTTGCAGGGCTTGGGTCCGACCGGTCTCGGTGAGTTGTCTCCCGGTCGTCAACAGTCGCTTCAAGTCCAGGGACTGGGGCATGGTGTCGTCTCCCACGTCAAACCGGCTTCGACCGGAACGTCGTTCGCGCAGTGATGCTACGACCAGAACGCCAAGATGCAACCGCTCTCAGCTCGCCACCTTCACCGGTTGCGCGTTGTCGGAAAAGTCATAGGTCGCGCTGAGGGCGCCCTTCGTGATCGTGATCTTGCCCGAGAGCCACATCGACCTCATGAACGGACTGTCGAAAAGGTACGTCGGCGCGTAATCGATGGGAGAGCCGTTCACGAGCGGAGTCGTTGCGTCATTGTAGAACGCGAACGTCGTCCCGTTGCTCGCCGTGTAGTTGAAAACGCCGCCGGCGTACGTCCGGGCGTTGTCCAGGATGTCGGACTTGAAGGCACCGAACGTCGCGTATTGGTCGACGGTGGCCGCTTCGAAGACGATCGGTGATCCTGCCGCGGCCAATTTGATGAAGCGGAGGTCGATCGATGCCGCCTTGTTCTTCGCCGGATCGAGCCAGCTATAGCTGGTTCCGACCGGGCGAACCGCCAGGTAGGCCCTGCCTTCCTGAACGAACAGCCAACCGGATTGCTCGTCGACGGTGTCGAGACTGGCGGGAAAGTAGACCAGGGTGGGCTGATCGGTGAAGCCGCTCTTGCGGGTGATGAGCACGTTCTTCTTCTGCACCGAGAAGAACGCGTCTTGCGTCTTGTCGACGCTCGTCGGTGCCGCTTGCGGGTAGACGCGGGCGTCCGACGACGTGTTGAAGACGATTCCCTGCCACCGGTTCTGATTGCTGGGGCCGATGTGGGTGTCGCCCGATCTCAGCTCGGCGGTCCCCAAGACGTAGTCCGGGGTCGTATAGGTGTCGTTGCGAATGCTCTTCGTCGTGTCGACGTGCCAGTCCTTGTTCTGGTCCCAGCCTGACGACCCGACCCCGGGGCGTCGCGTGACATACTCGTAGCTGCCGTTGCCCGCGGGATCGGTTTCGAGCGATCGGACGACCTCTGGTGGGTTGTAGCCACTCGTCGCGAGGGCCATGATGTGGTTGCCGTACGCCGTGGACGGCCCGTACAGAAGGTTCGCGAAGTACGTCATCGCATCCCTTTCTCCGTCGTAGGACTCCGCGGGATAAGAGCGACTTTTGGCCCCGCCGCCGACGTGCTGTAGCTGTTGCTGTGCGAAGTCGGCGAAGTCGAGGTCGAGGAACATCCCGGCCTTCTTGCGCAAGATCGGGTCTTCCGCGAAGTCGTAGATGTTCATGATCGCTTGCAGGGTGTAGCCGTGGTAGCTGGGGGCTCCTGCCTCGATGAACAGACCGCGCTTGGCGCGCTCGTCGAAGTACTTCATCCAGTTGTCGTGCCAAGCCTGGTATTGCTGGTTGACCGTGGAGCCGTCCTGGTAGATCTTGCCCTGGTACTCGGGACGTTGCCTGAAGGCCTGCGCGGCGAGGAGGTCGAAGCTCTCCAGCTGCGCGTCCTGGTTCTCACTGCCATAGATGCTCCACGGATCGCCGGCCTGGCTCAGCATGCTGTGGGAAGCGGCATAGGCCCACATCTGCGCAACGAGGTTGGCGCCCGCGCCGGTCGTCATCCGGCCGGGAAAGAAGCTGCTGCCCGTATTGAAGAGGAAGTACGGGCGGATCAGGTAGGCCAACCACAGGTTGCTGCCGGTCGCTTTCAGCGACGGGTCGCACGTCAGACCGGTGATATGACTGATCTGAACCGCTGCAAGCTTGTTGTTCGCGTCGGCGGTGTTCTCGCCGAGCCATAACGCGGCGAGCGCATAGTTCAGATAGCCCCGGTGATCGTCGCAGCCGGTCAACCTTGGCCACGGGTGGTCCACGTGATCCTGAAGGACTTGATTCATCCGGACGTCGTAGCCGGTGGCGCCGGGCGGGTAGACGAAGATGGTGTATGACTTGGTCGCGCTCGACCCGCCGCTCGCGAGCGCATGCACCGCGAAGGTGTACGCACCGGGTTGGGTCGGGACGCCGCTGATGCTTCCACCGACGAAGGCCATGCCGGGCGGCAATTCGCCACTCGTCACGCTCCACGTCGCTCCGCTGCCGAACGTCAGGCTCACCTGATACGGCTGCCCGACGTGCGCCGGAGCGGTCGCCACGGTCGCGGGAGCGATATCCGTCGCCGACGCGTAGGAGGAAGTACCCAGCGGGAGGCCGAAGAGGGCAACGATCAGATACACCACCGGGACGGCGAGCAGCCGAAACCCGGACGCCTCGCGCCGGCTGATCAGACCTTTGTGCGGCGTCGTCAACCAGGCGCGAAACATTTGGATTTCCCCCGAAATCGTTTAGCCGTGACATCGCTGCGGACGATTCGTCCGCGCTCGGTGTCACGCCTCGGTTATCGGCGGCGCGCGCTGCGCTACTTGAGCGGGGGTGATCTCGCAACGATCGCGTCCACGTGTGGACTCAAAACGGACTATCGCCGCGAGGCAGATATCAGTTTCCGCCCGCAATGATCCGACAGAACAGAGAATGGAACGTTCGCCCTTCCGGGCCCTACGCGAGACGCTGGCGATGACCGTCGTCGCGCTCGCGGCGCTGCTCGGGCTCCGGGCCATCGGGATCCTCGCGGCTCGCTGGCTCTCGAGATCACCGAGAGTCTCTTGATCGCCGATCCCGAGCACATCGTTGGCACGCTCGCCGCGCTCGGCGAGGCCGGCGTACGCATCGCGCTCGACGACTTCGGAACCGGCTACTCGAGCCTCTCGAACCTCGGTGCGTTGCCGATCCATCAGCTCAAGATCGACCGCAGCTTCGTGTCCGGCCTCGGCGAGCGCCCGGAATCCGAGGCGCTCGTCAGTGCGATCATCCGGCTCGGTCACGGACTCGACCTCGAGGTCGTGGCGGAAGGCGTCGAGACCGAGCAAGAGGCGCAGCGCCTCGAAGAGCTCGATTGCGACTTCGCGCAGGGTTACCTTTTCGGCCGGCCGGAACCGTGGGGCGGGACCGACATCGGGCGAGACACCATCTCCGAGCAGTTGGTTGCCGAAGATGCGCGGAGCCTCGTCGCGACCCCACCGGTGTAACGCGTAGGGTACGGCCCGTGGCCGGCATCTGCGAGGGACGCGTCGTCGTCGTCACGGGCGCCGGGCGCGGCATCGGTCGCGAGCACGCGCTCGGCTTCGCGCGCGAGGGTGCCCGCGTCATCGTGAACGACCTCGGCGCGACGCGGACCGGGATCGGTGCCGACACGGGTCCCGCGCAGCAGGTCGTCGACGAGATCCGCGCACTCGGTGGTGAAGCGGTGGCGAACACCGACGACATCGCCGACTGGGAGGGCGCGGGCCGACTCGTGCAGAATGCGCTCGACGCGTTCGGCCGCCTCGACGTGCTCGTCAACAACGCAGGGTTCGTTCGAGACCGCATGCTCTTCACGACGAGTGAAGAGGAATGGGACGCGGTTATCCGCGTGCATCTGAAGGGTCACTTCGCGGTGACCCGCCACGCAGCGGAGTACTGGCGCGGACGCAGCAAGGGTGGGGACGCGGTCGACGCACGCATCGTGAACACGACTTCGGGCGCGGGCCTCATGGGAAGCGTCGGGCAGGCTGCGTATTCGGCCGCGAAGGGCGGGATCGCGGCGCTCACCCTGGTCGCGGCCGCGGAGATGGGCCGCTACGGCGTCACCGCGAACGCCATCGCCCCCGCCGCGCGCACCCGTATGACCGAGGAGGTCTTCGGCGACCGGATGCACGCGCCCGAGTCGGGCTTCGACGTCAACGATCCCGCAAACATCTCGCCGCTGGTCGTCTGGCTCGGCAGCTCGGAGTCGGCCGACGTCACGGGCCGCGTGTTCGAGGTCGAGGGTGGCTCGATCTCGGTTGCCGACGGATGGCAGCACGGACCTGGTCTCGACAAGGGCGCGCGCTGGGACCCGGCGGAGGTCGGCCCCGTCGTGCAGAAGCTGCTCGCGCAGGCGCCCACACCGACGCCGGTCTACGGCGCGCAGTGACCCGCGCGCATCCCGCGCCGCGAGACCTTCGAGCGCGCTGGCGCGCGCAAGGGACCTGGACCGACGAGACACTGCTCGACCGCTTCGACGCCGCGCCGCACGATCGGCTCGCGATCGTCGACGGCGACGTTCGATGCACGATCGGCGATCTGCGCACCGTGGCGCACGGATACACCTCGACGCTCCACGACCTCGGAGTCCGGCCCGGCGACATCGTCTGTTTTCAGTTGCCGAACTGGTGGGAAGCCGTCGCGCTCTGCTGGGCAGTATGGCGTGGCGGCGCGATCGCGAGCCCGATCACGCCGACCCTGCGGGCGCGTGAGGTCGGCTTCATCCTCGAGCGCACGAACGCTCGTGTGATCGCGGTGCCGCGCGACTTCCGCGGCGTTGATTACGTCGCCATGATTCGAGCCACGGGTTTCCAAGGCGAGATCGTCGTCGTTCGCAGCGACATCCCGCCCGCGGGCGTCGCGCCCGATGTCGAGGCCGAGATCCACGTCGACGACCCGGCGGTCGTCCTGTGGACGTCGGGCACGACGTCCGAGCCGAAGGGCGTCGTCCACACGCACCAGTCGCTGCGCGTGGAAGCGGACACGATCGCGGCCGCGCACGCGATGCAGCCGGGCGAGTCGCTGTTGCTGCCCATGCCCGTGACCCATGTCGCCGGCCTGACCTACGGAATCCTGCTCCCGGTCACGAGTGCGATCACGACGGTGTTGATGGACACGTGGGAGCCGGAGCGTGCGCTCCAACTCGTCGAGCGCGAATCGATCGCGGTGATGATCTCGACGCCCGTGTTCCTGCGGACGATGGTCGATCACCCGGGGTTCGACGGCACCGACCGAACGTCCGTCCGGATGTTCTCGCTCGGAGGCGCGGGCGTCGCCCCGGCGATGGTGCGCGAGGGCGCGCAGGCGTTCGGCTGCTGGTGCAAGCGCACGTACGGATCGACCGAGTACCCGACGCTCACGACCGGTCGCCTCGGCGACGATCCCGAACGCGACGCAACGACCGACGGGCCGTTGATCGGCGCCGCGGAGCTGCGCATCGTCGATCCCGAGAGCCTCGCCGACCTCCCACCCGGGACGGCGGGCGAGCTGCTCGTCCGCGGGCCCGAGATGTTCGTCGGATACCTCGACGCCGAGCTCGACGCCGACCTCGACGCCTTCGTCGCCGACGGCTGGTTCCGCACCGGCGACCTTGCGCGGTACGACGGCGAGTACCTCACGATCGTCGATCGGCTGAAGGACGTCATCATCCGGGGCGGCGAGAACATCTCGGCCCAAGAGGTCGAGGCGTTGCTGGTCACGCATCCGGCGATCGCCGAGGCCGCATGCGTTTCGATGCCCGACGGGCTCATGGGCGAGAAGGTGTGCGCGTACGTGATCCCGAACCCCGGCTCGAATCCCACCCTCGAGGCAGTGCGCGCGCATCTGCTCGCGTGCGGGCTTGCGCGCTTCAAGCTGCCCGAGCGACTCGAGCTGCGCCCGATGCTTCCGCGGACGGCGAGCGGCAAGGTGCGCAAGTCGCTCCTGCGCGACGAGCTCCGTGACGAGGTGCCTAGTGGATGACTTCCACGCCCGGGTGCGCGCCGAGCTCGCGGCGCGACTGTCGCTCCGGCGCGCCGACGTGCATACGTCGGTGCTCGGCGCGGGTTCCGACGACCTCACAGCCGGTCGCGCCTATCTGCAGGCGCTCTCGGGCTCGGGGCTCGCCGTACCCTCGTGGCCGAAGGAGTACGGAGGACTCGACGCGGCGCCCGAGCAGGTGGGCATCGTGCGCGGCGAGCTGGCGGGATTCTCGGTGCCCGACCTGTACCCGTACCTTGTCGGCCTCGAGCTCGTCGGTCCGACGTTGCTCACCCACGGTCGCCCTCGACAACGGGCGCGCTGGTTGCCGCCGATCGCGAGCGGTGAGGAGATCTGGTGCCAGCTGTTCTCGGAGCCGGGCGCAGGGTCGGACCTCGCCGGACTCGGAACGCGTGCGACGCGCGACGGCGACGAGTGGCGCATCAGCGGCCAGAAGGTGTGGACGAGCCGAGGCGCGTATGCGCGCTTCGGGCTCCTGCTCGCACGCCACGACGTCTCGGTTCCCAAGCATCGTGGCATCACCGCCTTCGGACTCGACCTCCAGGGCACTGGTGTCGACGTCCGCCCGTTGCGACAGATGAACGGCGACGCCCATTTCACCGAGGTCTTCCTCGACGACGCGCGCGTCGCCGATGCCGACCGTATCGGCGAGGTCGGCGACGGATGGCGGGTCGCGCTCACGTGCCTGTCGTACGAGCGGGGCGCGTCGACGGCCGGAGGGACGAGCGGGTTACTCGACGTCAGCCGGCTCGTCGAGCTCGCCCGCACCCGCGGACGCGCGTCCGACCCCGTGATCCGCGGAGAGCTTGCGCGGTTGTTCATCGAAACGCGGGTCATGGGATACACCGCACGGCGGGCACGAGACACGGCACGGGCCGGACGCCCGGGTCCGGAAGGGTCGGGGATGAAAGTGCGTGGTGCCTCGCTGTTCAAGTCGTACGCCGCACTCGCGGCGCGCCTCCTCGGCGCCGACGCGACGATCGATCCACACGGCGAATGGCAGACATTATTCCTCACCGCGCCGTCGATCTCGATTCGCGGCGGCACCGACGAGATCCAACGCAACATCGTGGGTGAGCGGGTGCTCGGCCTGCCCGAAGAGCCGCGCGCCGACCGAACGCTCCCTTTCGATCAACTCCCCCGCTCGACCGCCCGGTAGACCGCGCGCACGAGCTCCACACTGCGCGGATCGCCCCGGGGGTCGAAGCGCAGGTCGTTCATCACATATCCGAACGCGAGCCCCGTGTCGGGATCGGCGAATCCGAGCGAGCCACCGGCGCCGGCGTGCCCGAATGCTCGCGGTGGGTTCGCCGCGCCGAACGACGGCCCGAGCAGGAAGCCGAGACCGAAGCAACTGTCGGTCATCAACACCTCGTCCTTGCCGCAGGCGCGCTCGATGGTTGCGCGATCGACCGTTCGGGGTTGCAGCGTCCGGTGTCCGTCGACCGGCCCGATACACGACGCGTAGAGACGTGCGAGGGCGCGTGCGCTCCCGATGCCGTTCGATGACGGCAGCTCGCACGCATGCAACCGGCGCGTGTTCCACATCTGGTCGTAGTTGAAGTGGCCACCAGGATTGGAGAACACGCGCGCGAGCAATAGATCGTCGCCGAACGCGCGCAGCGCCGCGCGCAGATCGGTCCGGGGTGGGACGAGCTGCGCGACGCGCGGCTCGAGAACCTCCGGGAGGCCGATCCAGAAGTCGACGGCGAGCGCGTCGGCGATCTCGTCTCGCCAGAACGTGCCCACGGTACGGTGCTGCGCGTCGGCCCGCCGGATGATCTCACCGACGAGCCATCCAAAGGTGCGCATGTGGTAGCCGTGCTTCGTGCCGGGCTCCCATATCGGGGCCTGCGCGGCGAGTGCGTCGACGATCGGCGCCCACGAGAGCACCTCCTCGAGCGTGTATTCCCCCTCGACATATGGCAGGCCGGCTTGGTGCGACATCACCTGGCCGACGGTGATCGCCGCCTTCCCGCTCGCGGCGAACTCCGGCCACAGCGTTGCAACCGCGGCATCGGGATCGAGCTGCCCTCGTTCCATGAGCAGGTTCGCGCAGACGGATGTGACGCCTTTCGTGGCGGAGTACACGAGCACGAGCGTGTCTTCCCTCCAGGGCATGCCGTTCGTCGGATCGGCCAGGCCACCCCAGAGGTCGACAACCGGCTCCCCGTCGAGGTACACGCTCACCGCCGCGCCGACCTCGCCGCGCTGGTCGAAGTTCTGTTCGAAAACGTCGAGTACCCCTTCGAATTCCGTCGCGACGTAACCGTCGATCGTCATGGCGTGCGAGTGTAAGAGCGCGACAACGACTGTGGATGCTCGCCACGTTGCGGCGCGTGCTTCACGTGCGGTCGGTGCGCATTTTTGCTCCGCACGGGCAATTCCTCTTGTTCTGTAGGCACTATTCGACTATCATCGAACATATGTTCGTGTCGGTCGCGGCGCTCGCAGCTGAGCGTCGCGCACTCGACGCGCACGAAGCGGCGTGGCTGAAAAAGGTCGCGGCGTACGACCGATCGGGCGACTGGAGCGCCGATGGGTTCCTCAGCGCCGCGGGTGCGCTTCGGGCGGCATGTCGGATGGACCACGGCGTCGCGCGCAGCCATATCGAACTGGCGCGCAAGCTCGAAGCGCTCCCCAAGGTCGCAGCCGCGTTCGGCCGGGGTGAGATCTCACAACGTCATGCCACCGTCGTCGCGAACGCGTGTACGCCGGACCGTGCTGCGAGCATCTCCGAGGTCGAGGCCGAGCTCGTCGACGTCGCCCGTGCGTACACGCCAAGGGAACTCGGTGGGGTCGTCCGCTACCTGACCGACGCGATCGACGGCGACGGCGGCGCCTCCACCGACGAAGCACTGTTCGAACGGCGCCGTCACTACATGTCCGCCACCCTCGACGGCATGGTCGCCTACGACGGGACCTGCGACCCCGAAAGCGGCGCCATCCACACCGCCACGATCAACGCCGAGATGGAACGCGACCGCGTCGAGCACGACCCCCGCACGCCGGCGCAACGCCGATTCGACGCCCTCACCAACCTCCTGCGCCGCTCCCTCGACACCGGCGCCGTCGGCGAGACCCGAAACGTCCGCCCCCACGTCACCGTCGTGATCGACCTCGACGAACTCCCCGGCCCACGCCCGAGCACACCGCCACAATTCGCACCGAGCAACGCCGCGACGGTCACCTCTCCACCGCGACGCTCGAACGACTCACCTGCGACTGCGACATCAGCCGGATCATCACCGCCGGACGATCCGAAGTCCTCGACGTCGGCCGCGCCACCCGCACCATCTCCCCGCCAGTATTGAAAGCACTCGTCGTACGCGACCAAAACTGCCAAACGCCCGGATGCGACCAACCTCCCGACCGCTGCCAAGCCACCACCTCGTGCACTGGACACGCGGCGGCCCCCACCAACCTCGAAAACCTCCAACTCCTCTGCTGGCAACACCACCGCCACCAACACAACCACGACGCCCAAGCCCGCGCCGCGTAGACGCGTACTCGTCCGACCTAGCGCTGTCCGATGTGCGAAGCGCGCGCACCGGAGGCGACGGGGTACTGGCAGGAGGTACTCCACGCCGCCGGCGATCGAGCGCCACTTCGAACCGTGCAAGACGAACTATCAGCTGCTCGGCAATGGCGTCCCGCACCTGCACGGGCACTTGATCCCCCGCTACCTCGACGACGTGGCCCGGGAAGCCCACTACCCGGCGAAGCATGGAAGCGCGCAGGGTCGCACCCCGTCTCGGACGCGGCGTGCGCAGAGTTGCAGTGATCCGCTTGAATGCTGCGGTGCCCGACCTCGGAGACGACTATTCGTTGGCCGCGGGTCCGTTGCAGGTCACGGTGACGGCTGTGGGCGAGTTGCGGATCGGTCGGGACGAGTCTGATTGGCTCGGGCCGGGCCGGTTGGTGATGCCGAATGCCCCGGCCGTGGCACAGGTTTCGGCGTCCGCGAACAACGTGCGCCTCGAGTCGGATTGGCTCGTCGCCGAGATACGCGCGCTCGCGGAGGACCCGGTCGTGGTTTTGCGTTTGGAAGCCACCGAGTCGCGGCCGGGCCTGGCGTCGGACGGTTTCGCGCAGCCGGCGGTCGCGTGGCGGTTCGATCCGCGCCGCCGAGTCGACGGCGGTGCACCGGAAGGCCTGCGGGCATTTGGCTACCAGTACACCGAGTTCGCGTTGCCGGTGTTCAGTGATGCAGCGATGGCAAAGTGGCGACTGTTGGACTTCCGTCCCGCGGTCGTCATGCCTCTCGGCCTGGTCGCACCCGACGGTCGCACGATGTTGCTGGCTCCGCTCGACGCATTTCACGAGCAGGTGATCGCGGTTCCCGCCGGAAAGGACCAGGCTGCCGCGGGCGTTCGTGCGGGCTGGCACGGCGATATCGACCACGTACCGGCCGGCTTCGCGACCGAGCTCGCCGTCATCGCGGGCGATGGCGCCCGTGAATGCTTCGCTCGATGGGCCCAGCTCTTGCGATCGGCGTCGGGCGTGCCGGCGCCGGAACGCGACAGCGATGTGCTGGGTACTCGATTGTCGTACTGGACCGACAACGGCAGCGCGTACTGGTACCGCACCGAGGCCGGTCTCGACGCCGCATCGACGATCGTCGCGGCCGTCGACGATCTCGAAGCGCGCGGCGTTCCCGTGGGCGCAGTTCAGCTCGACTCGTGGTGGTACCCACACGAGGTGTTGCGCCCATTCGACACCGATGATTGGGTTGTCCCGCCGACCGGCATGGTCGTATGGGAGCCCCGCGCCGACGTGCTCCCCGACGGCGTCGACGCGCTGCGCGAACGGCTCGGTCGACGACCTCTCGTCGCACACTGCCGTCACCTGTCCGCGCAATCGCCGTACGCCGACGACTTCAAAATGTGGATCGACGGGGACCGGGCGCATCCGCAAGACGACGAGCTCTACGGCCGGCTGCTCGACCAAGCCGTCGCCTGGGGCGTCGAAGTGTTCGAGCATGACTGGTTGATCGAGTGCTTTCTCGGTGTGCGCGAACTACGCGCGGCGGGCCGGGCGGCGGCATGGCAGGAGGGCATCGACGCCGGCCTCGGCGCGCGGAACCTTCACGCGCAGTGGTGCATGGCCTCGCCCGCCGACTTCGCGCAAACAAGTCGTCTCCGCCACATCACGTCGATCCGCACGAGCGGCGACCACGGGTACCTGGTCGGACCCGAGGTGTTGTGGGCATGGTTCTTGCACACCAATGTCATGGCCCGCGCCCTCGGACTCTGGCCGTACAAGGACGTCTTCCACTCGGCGAAGAGCTCCGAGACCCGCGCGGTCGAGGCGTTGCTTGCCGCGCTGTCGGGCGGACCGGTCGGGGTCGGTGACCGGATCGGCGAGGCCGACGTCGAGCTCATCCGACGGACCTGTCGCGCCGACGGCGTACTCGTGCGCCCCGACGTTCCTGTCGCGGCGGTCGACGGTGCGGCGTTCGCCGCACCAGTGTGGTCGGGCGAGCCGCTCGTCGGCGCCACGCATACGCAGCACCCCGCCGGCCGCTGGGGCTACGTGGCTTCGCTCAATGTCGCCATCGACAAACAGCCACACAAGGCACGGGTTGCGTTGACCGACCTCGGGGAGGACCGTCCGCACACGGAATCACTCGCGGTGTTCGATTGGCGCAACCGACGCGTCGACGTCATCTCGGCAACCGGCGCGTACGAGATCGAGCTCGAGCCTGCAGGTTGGGACTATCGGGTACTCGCGCCGATACTCCCCGGCGGTGTTGCAGTAATCGGCGATCCAGATCTGTATGCATGCGCCGGTGACGCTCGGATCGCCGGGGTTGCAATCGAGTCCGATCGCTCCACAGTCGTGACGGTCCTCGGCAGAAACGAACACGTCCACCTCGTGGGATGGTCGGCGGCGGCGATCTCCGCGCGTGCGTGGTCGCCCGCGACCGGCACGGCACCCATCCCGTCGACGTTCGACGGCACGACTGGTATGTGGGACCTCGGCGTCGAGATCGGCGCCTCCGGCTGGACCAAAGTTCACATCCGCGTCGCGGCGAGTTAGCGAATCGCCGCGGCTGCGTCGGAGCCCGCGTGGGAGCATGCCCGCATGACCTACACCCATGGCCATCACGAGAGCGTGTTGCGATCGCATCGGTGGAGAACGGTCGAGAACTCCGCGGCCTACGTCGCGGCTCGATTCGCGCCCGGTGCGCGCGTGCTCGACGTGGGGTGCGGCCCGGGGACGATCACGGTTGACATCGCCAATCGAGTCGCGCCCGGGCGCGTCGTCGGCATCGACGCGTCGAGAGACGTGATCGACCAAGCCCGGCGGGACGGTTCCGGCGTCGACAACGTCGAGTTCGCCACCGGCGACGTGTACGCCCTCGAGTATCCCGACGCGGCGTTCGACGTCGTGCACGCACATCAGGTCCTGCAGCACTTGCCCGATCCGGTGGGCGCGCTGCGCGAGATGCGGCGCGTGTGCCGGCCCGACGGTGTGGTCGCCGCGCGCGACAGCGACTACGCCGCCTTCACCTGGTATCCGGAGGAGCCGACCCTCGATGCGTGGCTGGCGTTGTACCGGAACATCGCACGCGTGAACGGTGGTGAACCCGATGCGGGCCGGTTTCTGTTGGCGTGGGCGCACGCGGCCGGCTTCTCGCACGTACAGCCCAGCGCGTCGGTGTGGTGTTTCGCCACACCCGACGACCGCGAGTGGTGGGGCGGGTTGTGGGCCGACCGGATGACGACCTCGGCCATCGCCGGACAGGCCGAGCACGAGGGCTTCGCGACCCGAGCGGAGCTCGAGGACATCGCCGCCGCCTGGCGCAACTGGGTTGCGCATCCCGACGCGTGGTTCGCCGTCCTGCACGGCGAGATCATCTGCCGCCCGTAGTCGACGCGATCGCGGCGCCTTGTGTGCGGAGGAGCTCGTCGACGTCAGTCGGATCGAGTGGCCGGGCGTAGTGGTAACCCTGACCGCGGTGGCAGCCCAGTTGCTGCAGCGCGTTGGCCTGGTCCTCGGTTTCGATCCCTTCGGCGAGGGTGTCGAGGTGAAGGGCCTCGCTGAGCCGCAGGATGGCACCGACGAAGGACGCATCGTCGCCGCCGTTGTGGATCTCGTCGACGAAACTCTTTTCGATCTTCACGGTATCGATGGGAAACTGCCGCAGGTAACCCAGCGACGAGTCGCCGGTGCCGAAGTCGTCGACCGAGAGGTTGACTCCCACGGCCTTCAGTGCGTTGAGCCGCGCGAGTGCCGCCTGCTTGTCGTGCATGGGGCGGTTTCGGTGATCTCGAGGACCAGCCGGCTCGGCTCTATCCGGGAGTCGGAGAGAGCGGCTTGCACGTCCGTCACGACGTGTGGGTCCTCGAGTTGGCGCGCGGAAAGATTGACACTGACGCACAAGCGCCCGGCTTGGGGACACGTTGCCGTCCAGCTCGCAAGGTCGCGGCACGCCCGGTTGAGAACCCACCTGCCGGGGGGGACGATCATGCCGGTTTCCTCGGCGATGTGGATGAACTCGTCGGGAGCAAGCATCCCCCGGGTCGGGTGCTGCCAGCGGACGAGTGCTTCGAAGCCGCTCGGCCGGCCGGTGTCGAGCTCGACGATCGGCTGGTATTGCAAAACGAGTTGGAGCTTGTCGACGGCGGTGCGGAGGTCGTTCTCGAGCTCGAAGCGGGTTCGGGCCGTGTCGAACATGGACGAATCAAAGGCGCGCACTCGGCCCCGACCCTCGGCCTTGGCTGCATACAGTCCGATGTCGGCGTTGCGGATCAAGTCGTCGGCACTGTGGAGGCCCGCCTCGACGAACGCGACACCGACACTTGCGCCGACCACGACGGCCCGGTCTTGCCACTCGAACGGTTGTCCAACGCTTCGATCAACCTGCTCCCCAAAGCGTGCAGCTGGTCTCGCGACATGGGGTCCTCGATGAGCAGCGCGAACTCGTCGCCGCCGAGCCGCGCCACGGTGTCGCCCGGGCGGCTGACGCCCCGCAAGCGGTCCGCCACGACGGCCAAAGCGTGATCACCGGCCAGATGACCGAGACTGTCGTTGACGTGCTTGAATCCGTCGAGATCGACCACCATGAGCGCCGCTTCACAGGTCTCGCGGCGGGCCATCGCATGCTCGATGCGGTCGCGTAGCAACGCCCGGTTCGCGAGCCCGGTCAACGAATCGTGGAAGGCGCGATGACGCGGCTCCGTTTCGAGCCGGTGCCGTTCGGTCACGTCGCGCATGTTCAACACGACGGCGGCGACCTCGGGTAGTTCCAACAGGTTGATCCACGACACCTCGACGTAGCGCCACGCTCCGACGCCGTCGCGACAGCGCCACTCGGACGGCCCCGCCGACCCTGTCGACAGCGTCCGCGCGAGCTCTGATTCGGCTGCGATCATCTCGTCGGGATGCACGAGATCGATGACCTTGCGGCCGAGCCGCCCCTGCGCCGACACTCCCAGAACGTGGTTCACGGAGTCACTCATCTCTTGAATCACGCCGTTGCGATCGGTGACGATGATGACCTCGTCACTGTGGTTCACCAACGCGCGGAAGCCCTGCTCGCTCGCGGCGACGAGGACCTTCGGCTACGCGGGCATCGCGAGGCCGCCGTCCACGACCAGGGTCTGGCCGGTCACGAACTTGGCGTCGTCGCTCGCGAAGAACACACACGCGCCGGCGAGATCCTCGGGCTCGAGGGTCGATTTCATCGCGGTCTGCGCCGTCATTCCTTCGATATAGACGTCGGGGACGATCTTCTTCGTCGCTTCCGTCATCGTGACGCCGGGCGCGATGCAGTTGACGGTGATGTTCCAGGCGCCGAGCTGCGCGGCCATGAACTTCGTGAGCCCGACGATGCCCCACTTCGTGATGGAGTAGCTGTAGTTGCCCAGGCCGGTGAACTCGTCACCGAAGGTCGGGAACGAGTACGCGTAGGCCGCGCCGGACGACTGGTTGATCACGCGTCCGTACTGCTGCTTCGCCATCACCGGCGCAGCGGCGCGCACCATCAGCCACGCGCCGAACTGATTCACTGCGAACACCTTCTTCAGGTACTCGAAGCTCGGATCGAAGTTGTCGATGTCGTAGTAGAGGGCGGCATTGTTGACGAGGATGTGCACGGTACCGAACGCCTCGACCGCCATGTCGACGCAGGCCTGCGCCGATTCGGGATCGGAGATGTCGGTCGGCACGAAGCGCGCGTCGCCCTTGCCCGCGAGGGTCTTCATCCCCGCGGCCGCCCGCTCCTCGTTGATCTCGGCGACGACGACCTTGGCCCCCTCGTCGAGGAACCGTTGCGCGTACGCGAGGCCGATGCCCTGCCCGGCACCCGTGATGATCGCGACCTTGTCCTGCAGACGTCCCACGCTTGTCTCCTACCGCTCGAGCCGGGCAATCAGGTTGAAGCGTTCCGTCACGACGGGTGAACCGTCGCGCGCGTCGTTCCATTGAGTTTCCATGACGACGAACGTCATGTTCGCGCGCTCGGACGCCTTCTCGTAGATGTCGGTGATCGTCTGCACGCCGTCGAGCACATCGCCCGCAACCGGAGTGCGGTGGTACACGAACTCTTGCTCGCCATGCAGCACGAGCGCGCCCTGGCCGTGCAGCTGTCCCATGATTGCGTGCATCGGGTTCCCACCGCCCTCGGTCGGATCGGCGGGCTGGTCGTCGGTCGAAAGCCTCGACCAGTACGGCGCGGCGAACGTGAACGTCGGCGCCGCGGGCGCGCCGACGACGCCGTAGAGGTCGCGGTGATCGCCGACCGCCGCGGCAAAGTTCGCGAGTACCGAACGGTCGAGCGCGACGCGCCACGCACCGGTTCGCCGTCCGATCACGCTCGTGTCGACGGACATGACCGCCTGCTCCTCGGCCTTGGCACGGGCTTTCGAGCCCGCGCTACGGTGACGCCAACGTCAGTTTTCTTGCCACTAGGGGGAACGCGCAAATGGGCATGCTCGACGGCAAGGTGGCCATCGTCACCGGTGCGGGCAACGGCGTCGGACGCGGCGAAGCGATCATGCTCGCCGACCACGGCGCCAAGGTCGTGGTCAACGACCTCGGGGGATCGGTGAGTGGCGAGGGTTCCGACAAGCGCGCGGCCGACGATGTCGTCGAGGTCATCAACAAGCGGGGCGGTGAAGCCGTCGCCAACTACGACAGCGTCGCCGACTTCGACGGCGCGAAGAACATCATCGGCTCCGCGATCGAGGCGTTCGGGCGGCTCGACGTGCTCGTGAACAACGCCGGCATCCTGCGCGACAAGATGATGTTCTCGATGTCACCCGACGACTTCGACTCGGTCGTGAAGGTGCATTTGTACGGTGCTTTCAACACGATGCACCACGCCTCGGCGTACTGGCGCAGCGAGTCGAAGGAAGACCGCCAGCCCCGCGCCGCGATCATCAACACCGTGTCGAGCGCCGGCCTCCAGGGTCAGGCCAGCCAGATCAATTACGGTGCGGCCAAGGCGGGCATCGCGGCGATGACGATCATCGCAAGCCTCGAGCTGAGCCGCTACGGCGTACGCGCGAACTGCATCGGACCCGGCGGCGCGACGCGCATGGTCGCGCAGGCAATGAAGATCGACGTCAAGAACCCCGAGGATTACACCGAGTTCGAGCCGATGAACCCCGGCAACTCCGCTCCGGCGGTCGTCTGGCTCGCGTCCGACGAGGCGCTGCACGTCACCGGTCAGGTGTTGCGGCTCGTCGGAAACAACCTCGCGCTCTACCGTCCCTGGGAGATGGGCGAGCAGTTCCTCGCCACCGACAAGGAAGGCAAGCCCAAGCAGTGGGATCCGGCCGACATCGGCCGCATCGTCAACCGGTACGTGTTCCAGAGCGAGAATCCGGGAATCGACGCGCAGCGGCGGGCATGATCCCCGATTTCGAGACCCTCGCGTACGACGAGGGCGACGACGGCGTCGCGGTCGTCACCCTGAACCGGCCGACCGTCCACAACGCGTTCAACTCGCTGATGCAGCGCGAGCTGCACACGTTGTGGCGGGCGCTTCGCCGGCACGACCCGGTGCGTTGCATCGTCCTCACCGGCGCGGGCGACAAGGCGTTCTGCACCGGCATCGACCGCATGGAGCAGATGGGGGGCGTTGGCAACGAGACGACCGACCCCGGCGTCGTCGGCAGCGGTGCCACACCGTTCATGTTCAACGACCCGGGCGACAACATCGGACCCAAGTCGTGCGACCTCTGGAAGCCGGTCATCGCGGCCGTCAACGGCATGGCGTGCGGCGGAGCGTTCTACATGCTCGGCGAGGTCGAGTTCATCGTCGCCGCCGACCATGCGACCTTCTTCGACCCCCACGTCACCTACGGCATGACCGCGGCGTTCGAGCCGATCCACATGGCCGGCATCACGCCGTTCCCCGAGATCATGCGGCTGTCGCTCCTCGGCAACTACGAGCGCATGTCGGCGCAGCGGGCCCACCAGATCGGCATGGTCAGCGAGGTCGTCCGCGGCGCCGAGCTCGCCGCGCGCGCCCGTGAGATCGCCGCGATCATCGCTTCGCAACCACGCCTCGCGATCGAAGGTACCGTGCGCGCGATCTGGTCGACCCGCTCCATGCCGCAACGCGAGGCGGTGCGCCTCGCCTACGCGTTCGTCGCGATGGGAACGAACCAGGAATCGATCAGGGAGGGACAGCAGATGTTCGCCTCCGGCAAGCGCGTGGAGTGGACACTGCGCTGATGGTGGGCACCAGGAAAGTCGCAATCGTCGGCGCCGCGTTGTCGGACATTGGGCGCGTCGACACCAAGACCCCCTTCGAGCTGCACTACCAGGCCGCGTCGCGCGCGATCGCGGACGCCGGCCTCACGAAGGCCGACATCGACGGCTTCGGCTCCAGCGGCACGGGCATGCTCGCGCCCATCGAGATCGGGGAATACATCGGGCTCCGCCCGACGTGGGTCGACGGAACCGGCGTCGGGGGCTCCAGCTGGGAGTTCATGGTCGAACATGCCACCGCGGCGATTCTCGCCGGTCACGCCGAAGTGGTGGTGCTCGCGTACGGCTCGACGACCCGCGCCGACCTGAAGGCGCGCCGGCGGACCGCGAACCTCGGCTTCGGCGGCCGCGGTCCGGTCCAGTTCGACGTTCCGTTCGGCCACACGCTCATCTCGAAGTACGCGATGGCAACGCGTCGGCACATGCACGAATTCGGCACGACGGTCGACCAACTCGCCGAGATCGCGGTGAGCACGCGCTACAACGCCTCGTTCAACCCGGAGGCCTACTACCGCGATCCCATCACCATCAACGAGGTCAACAGCAGCCGGATGATGGCCGACCCATTGACCAAGCTCCATTGCTGCATCCGCAGCGACGGCGGCGGCGCAGTCGTGCTCACGAGCCAAGAGCGCGCGCGCGACCTCGCCAAGAAACCCGTGTGGGTGCTGGGAACCGGCGAGGCGACGAGCCATACGACGATGAGCGAGTGGGACGACTTCACCCGCTCGCCCGCCGTGCAGAGCGGGAGGCACGCCTTCGCCCGGGCCGGCGTCACCCCCGACGACATCGACGTCTGCCAGATCTACGACGCGTTCACTCACATGGTGCTGGCGAGCGTCGAGGCGCTCGGCTTCTGCAAGCCGGGTGAAGGCGGGCCCTTCGTCGCCGACGGTCGGCTCCGCCTCGGCGGCGCCCTCCCGACGAACACCGACGGCGGCGGCCTCTCGCACTGCCATCCCGGAATGCGCGGCATGTTCCTGCTTGTGGAAGCGACGCGCCAGCTCCGGGGCGAGGCGGACGGCCGCCAGGTCGAGAATGCGCAACTCGCGTGCGTGAACGGGACCGGCGGCTGGTTCTCCTCTGCGAGCACCGTCATCCTCGGCGCCTGAGCGCGGCCCGCAAGCGGCGGGGCGGTGTCACCGGCGACCCCTCCCGCTGCGCCGCGGACTCGGGCGTCGCCGCGAGCACCTCGGCGACCTCTTCCGGTCCGATCTCGCTGATGATCGAGACCGCCAGCACTGCGCCCAGCACGAACAGCAACGCGCCGGTGAGCCCGTAGAGCTCGAGACCGCCGAAGGCGGCCAGCACGATCGCGAACGAGCCCACGTGCA
This sequence comes from Acidimicrobiia bacterium, assembly GCA_038213435.1. Classification (GTDB taxonomy): domain Bacteria; phylum Actinomycetota; class Acidimicrobiia; order IMCC26256; family PALSA-610; genus PALSA-610. Next base: position 30,343 of record JBBQTI010000016.1, read on the forward strand.
CGGTGCGCCGTTCGAGCCAGCGATTGAGCCACCAATGGCACGCCAGGATCACCATGAAGCACCCGGCGACGACCAACGCGCGCGTCAGCGTGTGCGCGCCCGCGAAGACGATAATCGGAAGCGCTCCGATGAGGACGCCGGCAATGGGCAGGAAGCTCCACAGTCCGACCCACACCGCGAGTGCGGCGGGGCCCGGCACCCCGGCGGCATTCGCGATCCCAAACGCAACCAACGCCACGACGAGCGCTTCCCAGAGCTTCACGCGCGCGAAGAAGAGCGCGCGCCGCGATCCGTCGCGCATCACGTACTCCGTCCGTTGCCGGACCGCATCGTCGTCGATGAGACGAAGCCCACCTTCGATGAGGCGGGTCCCGTAGAGCACGAAGAAGATCGTGAGGATGAGCCCGGCGAGGAACGCGACGCCTTGTGACACCGCCGATTTGATCGCCTCCGGAGCCGCGCCGCCCGCGAGCCGCTCGGGGATCGTGTCGACGAGGTTGGTGACGCGCTCCTCCAGCTTGATCTCGCGAAAGAACTTGGAATTCTTCTCCAGCTCGGCCGCGCGCTGCGGGGCGGCCTGCTGCAGGCTGCTCATTGCGTCGGAGACGTCGTTCACGATCTTGTAGCCGGCGAAGCCGATCGCGCCGAGCATGACGAGCGCGGTCAGGAGCACGGCGACCGCGCGGGGAACGAAACGGAAATGTGCGAGCCAGACGATGCCCGGCCGGACGAGGGCGGCGATCGCCATCGCCGAGAGCGCCCACGCGATCACGCGCTCGGCGTCGCGCGCGATCTCGAGGACCAGAAACGTGATGCCGAGCCCGAAGACGAGGGCGAGCGCGGAACGAACCGACAACCGCACTCGAAGCGTGCGCGCGACATCGGCCATCGGCTCGTACGATACCGACGTGGAGTCCTTCCCTCTCGGACCCTCGACGACGACGGCCGACCCGCCGAACGACGGCGTCGATCTCGATCCGCGCTCGGCGGTCCCGCTTGCCATCGCGGTCGCGATATTCGTGATCGCGGTCTGGTTCATCCGCTCGATTCCACGCACGCTCTCGTCGCTCGCGCTCGCCGCGCTGTTCGCGTTCGCACTCAATCCGTTGGTCGAAGCGCTCAAGCGGCGAACCGGATGGCATCGCCGCACCGCCGCGGGCGTCGTGCTCGTCACGGCCGCACTCCTCATCACGGTCGTCGTCGCGTTGATCACCGCGCCTACGATCCGCGAGGTACGCGACTTCAACAAACAGATCCCGCAGACCGTCAAGGACCTCGGCCGGCTTCCGATCGTCGGCCCACGTCTGCGTGAAGCGAACGCCTCCGAGAAGGTACAGCAGTGGCTGAACGACGTGCCGCAGCACCTCAGCACCAATTCGAAGCCGATCGAGAACGCAGCCGGTGCGATCGCCGACGGTGTCGCGGCCGCCCTGTTCACGATCTTGCTCGCGATCACGATCGTGCTCGACGGTGAGTTCCTCGTCGGCGGCGTCCGCCGGCTCGTGCCCGCACGCCGGCGTTCCGACGCCGACCGGATGGGGCGTCTCGTCTACAACGTGATCGGCCGTTACATCGCGGGCACGCTGCTCGTCGCCGCGCTCGGCGGCGTCGTCATGCTCACGGGCGCACTCTCCCTCGGCGTCCCGCTCGCGCCGCTGATCGCCGTATGGGTGGCGATCACGAATCCGATCCCGCAGATCGGCGGATTCCTCGGCGGCGTGGTGTTCGTCCTCCTCGCGGTTACGCAGGGCGCGGTCGTCGGGTTGATCGCGCTCGCCATATTCCTCGTGTACCAGCAGCTCGAGAACCATGTGCTGCAACCGCTGATCATCGGTCGCGCCGTTCGCCTCTCGCCGCCGGCGACGATGGTCGCCGCCCTCGTCGGCGTCGCGGCGGGCGGGCTCGTCGGCGGCCTGTTCGCAATCCCCTTGCTCGGTGCGACGAAGGCCATCTACCTGTCGACCCGGTACCCCACGGATGAGGGCGAGTCCGAGTCCGAGTCTTCCGAAGCCGAATCGCCCGATATCGCCGCTCGCGACGCTAGGCCGCGAGCGGCGCTCCGAAGAAACCGCGGTGCACGACGCGCGTGACGGTGTCGAACAACGTGTCGCTGTCGAACTCGAGCTCGCGCGACACCAGGAAATACGCGAACCGCTCCAGCAGCGCCATGAGCGCGGAGATCGAGGCGACGTCACCGCGTGCTCCGGCGTCGCGCATACGCGAACCGAGCGCGGTCGCGATGTCGGTGAACGCGACCACACCCAGTCGGCTCGTCTCGCGATCCTCGACGTTGCCCTCCATCCAGGCGCGTAGCACCGGCCCGAACCGCGCGTAGGTCGAGAAGAAGGTCTCGAGGAACCGGCGCAGCTCGGCCGCACCCGCCTCGTCACCCGCGACCTCGCCCAGGCCGCCGGCCAGCGCACCCATCTCGTGCGCGCACTGGATGGCGAGCGCGCGCAGCAGCTCTTCCTTGTTCGCGAAGTAAAGGTAGAAGGTGCCGTGCGACGTGCGCGCGGCGCGAACGATATCGTCGACGCGGGCCGCGTGGAACCCGCGCTCGGCGAATACGCGCATCCCCGCGTCGAGCAGCTTGCGCATCATCTTGCGACCCTGGGCCCGCAGTTCCCTCGCGGCGGCCGGCGTGCCCGGCGGGGGCGAGACATCGCGCCCGCCGGTCGCTCGTCGAGACGACTTGTACGCTTCGGCCATGTCTCTCCCGGGCCTGCCCTGGACGATCGCGGAAGCCGCCCGCCGTTTCGCGGATCGTACCGCCTATGTCACTCCGCTCGGCTGGTCGTTGTCGTATGCCGATGTGGATCACATCTCCGATGAGGTCGCGGTCGGGCTCACCGCTCGGGGAGTGCTCGCGGCTGACGTCGTCGGGCTGGTCCTGCCGCCCGGACCCGAGTACCTCCTCGCGTACGCGGCGATTGCCAAGCTCGGTGCGATCACCGCGGGCGTGAACGATCGGCTTTCCGAGCGCGAGCGCGACACGATTCTCGCCCTCGCCGAACCGCGCGTCGTCCTCACGACCGACGAGGTTCCGCCGGCCGCCTCGTCCGAGACCGTGCTGCGGGAGCTGCGCGTGAAGGGACCAGCGCCCCCCGAGTTGGCACCCGACCCCGAGCGCCCGGTCGCGATCGTCTTCACGTCGGGCACGACCGGCCTCCCGAAGGGCGCGCTCTACTGCAACCGCCAGCTCGCGTTCATCACCCTCACCGACGTCGGCGACACGTGGGACGGCGGTGGCCGTTCGTTCAGCGGCACCTCGTTCGCTCACCTCGGGTTCATGACCAAGTTCGCCGGCAATCTCCGACGGGGCGGCACGACGTTCATCATGGAACGCTGGCACGCCCGACCCGCTCTCGAGCTCCTCGCGCGCCAGCGCATGACGACGGTCGCGGGCGTGCCGACCCAGCTCGCGCTCATGCTGCGCGATCTCGAGTTCGACGACTTCGACCTCTCGACGGTGCAATACATCATCGCCGGCGGCGGACCGATCACGCCCGGGCTCGCCGAGGAGTCCCGCCGGCGCTTCGGCGCGCGACTCGCCACCCGCTACTCGTGCACGGAAGCGGGCATCGGCCTCGGCACCGCGTTCGACGACCCGGAGGAGGACGCGATCATCAGCGTGGGCCGGCCGCACGCGAGCGTCGACGTCTCGCTACGCGACGGGGCGGGCGAACCTGTCTCCGGCAACGACATCGGCGAGGTGTGCCTGCGCTCCCCTGCCGTCATGTCCGGCTACTGGCGGGATCCCGACCAGACCCGCGCCGCGTTCACTTCCGACGGCTTCGTGCGCACCGGCGACCTCGGTTGGGTAGACGATCGCGGCCGCCTGCGACTCGTCGGCCGGAGCAAGGAGATGTACGTGCGCGGCGGTTACAACGTGTACCCGGTCGAGATCGAGAGCGTGCTGTCGACCCATCCCGACATCGCGGCCGTTGCGGTAGTGCCCCGACCCGACGACATCATGGGCGAGATCGGTGTCGCGGCCGTCGTCCCGCGCGACCGGGATCGTCCTCCGTCGCTGGCCGAGCTGCGCGCGTTCGCCGCCCCGCACATCGCGACCTACAAGCTGCCCGAGGCCATGCACGTCGTCGACACGCTGCCGTTGACTGTGGGCGAAAAGGTCGACCGGCGAGCGTTGGTGGACGAGATCGCGAAGCTCCTAACCTGAGTCGCCCAAGTCGACCGACTCGACCCCCGAACGCGTCCCGAGGCCATGGAGCTCGAATTCACCCCCGATCAGGACGAGCTACGCGACTCGATGCGTGCGGTGCTCGCGAAGGAGAGCCCGGTTGCACTCGCGCGCCGGGTCGTCGACCACGACGTCGGCCTCGACGCGCTCTGGGCGACGCTGACCGGGTTGGGCTGGTCTTCCCTCACCGTTCCCGAATCCGACGGCGGCATCGGCCTCGGGATGATCGAAGCCGGCATCCTCGCCGAGGAGATCGGTCGGGTGATCGCGCCCGGGCCACTGCTCGCGACCGTGACGCAATTCGTTCCCGCGGTGCGCGAGACCGGCACTGCCGAGCAGCGCGCCCGATTTCTCGGTGCGGTGGCGGCGGGTAGTTGCTCGGGAGCACTTGCGATCGTGGAGAAGCGAGGCTCGTTCGATCCGGCCTCGGTCACCGCGACCGTCGTGATCGACGGCGCGCATGCCGTGTTGGCGGGCGAGAAGCGGTTCGTCGTAGAAGGCGACGCCGTCGACGAGCTGGTCGTCGTCGCGCGCAGCCCGGGCACCTCGGGGGACGACGGGGTGCACGCGCTCGTCGTACCGGTCGCCGCGATGCGAACGAGGCGCGTGCACGCGCTCGACGGCAGCCGTCGCCTTGCCCACGTCGATCTCGACGGCGTCCGGGTCGAGCGCGACCGCGTCCTCGGCGACGGCCAGTCGTCGAGCGCAACCGCGCTGCGCCGTGCGATCGAGGAGGCGACGGTCGCGACCGCGCTCGAGATCGTCGGCGTCGCACAGACCATCTTCGACGTCACGCTCGAGTACGCCAAGCAACGCGAGCAGTTCGGTGTGCCGATCGGGTCGTTCCAGGCAATCAAGCACAAGTTCGCCGACATGATCGTGGTGCTCGAACGGGCGCGTGCGACCGGCTACTTCGCAGCGCTCACGGTCGCCGAGGACGATCCGCGGCGTACGGCCGCGACATCGGTGGCGAAGGTCGCGGCCGGCGACTGCCAGCGCCTGTTGGCCAAGGAGGGCATCCAGATCCACGGCGGGATCGGCTACACGTGGGAGCACGACATGCACCTCTACGTGAAGCGCGTCAAGTCACTGGAACCCCTCTTCGGCTCGAGCAGCACCCACCGCGCGCACATCGCCGATCTCCTGGGCGTGTAGCGCAGGTTCGGCGTCGTCGGTCAGACGCTCAGCAGGATCTCGGCGAGGATGTAGAACGCGACGATCAGGACGAAGCCGGTGTACATCGCGTTCTTGTGGGTCTCGTAGATCATGTTGAGGCCGGTGTTCCCGCGCCCGCTGATCATGCCCAGTGCGTTCAGCTGGAGCACGGCCAAGACCACGATGCCGATGATGAGGTAGACGATGCATTTCCCGGAGCTGAGGCCGCCACCGAAGTTCGGGCCGCTCTCGTAGAAGTGCGCGGCGCCCACCATGAACACCAACAGCGGCAGCGAGAAGATCGTGTTCTGGCGCGACGCCATCGCGCCGGCGCGGGCGGCGGCGGCCGCGTTCGGGTTCGCCTCGCCCCCGGCCTTCAGCGTCCGCGCGTTGCCGATCACGATCTGCTGGTTCGGCCAGATCACGAGCCACACGTTGAGGAACATCGCGAGACCGAAGAGGATGCCGACCGCGAGCGTCGGGCCGGCGGTGCTGTGGATCCAGAAATTCCTGTCGTAGCTGCCCTTCGGCGCGATCGCGATGATGAGCAGCCCGAACACCACGGTCGCGGCCGCCGACCACCGGAACCACCAGAGCGCGCGCCAAGTCAGCTTGTCGAACGCATCGTTGCGCGAGCTCGCCTCCATCTCGGCGAACGCCGGCGTCTGAACGAAGTTGAAGTACCACAGCAGACCCATCCACATGACGGCCACGATGACGTGGGAAATGCGGAAGGCCTCGGACAAGCCAACCCGGTGGAAGATCTCCATCGCACGCTCCCGGTTGTTCGGAAAGGGCGGCCGAACGTACCAAACCTTCCGTGGTCCCGTCAGGGATCCTCGCGACCCTCGGCCGAAGACGAGTCGCGCGACCGAGAGGCGGGGCGGCTACAAGTCGGGCACGTGCGCATCGCCGGCCGCAGCGCCCTCGGGCCGGAGCGGCTGGCGCAGCGGAACGATCATCCCGGCGAAGTCGGCGAACGCGATGATGTGGCCGAGATCGTCGGCCACGCGGCACTCGACGACGATGAGCTGGCGGCCGGCGCGCATCACCCGAGCCTCGGCCCGTACGATGGTGCCCTTCGGCCGGCCGAGGTAGCGGACGTGCATGTCGGCCGTAACCAGCGTGTTCTCGCCGGGCCGGAAGGTTCCGGCGCGCGCGGCAGCCGAGCCGGAGGCCACGTCGACCAGGCTCGCGATCGCCCCGCCGTGGAGGTTGCCCGACCCGTTGAACGCGCCCGGCGCGACCGGCATCTCGACGATCACCGCCGCGGGGTCGGGACCGCTCACGAACCGCAGCCCGAGGAGCTGATGCAACGGGGTCGCCGAGTGCGCGACGCGCAGGAGCTCAATGACCTCGGTCGAGAAACCGCCGTACGGGTGGTCGGTCGGCACATCATCGACGTCATCTGCCATGGGTTCACGCTCTCACTCCGAGGGGTGGGCGCGCCACCACGAGAACAACGCGGCGAGATCGCCGTCGCGCGCCACCGCATGCACGAGCCGGTCGCCGTGCGTCCACCACATCGCCGCGCGCTCGCGCTCGAACCGGCACCGGTAGCGCCCCAGCACGGCGCCAGGCGATGCCGCGGACGACCACGCGCGCTCGTCGGGTACTCCACGGGCGCACGCGGGTGACCCTGATCGCGCGGCTCCTTCGGCGCCGGCCGCGCGCCGATAGGCCGCCGCGACCGCATCGGGCGCGTACAGCCGAACATCGAGGTCGATCCCGTCGATGACACACCGCACCTCGCGCCGCCCGGGCGAGAACCCGCGACAGTCGGGGCTGCGGGGCACCGTCGTTGCCGCTGCAGCCGTCGACGACACGAACGAGGGCGACGACACGAACGAAGGAGTCGCGAGCGCGGGGGCGTCGCCGGCAGCAGACGTGTGCGAGCGGTGACCGGCCACGACCCACGCGACGGTCAGGCCTGCGAGAAGCGCGAATGCCGCCATCGGCCGGGCGCGACCGCGCGGCGCGCGCCACCGGCGCCCGCCGCCCGAGCGACCAAACGACGGACGGGGACGCGACCGGTCCTCGCCGGCACCGCCGTTGCGGGCACGACCCGACCAGAACTCGAGTGGACGCGAGGTCGGGGGCTTCCATCCGCCCCACGCTATGCCGCCCGACCTCGGATGACAATATTTGACACAATCTCAGATGGTCTGATATAGATGCTTCGTGCGCCGGTACTCGCCTCGGCTGCGGCTCGTCCTCGTCACGCTCCTCGCCCTCGCATCCCTCGGTGCGCTCGTCGTCGCTCGCCCGCGGCTGTCGGGGAGCGTCTGGTCTCGCGGCGACGACCTCGCATTCGCCGTGGCCTGGTTCGTCGCGGTGTGCGCGAGCGCGTGGCTGTTCGTCGCAACCGGCGCCTGCCTGCTCGCGCTCCGCTTTGCCCGTCCCCGGATCGCACACCGGCTCGCGTCGACCCTCCCCGCCGGGATCCGCCGGCTGGTCGAGATCGCGATCGTCGGCTCGTGCCTCGCGATCCCGGCCCTGCCCGCACCGGCGGTGGGTGCCCAACGCGTCTCCGCCGTCGTCATCGACGATCGGCCGGTCGTGCGCGCGCCGGAGACATCACAGCCGAACACCACCATGCCGAACACCACCATGCCGAGCACCACCATGCCGACGATCCCCGCGCCGGTCGTGCGTGCCCCGATCCCACGACCTGACCCGGCGCCCGCCACGGTGCCGACACCGTCCGAGCTCCCGCCGCACGTCGTCGTGCGCCCGGGCGACAGTCTCTGGCTCATCGCGCGTGCGTCGCTCACCCGGGTGTCAGGTATCCGTCCTGTTGACACCGATGTTGCGCGCTACTGGCACGCGGTGATCGCCGCGAATCGTTCCACGCTCCGGTCCGGCGATCCGGGGCTCATCTTTCCCGGCGAGATCGTCGCCCTGCCGCCTCCCTCCGTGGTGTCCTAGCCTCGAGCGCGTGGGTCTCCTCGCCGGCAAGGTCGCCGTGGTCACCGGTGCAGGTGGCGGCATCGGCCGCGGCCACGCACAGCTCCTCGCGAGCGAAGGCGCACGTGTCGTCGTCAATGATGTCGACTCCGACCTGGCTTCAGACACCGTCTCCGAGATCAGCGACGCGGGCGGCACTGCGACACCGAGCGCCCACGACGTCGCGACCTGGAGTGGCGGCGGTGCGCTCGTGCAGCACGCGATCGATGCGTACGGGCGTCTCGACATCCTGGTGAACAATGCCGGCGTCCTGCGGGACACGATGTCGTTCAACATGACGGAACCGGAATGGGACGCAGTCATCGACGTGCACCTCAAGGGGCACATGTCGACCTGCCACGCGGCGGCCGGACACTGGCGAGAACGGGGCAAGGCCGGCGACACACCGAACGGGCGCATCGTCAACACCGCGTCCGAGTCGGGATTGTTCGGCCAGGCGGGCCAGGCGAACTACTCGGCCGCGAAGGCCGGCATCATCTCGATGACCATCGTGATCGCCCGCGAGCTCGGGAAGTACGGCGTGACCGCCAACGTCGTGTGCCCGCGTGCCCGCACCCGGATGACCGAGTCGATGCCCGGCGCGGCCGAGTACATGCAGGGTCCCGAATGGGAGCCCGACAACATCGCTCCCCTCGTGTGCTTCCTCGCGAGCGACGCTGCCGCCGACGTGTCAGGCCAGGTCTTCGTGATGTGGGGGACCCGGATCCACCTCATGCAGGGCTGGCAGCGCGTGCACACGTTCGACCGCAGCGACGCCGACCGCGCGCAGGGTCGGTGGACGCCCGAGGAGCTGATAGCCCGAAAGGACGAGATCTTCGCCGGGCACCGCACCAAGGTCCCGCGCATGGGGTTCGGGGAATGAGCGCGTCATCGGCGAACCTGTCGGAGGCTCCGGACGGGCACCTCCTCGTCGACCAGTTGCGGTTCATGGCGCGCCGCGGACCCGATCTCGTCGCCTACGCCGATCTGGACGCCGGCGCGACCATCACCTTCCGCGCGTGGGACGAGCGCTCGAATCAGGTCGCGCGCTGGCTGATCGATCACGGTGTCGCCAAGCAAGACCGCGTCGCGCTCTACATGGACAGTGAGCATTGCCTGCAATGGATCGTCGCCTACGCGGGGATCCACAAGGCCGGCGCCGTCGTGGTCCCGGTGAACACGCGATTGTCGATCGACGAGGTGTTGACGATCCTGCGTCACGCCGAGCCGACCGTCCTCGTCACCAACGAGCGCCTGCTCGACAACGCGCACATCGTCGCCGCGACGATGCCGCTACGCGCGATCCTCGAAAGCGCCAACTGGCCGGACCTCGACGGCTACGACTCCGGCGACATGCAGGTGCCGCTCGACGCCGACGACATCGCCGACATCATGTACACCTCGGGCACCACGGGACTGCCCAAGGGCGTGCTCGTCCGCCACCGCAACGTCGCGATGATCCCGAACTGTGCCCCGAGCTGGACCAACCTCGGCTGGTTGCACGGCGCGCCGCTGTTCACGTTCGCAGGAATGAGCTTCATCTTCAACCCGATGAAGATGGGGCTCAAGGGCCTCTATATGCCCAAGTTCGACGTCGATCGCTGGTTCGACGTCGTCGAACGTGACAAGCCGATGATGATCTTCCTCGTACCCGCAATGGCCGAGCTCATCACCGCGAGCCCGCGGTTCGCGTCGGCCGATCTCTCGGGGCCGATGGCGGTGTCGATCGGAAGTGCCCCGCTCGCGCCCGCGACGTTGAAGAAGCTGCAGGACCGCATGCCGAACGCTTCGGTCATCAACTCCTACGGGCTGACCGAGGCCGGACCCGCGTTCATCACGATGCCGGCGGAGGAGGCCGACACGCGCGTCGGGTCGGTCGGCAGGCCGAACCCGCCGATGGAGGTGCGGGTCGTCGATCCCGACACCGACGAGGTCCGGCCGCCGAACGAGGTCGGCGAGCTGCTCGTTCGGCTGCCCGGCAAGCGCCGCGAGTATTACAAGGACGACGGTGCGAACGCGTCGACCTGGACACCCGACGGTTGGCTACGCACCGGCGACCTCGCCTACCTCGACGCCGACGGCTTCGTCTACATCTCGGGCCGCATCAAGGACATGATCATCCGCGGCGGGAACAACATCTACGCCACCGACGTCGAGGCGGTGATCCTCGAGCACGCCGACGTGCAGGAAGCCGCGGTCGTAGGCGTTCCTCATCAAGTCCTCGGCGAGGACGTCGGCGCGTTCGTGGTCTGCAAGCCGGGTGCGTCGTTGTCGACCGGTGCGCTGCAGTCGTTCTGCGCCGAGCGTCTCGCCGACTACAAGCGTCCCCGACATTTCTGGTTCGTCGAGGAGCTCCCGCGCAACGCCACCGGCAAGGTGATGAAGCACAAGCTGCGCGAGATGACGGCGCAATAACGCCATCTCTCACCAGCGGTTATGTGCGACGTCGGCGTGAACCGTGAGGGATCGGAGATTACGAGTTACCAGCCGTCGCTCCGCCGCGACCCGAGGGAGTCAACACACCGGTGGATCTCGACGCCGCGATCCCGCATGATCCACTCGCGGCGAGCCGCCGAACTCGACACGTTGTGCCCTGATCGCACCTGCGCGTCGTCTGGGACCTTCAAGGTCGCGCCGCAGTGCTGACACTCGATTGCAGCCACAGTCCCTCTCCCGCCTCGAAGAAGTACCAACCGAACCAAGTACTGTCCCGCGTTTTGAGACGATCGGATTATGGACGACCGGGAACCGGGCGGTCAACGGCGGTCGCAGAGCTGATGGCGATGCGTCTGGACATGGCTCGGCCGGGGGCCGATACTGGGTCGCCGTCGCCCCGACCACGTCCGCCCCGACCGCGTCGTCCCGATGGCTCTTCCGATGAGGTACGGCACGACGCCATCCTCCGGCCGGTTCAGGACGAGTGATGTTGCAGTGCTGCTGCCCGCGGCTTGGCGGGCTCGCAATTTCGGAAGGAGGTTCTTGATGTCGCGTAAGAAGTTGAAGTTCGTGATGCCCGCCGCGCTTATTGCCGCAGTCGGCGTATCGATCGTCATCGTGAATCGGGCCGGACACGAAGTGCGCTCGTGGCGGTCGCGGGTCCGCGTGAAAGCGCGTTCGTTCGAGGACGACTGGCGGGCCTGGGTTACTTGACGACGAGTCGTCCGCCATATTCTCGATGAGGGCCCTGACGCGCCGGCGCTGGCCGGGCCGGCACGGCCGCTTGTAATCTCCCGCATCCGAACGCCGGCACGCACGCCGGCTCGACCTTGCGGAGGCGATGGAGTGGCACTCACCGAGCTCAAGGGACGACCGCTCGGCACCCAGAAGGTGATCATCGAGCGCGGGCCGATCCGCGTCTTTGCGCAGGCGTTGATGGACGACGATCCGGTGTACACCGCCGAAAACGCGCCCGTGCCGCCGACGTTCCCGTTCGTGATGCCCTACTGGGGTTCGATGGGCGTCGGGGGTGCCGCGGGCCTGCCGATCGAGAACCTGCGCGGGAAGGGCCGTGCGATCCTGCACGGCGAGCAGGAATTCATCTACCACGGTGGCGACTGGCCGCACGCGGGCGACGTGCTGGTCGGCGAAGGCGTCATCTCCGACGTGTACGAGAAGGCCAGGAGCGACGGCGGGAAGCTCGAGTTCTACGTGACCGAGACGACGTGGTCGCACGAGCGCACGTCGAAGCCGGTCGTCACCACGAAGTTCACGCTTGCGATCAACTGCAAGCCGGGAGCGGCCGAGCCCAAGCCGCTCGCCTCGTGACGCCGCAGGAACTCTCCGATCGCGCCGAGATTCATGACGTCATCGTCCGCTACGGCTGGGCGATCGACACGAAGGACTGGGCGCTCCTCGACACGTGCTTCACGGACGACGCCCATGTCGACTATTCGTCGAACCCGGGCGGCAAGGTCGGACCGTACCGCCAGGTGCGGGGCTGGCTCGAGAAGGTGATGTCGGCCTTCCCCGTGACGCAACATCTGATGGCCAACATCGACGTTCGGCTCGACGGCGATCGCGCGACCTGCCGCACGATGGTGACGAATCCGCAGGGCGCGGCGACGCGTGAAGGCGGGCTGCACTTCTTCTTCGTGGGCGGCCGCTACGACGACGACCTCGTACGCACCGACGCCGGTTGGAAGATCGCGACGCGGCTCGAGACGACGCTTTGGTTCGAGGGCTCGCTGCCCGACGAGTTGCTGATCGAACGCTGAAGGCGGCGCGGGCGGAGCCCGCGTCGGTCACGCGCCTTCCAGCAACATCGACACGTTTTCGCAGAACAACCCGGGCGCGTCCTCGGGACCGACCGGGACCGCCGCGTCTGCGTAGTCAGTCAGCGGCGTCGCAGTCCCTTCCGAGTGGGGGTAGTCCGAGCAGCACATGTAGAGATCTCCGGTCTGGCGGATGAGCCGCGCGGGCATCTCGTACGAAAACGACGAGACGCGCACCTGGCGGCGGAAGTACTCGCTCGGCCGCATCGGCAGTGGGGCGAGCGGGCGACCATTCAGCCGCGCGGTGAACTCGGAGCCGCCGTCGAGCATCATCAGGAACATCGGCACCCACACCGCGCTCAGCTCCACGATCCCGATGCGAAGATCGGGGTGCCGCTCGAGCGCACCGTTCAAGATGAGGTCGGTGCATGCGAGCGCGGCGGCGGTCCAGAGGAACACCGAGTCGAGGGTCGACACGAACGCGTCGGCGGGATCGGTGTACCACGCATCGGCGAAGGGCCGTCGCTGTTCGGCCACGTGGAACACCGGACGCACACCGTGCTCGACGAAGGCGCGCCAAACTCGGTCGTGATCGGCGTGCGAGAGCGGCCGCCCGTCGACCAGTGCGGGCGCCACCATCGCGAGCTGCACGCCGTCGCGTTCAAGCCGCGCGAGCTCGGCGAGAATCCACCGCTCGTCGCGCAGCGTGACGTGCGCGACCGGGTGCACCTTGCCCCTTCCGTCGACCGCGACGGACGCGCACCAACGATTCCACGCCGTCATGTTCGCAGTGAGCGCGCCGAGGTCGGCGTCGAGCGTGCGCTCCCACAGCAACCCGAAGTTGGGAAACACGACGGCCCCGTCGACACCCATCGCCGCGAGCCGCTCGGCGCGTGCGGCCGCGTCCCAGTAGTCGCGCGGCAGCTCCTCGTCGTAGCGCGTCTCCGGAGGGAGCCCGGCGCGTATGCGCTCGTGCAGGGTCCCGAGCGCGGACGTCTGGCCCGGTCGTTGCACGTCGGCCGGTTGCAGCCTCCGGCCGCGCCAGGTCAACCACGGGTACCCGAGCTCGTCGTCGTCGATGCGCAGCGCGTCTTCACGCCGACCGGGATCGATGTGATCTCGCCACATCGCGCGGGGCTCGTAGAGGTGTTGGTCGGAGTCGACGACGGGCGCCATATCGGCATTGTTCCCCTAACCTGACGTCGATGTCACCCCGGCCCGATTTCGACCTCGAAGCCGACGCGTACCGCCGGCGCATCCGCATCGTCACCCTCGAGCCCGGGTGCGTCGAATCCGACCTCGAGGACGACTTCCACCACTTCGTGATCACGCTGCGTCACGACGGCGAGCGGGTCGAGTCGGTCGACGCGCAATCGCGGCGCTGGCCGTGGGCGACCTGTCCGGACGCCACCCTGCCCCTGATGAAGCTCGCGATGATGCCGCTCGCCCGGCGATTCACCGCGGCCGGACGCTGGACCGATCCGAAGCAGAACTGCACACACCAGTTCGACGCCGCTTGCTACGCGATCACGCACGCCGCGTGGCAGCGGACGCAACGCGTGTACGAGGTCGAGGTCCCGCGGCGCGATCCCGACACGGGCGCGTCGCGCTGCCGGCTGTGGGTCGACGGCTCGCTCTCACTGGAGTGGGAGATCTGTTGGGGCGGCATCGTCGGCGCGGTCGCGCCGTTCGACGCCGCACCTTGGAAGGGCGGCTTCATGCGCTGGGCCGATGAGGCCCTTCCCGAAGACGACGCCGAACGCGCCATCACGTTGCGGCGCGCGTGCGACATCGGCATGGGGCGCGCAATCGACCTCGACGCCATCGCGGTCGCGAGCGATCTCCCGCCGATGATGGCGGGCGTCTGTCATACCATGCAGCCGGGAGTCGTCGAGGTCGCGTTCCGGCACGCGGGTTCGATCCGTGACTTCGCACGCACGCCGGAGCTCATCGGCGGAAACGACGTCACGGGAAACGACGTCACGTCGTGAACGCGGCGATACCGACGATCGGTGCCGAGAGCGCCCGGTCGGCGAGACTGCCGAGGAACGCCCGGTTCGAGAAGTCGAACACACCGCCGTCGGACGCGACCATCAGGTAGCCGTTGCCGTACGCGACGAGACCGTCGACCGGCCGGTTCAGCGTCACACTGCCCATCGAGCCACGGAACGGCGCCGAGAACGCGAAGACCCCGCCGTCCGACGCGACCAGCCAGTAGCCGGCATTGTCGAGCGTGGACCCGATCCCGACGACCGGCTGGTTCAGGTGGCGTCCACCCATCGATCCGCGGAACCTCGCATCGCCGAACGCGAAGACGCCGCCGTCGCTGCCCACCATGTAATAGCCGAGTCCGGTCGGCGTCGCGGCCGAAGCCACGATCGGACCGTTCAGGTGCACCGACCCGAGATCGCCGTAGGTGCGCGCGTCGCCGTACGCGAAGACCCGCCCTCGGTTCGAGAACAGCCAGTACCCGGCGCCGGTGGGCGTTGCCGAGATCGTGGTTATCGCCTCGAGACCCTCCAGGAGCGGCGCGCTACCGAACCTCTGTGCCGTCCCACTCGTGAAGACGTGGCCCTGGGGGTCGACGATCCAGTAGCCGCTCCCGTCGCGCTCGGGCGTGATCGCCACTGCAACCGATGTCGCGCGGGCTGCCGCGAATGCCGAGCCGAAGTTGTAGACGTTCGCGTCGAGGCCGAGCATCCAGTAACCGACCTCGCCGAGGGTGAGCACGGGGGCGAACGAGAGATCGGGAGCGACGTCGTTCTGCGGCGTGCCGGTGACGTAATCCATGATCACGGACCACCGGAATTGCCTGACGCCCGGGATGCAACCGGCCGGGAACCTCGCGAGGTAGTCGTGCGTCGCGGTGTAACTGGCGACGCCGCTGCAGAACACGAATTCGTCGGAATAGCGCTCCACCGCGTGCAGGTTGCCTGCACTGTCGGCGTCGACAACTGCGAAATCGTCGGGTGTGCCATCGAGATTGGTGTCGAGGAACCACTCGACATGGGTGGGTCGGGTCTTCCAGTTCACGTCGATTCTCGGGTCGACCGGTGCCTTGACGTGCACCGAGAAGGCGTAACCCGCGGCGTCCGTGCCCGCGCCGGCCGTCACGATGTCGCCGCGCGCATCTGCGACGTCGCCGACGGCATCGTGGACGAACTCGGTCGGCACCGTGCCCGACTGGAATCCCAACGCGGGCGGTGCGCGTGTTGTGAGACCTGCGGCCGCCGCCGCGACCGCCGCCACGATCACGACGAGCGACCGACGTTTCCTCACGAGGGCCGCAGCACCGCGTCGGCGAAGCGCTGCATGGCCTCGACCACTTCGGGTGAACGGCGCCACGGCGACACGATCATCCGCGTCACCCCGACGTCTTCCCAACGGCGAACGTCGTCGACCGATGCAACCGGACCTCCGACAACCACTTGGAACGGCTCAGTCTCGCGCCCGTAGTCGACGAGCAGGGCGCGGAGTGCCCCGACCCGGGAGGCGGCCGACTCCAGCGTGTGACCCATCCCGATCCAGCCATCGCCGAGCCGCGCCGCGCGCCGCAGCGCGGCCTTCGACTCGCCACCCACGAGGATGGGGGGCCAGGGCCTCTGAGGCGGTTTCGGTTCGAACACGACCTCGTCGAACGAGAAGAACTCTCCGTGATGCGAGATCGTCTGCTCGGTGAAGAGACGCTTGCAGACGGCGACCGCCTCGTCGACCCGTCGGCCGCGCGTCGCGAAGTCGAGTTGCGCGGCGTCCCACTCCTCCTCGAGCCACGACGCTCCGATCCCGAACTCGAATCGGCCGTTGGAGAGGAGATCGACGGTCTGCGCACCGCGCGCCGAGGTGAACGGGTGCCGTAGCCCGATGTTGAACACGTGAGTGCCGAGCCGTACGCGTTCCGTGCGGGCCGCGAGAAAGCCGAGATATGCGAACGGGTCGAAGATCGGCGCGTCGGGAGGTACGGGCGGTAGGGACTCCCCCGGATGCGGCGAGCGCGACATCGTCCGCGTGAAGACCAGATGCTCCGGGAGCCACACCGACTCGTAACCGAGCTCCTCGGCCGCGAGCGTCGCGTCGACATGGAAATGGGGATTGAGCGCGCCGAGCGCCACGCCGAATTTCACGAGGCGGCCTCTTCGCCCGCGGTGACCCAGCTGCCGTCGAGCGCTCTCCCCCAGCCGCCGGCGGCGAGATTTCCGCCGTCGACGTGGATCGTGGTGCCGGTGACGAAACGCCCGAGATCGGACGCCAGGAAGATCACGGCCCCGGCAACGTCGTCGGCGTGGCCCGCGACCGGCAGGGGCGTCTTCACGCCGACGTCGCCGCCGATCCCGGGTGTCGGGATGACGTCGGGTGCGATGCAGTTCACGCGTATACGGCGATCGCCGAGCTCGAGTGCGAGCGACTTCGTAAGGCTGACGAGCGCGGCCTTCATCGCGCTGTAGATCGCGAACCCCGGCGCCGCGCGGTGCGCCTCGATCGACGTGATGTTGATCATCGAGGCCCGGCCGTCGGCCGGCATGAGCGGAACCGCGGCCCGGACGAAGTGGGTGACACTCGTGAAGTTCTCGCGGACGAGGGAATCCTGGCCCTTGTCGTTGACGTCGAGGAACGCGGCCCGGAACCCGCCGCCTGCGTTGTTGACGAGCACGTCGAGGCGCGGGAGCGCACCCACCCAATCGCGAACGGCGTCGGCGTCGCGGACGTCGAGTACCGCGGTTACCGCGCGGCGGCCCGCGGCCTCCACGTCGGCTGCGGTGCGCGCCAGGCCGTCGGCGTCGCGATCGCAGACGGCGAGGTCGGCGCCGAAACGCGCGCACGCGCGGGCCACCGCGGCGCCGATGCCCTGCGCCGCGCCCGTGACGAGGACGAGTCGGTCGGTGAGCAGCGCGGACGCGGGCGTGAGCGGCATGGCCGGTCGAGGCTAGCGGCGACTACCGTCGCCCGCATGAGCTACGACCTGACCGGGAAGCACGTATTGGTGACGGGCGCGTCGGCGGGCATCGGCGCCGCGCTCGCGGTCGGTTTCGCGAAGCGGGGCGCGACCGTCGGGATCTGCGCGCGGCGAACCGAGCAGCTGAACGAGGTACTCGAGCGATGCCGCGTTCACGCGCCGCAGTCGCGCGCGTGGACGGTCGATCTCGCGGAGCTCGACGGTCTGGCCGCGTTCGCGCGCCGCGCGTCCGACGAGCTGGGCGGGATCGACGTGCTGGTGAACAATGCGGGCATCCCGAAGCGCAAGCGGGTCCTCGACCTCACCCCCGCGATCGTCGAATCGACGATGCGCATCAATTACTTCTCGCCCGTACGGCTCACGTTCGCGCTGCTCGACGAGATCATCGCCCGCGGCGGACGGCTGATGTACGTCTCTTCCGTCGCCGCTCGCCTCTCGCCCCCCGGCGAGGCCGCCTACGCGGCGACCAAAGCGGCCATCTCGGCGTGGGCCGAGTGCCTCCAGGTCGACCTGCGCGACACGCCCGTCAAGGTCCACGTGCTCTACCCCGGCGTGATCGACACCGAGCTGTTCCACTTGCCCGACAACGATCCCCTGGGCACGACCGGCGTCGAGATGCTGCCCGTCGACGCGATCGTCGATCCGGTGCTGACGATGATCGAACAGGACCACCTGGAGGTCTCGGTGCCCGACTGGTTCAACGGCGTGTACGCGCACAAGTCGGCCGATGTCGCGACCTTCCTCGAGGGAACGATCGCGTTCGCGCGTTCGCAGCAGTCGTAGTTTTCGCGGCGACCCGGCTTCGGGCGGGATCAGGTCGCGGGAAGGCCGACGGTCTTCGTCTCGAGGTACTCCTCGAATCCCGCGACGCCGTGCTCGCGGCCCTGACCGCTCTCCTTGTAGCCACCGAACGGCGAGTCGGGTCCGAACCACTGACCACCGTTGACGGCGACCGTTCCGGTTCGGATGCGCCGTGCGACCGAGACGGCCCGCTCGAGCGACCCACCGTTCACCGCACCCGACAAGCCGTAGCGCGAGTTGTTCGCGATGCGCACCGCGTCGTCGTCGTCGTCGTCGTACGGGATCACCGCCAGCACCGGACCGAAGATCTCCTGCTGGGCGATCGTCGAGTCGGGGTCGACGTCGACGAAGAGCGTCGGCTGCACGTAGTAGCCCTTGTCGAACTGCGTCGCGGCGCCGCCGCCGACGACACACTTCGCGCCTTCCTGCTTGCCCTTCTCGATCAGGCCCAGAACCCGATCGCGCTGGCGGGCGTTGATCAGGGGACCGGCCATGTTGTTGAAGTCGGTCGGGTCGCCGTAAGGGAAGCTCTCGAACGCGGCCTTCACCATCTCGACACCTTCGTCGTACCGCGAGCGCGGGAGGAGCAGCCGCGTCGTGATCGCGCAGCCCTGACCGGAGTGCATGCAAACCATGCCCGAGCCCGGCAACACCTCGGCGAAGTCGGCGTCGTCGAGCACGATGTTCGCGGACTTGCCACCCAGCTCGAGGAACACTCGCTTCAACGTGTCGGCCGCGCGTGCGGAGATGTGCTTGCCGACCGCGGTCGAACCGGTGAACGAGATCATGTCGACGAGCTCTGAGCCGCTCAGAACGTCGCCGACGGCGGCGGGATCGGACGCGGTGACGACGTTGAAAACGCCGGCCGGGATATCCGTCTCCTCGGCCGCGAGCCGACCGATCCATGTCGCGGCGTAGGGCGTGTCCGGCGCCGGCTTCAACACGACCGTGCAGCCCGCGGCGAGGGCGGGCGTGATCTTCGAGAGGTCGAGCATGAAGGGGAAGTTCCACGGTGTGATCGCGCCGATCACGCCGATCGGCTCGCGGATCACGAGCCGGTTCGAGTTCAGCCCGAAGAACTCGTGGTTCCCCAGCTCGTACTCCCACTCGTAGCGATCGATCAGATCGATGTCCCACTGCATGTCGTCGATGCAGCTGTCCTGCTGGATCGCAAACGTCAAGCCGATCGGGGTCCCGACCTCGGCGACGATCTGCGGCCGGAGCTCCTCGCGGCGCTTGTCGAGGGCGTCCTTCAATTGCTGGAGACACGTCTTGCGAAACGCGCGATCCGTCGACCACGTGGTCTCGTCGAACGAACGCCGGGCGGCGGCAACGGCCCGCTCCATGTCGGCCGTCGACGCGTCGGCGACCGGGCCGATGACCGACTCGGTGGCGGGGTTGACGTTGTCGTAGGTGCGGGCGCCTTGCGCCTCGACCAGCGCACCGTCGATCAACATCCGGGGCTCGAACACAAGTTCCATGGTTTTCCCTCCGCGCGGTGGTCGGCCCAGGGTACGCGGGTGGGTAGCGTCATGTCCGATGCGCATCGCCGCGCTCGACCTCGGATCGAACTCCTTCCATCTGCTCGTCGCGGACGTGCACGTCGATGGCACGTTCACCGCCGTCGCCCGGGAGAAGGAGATGCTCCGTCTCGGCGACGACGTCGCCCGGCACGGCCGCATCCCCCCTCCAACGGCCGACCGCGCCGTCGCGGCGGTCCGCCGCCTCCGCCAGCTCGCCGACGCACTCGGCGCCCGCGAGGTGATCGCGCGGGCGACCAGTGCGATCCGCACCGCCGCCAACGGCAGCGAGTTCGTCGACCGCATCGAGGCCGAGACCGGTGTCGAGGTCGAGGTGATCAACGGGATCGAGGAGGCCCGGCTCGTGTTCGCAGCGGTGCGGGCGAGTGTCGTGCTCGAGCCTGCGCCCGCGTTGTGCATCGACGTCGGCGGCGGCAGCGTGGAGATCATGATCGGCGATTCCTCGGGACTGCGGTGGGCGACGAGCCTGCCGCTCGGGGTCGGCCGGCTCACGGCGGAGTGCGTGCACGACGACCCTCCTTCGAGGGCTGACCGCAAGCGACTCGACGCGCGCATACGGGTCGGACTGGAACCACTCGTCGACGAGGTGCGCAGTCGCCGGCCGCGACTCGCGGTCGGCACGAGCGGAACGCTCAACGACCTCGTGCGAATGGCGGTCGCGTTGCGTTCCGGCGAGAGCACCATGCCCGCGAGCACCAACGCACTGCGAGCGACGCGCGCCGACATCGAAGCGCTGCACGAACGCATCATGGCGGCGAAGACATCCGAACGGCGGCGAATGCCCGGACTCGAGGAGCAGCGGCGCGCCGAGCTTTTGCCGGCCGGTTCCACCCTCTTGCTGCGGGCACTCGAGCTGTTCGACCTCGAAGGTTTGACCGTGAGCGACTGGGCGCTGCGCGAGGGCATCGTGCTCGACGCGGTGCGCAGTCACGATCCGAGTGACTTTTCGGACGATCCGCGGGCCTTACGGCGCGCGTCGGTCGCGAGCCTCGCCCGGCGTTGCAACTCCGACGTCACACACACCACGCACGTCGCAGACCTTGCCCTGCGACTGTTCGACCAGACCGCCGACCTCCATGAGCTCGGCGCACCCGACCGCGAGATGCTCGAGTTCGCAGCACTGCTGCACGACGTCGGCCAGCACGTGTCGCGCCGGGGACACCACCGGCACGCGGCCTACCTGGTCGAGAACGGGGAGCTGCGCGGATTCGAGCCGTTCGAGATCGCGTTCCTCGCCGCGCTCGTGCGTCATCACCGGCGCGGCGACCCGAAATCCTCCGAGGCCCGCTTCGGCGCGCTCTCCGCCGACGACCGGGCCCGGCTCCGAAAGCTCGCCGCCCTGCTCCGAGTCGCGGACGGGCTGGACCGGGGGCGCCGGGGCGGGGTTGAGGATCTGGAGGCGTTTGTGGGTAAGGACCTCGTAGTCGTTCGACTCTCGACCCGCGACGACGCCGAGCTGGAGCTTTGGGGTGCCCGCAGACGCCGCGAACTGTTCGAAAAGGTCTTTGAACGGGAGCTCGAGCTGGTCGTGGGCGGATTTCGGGCATCGGCAGACGCATGACCAGCCCGAACGCCCGGAGCGGGCGGGCCGGGATGATTCGTCACATCGGCGGCCCGGGCGGTCAAATGACCCGGGCGATCCGGCGAGCAGGCAGAGGCAGATGAACCTGGGAAGCGATCGATGAGTCCCACCCGGCGTGAGCTGGTGCGCGCGACCCGCACGCGTATCGTCGAGGCCGCCGGCCGCCTCACCCGCGATCGCGGGGCGTCCGGATTCAGCATGGACGTGCTCGCCAAGGAAGCCGGCGTCGCTCGTGCGACGGTGTACGAGCATTTCCGCTCCAAGCGCTCCGTTCTCGACGAGCTCGCATCGTCGATCGCACGGACGGTGACGATGGACGATGAACGGAACGCGACCAGCGATCCGCTGGTCGCGTTGCGCGACATCCTCGGCGCGGTTTGCCGCCACTGGGCGGAGCACGAGGAACGGATGAGCGGCCTGCGGACGCTCACCGCGCTCACGGGGGGCGATCAGGCCGGCGAAGGGATCGACGACAAGCAACTGCGCCGGCTCATGGAGGCGCTGGCCGCGTCGGGCCAGATGCGCGCCCATTGGACGATCGATGAAGCCACCGACGCGCTCGGCGCGCTTACTTCGTACGCGACCTACGAGCGGCTCCGACGCGCGCCGCGCACGCCCGAACAGGTCGAAGCCGTGCTCGCCAAGCTCGTCGTGTCGATCGTCAGCCGCAGCCCGAACGGCTCCCCGAGCGGCCACGCCTGATCGGCGCGCATCTCGCGGTCGAGCCCCCTTACTCGGCGGCGACGAAATCGACGAAGCCGAGCTGGTCGCCGGCGCGACGGAACGCGGCGCGCACCCGCATGCCGATGCGCGCCTCGGCCGGATCGAGCATCGGCATCGCCGCGATCAGCCGCGCGCCGTCTTCGTCGAGGTCGACGGTCGCAACGACGAACGGAATGCGTTCGTTGAACGGCGGCACACCGTTCTGGCGGATCACCGTGAACGAATACACGGTGCCTTCGCCGCTCGCGGTCACCCACGCGAGGGTCTGCTTCCCGCAATGGCTGCACAGCATCCGTGCGTAGTGCTGGTGCCGTCCACAACTCGAGCAGTGCTGGATTCGGAGCTCGTTGCGACCCGCGCCCTCCCAGAACTCCCGGTCCTCGTGGGTGGGCCGCGGCATCAGCCACTTCGGAACGTCGCTCCAGTCCGGCATCGCCGAGTCCGGCATCAGGCTCCCTCCGTGCCCAGAACGACGGTCCCCTGCGTCGACAGCCAGCCGCCACTGCCGTGCGCGACCGCGATCTCGGCCCCGGCCACCTGGCTGTCGCCGGCCTCGCCGCGGAGCTGCCGCGTCGCCTCGCACAACAAGAAGAGGCCGCGCATGCCGGGATGCGTGCACGAGAGTCCCCCGCCGTCGGTGTTCGTCGGGAGCGCACCACCCAGCCGCAGGTTGCCGCCGTTGTCGGTGATGAACGCGCCGCCTTCGCCCTTCGGTGCGAACCCGAGGTCTTCGAGCACCACGAGCACCGTGTAGGTGAAGGAGTCGTACATCGCGAACACGTCGACGTCGGTGGGCGTGATTCCGGCCTCGGCGAACGCCCGAGGGCCGCTCACGGCCGCGGCGGTACGCGTCATGTCGGGCATTGCCGCGATCGAGTGGTGCGTGGTGCCGCCGGCCCCGCCCCGCACGTACACCGGGCGATGCGGGAGGCTGCGCGCGCGTTCCTCGGTGGTCATGATCACACAACAGCCGCCATCGGAGATCACACAACAGTCGAGCTTGTGCAGCGGATCCGCCACGAGTCTCGACGACATCACGTCAGCGACCGTGATCGGATCGCGATACATGGCGCGCGGGTTGCGCCCGGCGTGCTCCCGCGTCTGCACGGCGATCGATGCGAGCTGTTCCGGTTTTGTGCCGTACTCGTACATGTGCCGCTGTGCGGCCATCGCGTACGCGCCGACGAGCGTGAGCCCGGTCGGGAACTCGTACGCCATCGGGAGTGGGAGCGCCATCCCACCCCGGCCGCCACCACCGCCCCCACCGGTCCCCAGCGTTCGCCCCGACGCCGACAGCTGGTTGTTGCCGTAGACGATCGCGACCGTGTCGACATCGCCGTTCTGGATGGCGCGGTAGGCGTGCAGCGCGTGGAACTCGAAGCTGGATCCGCCCACGCTCGACGATTCGAGCCAGCGCGGCGCCAGGCCGAGGTACTCGGCGAGCGCGACCTCGTGCATGCCGCCGTAGCCGGCGCTCGCCAAGCCGCTGATGTCGTCCTTCTCCAGACCGGCATCGTCGAGTGCACGCCGGAACGATTGCGCTTCGAGCATCACCCCGCTCAGCTCCGGCGTCACCGGACCGTCCGACAGCCCGACCCCGACGATGCACACCCGTTGCTGCACGAGCGGGGAAGCTAGCCCACGACGAGCGACGTAAACTTCGCTTCATGCGCATGGACGACATGATCCTTGTCAGCGTCGACGATCACGTCGTGGAGCCGCCCGACGTGTTCGAGCACCACCTGCCGGCGAAGTACAAGGACATCGCGCCGCGGATCGAGCACATGCCCGACGGCTCCGACCGCTGGAGGTTCCTCGACTTCGACATCCCGAACGTCGGGCTCAACGCGGTCGCCGGGCGCCCGCCCGAGGAATACGGCATGGATCCGACGAGCTTCGACGAGCTCCGGCCCGGAACCTACGACGTGAAACAGCGCGTTCTCGACATGTCGGCGAACGGCGTGCTGGGTTCGCTGAACTTCCCGTCGCTCCCCGGTTTCGCGGGGCGCCTCTTCGCGGCGCTCGACGACAAGGACGCGGCCCTCGCATTGTGCCGCGCATACAACGACTGGCACATCGAGGAGTGGTGCGGCGCCGCGCCCGACCGCCTGATCCCGCTCGCGATCCCGCCCATCTGGGACCCCGTTGCGCTGGCGGACGAGGTGCGCCGAGTCGAGAAGTCGGGCTGTCACGCGATCACGTTCCCGGAGAATCCGGTGCCCCTCGGCCTGCCCAGCCTGCATTCCGATCACTGGGACCCGTTCTGGCGCGCGTGCAACGACCTGGGGACGATCGTCAACATGCACATCGGTTCGTCGTCGAAGCTGGTCGTCACCGCGGAGGATGCACCCGTCGATGTGATGATCACGCTTTCACCGATGAACATCGTGCAGGCCGCGGCCGACCTCATCTTCTCGCCGGTGTTCAAGAAGTTCCCCAGCGTCACCGTCGCGCTCTCCGAGGGCGGGATCGGCTGGATCCCCTACTTCCTCGAGCGCGTCGACCACTCCTACACCGCACACAAGGCGTGGACCTTCGCCGACTTCGGCGACAAGCTGCCGAGCCAGGTGTTCATGGAGCGGGTGATCCTCTGCTTCATCGAGGACGATTTCGGCGCTCGTCACGCGCGCGAGATCGGCACGAGCCGGATTTGCATCGAGACCGACTACCCGCACAGCGACGCGATCTGGCCCAACGCGCCGGAGCGGCTGATGCAGGGATGGGCGCCGACCGATCTCTCCGACCACGAGATCGACGCGATGACCCATGAGAACGCGATGCGGTTCTTCCGCTTCGACCCGTTCTCCATCCGCCCGCGCGAGCAGTGCACGGTTGGCGCGCTGCGGGCGGAGGCGGCGGGCCACGACGTGTCGATCCAGTCGAAGGGCCGGCGGGTCGAGCACCACGAGCCGATGACGATGGCCGGGTTCTCGCCGACCGCGTGAGCTCACACGTTCGTCACAACCGCGCGTTCTGGGACGCGGACGCCGACAGCTATCAAGCCGCCCATGGCGATCAGCTCGCGCGTGCGCCATTGGCGTGGGGGGCGTATCGCGTCCCCGAATCGGAGCTGCAGGTGCTCGGTGACGTCGGGGGGCGACGCGTGCTCGAGCTCGGGTGCGGCGCCGCGCAATGGTCGGTCGCGCTCGCCGAGCGTGGCGCGCGCGTCATCGGCCTCGACGTCTCCCACGCGCAACTGCTGCACGCCCGCCGGTCGGCGGCGACCCTGCCCTTGGTGCACGCGAACGGCGAGCAGTTGCCGTTCTCGGACGAATGTTTCGATATCGTGTTCTGCGACCATGGAGCGTTGAGCTTCTGCGATCCCGACGTCGGCGTGCCCGAATGCGCACGCGTGTTGCGCTCGGGTGGGCTGCTCGCGTTCTGTTGCACCCACCCCATGCTGTATCTCACCTGGGACGACGCGCGGGAGCAACAGACACGCAAGCTGCACATCGACTACGCCCAGCTCGGCCAGATGGCGCTCGACGAGGGCACGATCGACTGGGTCCTCCCTCCCGGCGCCTGGATCACCGTGCTACGCGCCAACGGCTTCGAGGTCGAGGGTCTTCTCGAGCTGTGTGCGCGCGAGGGCGCATCGACGACCTACGTCGAGTTCGCTCCGCCCAAGTGGGCGAGGCGCTGGCCGGCCGAGTGGCTCTGGACGGCACGCCGACGCTGAGTCGTGGGACGCGCACCAGGGGCCGCGGCTTCTACGCGTCCCGCCGCGCGTAGCGTTCGGTGAATGCGTTTACGAACGGCTCGGCACCTCGGAATCCTCGCCATCGTTGTCGCCGCCACTTCGGCCGGTTGCTCATCGAGCGGATCGTCCCGGGCGGAACCATCCACGAGCACGTCGACCCCACCGACGACGGCGACCCACCGGATCCAGCCGGGAATCGAGAAGATCAAGCACATCGTGATCATCATGCAGGAGAACCGGTCGTTCGACTCGTACTTCGGCACGTACCCGGGCGCGGACGGAATTCCGTCGAAGAACGGACGGTTCACAGTGTGCCTGCCGCGTCCGTCGGGCGGGTGCGACGCACCGTTCCACGACTCGTTCGACTCCAACAGCGGCGCGGGCCACGGCCATTCCGACGCGATCGCAGATATCCACGGCGGTCGGATGGACGGCTTCGTCCGGCAGGCGGCGTCCAGCCGGCGTGGCTGTCTCGCCGCCCAAGACCCCGCGTGCGCGCACGGCCTCGAGTCCGACGTGATGGGATATCACGACGCCCGCGAGATCCCGAACTACTGGAAGTACGCGAAGGATTTCGTCCTCAACGACCGCATGTTCGAGCCGGTCACCTCGTGGAGCCTGCCGCAGCACCTCTACATGGTCTCGGCGTGGTCGGCACGGTGCGCATCGCGCTTGCCGTCGAGCTGTCGCAACGACATCAGCGGGCCGTATTCGCTCAAGGAGCAACAGCGCTTCGTGGATCGCGCGATCGCCACCGGGAGCGCGCCTGTACACGACGCGTGGACCGACGTCACCTATCTCCTCCACAAGCAGCACGTGAGTTGGGGCTACTACGTCGAAACCGGGAAGGAGCCCGACTGCGCCGACGACTCCGCGACGTGCACGGCGCCGCCGCAGGACTACAAGACCCCTGGCATCTGGAACCCGCTTCCTTTGTTCAGCGACGTCCAAAAGAACGGACAGCTCAAGAACGTGCAACCGGTGGAGTCCTTCCGGTCCGCGGCCAAGGCCGGGAAGCTGCCGGCCGTGTCGTGGATCACTCCCGCCCAGGTCCACTCCGAACATCCGCCCGCCGGCGTCCACGCCGGGCAGGCGTGGGTCACCAATCTCGTCAACGACGTGATGCGAGGACCTGACTGGAGCTCAACGGCGATCTTCGTGTCGTGGGACGACTGGGGCGGCTTCTACGACCACGTTGCGCCTCCGAAGGTCGACGGGAACGGCTACGGCATCCGCGTACCCGGCCTCGTGATCTCGCCCTATGCCAAGCGCGGATACATCGATCATCAGACGCTGAGTCACGACGCGTACTTGAAGTTCATCGAGGACGTGTTCCTCAACGGCCAACGACTCGACCCGGCGACCGACGGTCGACCCGACCCCCGGCCCCTGGTACGCGAGAACGCACCACAACTCGGCGACCTGGCGAACGACTTCGACTTCAACCAATCCCCGCGCGCACCCGAAATCCTGTCGCCGAATCCGCCACCCGGACCCGCCTCGTAGGAGCATCGATCGCGAGGCGACGCGCCTCCCTCGGGGTTCTCAGCGGCGCTCGAAGGTGACCCCGGCCGCCTCGCGGTCCCAGGTGTGCTTCGTGACACCCTCGTCCCGAAGCTGGTACTTGAGCACCCGCCCGACGGGGTTGCGGGGGAGATCGGCGCGGAACTCGATGTAGCGCGGGATGGCAAAGAAGGGCACGCGGTCGGCGATCCAGCGGCACAGCTCCTCCTCGCCGACGCTCGAGTCCTCCTGCAGCACCGCGGTGACTTTGACGTCGTCCTCACCGAGCGGGCTGGGGACCGCGTGCACAGCCACGTCCTTGATCACGGCGTGGCCGTACAACACCTTTTCCATCTCGAAACTCGAGATGTTCTCGCCCCGGCGACGCAGCGCGTCCTTCTTGCGGTCGACGAAGTAGATGTAGCCCTCGTCGTCGATGCGCCCGAGGTCGCCGGTGTGGAACCACAGGTTGCGGTTCGCCTCGACAGTGGCATCGGGCCGGTTCCAGTACCCCGCGAACATCAGGTTCGGACCGGTCGGCCGGCAGACGATCTCGCCGACCGCATCGGGCGCGACCTCGACGTCGTCGTCGTCGACGAGCCGGACTTCGAACTCGTGCCGGTTCGGCTTGCCCGAGGCGCCGGGCTTGTTCGGCTCGCCCGCATCGAGCATGGAGATCAAGGAGGCCTCGGTCAGGCCGTAGCCGGCGCTGAACGTCTTGCAGCCGAAGCGCTGCTGCCACAGACGATCGGTGTCGGGAGGCATGGGAGCGGCCGCGCACAGGCGCAGCTTGTGACCCTGCTGGTCTGGGTGGTCTTCCGCGTTCGCGATCAGGATCGCCGGAGAGCCGAGCATGCTCACCATCGTGGCGCCCGTGCGCGTGACCTCGGGCCAGAAATTGCTCACCGAGAAGCGGCGCTCGATCGCCGAATGCCCGCCGACCAGCAACGTGCCGACGACGCACACCGAGATCGCGTTGAAATGGAACAGGGGCAGCGGCGTGAGAACGACATCGTCGGCGCGCCGCCGCCACGCTCGCGCGATTTGATCGGCCAGGCTCACGATGTAGTTGTGCGGGAGCATGCAGCCCTTCGACGGGCCGGTCGTTCCCGCGGTGTAGATGAAGCACGCGAGCTCGCTCGGGCCCACGGTGACGTCGGCGACGGGCGCGTCGCTCCCCGCCGAGAGCGCGTCCTGCCAGGAAATCGCGGGACGGGCGTCGATGACCGCGTCGGGCGGATCGACCGTGATGCAGTGCGTGAGTGCCGGCGTCGTGTCGTCGCTCACGACCTCGACCGCACGCGACGCGAAATCGCCCTGGACGACGAACACCTTGGCGCCCGAGTCGGCGAGCTGATGGCGGAGGAATTCGCCTTTGTACGCGGTGTTGATGGGCACCTGCACCGCGCCCAGCTTGAGCGCCGCGAAGAAGCTGATGACCTGCTCGGCGCGATTGTCGAGCAGGGTCGCGACGCGATCGCCGTGCTGGACGCCGAGCTCTCTCAAGGTGCGCGCGAGGTGGTTCGATTCCCGGTCCATCTCGCGTGCACTGAGCTTCACGCTGTCGCCCGCGCCACTGGAGAAGTCGAGGTACGGACCGTCGGGGTCGGAGGCGAGGCGCTCCGCGAGCGCTACGAGAACGGTGGTCTGCGGCCGCGTCATGGACGTGACGATAGCGTCAGGTTCTACGGAAGGCGCCGGTCTCCGGCGAGCGAGTGGACGAGCTCGGCGTTGCGGTCGCCGCTCTCGAAGTGGGTCTCGAGTACCCACGCCCGCTTCAGGTACAGGTGCACGTCGACCTCCCACGTGAAGCCCATGCCGCCGAACACTTGGGTCGCCGCCTTGCCGTTTGCGATCGCCGCGTCACCGGCGACGACCTTCGCGCCGTGGACGAGCCGGCGTCTCGTGTTCGGATCCGACTCCTCGTCGAGAGCCGCGCCCGCGCTGTAGGCGGCGGCGCGCGCCACCTCGGTACGCGTGAGCATGTCGGCGAGCATGTGCTTGATCGCCTGGAACCCACCAATGGGCCGGTCGAACTGAACGCGCTCCTTCGCGTACTCGACTGCGAGCTCGGTCAGCCGGTCGGCGAGGCCGAGCTGGAATGCGGCGGTGACGGTCGCGCCCGCGAGATCCCAGGGGATGCGACCCACGTCGGCGGGTATTCCCTCAGGCAGCTCCGCCACCCGGGCCACCGGCGTGCACGGATCGAGCGGCCACGGCGAACGATCGGCCTCGACCGCGCTCGGGTCGATCAGAAGCAACGTGCCTCCGGATACGACCACTATCACGTCGAGCTGATCGAGATGCTCGATCCAGACCGGGCGCGACCAGAACGCGACGCCCGCGACACGTCCGTCGCCCAGCAACAGCGATGGAACGAGGGGCCCGGGCACGCAGAACCGGCCGAGCTGTTCGAAGACGACGACGCAGTCGGCCCACGAGAACCCGTCGGCGCGCAACGAGAACACTCCCGCTCCGGCCAACTCGTCGAACAGTGCCCGGTCGAAGCCGGCGCGCACGCGCTCGATCGGCACGCGCGCCGCGAGCATCGACGCAATACCGTCGCGCAGCGCGACCTGGTCGTCGGAGAGATCGAGGTCCACTACCGCGGCTCCCGGGGCAGGCCGAGCACGCGCTCACCGATGATGTTGCGCTGGATCTGCGATGACCCCGCCGCGATCGTGAGCGCCAGCGTGCGCAACCGCTCCTCGACGTATTCGTTGTCGTCGACGTGCAACGCGTCCCGGTACAGCGCCCGCATACACACCTCACCGAAGCGCTGACGTGCTTCGGAGTACGCGAGCTTCATCACCATCGCTCCCGGCCCGGGCACGTCGCGCGCCGACTGCGACACGTTGCGCTTCGTGAGCGCCCACAACGCGTCGAGCTCCGCGATACACCGGCCCAGATCGACCTCGGTGTTACGGCTGATCGCGTCGATCGGCCGCAACGACGCGAGATCCTCGGCCAGGCGTATGGAATCGACGAGCTCGCTCACGAACGCGGTGCCGCGCTCGTACTTCAAGGTCACATTGGTGACGCGCCATCCGTCGTTCTCGGCGCCGACCCGGTTCGCGACCGGCACGCGCACGTCGGTGAGGAAGACCTCCGCGAATTCGGAGCTCCCGAGCACCGTCTTGAGGGGCCGCACCTCGATGCCGGGCAGGTCCATCGGGAGAATGAGCCACGAGATGCCACGGTTCTTCGGCACGTCGGGATCGGTGCGCACGAGGAACTCGCCGACGTCGGCGATCTGGCCGAACGAGCACCAGATCTTCTGGCCGTTCAGCACGTAGTCGTCGCCGTCGCGATCGGCGCGCGTGCGCAGCGACGCGAGGTCGGAGCCGGCACCGGGCTCCGAGAACCCTTGGCACCACACCTCGTCGCCGCACAGGATCCGCGGCAGGTGGGCGGCCTTCTGCTCGTCGGTTCCCTCTTCGATGAGTGTCGGCCCGGCGTGCAGGGTCCCCACGAAGTTGACGCCGACGTACGGTGCCCGGGCGCGTGCCGTCTCCTCGTAGAAGATCAGCTGCTCGGTCGGAGAAGCGCCGCGGCCGCCGTACTCCTTGGGCCAATGCAGACCGGCGTAACCGGCGTCGAAGAGACGTCGCTGCCAGTCGGTGTCCCACGTGCGTCGTTCGGTCCACGCGTCGCGCGGCGGCTGCGGCGCGAGCGTCGGCAGTACCACGTCGAGCCACGCGTGCAGCTCGGCACGAAACGATTCGTCGGCGTCCGAGTAGCGCAGCTCCACGAAGCGGGCAGTCTACGAGCGCGGGGTCTCCACGATCGCTTCGACGAACGCGCGATCACGCGCAGCGCGTTCCGGACGCGGGTACGGCGAGCTCGAGGAGGTAGCGGTCGACGTGCCCGTCGACGCACTCGTCGCCGCGTCCGTACGACGTGTGGCTCGCGGCCTCGGAGGTCAAGAGCCGCCCCGACTGCAGCTCCGACGCTAGAGACTGCGCCCACGAATACGGCGTGGCCGGATCGTGGGTCGTGCCGACGACGACGATCGGGGGTGCGCCCGGAGCATGGATGGGAGCCGCCCTGCCCTCGGCCGGCACCGGCCAGAAGGTGCACGGCAATCCGAGCCAGACGGTCGACGCCCCGAAATGGGGCGCGACGCGCGCGGCGCGCACCGCGAGCTGCTGTACGCCCGTGACCGTCGCCGGTGCCGGCGCGTCGAGGCAGCCAATCGCGTACAGGGCCGCGGTCTCGTTCGAGTACGTCCCGCCCGGTTTACGACCGGTGTACGCATCGGCGAGCGCGAGCATCCGGCCGCCGGCGCCACGGCCCGCCTGCGCGAGCGCCGCGGCGAGGTCGTCATAGCCGCCGGCTCCCGCGTACAGCGCGCTGGCAACCGCGATATCGAGCTCCCCCGGGCCGAGCGTGCGCCGCTCCGCGCCTACCATGGCCGGCTCGCGCTCCGCCGCGATCGCCCGAGCCAGATCGTCGTAGGCAACGGTCGGGTCGCGGCCGTGCGCGAACGCGCACGACCCATCCGCTCGGCAGTGGGCGAAGAACGCGGCCAGATCGTCGTCGAAGCTCTTGGCCTGATCGAGCGTGCTGTCGGCGTACGAGCGCGCCGGATCGATCGCCCCGTCGAGCACCATCGCCCGGACGTGTTGCGGGAACAGGTCGGCGTATACCGCCCCGACCAACGTGCCGTACGAGAAGCCGAGGTAGCTGATCCGCTCGTCTCCGATCGCCGCCCGGATCGCGTCGAGGTCGCGAGCGGTGGCCGCCGTCGACACATACCGGAGGAGGTCTCCGCTGTTCCGCCGGCAGGCGTCGACGAATGCACGCGCTGCCGCGACGTTCTGCGCGACCGCGGCCGCCGTTCGCGGATCGTGATCGACCGCGTAGAACGGATCGAGATGGTCGAGACAGCGCACGGGCGCGCTCCCGCCGACGCCGCGCGGATCCCACGACACGAGATCGAACGAGGCACGGATCGCGGCGGGGAAGACGCCCACCGCGTTGCGGAGGAACTCGACGCCCGACCCGCCGGGACCGCCGGGATTCGTGAAGAGCACGCCGATCCGCTTGCGCGACGCCGGAATTCGCGCCAGCGCGAGCTCGATGTGCGGACCATTCGGGCGGGTGAAGTCGAGCGGCACCGACAAACGCCCGCATTCCACCTTGTCACACCGCGTCCACTCGATCGCGCCCGTTTGCTGCCGGCGCGGAACCACCGTGCCGCGACTTCCCGCGCACGCGCCCGCCGCCGCCACCAGGCCGACGAGCACCGCGGAAAGGGGTCGACGGCCCATCATGTCACCCTAGGCTGGGCGGGTGTTCCGCCTCAGCGCGCACGCCGACCCCGCGTTCCTCGCGGAGATGTTGTACGAAGCCGTCAACTGGCGCGACGACGGCGCCGAAGAACGTCCGGCGCTCGACACGGTGCTCTCGGTTCCCGAGAACGCGCGCTACATCACCGAGTGGGGACGGCCGGGCGATGTCGCGTTGTATGCGCTCGATCGTCGCGACGAGCCGGTCGGCGCCGCGTGGTTGCGCCTCTTCACCGCCGCAGAGCCCGGCTACGGCTACGTCGCCGACGACGTCCCCGAGCTCGCGATCGCCGTGTACCCCGAGTTCCGCGGTCAACGGGTCGGCACCCTGTTGCTGGGCTCCGTCATCGCACGCGCCGAACGGGACCGCACGCGGGCGATCAGCCTGAGCGTGAACCGCGACAATCCGGTGAGGCACCTGTACGCGCGGTACAGCTTCGAGGTCGTAGGCGAATCGGGCGACGCGCTGACGATGGTCCTCGACGTCACCTGACCAAATCCTTGCCAACAGTTGGGCGCAAAACCGACGCATGGCGGTCACTTTTCTTGCCAACAGTTGGGCGCAAAACCGACGCGTGGCAGTCACTTTTCTTGCCAACAGTTGGCGCGAAATGGGGGTGGGGGCTCCGGTTGGCGATGTCGGAGCGTCGGCGGGGAGGATGCAGCGGTGCGCGACGAGCCCCAGGAACCGAAGTCCGGGGACTCGGCACCGGCGCCCACCTTCGGGGCCCCGCACCCCAACGGGGCGGCACACCCGGCGAAGTCCGGCCGAACGCACGCGCCGTGGGAGTTCGTCGTCCTCGCGTTGTTCGTCGCGATCGTGGGCATCGGCATCATCTTGGGCTGGACGCTGGTCGGCTCGCACTCGCCGGAGCGTCTCGACGACGCGTCGGCCGCCGCGGTCTCCGCCGCGTGCCTCCACGCGCAGGCGGAGCTGAAGACGCTCCCCAACTCCTCCCCGCGGCTCGGCGCCGACCGGGTCGCGCGCGTTCGGGCCGAGAACGTGGTGTTGCGGGCGATGGTGGCGCGATTCGAATCGGTGCATCCGCGTTCCAAGACGCCGGCGGCCGCGCTGCGGGGCTGGAGCGCGGACTGGGGACGCATGGTCGACGCGCGGGCCCGCTATGCCGACGACTTGGAGAGGTCGGCCACGACCGGAGGGAAGGTGAGGCTCATCCTGCCGGCCGTGAACGCGATCAAGCCGGTGACCAATCAAATGGACGACTTCGTGCGCGAGAACGATCCGCACCTCAAGGCGTGCTTCACCACCGCGCTGCAGCTCGAAGTGGTCGAGGGACCGCGCGACTACCAGAAGGTGACGTCATGACCGCGAGACTCGAAGGGAAGGTCGCGCTCATCACCGGCGCAGGAAGTGGGATGGGCCGGGCTGCGGCCGAGCTGTTCGCGCGCGAGGGCGCCCGCGTCGTCGTCACCGACGTGGTCGACGACGCGGGGAACGCGGCCGTCGCCGGCGTGCGCGCCGCCGGGGGCGACGCCACCTACGTGCGCGCCGACGTGTCGAGTTGGTCCGACTGCGTCGCGATGGTGCAATGCGCCACCGACAGCTACGGCGCGCTGCACGTGCTCTACAACAACGCGGGCATTTTCCCGGCCGACGACGGTGGCGTGCTCGACACGCCCGAGTCGACGTGGCAGAAGGTCATGGAGATCAACCTCAAGGGCGTGTGGCTCGGCTGCAAGGCCGGTATTCCGGCGATGATCGCTTCGGGCGGCGGCAGCATCGTCAACGTCGCGTCGTTCGTGGCGCTGATGGGCGCGGCGACCGCACAGATCGCGTACACCGCGAGCAAGGGCGGCGTTTTGTCGATGACCCGCGAAATCGCGGTGGAGTACGCGCGCCGGGGCATCCGGGCGAACGCGCTCTGCCCGGGACCGATCCAGACGCCGTTGCTCGAGGAGCTCCTGTCCGACCCGGCACGACGCGCGCGACGCATGGTGCACATCCCGATGGGCCGGCTCGGGCGCGCCGAGGAGCTCGCGCGCGCTGCACTCTTCCTGGCGTCGGACGACGCTTCGTTCATGACCGGTGCGTCGCTCGTCGTCGACGGTGGCATCACCGCCGCGTACGTCACGCCCGAGTAAATAGGCTGCCTCCATGACCGCTCGCGGGATGCTGGACGGAGCGTCGCTCGAAGAGGCGATCGCGACCGGCGAGATCGACACGGTCCTCGTCGCGTTCGCCGACCTGCAGGGACGTCTGGTCGGCAAGCGGGTCACGGGGTGGTACTGGAGTGAGCACATGGGTGGTGGCACCGAGCCGCTGCACGCGTGCAACTACCTCCTCGCGGTCGACAGTGAGATGAACGTCCTCCCCGGATACACGTTCGCGAGTTGGGACCAGGGTTACGGCGACATGGCCGCGCAGCCCGACCTCGCGACGATCCGCAAGATCCCGTGGCTCGACAAAACGGCGCTCGTGCTGTGCGACCTGCTCGACGAGGAGACGGGCGCGCCGGTGGAGGTGTCGCCCCGTCGCATCCTGCAGCGCCAGGTCGAGCGGGCGGTCGCCGCCGGCTTCACGCTCAACTTCGCCAGCGAGCTGGAGTTCTTCGTTTTCCGCGAGTCGCTCGAGGAAGCGGCCGCGAAGGACTACACCAACCTCACGCCACACTCCCTCGTCGTCGAGGACTACCACATCCTCCAGACGTCCCGCGACGAGTACCTCATCCGGGATATCCGCAACGGCATCGACGGCGCGGGGGTGCCGGTCGAGTTCTCCAAGGGCGAAGCCGGGAAGGGACAGCACGAGATCAATCTCGTCTACGCGAACGCGGTCGAGATGGCCGATCGCCACGTCATCTACAAGAACGGCGCCAAAGAGATCGCGGCCCAGCACGGACGCGCTATCACCTTCATGGCGAAATATTCCGCCGACGAGGTCGGCTCGTCGTGCCATGTCCATTCCAGCCTGTGGTCGGCCGACGGTCGCGACGCGCTGATGTGGGATGCGACCGCGCCCGATCACCTCTCGGCGGCGTTCCGAGGATGGCTCGGAGGGCAGATCGCATGCGGGCACGAGCTCGCGTGGATGTACGCCCCGACCGTCAACTCCTACAAGCGCTATCAGCCGGAGTCGTGGGCTCCGACCGCGCTGGCGTGGAGCATCGACAACCGCACCTGCGGATTCAGGATCGTCGGCCACGGTGCCTCGTTCCGGCTCGAGTCGCGCATTCCCGGGGGCGACGTGAACCCGTACCTCGCCTACGCGGCCACGATCGCGGCCGGCCTGCACGGGATGGAGCACGGCATCGACCCCGGCACCCGCTTCGACGGCAACGCGTACGCGGCGCCCGGCCTCGACCGGGTGCCCGACAGCCTGATGGAAGCGATCGACGCGTTCGCGGGGTCGAAAATTGCCGCCGACGCGTTCGGCACCGACGTCCACGACCACCTGCTGAACACTGCACGCCAGGAATGGGCGCACTTCAACCGCGCGGTGACCGACTGGGAGCGGCGCCGCAACTTCGACCAATGGTGATCGTCGCGCTCACCGGCCGTCGCCTCGGTCGCAGCGACAAGTGGCCGTACTCGGGCGCGGCCGCGCTCCCTTATTCCTATGTCGACGCCGTCCTACGCGCCGGTGGCCAACCGGTGATCGTGAACGACGCGCGCGACCCGAAGGACCTGCTCGCGCGCGTCGACGCGCTCGTGCTCACGGGTGGTCCCGACGTCGATCCCGCGCGCTACGGCGAGACCGCGCACCCGAGCGTCTACGGCGTCGATTCCGCCGACGACGATTTCGAGTGCGCCCTCGCGGAGGCGGCGCTCGTCCGGTCGGTGCCAACCCTCGCGATCTGTCGCGGCATACAAGTGTTGAACGTCGCCCGCGGCGGCACGCTGCACCAGCACATTCCCGATGACCCGGGGGTACCGCGCCACGGCGAACCCGGAGTGGCCGGCGGCGCCCGGCAACACGAGGTGACCCTCGATGCCGACTCGCTGATCGCCGAGGTCATGGACACCACGCGGGTCACCGCGTCGTGTCATCACCATCAGGCGATCGCGCACCTCGGCGACGGCCTACGCGTCGTCGGGCGCGCGGCCGATGGCATCGTCGAGGCCCTCGAGCTCGACGGCGCGTTCCTCTTGGCCGTGCAGTGGCACCCAGAGGACACCGCGGCCGACGACCGTTCCCAACAGCGCCTGTTCGACGCGCTGGTCAACCGGGCGGGGGGCTGATCCGGGCGCGCAGCTCGTGCTTCGGGACCTTGCCGCTCGGGTTCCGCGGCATGACGTCGATCACCTCGATGCGCTCGGGGACCTTCTGCATCATCAATCCCACGCTCTGGCAGTGCTCGCGTACGTCGAGGATCGTCGGCGGGTCGGCCGCGTCTTTGGCGACGACGAACGCGACGACCATCTCGCCCCGTTCCTCGTCGGGGGTGCCGAGCACCGCGACGTCCGCAACCTTCGGGTGTCCGTAGAGGACGTCCTCGACCTCCTTCGCCGAGACGTTCTCGCCCTTGCGGATGATGATGTCCTTGACCCGGCCGGTGATGAGGATCGCGCCGTGCTCGTCGAAGCGACCCAAGTCGCCCGTGCGCAGGAACCCGTCGGCGGTGAACGCGTCCTGGTCGAGCGAGTCGTCGACGTAGCCGCGCATCACCTGAGGGCCCTTCACCACGATCTCGCCGTTCTCGAGGATCTTCATCGTGACGCCTCGCGTCGGGGTGCCCTCGGCGGTCGCCTTCGAGATGTCGGGCGCGTCGACGTCGGTCTGCGCAACGATGGGCGCCTCGGTCATGCCGTATCCCGACGTCGTGCCGATCGAGCTCGGCACCACCTTCCGCAATTCGTCGTGGAGGTAAGGAGGCTTGGTCGACCCTCCCCCCGGGAAGTCGCGCACGGTCTCGTACGCGGCCGGATTGGCGCGCGCCTCCTCGATGAGCGCGGCGTGGATCGCGGACGCCCCGTTCGCCAGCGTCACCTTGTGCCTGCCCATGAGCTCGGTCGAGGCCGGCGCGGTCCAGGTTTCCATCAACACCGCGGCGGAGCCGGTGAGCAACGGCGTGTACACACCGATGATGATGCCGCCGATATGGGTGAACGGGAACGCGACGAGCGCGATGTCGTCGGCGACCACATGCGTCTTCTCCGCGTAACCGATCGCGCCCGCGAGCACCGACCGATCGGTGTGCTGCGCACCTTTCGGATCGGCGGTGGTCCCCGACGTGTAGAAGATCCACCGCACCGGATCCTGCGCGGGATCTGCGTAGACCGCGGGCGGCGGGGGCAGCGTCGCCGGGTCGCCTTCGGGATTGCGGTGATCGGCCACCAGGGTGTGCATGTCGTCGTTCTCGCCCGCGACCTGTTCGGCCAGAGCCCCGTAATCGAGCTTGTTCCACGTCGACGGCGTGATCAACAGCTTGCATCTCGTCTGCTTCGCGATGAACGACACCTCGCGGTAGCGGTAGATGGGGAGCATCGGGTTCTGGATCGCGCCGAGCCGGCAGAGCGCGCCCACCAGCACCGCCGACTCCGTCCACGTCGGGAGTTGCCAGGACACGTTCGTCCCGGCATCGACCCCGAGCTCGTGCAGGCCCGCGGCCGCGCGCTCACACAGCACCCGATATTGCGCGAAGGTCGTCGAGCGATCACCGTCGATCAGCATTCGCCGCTCGGGAGTCGCGACCGACCGCCGCTCGATGAGCTCCCAGACGCTTCGGGCGTCGTCGATCATCGCGCCGGGACCACCTGGGGTCATACCGTGATGCCGCCGTCGATCGAGACGATGGAGCCGGTCATGTAGCGACACTCGTCGGACGCGATGAACGCGACGACGTTTGCGATCTCCTCGGGCTGCGAATTGCCGAGCGGCGATATGACTTTGCGCATCGCCTTCCAGTCGACGCCCTCGGGGAATTCCATGAACGCCTGCTGGAGCGGCGTCTCCATGCCGCCGGGCGCGACACAGTTGGCCCGTACGCCCCGCTTGATGTACTCGTCGGCGATACAGCGCGTGAGGTGCACGACGCCCGCCTTCGACGCGCAATATGCGATCGAGTAGGGCTGGGACTTGATGCCGGCGTTCGACGCGATGTTGACGATGGACCCGCCGCCGTCCATGAGGTACGGGAGCGCGGCCTGACAGACGAGGAACGTGCCGGTGAGGTTGACGCCGAGGATGCGCTGCCAGTCGGCGAACGGCAGCTCGTGCGTGTGGGCGAAGCGGCCGATCCCGGCACTGTTGACGATCACCTGCGGCCGGCCGAGATCGCCCGCGACGCCGGCCATGGCGGCGGCGACGGAGTCGGGGTCGGACACGTCGACCCGGTAAGCGCGGCCGGCGCCCCCGTGCTCACCGACCTCCGCCGCGGTCTTCTCGGCCGAGTCGATCGCGATGTCGAAGCACGCTACCGGCGCACCTTCGCTCGCCAGCTGCCGCGCCGTCGCGTGCCCGAGACCCGACCCCGCGCCGGTCACGACCGCCACACGTCCGTCGAATCGTCCCATGCGACGAACCTACTGCGGCCTCGAAGCCGCCTTCCATAGAAGGAGCGACAGCGGAGCCGACCGTATGGGCGGCGCAGCGCGAGCGACCCATAGAGACGAGCGACAGCGGAGCCGACCGGAAGCGACAACGGAGCCGACCGGAAGCGACAGCGAAGCCGACCGTATGGGAGGCGCAGCGCGAGCGACCCATAGAGACGAGCGACAGCGGAGCCGACCGGGAGCGACAGCGAAGCCGACCGTATGGGAGGCGCAGCGCGAGCGACCCATGAAAATGGTCAACGGCCCGCCGGTACGTAAACCGGCGGGCCGTCGCACGCTTGCCGCCCCTGGGGGAGGGGGCCGGGAAGCGGTTCCCGCTGGCATAATCGGCGGCCGCCGCTTGGTTATGAGGATTAGCTCTCCATCACGGTGAAGGGGACCCGTCCCACCACCGCCCGGTCGATCTCGACCTGCCATTCGTAGCGGCCGGGCGCGAGGGGCAGTCCGGCGATGTTCACCGCGAAGGGCGCGTCGAGCTCACTGCCGGGAGCCAGCCCGGCGGGGCGACCGGCCTCGAACCGGCCCTGGAACTCGACCCGGGTCGCACCCGCACCGCCCTCGGCCGTCGGCAGCACCGGATCTTGGCCGTCCTCGGTGACGAGACGGGCGGTGAAGTCGTGCGGCATGTTCGCGGCGTCCCACGGAACCGAGATCTTCACGGCCAGGCCCATCGTCACGGGGGCGCCCCGGTAGATGCTCCATCCACCGCCGAGCACATACAGCTTGCCGGCTACTTCTTGGGCGTGGTCGCAGAGGAGCAACGTGGTCTTCACCTCCACGACGTTAGGCGACGCTGTGGTCAGAGGTCGTCGGCGTACTCGTCGGTGCCCGGGATCGCGGCGAGAAACGGGCTCGCGAAGCCGCACCCGTCGAGGAGCGGTGACAACGCGTTGAAGGCGACGTGCGGATCGCCGGCACACAAGCCGAGGACGAGCTCGTGCGCCGGCGGACCTGCGTGCGAGACGATCGTGCGCTCGAGCCGGAACCCGACCGCAACGGACAGATCCGCCGCGGGCAGGTCGAGGTGCGGCGCCGCGTGTTCGTCGGCGACCACGATCGCCCCCGCGAACCCGCGGTCGAGCGCGACGATCCCGTCGACGGCGCCCGACTGCCAGATCCGGCGGTAGACGGCGGTATGTACGTGATCGCGCCCCGGGAACAACCGGCCCTGGGCCGCGATCGTCTCCATCTCGCGACCCACCCATTCGTCCCACTCCTCCTGCTTGCCCGACAACACCCATGCCACTGCGAGATACGAACCGCGGGTCGGGTCGCCGAACAGGCGACCGGTTCGCGGGCGCAACTCCTTGCACGAGCGGGTCGCGACGAACCGCGCCCCGGCGAACACGCCCGGCCCGGCCTTGACCGTCGCCGGGAAGTGGTCGCGCTCGTACCAGCGGTTGAACGCGACGGCCTGGCCCGGGTGTGGCTCGATGTACGAGACGATCGCGGTGCCGATCTCCACGCCCCTGACGCCCTGACCGGAACTCATCGCGACACCCGCTCCAACGCGCCCCAGAACGCGCGTTTCGTGTGTTCGAGCGCGGCCGGCGAGTTACGCGCGATCAGCTCGCCGAGAGCTTGGGCCTCGGCGGAAAGGCGCTCGGGCGGATCGACCACCTGCGAACAGATGCCGAGCTCGTACGCGCGCGCCGCCGACACCCTTTCGTGACGACCGGCGAGCGCCATCCGCAGCACCGACTCCATCGGCGATTTCTTGGCGAGGGCGATCGTCTCGTACACGCTCGCTTGGCCTATGGAGACGTGTGGATCGACGAACGTGGCTTCCGACGATGCCATGACGATGTCGGCGTCGGCCACGAAGTGCAGGCCGCCGCCCGCGCACACACCGTTGACCGCCGCGATCACCGGCTTCCATACCTCGTTGTGCCACGCCGTGAGGCGCAGCTCGAACCGCTTCGTGCGCCGAGCCTGCTCCCGTAGCGCATCGGGATCGAGGGCGAGCTGCGCCACATCGAGCCCGGTCTGGAACGCGTGGCCATCACCGGTGTTGACGATGACGCGGACGTCGGGATCGTCGTCGAGCTCGCGCCACGCCCATTCGAGCTCTTCCATCATCCGGGCATCCATCGCGTTCGCCGCCGCGGGCCGGTGGAAAACGAGCCAGCCGACCGGTCCCCTGCGCTCCACCCGCAGCGACTCGTAACGCCGAAATTCGGACTCGGGCATGCGCATCGGGCTTTCGTCGTGGCAAGTTGTCGGCATGACCGACGATGCACTGCCATCGACGATACCGGGACTCGTGTCCCGGGCCGCCGACTCGTTCGCGGCGCGCGAGGCGCTCGTCGACGAGCGGACGCGGCTCACCTTCGCGCAGCTGGCCGAGCAGGTCGGGCACGCGGCGCGAGCCCTGGTCGCGAGCGGTATCGAGCCGGGCGACCGGGTTGCGATCTGGGCGCCGAACTGCTCCGAGTGGGTGATCGCCGTACT
This sequence comes from Acidimicrobiia bacterium, assembly GCA_038213435.1. Taxonomy (GTDB): domain Bacteria; phylum Actinomycetota; class Acidimicrobiia; order IMCC26256; family PALSA-610; genus PALSA-610. The sequence goes on from JBBQTI010000016.1 coordinate 71,912, forward strand.
CGGCATCTTCACGGCCGGCGGTGTCGTCGTACCACTCAACACCCGGTTCAAGGGCGGCGAGGCCCGCTACGTGCTCGAACGCGCCGACGCGAAGTTGCTCTTCACCGTCACCGACTTCCTCGACACGAACTACGAGGGGCTACTGCGCGCGGAGTCGCCGCTCCCCCACCTCCGCGAGATCATCGACCTCCGCGGTCCGGGTTGGCGCGACCTCCTTGCGCGCGACGTCGGCGCCCCGCTTCCCGACATGCTCACCGGCGACGATCTGTGCTCGATCCTGTTCACATCGGGAACGACGGGCCGGCCCAAGGGCGCGATGTTGACGCACGGCGCCACCGTTCGCGCGTACGACGCCTGGTCGACGGTGGTCGGCCTCCGTGCCGGCGACCGCTACCTCGTCGTGAACCCCTTCTTCCATTCGTTCGGGTTGAACGCGGGCATCGTTGCCTCGCTCGTCAAGGGCACCACGATCATTCCCCAGCCTGTGTTCGACGTCGACGCGGTCATGACGCGCGCCGCCGAGGAGCACGTGTCGATGCTGCCCGGACCGCCGACGGTCTACCAGTCGATCCTCGATCATCCGCGTCTGGCCGAGTTCGACATGTCGTCCCTGCGGCTCGCGGTCACGGGCGCGGCCCCCGTTCCCGTGGAGATGATCCGGCGCATGCGCGCCGAGCTCGGCTTCGAGACCATCGTCACCGGATACGGCCTCACCGAGGCCACGGGCATCGCGACGATGTGCCGTCACGACGACGATCCCGAGACGATCTCGACCACCTCCGGGCGTGCGATTCCCGACGTCGAAGTCCTCGTCGTCGACCAGAACAGTGTCGAGGTGCCGCGCGGCGAACCGGGCGAGGTCGTGATCCGCGGCTACAACGTCATGCGGGGCTTCATCCACGATGCGCAAGCGACCGCGGAGGTCATCGACGCCGATGGATGGCTGCACACTGGCGATGTCGCGGTCATGAACGAGCGCGGCTACATACGCATCACGGACCGTACCAAGGACATGTTCATCGTGGGCGGCTTCAACGCGTATCCCGCCGAGATCGAGAACATGATCAACGAGCACCCCGCCGTCGGGCAGGTCGCGGTCGTCGGCGTGCCCGACGGGCGGATGGGCGAGGTCGGGTATGCGTACGTGATCCCGCGCCTCAACGCGAGCGTCACGCCCGACCAGCTGCGGGTGTGGTGCCGCGAGAAGATGGCCAACTACAAGGTGCCGCGGCATTTCGAGATCGTCGACGCGCTGCCGCTCAACGCGAGCGGCAAGGTGCTGAAGTACGAGCTCCGCGAAAACGCCCGCGCCCGGCTCGGATAACCGGGTGGGCAGCCGGCAACGCTGCACGTGGGCCGAGAGCTCCGACCTGATGCGCGCGTACCACGACGACGAATGGGGCAAGCCGTCGCACGACGACACGCATCTGTTCGAGATGCTCGTGCTCGAAGGCGCGCAAGCCGGATTGTCGTGGTCGACCATCCTCGACAAGCGGGCCAACTACTGGCGCGCCTTCGACAACTTCGAACCGGAGCGGATCGCGCGCTACGACGAAACCAAGCTCACCGCCCTGCTCGCCGATCCCGGCATCGTGCGAAATCGGCTCAAGGTGAAGTCGTCGGTGAGCAACGCGCAAGCGTTCCTCGCGGTGCGCGCCGAGCACGGGTCGTTCGATCGGTACCTCTGGGCGTGGGTCGACGGCACGCCGATCGTCAACCACCCGCGCACGCGGGCGGATCTCCCGGCCCGCACCGATCTGTCGGACCGACTTGGCAAGGACCTGAAGAAACGAGGGTTCAACTTCGTCGGCTCGACGATCGTCTACAGCTACATGCAAGCAGTCGGCATGGTCAACGATCACGTCGTCACGTGCCCGCAGGCGGCACGCTGAGCCGCGTTGCCGATTCAGAGCGTGTCCAACGGGCGACGGTCCTCGACCTGGGGCTGACGGCCCGTGCGCATCGGGCTGAGCGGCGCGTCGACCATGAGCGTGCGGCGCACGTCGGCGTTCAACGCCACGAGCCGAGCCCGCCACGGCGAGAGTTGCGGGCCGTCCCATGCCTGCTCGTAGCTACCCCATGCCTCCCACGAGGGCAGCGCCCAGATCACAACCGCTTCCGAGTCGTTGATCATCGCGACACGGTACGCGCCGATGCACCGAAGCCCGAGCGGCTCCAGTGCGGGCACGCCCACGTCCGCGAGCGCGTCGAGAAACGCGCGGACGGTTCCGACCGGGATCCGCACGATCTCGTGCGCGTAGGCGATGCCGCGCACGCCCGCGTCGGTGAGCTCCTCGATCGCGGGACTCCAAGGTTCGGGTACGAGCACCCGGTCGAGGCCGCCGCGCCGCAGTTCCGCCGCCGCGGCCCACCACTTCGCGAGCGCGGGATCCTGCAGCGATGGTGACGCGAGCTCGTGCGCGAAATTCGCGACGAGTCCGTCCCAGCCCCCGAGCTCCCACAAGTTGACGACCTGGGGCCAGCGCCCGGTCGAGCCCACCGTTCCCCAGACGCCGAAGCAGTACATGTTGCGTTCTTCGCGCGCCGTCGGGCACCAGTTCGCGGTCATGTGGTGCATATAGCGGGCGCGGTTCGGCCCGATGACGTCGATCAGCTCGTGGATGTACACCCTTGTATTCGTCATGGTGTATTCGTCATGGTGTATTCGTCATGGTGTATTCGTCATGGTGTATTCGTCATGGTGTATTCGTCATGGTGTATTCGTCATGGTGTATTCGTCATGGTGTATTCGTCATGGTGT
>JBBQTI010000017.1:0-73296 GCA_038213435.1 Acidimicrobiia bacterium
CACGGGAATGTGTCCGTAGCGAAGTTGCGCGGCCCGCTCGAGGTCGCCATCGCGCTCGGCGCGCTCGGCCTCGAGCCGGGAATCCTCGAGACGCTCCTTGCCGGCTTGGATCGCAACGATCGCGTCCTTCTCCGACTGCCAGTGCGCAACCATGCCGTCGCGTTCCTCCTGCAACGACTGCAGCTCCGCCTCGAGCGCTTCCAAACGCGAGCGCGAGCCCTCGTCGGTCTCCTTGGCGAGGGCGGCCCGCTCGATCTCGATCTGGCGAATACGGCGTTCCACCACGTCGATCTCGAACGGCATCGAGTCGATCTCGATCCGCAGGCGCGACGCGGCCTCGTCGATCAGGTCGATCGCCTTGTCGGGCAGCTGGCGCCCGCTGATGTACCGGTCGGAGAGCACGGCGGCCGCGACGATCGCCGCGTCCTGGATGCGCACACCGTGATGGACCTCGTAGCGCTCCTTGAGGCCGCGCAGGATCGCGATCGTGTCTTCGACCGACGGCTCGCCCACGTACACCTGCTGGAAGCGACGCTCCAGTGCCGCGTCCTTCTCGATGTACTTGCGGTACTCGTCGAGTGTCGTCGCCCCGATCAGGCGCAGCTCCCCGCGCGCGAGCATCGGCTTGATCATGTTGCCGGCGTCGACCGCGCCTTCCGCGCCACCCGCGCCGACGATCGTGTGTATCTCGTCGATGAAGGTGATCACCTCGCCTCCGGAGTCGGCGATCTCCTTCAGCACCGACTTGAAGCGCTCCTCGAACTCGCCGCGATACTTCGTTCCCGCGATCAGCGACCCGATGTCGAGCGCGATCACGCGCTTGTTGCGCAGCCCCTCGGGCACGTCGCCTTCGACGATCCGGCGCGCGAGACCCTCGACGATCGCGGTCTTGCCCACACCGGGCTCACCGATGAGCACGGGATTGTTCTTCGTACGACGCGAGAGCACCTGGATGATCCGGCGGATCTCCTCGTCGCGACCGATGACCGGGTCGATCTTCCCGAGTCGCGCGGCCTCCGTCAGGTCGCGGCCGTATTTCTCGAGCGCCTGGTACTGCTCCTCGGGGTTGTCGCTGGTGACCCGGTGCGATCCGCGCACCTGGCGCAGCGCATCGAGCACCGCGTCGTGGTCGACACCGAGGCCGCGTAGAAGGTCGCCGACACCGCCGGGCACCTCGCTCATCGCGAGAAGGATGTGCTCGGTCGAAACGTAGTCGTCGCTCAAAGTCGCGCGCTCGGCGTCGGCGTTCTCGAGCACCCGGAACGTGCTCGTGCCGAGCTGGGCGTCGCGCACCGTCGCGCCACTTACCCGCGGGAGCTTTTCCAGCACGTCGTCGACGCGCCGCCGAACTTCGTTGACGTCGATGCCGATCCGTTCGAGAACGCCCGATACGACGCCCTCCCTCTGATCGAGCAGCGCGCGCAGCAGGTGCTCGGGCGCGATCTCCGTGTTCCCCGCGTCGCGCGCGAGCTCCTGCGCGGTCGCGAACGCCTCTTGGGTCTTCCGGGTGAACCGGTTCGGATCTACGGCCATGGCTGACTCTCTCTCGTTTACCTACGGGCCTCGAACCGGGCGACCACCGCGCTCCGTACCGGGACGAGGTCGCGCCGGTACTGACGGTGCGCGGCTTCCACCTGCCGCTCGGCCTCGCGCTGTAGCGCGTCGAGCCTCGCCTCCAGCTCGGCGATCTGTTCGCGCGCGACGGCCAGATCGTTCTCGAGGGCCAGGATGCGCTGCACCCCCGCCAGGGAGACGCCGTCGTTCGTGAGGTCCTGGATCCGGCGCAGCAGCGCGATGTCGCGGTCGGAATACCGGCGGCTGCGGCCGCTCGTGCGCGCGGGGGAGAGAAGTCCCTTGCGTTCGTAGATGCGCAACGTCTGCGGGTGCACCCCGGCGAGCTCGGCCGCGACCGAGATCACGTACAGGGCCCTCGCGTCAATGTCCATCACGTGTCTCCATCACGCTTCCTCCGGTCTTGCGCCGAGGCGAACCGCGCGGCCCGCGGGTCGTCGTCGAGCACCGCGGCGAGCGCATCGATCGCCTCGCGTTGCGTGCTCGACAGGTTGATCGGGACCTGCACCTCGACCGTGACGAGCAGGTCACCCGGCTTCCCGCGCCCGTCGGCGGCGACACCTTTCCCGCGCACGCGCAGGACCTTGCCGCTCGGCGTCCCGGCGGGGATCCGAACGGTGACGGGTGCGTCGAGCGTCGGCACCTTGACGTCGGCGCCGAGCGCGGATTCGGGGAACGTGACCGGCAGACGCAACGTCAGGTCGTCGCCATTGCGCCCGAACAACGCGTGCCCGCTCACGTGCACGATTACGAACAGATCGCCGGCCGGACCGCCGTTGGCTCCGGCGCCACCGCGGCCCTTCACCCGGATGCGTTGGCCGTCGTCCACGCCCGCCGGGATCCGCACCTTGACCTCGCGGGCGCGTACCTCGACGCCGCGACCGTTACAGGTCGGACACGGGTGGGGGAGTATCTGACCGCGTCCGGCGCACGTCGGGCACACCTGCGAGAACGAGAACGGGCCCTGGTCGTCGGCGATGGTCCCCGCGCCGTGGCACTGGGGACACGTCTCCGGCATCGAGCCCGGCGCCGCGCCGGAACCCGCGCACGTCGAGCACGTCGCGTCGGCGCGGAAACGCACCGTCGACGTGACACCCCGGATGGCGTCCTCGAAGGACAGGTGCAATTCGGTCTCGAGGTCGCGGCCCCGTTGCGGTCCGGTCGCAACGCGCGTGCGCCGGCGGCCTCCACCACCGAACAGGTTGCCGAAGATGTCGCCCAGCCCGCCGCCGTCGGTCTCGAAGCGGAACGTCCGGCCGCCGCCGGGTCCGAATCCGCCGGATCCGCCTGGTGCGCCGCCGGCCGCGACCATCTCGCGAACCTCGTCGTACTCGGCGCGCCTCGTGGGATCGCTGAGGATGTCGTATGCCGCGGAGATCTCCTTGAAACGTTCCTCGGCTTCGGCGTTGCCCGGATTCGCGTCGGGGTGGAGCTGCTTGGCGAGTTTCTTGAACGCGCGCGACAAATCCTTGTCGGTCGCGCTCGGGGACACACCGAGGACCGCGTAGTAGTCCTTCTCCAACCACTCGCGCTGTGCTGTCACTCCGGCTTCTTCCTCGTCACCTTCACCATCGCGGGACGCAGCACGCGTCCCTTCAACTTCCATCCGGTGCGCAACACATCTTCGACGTGCGGCTCACCGTCGCCATCGTCCTGCAACACGGCTTCGTGCTCGTTGGGATCGAACGGTGCATCCTTGGCCTCGATGCGCTCGAGTCCCGCCCGCTCCATCACGGCGATCAGCTCCGCGTAGACGAGGTCGATGCCCTTGCGCACCTTCTCGTCGACGTCGCTTCCGTCGAGATTCCTCACCGCGAGCTCGAAGCTGTCGAGCACCGGTAGCAGCTGCTCGAGCAGCCGTTCCGTGGCTCGCTCCACCAAGGCGGTCTGCTCACGCGCGACGCGCTTGCGGTAGTTCTCGAAGTCGGCCTGCAGGCGCCGAGTCGTGTCGAGCAGGTCGTCGCGCTCGCGTTGCAACGACGCGAGATCGCTTTCGAACTGCGCGGCTTCCTCGGCGCCCGGGTCCGATGGTTCCGGAGACGGGACAGTCGTTTCGCTGTTCGCATCCGTCATGACGGATTACGCGCTCTGCTGGTCGTCGTCGACGATCTCGGCGTCGGCCACCTCGTCGTCCGAACCCTGCGAATCACCACCCGACGTACCGCCTGCCGCCGACTGCTGCGCCTGCACGTTCTGGTACAGCCGCCGCGTGAAGTCGTTGCTGGCCGCAAGCAGCAATTCGTGCGCGTGCTTGATCGCGTCGATGTCGGGGGCGGCGAGCGCCTCCTTCAAGTTCTTCAGCGCGACGTCGATCTTCTCCCGATCGTCGGCAGGCACCTTGTCGCCCTGCTCCTTCAGCAGGTTCTCGGTCTGCCACGCAAGCGTGTCGGCGGTGTTGCGCGTCTCGGCCTCTTCGCGCTTCTTGCGATCCTCCTCCGCGTGGGCCTCGGCGTCCTTGATCATCTGGTTGATGTCGTCCTTGCCGAGCGCGGTGCCGCCCGAGATCACCATCGACTGCTCCTTGCCCGTGCCGAGATCCTTGGCCGACACGTGCACGATGCCGTTCGCGTCGATGTCGAACGTGACCTCGATCTGCGGGACGCTGCGGGGCGCCGGCGGCAAACCGGTGAGCGTGAACGTGCCCAACTGCTTGTTGCGGTAGGCCATCTCGCTCTCACCCTGGAGCACTTTGATCTCCACCGACGGCTGGTTGTCCTCGGCGGTGGTGAACACCTGCGAGCGCTTCACCGGGATGGTGCTGTTGCGCTCGATGATCTTCTCCATGATCTGACCGCGGGTCTCGATACCGAGCGACAGCGGCGTGACGTCGAGCAGGAGGATGTCCTTGACGTCGCCCTTGAGCACGCCCGCCTGGATCGACGCACCGGCGGCGACCGCCTCGTCGGGGTTCACACCCTTGTGCGGCTCCTTGCCGGTGAGCTCCGTAACCAGCTGGGTGACCGCGGGCATGCGCGTCGAGCCACCGACCAGGATCACGTGGTCGATCTTCGACTTGTCGAATCCGGCGTCGCGGATCGCCTGCTCGAACGGACCACGACACGCGTCGAGCAACTCGCGCGTCGTCTCCTGGAACCGCGCGCGGGTGAGCGTCAGCTCGAGGTGCAACGGTCCGTCGCTCGTCGCCGTGACGAACGGGAGATTGATCGTGGTCTCCTGCAACGTCGAGAGCTCGATCTTCGCCTTCTCCGCCGCTTCCTTCAGGCGCTGTGCGGCCATCTTGTCGACCGACAGGTCGACGCCGTGCGCGTTCTTGAACTCGCTGACCATCCAGTCGATGATGCGCTGGTCCCAGTCGTCGCCGCCCAGGTGCGTGTTCCCGGAGGTGCTCTTCACCTCGAACACGCCGTCACCGATCTCGAGGACGGAAACGTCGAACGTGCCGCCGCCGAGGTCGAAGACGAGGATCGTCTGGTCGCTGCCTTCCTTGTCGAGCCCGTATGCGAGGGCCGCCGCGGTCGGCTCGTTGATGATGCGCAGCACTTCGAGACCCGCGATCTCACCGGCCTCCTTGGTGGCCTGGCGCTGCGCGTCGTCGAAGTAGGCCGGAACGGTGATGACGGCCTGGGTGACGGCCTGGCCCAGGTAACTCTCTGCGTCGCGCTTCAGCTTCTGCAAGATGCGTGCGCTGATCTCCTGCGCGTTGTACGCCTTGCCGTCGATGTCGATCTTCCAGTCCGTGCCCATGTGGCGCTTGACGGAACGGATCGTGCGATCGGGATTGGTGATCGCCTGGCGCTTGGCGACCTCGCCGACCAGGACCTCGCCCGTCTTCGAGAACGCGACCACCGACGGGGTGGTGCGGCTGCCCTCGGCGTTGGGGATGACGACGGGCTCACCGGCCTCGAGCGCCGAGACGACTGAGTTGGTTGTACCGAGGTCGATACCGACCGCGTTGGCCATGGTTTCCTCCACGAGAAGTCAGACTTGAGTGCGAACGACCGTATAACTTGACAATGGTGTTGTCAGATTCCCGCCGGGCCGGGAAATTACCGGCTTTTGGTCGGAACGTGACGGGCATGGCGCAAGCCGTTAGATTTCGCCCCATGGCTCGTCGCGACGCGTTCATCGACCACCTCCAGCAGGTTCCCCTCTTCGCGGCCTGCTCCCGCAAGGACCTCCAGCTGGTGGCGCGCCGGGCGGAGGACGTTCGGGTCCCGGCGGGCAAGAGCCTCATCTCGGAGGGTGAGACGGGCCACGAATTCTTCGTGATCCTCGAGGGCACGGCCCGGGTGTCCCGGCACGGCCGCAAGATCGCGGTCCTCGGCCCGGGCGACGCGTTCGGCGAGCTCGCGCTGCTCGAGAAAGCGCCCCGCAACTCCACCATCGTCGCCGAGACCGACATGGAGCTCGTCGTGCTCGGCCAGCGCGAATTCGCGGGCCTCATCGACGAGGTTCCCGGCTTCGCCCGCAAGCTCCTGGCAGGAATGGCGCACCGCCTGCGAGAGGCCGACGCCCGCTCGGTTCAATAATTCTTTGCGTTTGGCCGGCTGAGCGGCGGGCTGCGCCCGCGATGTGAGGCTGCGCAAATGCGCGAGCGACTGTTGGTCTTCGTGGCTCGGATCGACCTCTGTCTCGCTTGAGCTTGTAGATTTCGGGCGCGATGCGACTGCCTCGGGCTCATCAGGTCGTTCTCGGTGTCGGCGTTGCGATGTTCGTGTTCGTCATCGCGAGCGGGGTCATACCGGCGATCACGGGCTGGCACGACCATTCGCCGGTGCAGCGCGAGGTCTTCGTCAACGTGCCCACGGCGTTGAAGGTGGCGTTCTACGGAGCGGTCGCCACGATGCTGCTCATCGTCGCGTGGCTCGCGTCGCTGCGGGTCCGAAACTACGAGCGGGGCCGCGCCGACGACCGGCGCACGACGCGCAAGAACGTCGAGAAGCGCGCGAAGAGCTACCGCCGCGGCGTGTGGATGCAGACGCTGTTGCGCGATCCCGCCGCCGGCCTCATGCACTCGTTCCTCTACTTCGGATTCGTCTCGCTGTTCATCGTGACCGTGCTCAGCGAGGCCGACCACCAACTCCCCGACCGCTTCAAGTTCCTCCACGGCCAGACGTACGAGGCCTACTCGGCGGGCGCGGAGATCGCGGGTCTCATGTTCCTCGTCGGCATCGTGTGGGCCATCTCCCGGCGCTATGTGCAACGCCCGTACCGCATTCGCATCAAGACGCGGCCCGAGGACGCGCTCATCCTCGGCACGTTCCTCGTCATCGGGCTCTCGGGCTTCTTCGTCGAAGCCGCGCGCATCGCGTGGGAGGGCAAGCCCGACATCGAGAAGTGGTCATTCGTCGGATACCCGCTCGCCAACCTCGTCGACACGTGGTCGCGGCACACTCTCGAGATCACACACCGCTGGCTGTGGGGCGCGCACGTGGTCGCGTTCCTCGTCTTCCTCGCGATCCTGCCGACCACGAAGCTGCGACACATGTTCACCTCACCCATGAACATGTACCTGAGCGATCGCGACCGGCCCAAAGGCGCGATGAAGCCCATGCCGAACCTCATGGAGACGGAGCTCGAGAGCTTCGGAGCGGTGAAGATCGAGGACTTCACGTGGAAGCAACTGATGGACACCGACGCGTGCACCGTCTGCGGGCGATGCACGTCCGTGTGCCCGGCGCACGCGACCGGCAAGCCCCTCGACCCCCGCGAGATCGTGTTGAAGGTCGGCGAAGTGATGGCCGCAACCGGCGATCCGGTCGTTTCCCCGCCCGTCGGCGTCGACCGAGACATCTCGATCGGTGTCGACAGCGTGTTCGAACGCGTCTCGCCGGAGGAGGTCTGGGCGTGCACGAGCTGTAAGGCCTGCGACGAGATCTGCCCGGTCAACATCGAGATCCTCGACAAGATCCTCGACATGCGCCGCTACCTCACGCTGATGGAGAGCGACTTCCCGACCGAGCTCGGCAACACGTTCCGGTCGATGGAGAACGCGGCGAACGCGTACGGCCTGAACCAGGGCGACCGCGGCGATTGGGTGAGCTCGCTCGAAGGCGTCGCGATCGTCGAACCGGGGGGTGCGTTCGACCACGAGTACCTCTACTTCGTCGGTTGCGCGGGCAGCTTCGACGACCGCAACAAGAAGACGTCCCGCGCCCTTGCCAAGCTGCTGCAGCGCGCGGGCATCGACTTCGCGATCCTCGGGCCGAGCGAGATGTGCAACGGCGACCAGGCGCGCCGCGCGGGCAACGAGTACATCTTCCAGATGCTCGCGATGCAGAACGTCGAGACGTTCGACGGCATGGGTGTGAAGAAGATCATCACGCAATGCCCGCACTGCTTCAACGTGTTGAAGAACGACTACCCGCAACTCGGCGGCAACTACGAGGTCGTCCACCATTCGCAGCTGCTCGACGAGCTCGTGCGCGACGGACGGCTCTCACTCGAGGGCGCGACGCTCGAAGAGCGCGTCACCTACCACGACTCCTGCTATCTCGGACGGCACAACGACGTCTACCTCGCGCCCCGGCGCGTCGTCGGGTCGCTGGCCGGCATCGACCTCGTCGAGATGCCGCGCAACGGCACGCGGGGCATGTGCTGCGGCGCGGGCGGCGCGCGCATGTGGATGGAGGAGCACACCGGCAAGAAGGTGAACACCGAACGCAGCCAGGAGGCGATCGCGACGGGCGCGTCCCGAATCGCGGTCGCGTGCCCGTTCTGCTACGTGATGTTCGACGACGGCGTGAAGGGCGAGGGCAAGGACGAAGAGGTTCGCGTTCAGGACATCGCGGAGATGCTCTGGGAGGCCATAGAGAACGGCACTATCGCGGACGCCCCGGCTGGAAGCACGTTCACGCCCGGAATCTGAACCCGCTCATTTCTCCGATTCGTCGTCCTCGTCGAACGCCTTGTTCCACCAGGTCTCGCCCGCCGCAGGCGGAGACGCGGGCGCGGGCCGATCGGCTTGCGACGACGGATCCTCTTGCGCCGGTTCGGGCGCGGGTGGCGTCGGTGGTGGAGAGGGTGGCGCGTTCCATGCCGGCGGCGCCGGCGGCGGCGAACCCCATTGGGGCGGCGCGTCCGTCGGCGGCGGCGCACCCCAGGTCGGGGGAGGTGGCTGCGGTGGCGCGCCCCAAGCCGGCGGGGGCGGCGGAGCAGCACCGGGCGGTGCCCAACCGGGCGCGCCCGGTTGCGGATACGCGTATTGATACGGCGGCGCCCCTTGATAAGAGGCCGCCGACGGTGGCGCGCCCGGGAGCGGTCGCCCGGCGGCGGCGAGCGCGACGACATACGTGCCGGCCGCCATGTCGCCGATGCGCCGATGCGGCTGCGTGAGGAGCGCGACCAAGAGGCCGACGACGAAGCAGGCGCCGTCGACAACCAGCAGGAGCCACCGTACGAACGCGCGTCCGACGCCACAAGGCTCGCCCTGCGCGTTCACGACCCGGAGGCGCACGATCATCTTGCCGATGCTCGCGCCCGTGATGCCTTGCAGCACAACGAGGTCGAGGAAGCTCACGAGCGCCGAGGTTCCGTAGCCCGCCGCCGCCCCGCCGTTCTTCCAGGTGTAGACGCGGGAACCGTACTGCAGACACTGTCCGCTGAAACCGCGGTCGCGCAGTATCTGGCAGGCGCCGGATGGCGCGTGCGTATACGCATTGTTCTTGGTCAAGGCCATGACCGCGATGAAGACCCCGGAAATGAGCAGCGAGTCGACGATGTACGCGACGATTCGCCGGCCCATGACCGCCGTCGGATCACCCGGAGGCTGCATTCCGTACGCCATACGCCCTCGATTCTCCCCCACCACGAGCCTCGCGCGGGCGGATGCCGGTCAGAGGTGTTTTGGTAGCCTGCGCGCGCCCGCGGGCGTAGTTCAGCGGCAGAACATCAGCTTCCCAAGCTGAGAACGCGGGTTCGATTCCCGTCGCCCGCTCTCTATGAAGGCAGGTCAGGGCGTATAGGCGAGCACGAGGTGCGATTGCGCGACCCGTTCAAAACGATTCCATCGCGCGTTATCGCGCGGAGCTCGCATCGCGCCGCGGCTTCGCATCCTGGACGAGATCGCCGAGCGCCGCCGCGAGCGCCGCGTCGCGGTCTCTCATTTCGTGCTGGTAGCAGCGCACCTCGGGCGATGCGTGACCGATCCGGTGCATGAGCTCCCGCGCGGTCGGTCGGGTCCGGGCCACTGAACCGTCGCCCGCTACGCCGCTGCGCTCAGCGTCAACATCAGCTGGACCATCACGCCCGCCCGCACACCGGCGAAGCCCGCGGCGCGCCGAGCGCCGACCAAACGCGCGACGAAAGTGCGTCGCTGAGTTCCGACTCGAGCCTGACTCAGGCGCGAGCGCACCCGGGTGCGGCACGCGTAATCGCTCCCGATCGGGGCGATCTGTATTCGTACCTCTATTTCGAGTCGAATCGGATCACGCCGTCTAGGACGTCGAGCGCCGTGTGTTCGAGGGTTTGACCTGTCGCAGCAGCCCGGATCGTTAACCTGCCGAACGCTTCGGCAACGTCGCAGTCAGCTTGTGCGGCGATCATCCCGGCCGCTTGATGGACGTGAAGGCTCAGTTCGGGCACGTCTGCTTCGCCAGTCATGGCCGTATCGTTCCCGCATCCGGAATGCGGGAAAACCGTAGCTACCTGGGATAACCCGCACGCGGTCGCGCACGACGATCCGAGACGAGGTACCTGCTGGGAGACGGGTGAACGTCGGACCCCGCCGCGCTTCGACAGATGGTGCCGAGCAACGTCCATCGGGCGGCGATTGAGCGATACAGATAACTCGTCGACGATGGACGTACTGTCCGAGACCGGGAGACCGCAATGGCGGCACCAAATGGTCTGATCACAGTGTTGGTCATCGACTACGTGACCCTCACGCGTGATGGCATTCGAACCATCCTCGACACAGAACCCGACATCGAAGTCGTCGGTCAGGCACCAGGCGTACGCGAGGCCGTGGAGCTGAACGTCGAGCCGCGCGTCATCGTCACCGGGCTCGTCTCCCCCGAGGCGACTCCCAGCAAGATCATCGAAACGCTCCGGACACGATTCCCGGACGCGGCGATTTTCGCCGTCACCGTTCTCGACGACCTCACCATCGTTCAAGCCGTGCTCGCGGCCGGTGCGAACGGGTACCTCTCAAAAATGGCGACCGGAGCCGAGTTGGTGGCTGCGATCCATGCGGTCGGACGCGGCGCGCAGTACCTCGATCCATCGATCGGCGCCGCGCTGATTCGGATGCAATCTGCCGACCTGGACCGGCCGGACGGTACACGCGCGCTCACGCCGAAGGAGGTCGCGGTCCTCAAGATGATCGCGCTCGGACACACCAACAGCGAAACCGCTTCTCGTCTACGAGTCAGCATGCGAACCATCGAAGCTCACCGCTCGCGTATCCAACGCGAGCTCGATCTTCACACCCGAGCCGACCTTGTTCGCTACGCGATCGAAACCGGCCTACTCGGCCCGTTCGAAGACGCTCATATGCGCGTCCATTCGCCGCATGGAGCTCCACCTCCCTTCCGTGTCGTGGGAGACGACCCAACACGCGCGCGAGATACATAACAGCCGATCGGCATGCTTGGATTCGTGCTCGATACGAGCGGAAGACTACGATGGTGAGCGTGCGCGAACTTGTCCGGCGCGAGTTCACCGTCGACGTTCCGCTTAAACAGGCGTGGGACCATCTCGCGAACGTCGAGTCGTGGCCCTCATGGGCGGAGCACATCAAACGCGTCACGCTCCGACCGCCTGGACCGCTCACCGACCACTCCGCCGGTAGGTTCCGGCTCGTCGGCGGCGCCCGTTCGACGTTTCGCATGGTCAGCTACGAACCCCCCGCGCGGTGGCAATGGGTCGGGAGGTTCCTCACGGTCGACGTTCACTACGACCACCGCTTCGAAGCCGTTGATGATGACCACACGCGTCTGGTGTGGACGGTTGAAGCCGAAGGCCCGGGCGCAAACTCGCTTGGACGGGTGTTCGGCGCGATCTACGCACGCAACCTCGACAAGGCCATCCCGAACCTACAGATCGAGCTTCGCAGCCACCCATAGCCGCCGATCGGCACTCGCCAGACCTGCCCAAGGTTAGGCGTGGCCACGATCGGTGAGATGCTGTTGTTATGAGCGATCGAAGCGCGAAGGACGTGGTCGAGGAGATGGTGCAACGTCAGCAGGCGGGCGACGCCACCGCCCTCGACGATCTCGTCGCCGAGGACATGGTCAACCACGCTGCCGGACCGCAAGGCCGCGAGGGTCTGAAGCTGATCCTGAGCACCATCGACAACGACCTCGGGCCGGTCACCATCGAGCAACACCACCTCATCGGCGATGCCGATCTCGTCGCACAGCACCTCACGCTGCACGGAGTCCACCGGAACTCCACGATGCCACTGCTCGCTGACGTGCCCGTTGCGGGTCGGGCGACGGGGTGGAAGTTCATCCACATCTGGCGAGTCGCCGACGGGATGATCGTCGAGCATTGGGCGTGCCGAGACGACATGGATCTGCTCAACCAGGTGCGCAGTTGATTGCTCAGCGAGCGCGGCGCCGTATCGGCGTGATCCCAGTCCTTCGGTGGCGTCTGCGTGGTAGGCGTGAACGGCCACCGCTCTCGCTATTGCTTCGGATCTGAGTCTGCGGGGCGAGTGGACTCATTCCGCCCAGTCGGCCGCAGTGAAGCCGTCGGCGTGATCTGGCGGCCACTGAACCAGCTCGATCCGGTTGCCGTCCGGGTCGGTGATCCACGTCGTCCGAGGCCCGTCTGAGCCGTCCGATGATGCGCGCGCGTCTGCACCAATCCCCTGACTCGCGAGCTGCGTGATGGCGGCGTCCAACGACTCGACCTTGATAACGAAGTGGTGGGGGCGGGAGCCGCGGCCGACGTCGCGCTTGGTGGGATCATGCACGAGTTCGATGGTGACGAAGTCGTCGTCGGGAAGCTTGAGCATCGTCAGATGCCCGATCGGCGTCTCGGGCACACTCCCTATGACCTCGTAGCCCACGCCCGTGTAGAACGCGAGCGACCGCTCGAGATCGACGACCCGAAGCCCGAAGTGCAGAGTTCTCATCCGTTCCTCTCATTCCCGTCAGGTTCGCGGCGACCTGGTTCGGTCGATCATGTCGTGACCCCGTGGGGTGCCCGCTGCCGCCTCGGCCGCGACGTTCGCGTTCGCCGCCCTCCTTCGAACGAAAGCGCCAATCCGTGCCTGACGACTCAGGCCCGACCCGACTGAGGCCTCGACGCGACCGAGGGATGTCACGCCCAGGCGTGGCATCCCTCGGTCGGTGTGGAAGCGGGTTGTCCCGCTCTTGCTACTGCTGCGCGGCCCGGCGCCGTCGCCGGCTCATGGCCATGGTCCCGCCCGCCATCATGAGCACGAGCGCGAGTGCCGCCAACGCGCCTGCGCTCGAACCCGTGAACGGCAACGGCCCCGGAGGCGGTGGCGGTGTCGGGGCAATTGTCGTGGTCGTCGTCGAGGGGACCGACAGCGGGGTCAGCACCACCTCTGCGATGACCGAAGTAGTCGCCGTCGCGTGAACCGGTGTGCCGTTCGTCGCCGACACGGTCGCCGTGTTCGGGTAGGTGCCGACGCTCGCGGTCGTCGTGGCGCTGGTGACGTGCACCGACGCCGACGCACCCGGAGCCAGGTCGCCGAACGAGC
Organism: Acidimicrobiia bacterium; assembly: GCA_038213435.1. GTDB lineage: Bacteria > Actinomycetota > Acidimicrobiia > IMCC26256 > PALSA-610 > PALSA-610. The sequence continues at coordinate 13,208 of JBBQTI010000017.1, forward strand.
ACCCAAGCGTCTGGTTCGGAGCCGAGCCCGTGATCGAGCACGTCCCCGGACCCGCGTACGCCGGGTCGATCTTCCAGCTCACGCCGGCGTGTCCGGGCAGCGGATCCGACAGGGTCGCCGAGCGGGCGATGCCCGTGCCGGAAGCGTCACTGTTGGCGACCTTGATCGTGAAGCCGATCGGATCGCCGGCCGTGACCTGCGCCGCGTCCGCGACCTTCGTGATCGACAGCGCCGGAGGTTGGACGACGATGCTGGCCGTCGCCTCGACCGGCGGGTGGTTGTCCGCGGTCGCAGTGGCGGTGTTGTCGTACGTCCCGCCGCTCGCCGCGGTGGTCGTGCTCGTGATGTGCACCGAGTTCGACGCACCGGGTGCCATGTCACCGAACGCACAGTTCAGGGTCTGGCTCGGCGCCGCGCCCGAGATCGAGCAGGTGCCGGGACCGGCGTAGTCGGGGCTGATCGTCCAGCTGACACCGTTGCCGGCCGGAAGCGGGTCCGACAACGTGACCGCCTTCGCGGTGCCCGTTCCTTCGGCGCCCGAGTTCGACACCGTCACGGTGAAACCGATCGGGTCGCCCGTGCTCACCGGCGACGCGTCGGCCGTCTTGGTGATCGCGAGGTCCGGGCAGTTCACCGTCTCGGATGCCGTTGCGGGATCCACCGCCGAGTTGTTGGTCGCCTCGATGGTCGCCGAGTTGTCGTACGTCGCGCAGCTCGTGAACGACGTCGCCGCCGTCACATGCACCGTCAGGCTGGCACCCGACGCCAAGTTGATCGGCTGACCCGCCAGCGTCAACTGCTGGGAGCCGTCGGCACCCGTGAGGGCGAACGACGCCGGATCGCCGGTCGTGCCGTCGATCGTCCAATGCACCGGCGTCGCCGCGTTGCCACCCGGCATCGCATCCGTCAACGTCACGTCAGTCGCGTTCCCGGGGCCGGAGTTCGACACCGTGACCGTGAATCCGATCGCCGATCCCGCCGAGACCGGCGCCTCATGATCCGCCGTCTTGACGATCGCGACGTCCGGGCAGTCCACCTGCTCCGACGCCAACTGGTGATCCGTACCATCGTTGGTAGTCGTGACCGTCGCGGTGTTGTCGTACGTCGCGCAGCTCGTGCTCGACGTCGCCGCCGTCACATGCACCGTCAGGCTCGCGCCCGCGGCCATGCTGATCGGCTGACCGGCCAGCGTCAGTTGCTGGGCGCCATCGGCGCCCGTGATCGCAAATGCCGCCGGATCGCCGGTCGTGCCGTCGATCGTCCAGTGCACCGGCGTCGCCGCGTTGCCACCCGGCAACGCATCCGTCAACGTCACACCCGCCGCGTTCCCGAGACCCGGGTTCGACACCGTGACCGTGAACCCGATCAACGATCCCGCCGACACCGGCGCCTGATGATCCGCCGTCTTGACGACATCGATGTGCGGGCAGTTCACGGTCTCCGACGCCGACTGCTCACCCGAGCCGTCGTTCGAGGTCGCGACCGAAGCGGTGTTGTCGTATGTCGCGCAGCTCGTGCTCGACGTCGCCGCCGTCACATGCACCGACAGGCTCGCGCCCGACGCCATGCTGATCGGCTGACCGGCCAGCGTCAGTTGCTGGGTGCCATCGGCACCCGTGATCGCAAACGCCGCGGGATTTCCGATCGAACCGTCGATCGTCCAATGCACCGGCGTCGCCGCGTTGCCACCCGGCAATGCATCCGTCAAGGTCACACCGGCCGCGGTACCGAGACCGGAGTTCGACACCGTGACCGTGAAGCCGATCGGCGATCCCGCCGACACCGGCGCCTGATGATCCGCCGTCTTGACAACATGGATGACCGGCGGGGACACGATGAGGACCTCGGCGCCACAAGCACTGGCAGCGCCGTTGTTCTGACCGCCCGATGCCGTATCGCCGCTGTACGTGGCCGTCCAGTAGTAGGTGCCCGCCGCGTTGGGCGTGATCGCATCGGACGTCGGCAGGACCATCTCGCCATTTGCCGACGAACCGTCGATCGTCTTGGTGCTCGTGCTGCCGACCTGCGTCGTGCAGTTCGCGTCGGAGAAGAGCTTGTAATCGACCGTGCCGCCCACGTGCGCGGCCGCACCGTGCACGGTCGCAGTGTCAGTGACACTCGCGCCGAGCCCGACGGTGATGTTCGCGCCCGACGTGACACCTGCCGACGACTGCGCGGTTGTGACGGTCGGCGACTTGCAGTTCGAGAACGCCACCGGTCCCGCGAAGTCCTTCAGGACCGACGTGAACGAGGGTGAGGAACGTGTGTGCGGCAAGAAGGTGCTGATGCAACCGGTGAAGCCGGCCGCGGCGAGGTCGATGCCACCTTCCATGAACGCGTTGGTGAGCAGCGTGGGCGTGCCCGTGCCGCTGCCGTCGCGGCAGACCCAGCCACCGCACGTGATGTTGGCGGCGTTCACGCCGAACGAGGAGACCGAGTTCGACATGGCGACGTATTGGGGATCGCCGTTGCCGGGATTGCCGTTGGCCCCCGGGTCGCAGATCGTGGAGTCCTTGGCCGCGTCGTAGCCGGCGGCACCGGGCGCCTTGCCGTTGCACGACCACGTGTACAGCTGGTACCCGCTGAGCGCGCCACCGTTCGTGAAGTCGGTGGAGAGCAGCAAGTCCCGCTGGGTGCGGTGGCCGCTCATCGTGCCCGCCGCGCACGGGTTCGGAACGGTGAGTGACGCCTGCAGGAATTCGAAGTCGATGTGGCTGGCGCCGTTGTTCACGATGCGCTCGCCGCCGAAGAAGACCTCGTTGGCGGACGCCGTATTGTGCGAGATCGCGTAGACGTTGGACAGGTCGTCCTTGGGTGGATTGTTCCCTGAAGTTCCGTAAGTGAACGTGTTCAGCTGGCCGTTGTTGGTTTCCGAACCGGCTCCTGCGAACGTCGTCGGGTCGCCGGACACCGTGGCACCCCCGCACGAGAAGGAGTCACTCGAGATCGGGTCGGCCAAGAACGCGCTGGAGTCCATCGTCCCGGACGCCTTGAGGGCGAGCCCGGCCGCGGTGAGCCCCGGCGGGGTCGGCGGCTTCGTGCCGCCGTTGTAGACGCCGCCGTCGAAGAGTCCTTGCGACCCCGCCCGCGACCAGGTGCTACCGACCACGTTCGACGACGTGAGCGCGCCGTTGTTGGCCCAGTCGACCAATCCGGCCGTCGACGTCGCGACGTCGTGGTTCTGATAGTCGAAGAAGTTCGTGGAGAGCGCCGCGGAGGCGGGTTGCACCAACGCGGGTACCACGGCCTGACCGACGACCAAGGTCGTGCTCAGCGCGGCGAAAAGGAGTCGCGGCGTACGCCGCGACAACATTGAGGTGCGCGCGAAGCGCGTGATCCATGACTGCCCACCCACCGGGTGCCTCCCCTTACGGTGAGGGCCGGTCGAGCCTGCCCTCACGAACGTGTCCCAGAAATGCGCTCGGGAATCCCGAGACGCCACGTGCCCAGATACTCACTTAGAGTGGCGACTATACGAAGATATCCCCAGTTCGTCAAACAAATGCTCAAGATTTGGGCGTCAAAAGCCGACAAAGGCCCCGCTGGTCAGGATATGCCCTGTAGCGCGCAGATCGCCACTCGACATGCAGCCGACACCATGTCTGCTCGAGGACCGTCTGGAAGCAGACGACCGGGTCCGAGGCCGGACGCTCAACTGCGATTCGGCCAGAGATCGACCGGGCCGCTCACGTAGCCGCCGGCGGTGCGCATCGCCTCGCCCCACGGGCGCGCCAGTTGGAGCACCGCGTCGATGTCGTCGCCGAGCGCGGTGATCGCCGGCGTCATGGCTCGGTCGGTCGCACGCTCCATCGCCTCCCGCTCGGCGCGCCCGGCCTCCGTGAGCGCCTCGGCGTCGTCGAGCCAGCCGCGATCACGTAGGCGGGTCGCGGCGCCGTCGAGCTCGGTGTCGTTCCATCCGCGCGTACGTATGTACGTGCGCAGCGGGAGGCCCATGTACGCCTCGGTGAGCAGACCGATCTCGATCGCGTCGACTCCGGCCGTCGACCACGCGCAGACATGGGCGTCGCCTCGGTGCTCGCGCAACATGTCACCGAGATGAAAGAGACGGGTCCACCGGTCGCTCGGATCGTCCCACTGCGCGCGCAAACCCGAAAAGAGAGGGCGCCCGGGCTCGGCCAGCGTCTCGGTCGCCCGTTCCAGCAGCGCGGCCACGAGGGTGACCTCGCTGCCGGCCGGTCCGCACACCCGTTCGAGCTGCGCGACCGCGCCGGCGCGGCGCGCGGCGAAGATGGTCGCGGCATCCGTGCGGGTCCAGCCGAGCCGCACACCGGCCACGACGACAGCCGGCTTGAACACACCGAAGGCCGAGGCCACGACCTCGGGCTCGACCTGGCCGAGCAACGAGCCCCGGCTCGTGAAGTAGGCCGGTCCGTCGGGAGCCGCGACGCCCTTGCCGAAGGAACCCGGGCTCGGATCGAAGCCGAGCTTCTCGTAGGCCTCGTGACACTCGGGCGAGAAGAACACCTGACCTATGACCGGCTCGAGTGTGGCGGCGAGCGAGCGGGCTCGGCGGCGCAGAGTCTCATCGTTCATCGCCGGAGTCTCGCCGCCCCTTCCTCGGGCGCGCCAGACCGCGGCGATCGCGGAGCTGCACCTACGCTGCGCGGTCGTGACCGATGATCTCGCCCAGTTCGACGCCACTGCCCAAGCCGAGCTCGTCGCACGCGGCGCGCTCTCGGTGCGCGATCTCGTCGACGCCGCGATCGAACGTATCGAGCGGGTCGACGGCCGGCTCAACGCGGTCATCCACCGGCGCTTCGAACGCGCGCGCGACGAGGCACCCCATGCGCGCGGGCCGTTCGCGGGCGTGCCCTTCCTCGTGAAGGACGCGCTGTGTCACACCGCCGGCGATCCCTTCCACGCCGGCATGCAGGTGCTGAAGGACGCAGGTTGGGTCGAACGTGAGGACACCTGGCTCGCGGCGCGCTTTCGGGCCGCGGGCTTCGTGTTCGTGGGCAAGACCAACACCCCTGAGCTCGCGACCAGCCTCACGACCGAACCGGTCGCCTACGGTCCGACCCGCAACCCGTGGGACGACACCCGGAGTACGGGCGGCTCGAGCGGCGGCTCGGCGGCCGCAGTCGCCGCGGGTCTGGTGCCCGTCGCCCACGGCAACGACATGGGCGGATCCATCCGGTTCCCGGCCGGCATGTGCGGGATCGTCGGACTCAAGCCGACGCGGGCGCGCACGACCCTCGGACCCGACTTCGGCGAGTACTGGGGTCCGCTCACCCACGAGTTCGTGCTCACCCGAACGATTCGCGACACCGCAGCGGTGCTCGACGCCGTGGCCGGCGCCGCCCCTGGCGACCCTTACACGGCGCCGCCGCCCGTCCGTCCTTACCGCGACGAGGTCGGTGCGCCGGTCGGTCGCCTGCGCGTCGGGGTCCGGACGGAGACCCTCGACGGCGAATCGTCGCATCCCGATGTCGTGCGCGCGGTCGAGTCGAGCGCGCAACTGCTCGACGATCTCGGCCACGACGTCGATGCGGCCGCCATCCCCGCGCTCGACAACAGCTACAGCCGCGCGTTCGCGACGGTGCTGTCGACCGCCGTCGCTCGCGACATCGCGCGGTGGAGCGGCCGACTCGGCCGCGACATCACCGGTGAGGTCGAGCCTATGAACGCGTTTTTTGCAGCGGTCGGAGCGCAGACGTCGGGCGTCGATTACGTCGCCGCGATGGAGGATCTCCAGGCGTGGTCGCGGCGAGTGGCGCCGTGGTGGGTCGATCACGACCTTCTCGTCGTGCCCACGAGCCCCGACCCGCCGGTCCGCCTGGGTGAGCTCGCGCCGACGAACCCCGATCCCGACGTCGGGATTCGGATGAGCCGCCTCGCGACCTTCACCGCTCCGTTCGACGTGACCGGCCAGCCGGCGATATCGCTGCCGCTCCACTGGAACCGCGAAGGACTGCCCATCGGCGTGCAGCTGGTCGCCGCGTACGGGCGCGAGGACGTTCTGCTGCGTGTGGCGGCCCAGCTCGAGCAGGCCCGCCCGTGGGCGGATCGACGCCCACCCATCCGCGCCTGACCATGGGCGCCGCGCGATCGGGCGCCGGTGCTACTTGTTGATGATCGCGCCGAGCCCGGCGACCATCACGATGAAACCGACCACGAGGTAGGCGACCGTGCGAGCCAGGGGCGCCTGCGGCAAATCGCGGTCGTCCGACCGCCGGTTGCCGCGGACCGGGCTGCCCGGTCGGCTGCGAGCCACCGTTCTGCGCGCCGTCGTCTCCGCGTCCGTGCGGCGCCGGTAGAGCGCGAACGCGTTGGCGACGAACAGCGCGGCACCCAACGCAAAGAGCAACTCGCGGAGCACTCCGTCATAGAAGCCGCCGGACGACCCGAGGATCGCAACCATCATGCGTGAGGGTATCGGGACGGCCGGAAGCCATCCGAGCGTCCGTGACAGACTCGATGGATGCGGTTGCTCGTGGCGCGCTGCTCCGTGACCTACGAAGGCCGGCTCGGCGCCCGGCTCGCGCCGGCGATCCGGCTCGTATTGTGCAAGGCCGACGGATCGATCGCGATTCACTCCGACACCAAGGCCTACAAGCCGTTGAACTGGATGAACCCGCCGTGCACGATCGAGGAATCGGTCGACGCGATCGTCGCGCGCACGCCCAAGGGCGAGACACTGCGCATCGAGCTGCACGAGATCCTGCAAGACACCACGCTCGCGCTCGGCGACGACTTCGGACTCGAGAAGGACGGTGTCGAAGCCGACCTCCAGAGGCTGATCGCGGCGCGCGTCGCCGCCCTGCGCGACGACCTCACACTGGTACGGCGCGAGTACCCGACCGACATCGGCCCGATCGACCTGCTGTGTCGAGACGGCGACGGCCGCGCGGTCGTGATCGAAGTGAAGCGCGTCGGAGACATCGCCGGTGTCGACCAGCTGCTGCGGTACCAGGAGCGCCTCGACCGCGATCCACAGTTCGCGCCGACGCTGGGCCTGTTCGTCGCTCAGCAGATCAAGCCGCAGGCCAAGGTCTACGCCGAGAGCAAGGGAGTGGCCTGCATCCAGATCGACCTCGAGCGGCTGCGGGGCGCGATCGATCCCGACCTCACGCTCTTCTGAGCCGCCTACTCGCCGATTGGAACAGACGTGCGCGCGGTGCTCCTACTCCAGTGCCCGGACGAGCCCGGAATCGTCGCCGCGGTGGGCACGTTCGTCGCCGACGCCGGCGGCAACATCGTCGAAGCCGACCAACACTCCGACCCGGCCGCCGGCCTCTTCCTGCAACGCGTCGAGTTCGACGTCGACGCGACCCGGGGCGACCTCGCCGCCGCGTTCACGCCGATCGCCGAGCGATTCGACATGCGATGGGACGTCCACGATCTCGGCGAGCGGCCACGGGTCGCGCTCCTCGCGTCGCGGCAAGGGCACTGTCTCGGAGACCTCCTCGTGCGCTTCCACCTCGGCGAGATCCCCGGCGAGGTGGTACTCGTCGCGTCGAACCACGACACGCAGGGCAGTCTCGTCTCACGATTCGGCTTGCCGTTCCACGCGCTGCCGGTACACGCGGGCGACCGCGAGACCCAGGCGCGCGCGCTGGGCGCGCTCTTGCAAGAGCACCGGCCCGACGTCGTCGTGCTCGCCCGCTACATGCTCGTGCTCCCGGCCTGGCTCGTGGAACCGTGGCGGGAGAGGATGATCAACATCCATCACTCGTTCCTTCCCTCGTTCGCGGGCGCACGACCGTACGTACAAGCGCACGAGCGAGGGGTGAAGGTCATCGGCGCGACCGCGCATTACGTCACTGCCGAGCTCGACGAGGGGCCGATCATCGCGCAGCAGGTGATGCCCGTCTCGCACCGCGACGATCCCGCGCGCCTCGAACGCCGCGGCCGCGATCTCGAGGCCGTCGTGCTCGCGGAGGCGCTGCGGCTTCACCTCGAGCACCGCGTGATCGTGTACGGCCGCCGCACCGCGGTGTTCGACTGAGAGACGAAACGCCGACGCGCAGCCGCGCCGGCCTACTCGCGGGCGGCGTTCTCGAACGTCGTGTAGTCGGCGTGGAATACGAGCTTGGTCTGCCCGACCGGTCCGTTGCGGTGCTTGGCGACGATGATCTCGGCAAGGCCGCGCTGATCGGACTCCGGGTTGTAGTACTCGTCGCGGTAGATGAAGAGCACGACGTCGGCATCTTGTTCGATGCTGTTGTGCACGATGATGCCGCCGGCCACGAAGTTGTGCGTTCCCTTGACCGTCGCGTCGAACACCGGCGCGTCTCCGCGCGGCTCGATCGCGACGATTTCGTCCCACAGCACGTCGCTCGTGCCGAGATCGGTGAGGAACGCATCGGGCAGCGCCTCGGCGATGCGACACATGAGCGAACGTGACACGCCCTGCTCGTACACCCGGTGGCAGCCGCCGGCCGCCTCGCCGAGCCTCTCGACCAGATCGTGGGCGCGCAGCGAGCCGTTGACGAGCAAGCCTTTGCGCTCGATGTAGTCCCACACCTCGCGCGGAATGGCGTCGCGGCGCGGATCGACCTCCGGACCGCCGAGCCGAGACGATGCCACGGACATGCCGACGGCAAGGTCGGCGAGGTGCGCCCAGCCGTCGAGCGTCAGGAAGGGATGGTTCGCGCTCGCCGTGACCCTCCGGCCCGACGCGAGCTGCAGCTCGAACACATGTTTGATGCCGCTTTGGAACACGCGCGTCATCACTCCGGGAACGAGCCGAAGATGCTCGTCGAGCGTGAGCACCTCGACGTCGCGCGCGTTGTGCTCGTGCTGCGTTCCCAACGTCGTGGAGCTGCCGTCGGCAAGCGTGATCACAGTCTCGGCTGTAAGACAGCCGGACTCGCGCAGGTCGGCGAGCATCGGCCGCTTGTCCTGGCGGTACTCGAGCTGGCGGTTTAGCTGAGAGAGCGTCACGACCGGCGCTTCGAGCTCGCGGGCGAGGATCTTCAGACCGCGCGACAGCTCCGACACCTCGACCTGACGGTTCTCGGAGCGGCGCGGCGACGCCATCAGCTGCAAGTAATCGACGACGATCAGGCCGAGGTCACCGTAGCGAGCCTTGATGCGCCGCGCCTTGGCGCGCATCTCCATCACGGTGCAATGCGGGTTGTCGTCGATGAAGAACGGGGCCTCCGCGAGCCGGCCGACCGCCTGGTTGACACGCGGCCACTCGTGCTCGGAGAGCTTTCCGGTCTGCAGCTTGCGCGACGGCACGCGCGCCTCGGCGGCGAGCAGGCGCTTCGTGAGCTCGAGGTGTCCCATCTCCATCGAGAAGAACAGCACCGGCTTGCGGCCGTGCAACGCGACGTGCTGGGCCATGCCGAGCGCCAGCGACGTCTTTCCCTGACCGGGGCGCGCGGCGACGATCGTGAGCGTCGACGGCTGCATGCCCAAGAGCAGCGCATCGAGGTCGTGGTACCCGGTCGCGGTACCGACGATGTCGCCTTGTCGGTCGTACAACGCCTCCAGCTGGTTCATCGTCTGCTCGAGCGCGGGATACAGCGGTATGAGCGTGTCGGCGACCCGTCGCTCGGCGACCTCGAAGATCGCGGCTTCGGCACGATCGAGTGTCTCGTCGACCGCGTCCTCCGCGGTGTACGCCATCTCCTGGATGCCGCCGGCGGTCTCGATCAGGCGGCGCAGCATCGCGAGCTCCGCGACGATCAGGGCGTAGTGCTGCGCGTTCGCCGACGCGGGGGTGGCGGCCTGGATGCGCACCAACGTCTGGCGGCCGCCGAGCTGATCGAGCTGGCTCGCCCGCCGCAGCTCCTCGGCGACCGTCACCGGATCGACGGGCTCGCCGCGGCTGTGCAATCCGTACGCGGCGTCGAAGATCGCGCCGTGCGCCGGCTTGTAGAAGTCGTGCGCCTCGAGCCGCACCTCGACCGCGGCGGCGATCGCCTCGCGGCTCAACATCATTGCGCCGAGGAGCGACTCTTCGGCCTCGAGGTTGTGCGGGGGTATGCGCGCGCCGTTGGCTCGACGTCGCGCGTCTTCGATCGAGACCATCGTCGCTACCTCCCTCCCAGAAGATTCGGGACCTTGGCACGCAATGGTTGTGGGGTTGAAGAGGACAAGCCTGTGAATTTCGGATGCCCGGCGGGGGATATCTCTCGATCCACAACCTTGTGGACAATGGCACGGAGGTGCGCCATCAACAGGAACGCTCCGCATGCGACGGTTCCGACCGGAATCGCCGCTGGCAGGCGGGTGACGAGCAGCCAGCGGGGCGTCCCGAGGTTGCCGGGCGCGGTGCCGCGTCGATCACCCTCCGCACCGCCGAGCTGTGGATATCGCTCGATATCCACAGCCGAAACCCGGAGAACGACCGGGTTCGCAGCGGTGTTCAAATAACACGCTTGGGATTCTCGCGGACGGGCGCCTGTGAATCAGGGACCGACGCGCACGGGCCAACGAGGATCGTCGGCCAACGAGGATCAGCCGGCCGCTTCGACCTCGACATGGACGGTCGCTACCACGTCGGGATGCAGGCGGACCTGCACGTCGATGCCACCGAGCTCCTTCAGAGGCTCTTCGAGCGCGAGCTTCCGCCGGTCGATCTCGGCGCCGGTTTGTTTCTGCACCGCCTCGGCGATATCGGTCGAGGTCACCGAGCCGAAAAGGCGACCCTCGCCTCCGGCCCGCGCTTTGATCGTGATCGTGCGACCCTCGAACTGTGCGGCGAGCGCCTGCGCACTCTCGCGCTCGCGCCGCTCGCGCGCCTCCCGATTGCGCCGCATCGCGTCGGACTGCTTCTGACTTCCGGCCGATGCCTTCAGCGCGAGCCCGCGCGGAACGAGATAGTTGCGGGCGTAGCCGTCGGCTACGTCGACGAGATCGCCCTTCTGGCCCAGGTTTTCGACATCGTCGCGAAGAACGACTCTCACGCGGCCACGACCTCCGACCAATTCCGACCCGTCATTCTTCGTCGCCCTCGGCGCTCGCCGCGTCGTCCGCCGCGAACTCGTCGGCGGTGAACTCGTCGGCCGTGAACTCATCCGCCGGGGCCGCGTCGAGACCGGCCTCGTCGGGACGCGGGCTCTCGTTCGCCTCCAACGGACCCGGGATCTCGCGCAACTCGCCCTCGCGGTCGCCGCGGTCGCCGCGATCTCCCCGGTCGCCGCGATCGCGGCGGCCCTTCGACCGCTGCGTCACCTGGCGCACGCTGTACGGCAACAGCGCCATCTCGCGTGCCACGCGGATCGCGCGGGCAACGGCGACCTGCTGCTGCTGGGTGTTGCCCGTGACCCGGCGCGCCCGGACCTTGGCGCGCTCCGACATGAACCGACGCAACAAGTTGACGTCCTTGTAGTCGATCCAGTCGATGGACTCGGTGATCAGGATCGACGTCTTCTTCTTGAGCGGGCGCCGCTCCTTGCCGGGGGGCGCCTTCTTCTCTCGGCGTTGTGCCATTCGAGGTCCTATCGGATCAGAACGGCTCTTCGCCGTAATCGTCGTAGTTGCCGTCGCCGGCCGCGGGGGTCGACGTCGAGGTCGTTGCGGAAGCCGGCGCCGGCCGGCGGGACGGGCCGCCGCCCCCGTCTCCCGGCCCGCTGCGCTCGACCTTGTGCACTTCCGCCGTGGCAAAGCGAAGACTCGGCGCGACGTCGTCGGCGACGATCTCGACGACCGAACGCTTCTCGCCGGCCTCGGTCTCCCAGCTGCGCTGCTCGAGCCGCCCGCTGACCACGACCCGCGAGCCCTTGGTCAAGGACGCGCCGACGTTCTCCGCGAGCTGGCGCCACGCGACGACGTTGAAGAAGCTGGTCTGCTCCTCCCACTCCTGGCTCTGCTGGTTTCGCCAAGAGCGGTTCACCGCGACGCCGAAGGTGACCTTCGAGATGCCACTCGGCGTGTAACGCATCTCCGGATCGCGAGTGATGTTGCCGGAGATCGTGATGCTGTTGGAATCGCTTGCCATGTCGTTACTCCCTATGCCTACTGCCCGCCGAGGCGCCGGCAGCCTTCGGAGGTCCGTAGACCTTCTCCGGGATGCGTAACACCATGTGGCGGATCACTTCATCTGCCAGGGAGAGCGTTCGGTGCAACTCCTCCATCGCCTGCGGTTCCGCTCGGGCCTGGAGGACTATGTAGTACCCGTCGGCCTTGTGCTTGATCTCGTAGGCGAGGCGGCGTTTGCCCCAGAAGTCGACATGGCCGCGCTCCGCGCCCTTCGACTCGATCAGCTGGAGCCACCGCTCGACGGAAGCCCGGATCGTCTCCTCTTCCAGGTCCGCATCGATGATGATCATGACTTCGTACGGACGCGTCATGCGCCAGCACCTCCTTCGGACCGCACGGTCGTCGCCCTGCGGGCCCCGTTACCCGCCGGAGCACCGGCGCCGCGGGGGCAGGATCTCGGTTGTCTGAACCGATGGAAGCTAGCAGATCACCTCGACTCGGCCTATCGGAGACGACGCTACAAGAGAGGTGAGACACTCACCGTGGCACCGCGCAGACACCGTTGCACCGCGCCGGCTCAGGCCGCGCACGCTCCGAGGGCGCCCGACGCCGAGGCCGAACCCGCGGGTTGCTCGAGCGCGTAGCGGTATCGCGCTCTGCTCACGTAGGCCGGACACGTCGCGTCGGTCCCGCCGGGGCACGGTGTCATCCGGGCTCGATCGACGGGCACGCCGCGCGCCGAGAAGAACGTGATGTCGAGCGGTGTCGGTGTACCGGCCATCGTGAACCGAGTTGTCGAATCGCCGGGGTAGACGAACAGCATTCCCTCGTACGGAAAGAGCGACCGCACACCGCGCAGCCCCTGCACGCGCTGGCTCGCGGACGACGCGACGAGCACCTGCAAACAGCGTGCGTCGACCGCGACCCGCGTCTCGGAGAATTCGGCGAACGGCGCCGCGGCCGGACGCGTCGACGCGAAGTTCAGACGACCGACACCGCTTTCGTCCGAACGGACCCGGACAACGAGAACGACCATTGCCGCGAGCGCGCCGAGCGCAACAGCCAACGCCGCAGCGACGCGGACCCTCGCCGACACCTGCGCCCGCACGGCGGCTACTGCGCGAGCTCGGGTTCGGCCTCGCTGCCGTACAAGCCGAGCGCGTCGGCCATGCGATCCGTCATGTGATACGTCTCGGCGCTGGCGGGATACGTCCCCGCGCGCACGTCGGCGCAAAAACGCTGGATCGACTCGGTCGCAAGCAGTTCCAATGCCGCGTACGCCCTGACGAACTTCGGCGCACGATGGTCGGGACCGGCGAACCCGAGCAGGTCGTGCCAGACGAGCACCTGCCCGTCGCAGTGCCGGCCCGCTCCGATGCCGATGGTAGGTATTGTCACCGACTCGGTGATCACGCGCGCGACCGCGTCGGGCACGCACTCGAGCACGATCGCGAAACAACCGGCTTCGGCGAGCGCGCACGCGTCGTCGGCCAAGGCCTTCGCGGTGTCGAGCTCCTTGCCTTGCACCTTGAAACCGCCCAGAGCGTGGATCGACTGCGGAGTCAGTCCGATGTGACCCATGACCGGGATCTCGGCGTCGAGGATCGCGTGGACCGAGTCGAGTCGCTTGCGCCCGCCTTCGAGTTTCACGGCGCCCGCACCCGCGCGCACGAGGCGGGCCGCGTTGTGCACGGTCTCCGCGGTGCTCACGTGGTAGCTGAGCCATGGAAGGTCGGCCACGACGAGGGCATGCGGCCGCGTGCGCGCCACCGCGGCGACGTGATGCGCCATGTCGTCGGTCGTGACCTGCAAGGTGTCGTCGTATCCGAGCACGACCATCGCGACCGAGTCGCCGACCAGGATCAGGTCGACCCCCGCACCGTCGGCGGTGCGTGCCGAGGGCGCGTCGTATGCCGTCACCATGACCAACGGCGTGCCGTCGCCCTTGCGGGCCACTACGGCGGGCGCGGTCACACGTCGCGCCGAGTTTGCGGTCATCTCCGCTACCTCCACCGTCCAGGGCTCGTTCGGCTCCCGGCGGTCCCATCAGCGTAACCCGCGGACGCGCACTCCACCAACGGATCGGTCCGCCGGTGGGCGGCGGGGTGATCCGTCTGTACGAGGCTGTCCGTCGTCGGAAAGACTGCACGGGTGTCCGCCCGCGTGTGCGAGAACTGCGGGATCCTCGACGATGAGCTCGTGCTCGTCCGGCGTGTCTACGTGGTGCCGCCGTCGTGGGACACGCCCGGGTCGCAGACGGTCATGGCCGAGCCCGAGCTGTGGTGCATCTCGTGCATCTCGCAATATCCGTGCGAGATCGTCGACGACTGATCCGGCGAACGAACCGGCGACCCGACCTCAGCTCGCGTGCAGGCGCCCGTGCAGCGACTGCCGGCGCAGGTGGTTCCACCGGCACTCGACGCAGACCTCGACGTCGTAGCACGCGAATTCGTCGCACGACGCGCCCAGCTTGCGCAGCTCCGCCTGATTGCTGATCGCCCGACCGTTGGCCTGCTTCAGCTTCTCGCCGTAGACGTACGAGACGAGGCGCAGGTTCGTCGCGCCGCACACCGGGCATTCGTCGTCGATGTCGGTGCCGATGAACTGCGCGGCTCGGATCAGCTCCGGATGGGCGTCGCACACGTCGAGGCGGGTGAGCGTCCCCTGCCGGAAATCGCGCAGAACCGCACGGCGGGCCAGCGCGTAGTCGGTGACGCTCGACATCGCCGCAAAGTGTAGGTGCGCGTCCGCGCGGATCGAACCGCAAAGTGCGTGCCCGGGGACGACCTGAATGCATCGGCCCCGCATCGATCCGGAACTGTTCCGCAACCTCGGTCGTCGTCCCCGGCCGGGTGTGGCGGGTACTTGCATCGATATATCGATTCGATATATCGTGTGTCTATGTTGGAACTCGCGGTCCTGGGGTTGCTCGCGGAGCAGCCGCGTCACGGCTACGACCTGAAGAAGCGCCTGTCGGAGACGCTGGGGCCGCTCTGGGGCATCTCGTTCGGATCGCTGTACCCGGCGCTGCGGCGGCTCGAGCGGGCGGGGGCGATCGAAGCCGTCGACGAGAGCGCGACCGCCCCGACGCCTACCGGTACCCACGTGCCCACGGGCTCCCTCAAGGGTGATCTGGCCGCGGCCCGCATGCGGCTACGGGCGCGTCCGAGCCGCCGTACCCGCCGGGCGTACGGCATCACCGATCGTGGGCGGGCGATGTTCGCCGAGCTGCTCACCGACGAGAGCGACGACGACGAGCGGGAATTCGCAGTGAAGCTCTTGTTCTGCGGCCGCCTCGATCCGGTGGCACGCCTGGCATTCCTCGAACGACGCCGCGCGCAGTTGACGCAACGGTTGGTCGCCGACCGCAAGCCCGCGAACCGCACCATCGACCGCTACACCCGGTCGCTCCTCGAGCACCGGACCCGGTCCACCCAACACGATCTCGAGTGGATCGCCGATCTGATCGCGCAAGAGCGCGCGGAGCAGATCGGCGACCGAACCGAAGGAGCAAGCGCATGACCCCCCGCAAGATCTCGCAGAAGACTGTGCGCGTTGCCATCGCCGGAGTCGGCAACTGCGCGAGCAGCCTGGTACAGGGCGTCCAGTTCTACCGCGACGCCGACCCGGCCGAGCGTGTCCCCGGCCTGATGCACGTCGAGCTCGCCGGCTATCACGTCGGCGACATCGAGTTCGTCGCCGCATTCGACGTCGACGGCGACAAGGTCGGGATCGACCTCGGCAAGGCGATCTTCACGAGCATCAACAACACGATCAAGTTCGCCGAGGTGCCCGATCTCGGTGTGATCGTCCAGCGCGCGCCGACGTTCGACGGGCTCGGCAAGTACTACCGCGAGGTCGTAGAGGAATCGCCCGCGGAGCCGGTCGACATCGCCCAGGCACTCCGCGACGCGCGCGCCGACGTCCTGGTTTCGTACCTCCCGGTCGGCTCGGAAGACGCGCAGAAGCACTACGCCCAGGCCGCGCTCGACGCGGGCGTCGCGTTCGTCAATGCGATACCGGTGTTCATTGCGAGCAATCCCGAGTGGGCGAAGAAGTTCGAGGACGCCGGCCTGCCGATCATCGGCGACGACATCAAGAGCCAGGTCGGCGCCACCATCACGCACCGCCTGCTCGCCCGGCTGTTCGAAGACCGCGGCCTGGCGATCGACAACACCTACCAGCTGAACTTCGGCGGCAACATGGACTTCAAGAACATGCTCGAGCGCGAGCGGCTGTTGTCGAAGAAGATCAGCAAGACGCAGTCGGTCACGAGTCAGATCGACCAGGGCATCAGCACCGATCACGTGCACATCGGCCCGTCCGATCACGTGCCGTGGCTCAACGACCGGAAATGGGCGTACATCCGCCTCGAGGGCCGCAACTTCGGCGACGTGCCCCTCAGCGTCGAGCTCAAGCTCGAGGTCTGGGACTCGCCGAACTCGGCCGGGGTGATCATCGACGCGGTGCGGTGCGCGAAGGTCGCTCTCGACCGCGGCATCGGCGGCCCGCTGCTCGGCCCGTCGGCGTACTTCATGAAGTCGCCACCCGTGCAGTACCACGACGACGAAGCGCACCGCATGGTCGAGGAGTTCGCTTCGGGCGCGTAGACCGCTCGGCGGGCAAGAATGCGGCCATGACGAATCGCGACGCGCGCCCCGAGATCACGTTCGAGCAGAAGGCCGTTGCCTCGTGAACACCGAGGTGTGGGATCGGATCGCCGCGCGGGACCGGACCGTCGACGTCGACGTGATCCCCGACGCGGTCGTGTACGCGCCCGGCGGGCCCACCGAGGCCGACCTGCGCCTGTTCGGCGATGTCGCCGACAAGCGCGTTCTCGATCTCGGAACCGGCGCCGGTGCGAACGCGATCGCGCTCGCCCGCCAGGGCGCGCACGTGATCGCGGTCGACCGATCGGTCGCCCAACTGGCGCGCGCCCGCAAGCTCGCCGCCGCGACCGAGGTACGGGTCGAGTGGCACGAGTGCGACGTCGCCGACCTCGCCTTCCTGCGCGCCGACTCCATCGACCTCGCCTTGGCGACGGGTGTCATGGGAGAGGTCGAGGACATCGACCGCGTCCTGCGCCAGGTGCACCGCGTACTCCGGCCCGGCGCGGCCTTCGTGTTCTCCCACGACCACCCGATGGCGCTCGCGGTCGGGCGGGAAGGCGAGGCGCCGGGTGCGCTGCCGCTGGGCGCGCTCGAGGTCCGGCGCTCGTACTTCGACAACCAGCCGGTCGACGTGACCCACGACGGCGAGCGCATCCAGATCTGGGCCCGCACGATGGCCCAGGTCTTCGCCTCGCTCCACCGCGCCGGCTACCGCGTCGAGCTGCTGCTCGAACCCGAGCCGGGGGGCTCCCGCGATCCCGGGCCGGAACTCCCGCGCGTCGTCATATGGCGCGCGCGCAAAGAAGGCGTCTAGGCCTCTCGCGAGCCCGGAGCTTCGGCGCGGCCCGCCTCGGACGGCTCGAGACCGCGTTGGCGCGCCCACGCGGTGAGCCGGGCGGAACCCTCGTCGTCGGTCATGGGGCCTTCCTCGAGACGGAGCTCGAGAAGGAAGTCGAGTGCCTCTCCGACGACCGGGCCCGGCGGGACGCCGAGGAACCGCATCACCTGGTTACCGTCGAGCGCGGGCCGGATCTTCGCGAGCTCTTCGCGTTCACGCAGCTCGGCGATGCGCGCGACGAGCTCGTCCATGCGCCGCCCGAGTGCCTCGGCCTTGCGGGCGTCGCGCGTCGTGCAGTCGCAACGGGTGAGCTCGTTCAAGTCGTCGAGCAACGGGCCGGCGTCGCGTACGTAGCGACGGACGGCGCTGTCGGTCCAGCCCATGCGATAGGTGTGGAAGCGCAGGTGCAGCTCGACGAGCCGGGTGACGTCGTTGACGAGATCGTTCGGGTAGCGCAGCCCGAGCATCCGTTCGCGAGCCATCCGCGCGCCGACGACCTCGTGATGATGAAACGTCACGCCCTGCGGGCCGTAGCCGCGTGTGCGCGGCTTGCCTACGTCGTGCAACAGCGCGGCAAGCCGGATCCGCAGTCTCGGCGACGTCTTCGCGACGACCGCGATCGTGTGCGCGAGCACATCCTTGTGCCGGTGGATCGGGTCCTGCTCGAGCCTCATCGCGTTCAGCTCCGGCAGGAACTCGTCCGCCAGTCCCGTCCTCGCGCTCAACCACAGTCCGGACGAGGGATCGCCGGCGCCGAGCAGCTTCGAGAGCTCGTCACGCACACGCTCGGCGCTCACGATCTTCAGCCGCTCGTGCATCTGCTCGATCGCGCGGACGAGCTTGACGTCGGGCTCGACGCCCAACGTCGCGGCGAACCGCGCGGCTCGCAACATCCGCAACGGGTCGTCCTCGAACGAGACCTCGGGCGCGAGCGGCGTCCGCAGCCGACGCGCGGCGAGATCGGAAAGACCATCGAAGGGATCGATGATCCGGTGACCAGCGCCGGTGACGTCGTCGAGCGCGATCGCCATCGCGTTTATCGTGAAGTCGCGCCGCGAGAGGTCGGCCTCGACGTCGTCGGAGTACGTCACCTCCGGCTTTCGGCTCTCCGGGCGGTACACATCCGCCCGGAAGGTCGTGATCTCGAAGCGCTCGCCGCCCTTTTCGCAACCGACGGTGCCGAAGCGCTGACCTTGCAGCCAGACGGCGTCGGCCCAGGGACGCACCACGGATTCGATGGTTTCGGGACGCGCGTCGGTGGCGATGTCGACGTCGACGATGTCGCGATCGAGCATCGCGTCGCGCACGCTGCCGCCGACGAGATATGTCCGGTGGCCGGCGGCTCTCAGGCGCGCCGCGAGTTGCTGCGTCGGTGAATCCGACACGAAGAACCGCTCGAGACGGGGAGGAACCGCGGCCACAGCCGCCATTGTGGCGCAGCGCGCCGAAATTACTGGCCTGCAGCGACCTCTTCGGCCGCGACCTCCATCGTGTACTGCTCGATCATCAGGCGCAGGTCGTGGGGGGTGGTCGAGGCGGCGATCGCCTCCCGCAGGTCGATGGTCCCCTGCTTGTACAGGCCGAGCAGGCTCTGGTCGAACGTCTGCATGCCGTAGTACTCGCCCTCGGCGATGATGCTCTCGATCTCGTGCGTCTCGTCGGGGTTCACGATCTTGTCGAATATGCGGCCCGTCGACACCAGCACCTCGACTGCCGGTGCGCGGCCGCCGGCTCGCTTCTCCACGAGGCGCTGGCTCACGATGCCGCGCAGGGAGCCTGCGAGCGACATACGCACCTGCCGCTGCTCGTGCGGCGCGAAGAAGTCGATGATCCGGTTGATCGAATCGGTCGCGCTGATGGTGTGCAACGTCGAGAACACGAGGTGGCCCGTCTCGGCCGCGGTGAGCGCGGTCTTGACCGTCTCGACATCGCGGACCTCACCCACGAGGATGACGTCCGGGTCCTGACGGAGCACGCGCTTCAGCGCGGAGTGGAAGTCGGCCGTGTCGGTCCCGACCTCGCGCTGGTTGACGATCGAGCTCTTGTCGGCGTGGAGGATCTCGATCGGGTCCTCGATCGTCACGATGTGCCGGTTGTAGTTGTCGTTGATGAAGTCGATCATCGAGCCGAGTGTCGTCGTCTTGCCGGAGCCCGTAGGTCCGGTGACGAGGACGAGGCCGCGTTGGTGATCCGTGAGCTTGCGAACGACGGGCGGCAACCCGAGCGCCTCGAACGTCGGGATGTCGCTTTGGACGCGCCGCAACACGAGGCCGACCGAGCCGCGCTGGCGCATCACGTTGACGCGGAAGCGACCGAGGCCCGATACGGAGTACGCGAAGTCGGCCTCGGAACTGGCGATGAACTCCTCGGCCCGCTGCTTCGGCATGATCGCGAACGCAATCCGCTCGGTCTCCACCGGCGACACCGCGGCGAGATCGGTCCGATCGAGCCGGCCGTCGACGCGAATGAACGGCGGCGAACCGACCTTGATGTGTACGTCCGAAGCTCCCCGCTCTACGGCGTGGCGAAGCAGCTGATCGAGGTCCAACACTGGCGTGACACTCCTTTCGGGCCGTGGATTCCGCCTCCCTTGCGGCGTGCGGCATCGCGGCCTCGGCCTTCCCGTTCTCGATCGGCACGAGATGGCCGCCTCTGGAGGACAGCCGACGGAGAAATGCGGCACGTCGGAGAAAATGTCCGGCGTCATGCTGCGTTCAGGCGGACGCTCGACCCGACGATCAGCTCGACGCGAACGGCTCGCCGGCGTGGAGATCACGCGCCGCGTCCACAACGCGCCGGCCGGGGCCGTTCGCCGTCGTGGGCTCGAGCCGCTTCGGCCGGCCCAGGAGGGTGGAGACGGTCGCGGCCGTCGAGACCCGCAGCGCATCGAGGTCGTACCCGCCCTCGAGAAACAGCACGAGCCGGCGGGGCGGCGCGAGCGCCATGATCCGGGCCGTGAGATCGACGTAGTCGCCGGCCGAGAGCCCGAGGCCGGTCAGCGGATCGGCCCGGTGCGCGTCGTACCCGGCCGACACGAGCACCCAGGTCGGCGCGAAGCGCTCGGCGAGCGGCTCGACGATGTTGTCGATCGCATCGAGATACACGTCGCCCGTGGCGCCCGCCGGAAGAGGGAAGTTCACCGTCGTACCGGCGCCCGCGCCGGCACCGGCCTCGGTGAGGCGACCCGTGCCGGGATACAACGGCCACTCGTGCATCGACACGTACATGACGGAGCCGTCGGCGTAGAAGATGTCCTGGGTGCCGTTGCCGTGGTGCGCGTCCCAATCGACGATGAGCACACGCTCGCCGCGCGCGCGCAACGCGGCGGCGGTCACGGCCACGTTGTTCAACAGACAAAAGCCCATCGCGCGCTCCGCGACCGCGTGATGCCCGGGCGGTCGTACCGCACAGAACGCGAAGTCGCCGTCGCCGCGTTCGAGCGCGTCCGACGCCTCGAGGCCGCTGCCGGCCGCGAGGAGCGCGGCATCCCACGACGCAGCCGACGCCCCCGTGTCCGCGTCCAGGTGCCCGCCACCCTCCAGACAGAATCGCTCGAGGTAATCGAGATACGCGGCGGTGTGCACGCGCTCGAGCTCGGCCCGGGTCGCCCGCCGCGGCGCGAGCCGGCGCCGGGCATCGGGGGTCGAGCCGGCGTCGAGCCCGGCGAGCACCGCCCGCACGCGGGCCGGGCGCTCCGGATGGCTGCGGCCGGCGTCGTGATCCTCGAAGCGGGCGTCGGTCGCGACCAGGAGCACGCGTCGAGGCTACTGAACCGTCGCGATGGCCGGCCCGGCGCCCGCTCTCGTCGCTACGCTCGCCGCCGGTGAAGGCGCACCGGGCGCAGTCGTACCGATTTCGTGGGGGCGTCGCCCGGGTCGCGGCGTGGCACGGCCGGACGGACGTCGCATCGATGGCGTTGCACGGCCCCGACGCGCCATCGCCCCGCGCGCTGCGCCGGCTGCTCGAGCGATTGCGGGAAGCGGGCTACCGCGAGGTCGTCACGAACGCCCTCGGGCCGGACACGAGCCTGCCCCTGGTCGACGTCGGCTTCGCGGTGAAAGGTCGCTTGCACCTTCTCGCCCACGACCTCGCGAGCGTCCCTTCGCAGAGCGGACGAACCCGGCGGGCGACTCGAGCTGATCGCGACGCGCTCCTCGCGGCGGACGCCGCCGCGTTCGACGAGTTCTGGCGTTTCGACGCACTCGGCCTGCGGGAAGCGATACGAGCGACTCGGCGCCCGCACCTGCGCGTGGCTCCCGCGCCGCACGACCCTCGCGGATACGGGCTGTTCGGTCGCGCCGGGAGCGCCGGCTACGTCCAACGGCTGGCGGTCGCACCGGAGTACCAACGGCGCGGCCTCGGGCAGGTTTTGCTGACCGACGGTTTGCGGCGGCTTCGATCGCACGGCGCAAAGCGTGTGTACGTCAACACGCAAGAGGACAACGATCGAGCGCTCGCGCTGTACCTACGTGCCGGGTTCCGGCGACTGCCCGTGGGCCTCCACGTTTTGGGTCGCGAACTGTGAGGCGTCGCATGCCCCTCGCGCGGCGCATCGGGCTCGGGCTGGCCGCGACCGCCGCGGTCTTCGGCGCGTCGGTCTTCACGAGCGCGCCCAGAACGTCGGCGCAGGAAAGCACCACGTCCGTACCGAGCGCCCCGCCCCTGCCGGTCGGCCTGAGCCTTGTCAGCCAGACCACTTGGGTACCCCTCCGCCAGACGTTCACGATGAAGTTGCACATCGATGATCCGGCACTCGCGGCGAGTTCCGGTGCGGCGATCGCGATCCGCGTCCACCAATCAACGACGTCACGCAGCGGATTCGACGAGGTGATCGCGAACCGGAACCTGGGAGGCACGCTCTACGTGCCGAACCAGATCAGCGTCGCGTCCCTCCGTCGCGACCGGAACCGCGACGTCTCGATCGAGTTCGGTCTTCCCGGTTCGGGAATACGCCCGACGATTGCCATCAATCGCCCGGGCGTCTATCCCGTCGAAGTACAGCTGGTGAACACGGGCGTGGCGTCCGGATCGTTCGTGACCTGGCTCGTCGCCGTCGACGCCCGCGCGTCGAAGCCGATCGAAGAGAAGCTGTCCGTGTCGTTCGTATGGCAAGCCATTGCCGACCCGATCACCCTCCCGGACGGCACCGACGATCCAGACGTTGTCGCCGAGATGAAACCGGGAGGCCGGCTCGATCGGGTCGCGACGCTCCTCGCCCGCGCCTCGGGACTCCGCATGTCGCTCGCGATCGGCCCGGAGACCGCCGAGGCCTGGAAGCGGCTCGGACGCCGCAATCCCGCGGTCGCCGCGTCGTTCGCACGCGTGCGCGCCGCCGCGCGGCAGTCCACCACCCAGATCCTCCCGA
Source organism: Acidimicrobiia bacterium (assembly GCA_038213435.1). Classification (GTDB taxonomy): domain Bacteria; phylum Actinomycetota; class Acidimicrobiia; order IMCC26256; family PALSA-610; genus PALSA-610. The sequence goes on from JBBQTI010000017.1 coordinate 35,916, forward strand.
CCACGTACGTGCCGATCGACGCGGCGGCGCTCGAGGCGGCCGGCCTCGGGGGGTACCTGACCGGGGAGTACGCGGCGGGCACGAGCGCCCTGCGCTCGGCCCTCGGCGCGAGGCCGCCGACCTCGGTGCAATCCGCGTTCATCGATCCCTCGCCGACGAGCGACACCGCCGTCAACGCGCTCCGGCAAATGCTCATCGACCGCGTGGCGGTGCGCGACCAGGCGCTCATCCCGGTCAACCATCCGTTCACCCCCGCACAGGCGTTCGTCCTCGAAACCACTGGCGGCGCGTCACGCGCAGTCGCGACGGCGCCGTTCATCGAGGATCTGTTCAACGGTTCCGATTCGAGCGCGTTGCGGGCCGAACGGATCATCGCCGCCCTGGCCGAAGTCGCGTACGAAACACCGTCGATCCCGCGCGGGATCGTGATCGCACCGCCCGCGCGCTGGACTCCCGACCTCAACACGCTGGCGATAGTCGTCGCCGCATTGCGCTCACTCCCGCTGATCCAGCCGGCGACGCTCGACGACCTGCTCGCGACGATCTCGAACGAACAGGCGCTCGGGACCGGCGTCCAACGCCGGCTGGTTCCGGCAGTACCCGCGCCCATACCCGTGGTCGCGGACGAGTACCAGACCGCCGCGAACGAGCTGTCGGCGTTTCGTGACGTGGTCGGCGCCCGAGATCCTGTCGTCGTCCGAGGCGAGGCGGCTCTCCTCACCACGCTGTCGACGAGCATCTCGCGCGAACGCGCCCACGCCGAGCTGGCCAAGATCGACGAAGCCGTGCATGCGTTCGCCGCGGGTGTCACGGCGGACGAGAAGCGCATCACGCTCACATCTCGTCGTGCGGCTGTGCCGTTGAGCTTCGAGAACAATCTCAAACCGGCGCGCGACGTCACCGTGCGGGTGCACCTCGAGAGCACGAAGATGCTCTTCCCCGACGGTCCCGACCAGACGAGCACCCTGAAGCCCGGGAGCAACACGATCCGCTTCAACGTCGAGGCTCGCGCCTCCGGCACCTTCCCGATGACGATCCGCGTCACCTCGCAGAACGGCCGGCTCGCGTTCGGCGCTCCGGTACGCGTGACGGTTCGATCGGCCGTCTTCGGCGGTTGGGCCGTAGGGGTGACGGTCGCCGCGCTCGTCTTCCTCGCCGGTTGGTGGGCGAACCATCTCCGGCGCACCCGGCGGAGCCGGCGGAGCCGGCGGCTCGCGAAATCACCCGCGAATTCACCCGCGCCCGCGACGTGAGCTCGACGTGAGCTCGATGTGAGCGATGACACCACCGGCGACACGACCGGCGACACGACCGGCGACACCCGCGCGCCGATCGACGATCACAGCCGGAGCCGAGCCGTACTCGCCCGCTCGAGCGCCGCGGTCGCCGCCGGCACGCTGCTGTCGCGGCTGACCGGGCTGCTGCGGGTCGTCGTGCTCGCGGCTGCGATCGGTAAGGCATCGCTCGCCGACACCTACAACCTCGCGAACATCACGCCCAACATCGTCTACGAGCTCCTGGTCGGCGGCGTGCTCGCCGCGACCTTGGTACCGGTGTTCGTCGACCAGCTCGAACGACGCGACGACAGCTCCACGTCAGCCGTCTTCACGGTCACGCTGACCGCACTCGTGCTCTTCACCGCGGTGACGATGGCGCTGTCGCCGTTCCTCGCGCGGCTGTTCGTGCTCCGCGAGCACAGCCCCGATCGGGCGGCGCAGCTGCACGTGTTGACCGTGCTGGTCCTTTGCTTCGTTCCGCAGATGGTCTTCTACGGCTTCACGACGCTTGCCAGCGCGCTCCTCAACGCCCGCCGGCGATTCGTCGCCGCCGCGTTCGCGCCCGTACTGAACAACGTTGTCGTGATCGTCGCACTGCTCGTCTTCGCGTTCCGGACGTCCGGCCGTCACCGAGCGATCACCGAGGTCGCCCGCGTTCGCAACGATCTCGGTCTTCTCCTGCTCCTCGGCATCGGAACCAGCGCGGGGATAATCGCCATGGCCGGCGTCCTCGTGCCGGCCGTGGTCCGTGCAGGTTTTCGGCTCCGGTTCGTTCTTGCCTGGCGCGATCCCGCGATCCGAACCATTCTCCGGCTGTCGGGTTGGACCGCGGGATACGTCGTCACGAACCAGCTCGCGCAGCTGTTCGTATTGGTGCTTGCCAACAACTCGACGGGGAACGTTTCCGCGTACGTCTACGCCTTCACGTTCTACGTCGTCCCGCACGGGCTCCTGGCTGTCTCGATCATGACCACGATGACGCCGAATCTCGCGCGACTGGCGCGTGCCGGCGATCGCGAAGGTATGCGCCGCGAGTTCGGGCTCGGGCTGCGCTACATCGTGGTGCTCGTTCTTCCAGCCTCGGTGTTGTTCGCAGTGCTCGCCCAACCGATGCTCGGCGTGATCGTGCGCCATCAGTTCACCGCGCACGACGCGGTGGTGACCGCGGACACCCTGCAAGCGTTCGCGCTCAGCCTCGTTCCCTTTTCCGTGTACCTCTACGCGATGCGCGCGTTCTACGCCCTGCAGGACACCCGCACGCCCTTCGTGCTCAACGCGTTCGAGAACGGAATGAATGTCGTGCTCGCGATCGTGCTGTTCCCCCACCTGGGCGTCCAGGGCCTGGCGCTCGCCTGGAGCGGCGCGTATCTCGTCGCCGCCATCGGCGCGCTCGTGGTCCTGCGGCGCCGTATCGGCGGCATCCCCGACGCGACCGGAGCGCGATCGTCGGTGCGCGCCGCCCTCGCCGTGCTGGCGCTGGCGGCCGTCGCCGCTCCGGTCGCGGGCGCGATCGGACGCTCGTCGCCCGCCGTGGCGTTGCTGGCGACGGCGGCCGCGGCTATAGCCGGCACCCTCGTATACATCATCGGTCTCGCCGCCCTGCGCTCCGAGGAGCTCGCCTCGCTCGTAGGCTTGGTGCGGCGGCGCGGCGCATCCCCGTCCGGCGTGTAACCATGGGCGTGTAACCATCAGCATGGCGCCGGGATCCAAGGCGAGGCTCGTCGTGCAGAACACAACCGAGGAGGGCGCATGCCTGTTCGCATCGTGACCGACAGCGCGTGCGATCTCCCGGAGGCGATCTGCGCGGAGCTCGGCGTCGAGGTCGTGCCGCTCACCATCCGCTTCGGCGATCGCGAGTACGTCGACCGCAAGGAGCTGAGCATCGACGCGTTCTGGCGCGAGCTCGCGGCCTCGCCCGTGCTGCCCGAGACGGCTGCGCCCTCCGTCGGGGCGTTCGAGGAGACGTTCCGTCGCCTGAGCGAGGAAGGGGCAAGCGCGATCGTCTGCATCAACCTGTCCGCCCGGCTGTCGGCGACGATGCAATCGGCGCAGGTCGCAGCCAAGGCGCTCGACGGCACGACGCCCATCGAGATCATCGACTCGTTGAGCGCGTCGATGGGTATCGGCAACCTCGTGCTCCATGCGGCGCGGCGCGCTCGTGCCGGCGCATCGCTCGAGGAGATCGTGCGCGAGGTGAACGCGCGGCGGGAGCGCGAGCACGTCTTCGCGACGCTCGACACGCTCGAGTACTTGCGCAAGGGCGGTCGCATCGGAGGTGCACAAGCGCTGCTCGGCTCGATGCTGTCGATCAAACCGATCATCAGCGTGATCGACGGCACGGTCGAGCCGGCCGGGCGGGTTCGCACCCGTTCCAAGGCGTTGCGCTTCCTCGTCGACCAGATCCCGGTCGGGAAGGTCGAGCTCATCAGCGTGCTGCACGCCAACGCTCCCGACCTCGACGAGTTCCTCGCGATGCTCGAGCCGGCCGTGCCCGACGCCGAGGTGACGGTCGGCTCGATCGGCCCCGTCATCGGTGTTCACACCGGCCCGCGGGTCATGGGAATCGCTTGGATCGATCGGCAGGACTGAACGTCGTCGGTGCGGGACGACGCTGACGACGAAGTTCTGGCCCGGCGGGCGGCCGATGGTGACAGTGGGGCGCTCGACGCACTGTTGCGAAACCACATCGCGCTGGTGCACGGCGTGTGTCGGAGAATTCTCGGTAATCCCGACGATGCGCTCGACGCCACCCAGGAAGCGCTCATCTCGATCGCGCGCAAGATCGGGTCGTTCGACGGCCGCGCCAAATTCTCGACCTGGGTGTACCGCGTGGCCTCGAACGCGGCGCTCGACGAAGCGCGCCGGCGCGCTCGGCGTCCCGTCCCGCTCGAGAACCTGCCGGAGACCGGCCGGAGAACCCACGCGGCGGCGACCGACGCCGGGAGCGTCGACCGTCTCGACGTCGACGCCGCGCTCGCCCAGCTGACTCCCGAGTATCGGGCGGCGGTCGCGCTACGCGATCTCGTGGGCATGGATTACGCGGAGATCGGCGACGTGCTGGGCATCCCCCCCGGCACCGTCCGTTCGCGCATCTCTCGGGGCCGCGCGGCGCTCGCGGATCTCCTCGGGAACCGGGAGACCCCGTCCGAGCATCCAACTGCCTGAGGCCCATGGACAACCACACATCTCCCCTCCAACCTGATCAGCTCGACGAGCTCCTTTCCGCCGAGCTCGACGGCGAGCTCGCCGCGGCTGCGCTCGACCTCGGTATGAGCACCGACGACGCGGCTGCGCGCCTTCGCTCGACTCCGGGCACCGCGGAACGCCGCGCCGCGCTCGCCGCTGCTCGCGACCGGCTGAGCGAACCCCCCGAGATCGAGGAACTGCTCGCCGCCCGACTCCGCGCGAAGGCCGTCCGTGCTGCCGAAGAGGACAACGCGACACGACACGGGGACCGCAGGGATCGCCAACGCCGGCTCGTCCTCGCTGCAGGTGGGCTCGCGGCCGCGATCGCCGCGGTCGTCGGGATCGCGGCAGGGTTGAGCGGCAGCCGATCCGATACGAACACCGCCGGCGCCAAGCGAGCAGCCGGTACGTCGACCCCCGACAAGTCGGCGACGGCCGACGGCAGCACGCCGGCACCGTCGTCTGCCCTCGGCCCCTTCTCGAACGTTCACGAGCTCGCACTGGCCGCGGTCTCCCACGCCGCTACCTCGAGCCCGGCCCTCGATACCACCGGAGCCAGCGGATTCGGCGTCCAGAAGCCGGCCGGGCAGGCCGAGCAGGCCGAGCCGGGCGCTCCCGCCGCGAATAGCTCCCGTACGCAGTCGGTCGACCGGGCCACGAGTGGTCGCGGCGCGTGCGCGGCTCCCCCGCAGCTCTCGCTCGGCGGCGCGCCGGTGCTGCGCGCGACGGCGACCTTGTCGGGCAAGCCGGTGGTCGTCCTCGTGTTCGCCGGCGCCCGCGAGCACACTGTGGTTGTCGAAGACACCAACTGCACCCTCCTGAACGTCCAGATGCTGAGCTGACCGGCCCGGGTCACGACCGTCGCGGCATGTACGCTGGCGGGCCGGGGAAGAGCCGAGGGACTCGAGTGAGCGACTGGACCACCGAAGCGACCGACGTGATCGAGCGAACCGTCGCGATGGCGCGCGACCGAACCGTCGAGCCCGCGCGCGCGATCTCGCGTGCGATCGTCTACGGGCTGTTCGCCGCGCTCGTCGCGCTGCCCGCGGCCGTGATGTTGACCCTCGGCGCCTTCCGGGGCCTCGTACTGCTCGAACAGGGCTACACCTGGGCCGCCTGGGTCACGCTCGGCGGAATCTTCGTGCTCGCCGGTGCGTTCTCCTGGACCAGACGAAATCCCTGATCAGACCCTCCGGCCACGAACGGAAACGACTGCAATGAGCGCGCGCGACGTCATCATCATCGGATCCGGGCCGGCGGGACTCACGGCCGCGATCTACACCGCGCGGGCAAATCTGAAGCCGCTGGTCGTCGAGGGGTTGCAGGCCGGCGGCCAGCTCATGCTGACGACCGACGTCGAGAACTACCCGGGCTTCCCCGATGGCGTCATCGGCCCCGACCTCATGGCGAAGTTCCGCGAGCAGGCGGAACGATTCGGTGCGGAGTTCGTCACCGCCGATGTCGAGGAGGTCGACCTCTCGAGCACGCCTCTGCGCGTCCGGGTCAGCGGGCGCGACGAACTGGCGAGAGCGGTGATCGTCGCCACCGGCGCGCAGGCCCGGATGCTGGGCCTGTCGACCGAGCAGAGCCTGCTGGGTCGCGGCGTTTCCACGTGCGCCACCTGTGACGGATTCTTCTTCCGAGGTCATGACATCGCAGTCGTCGGCGGCGGCGACTCGGCGATCGAGGAGGCGAACTTCCTCACGAAGTTCGCCGACAAGGTCACGCTCGTGCACCGCCGCAAGGAGCTCCGCGCGTCGAAGATCATGCAAGACCGCGCGTTCGCGAATCCGAAGATCGAGTTTCGCTGGAACAGCCGGGTCACAGGCGTGAAGGGCAGCGGTCGCGTCGAAGCGTTGGAATTGCGCGACGTCGAGACCGGCGCCGACAGCGAACTCGCCGTGACGGGCTTGTTCGTCGCGATCGGTCACGATCCGAACACCAAGCTCTTCGCGGGCCAGCTCGACCTCGACGACGGCGGATACGTCGTGACCGTGCCCGGCTCGACCGTGACGTCGGTGCCCGGGGTCTTCGCCGCGGGCGACGTCCAGGACCACGTTTACCGGCAGGCCGTCACCGCGGCCGGCTCCGGCTGTATGGCGGCGCTCGAGACCGAGCGCTACCTCGAGACCCTCGGCGACGTGACCACGGCTGCCGGGGACAGAAAGGTACCCCGTGTCTGACGGTATTCTGACGCTCACCGATGCGACGTTCGACGAGAGCATCGGCGCCGCCGATACGCCGATCCTCGTCGACTTCTGGGCTGAGTGGTGTGGGCCGTGCAAGATGATCGCACCCGTGCTGGAAGCGATCGCCAAAGAACACCCGGGACGCATCCAGATCGCGAAGCTCAACGTCGACGACAACCCGAACGTTGCGCGGCGCTACGAGGTCATGAGCATCCCGACGCTGTTGGTCATCGCGGACGGTGAGGTGAAGAAGCGTCTCGTGGGCGCCAAGGGTAAGCCGCAGCTGCTCGAGGAGCTCGCCGAGTTCATCGATTGACCGGTTTCGTGGTGCTTCGGCGGAGTGACCGTGGCAGCGCGGTCCGCGACCTCAGCACGCGGCTCGGGTTACGGCTTCGCTCGCACCCCGCGGCGCACGACGTCTTCGACGACACGCTCGAGGCGGCGGTGCGCGCGTTCCAGCAACAGCGGGGACTGCGGGTCGACGGCATCTGCGGCCCCGAGACGTGGGGTGCGCTCATCGAGAGCGGCTTCCTGCTCGGCGACCGCCTTCTGTATCTGTCCGGCGACATGCTGCGGGGCGACGACGTCGCCGAGCTCCAGCGTCGCTTGAACGCGCTCGGCTTCGACGCGGGACGCGAAGACGGCATCCTCGGGCCTGAGACCGAGTCCGCCTTGCGCCAGTTCCAGCGAAACGCAGGCGCGACGGCCGACGGCGTTTGCGGACCCGCCACCTTGGAAGCGATGGCCCGCGTGAGTGGTCTCGCGGCCGGCTCGGTGGCCAGCGTGCGCGAACGAGAAGACCTCCGCCGCTCGCCTCTACGGCTCGACGGCCTGCGCGTGTTCCTGGTCGCCGAGCCCGCGATGGGTGCACTCGCTCACGCGGTCGCCCGCGCGATGGGCAACCTCGGCGGGGTGGTCGGTCTCGACACCTCAGGGGACGACGCGAGCGTGCTTACCACGGAGGCCAACCGGTTCCGGGCGGGCGCGTTCGTCGCGCTCACGAACAGCGGCGAACCCGGCGTGCGTTGCGCCTACTTCGCCAGCCGATCGTTCCGCTCGGAAGGCGGGCTCTGCCTCGCGTTGCGGTTGACGGAGGCGCTGCGCTCGATACGCGACGACGTCGACGAGCCGATCGGTCGCACCTACCGGTTTCTCCGCGAGACGCGCATGACTGCGGTCGTCTGCGAGCTCGTGGGCCGCGATCACGCCGACGCGCGGGCAATGCTCACCGCCGGGCTCCCCGACGTGGCGAAAGCGCTGGTCGAGGGTTTCCGCCGCGGGCTGGAGGAACCGCGAGTCGAGGAACCTCCCGGCCGCCTTTCCTAGTAGCCGACTCCCGCGGGTCCCTGGCTCATGGCACGGTAAATACGCTCGAGATCCTCGAGGTTCGCGAACTCGATCAGCACTCGGCCATGCCGGGCGCCCATCGTGATCCTGACCCGAGTCTCGAGGTAGTCGCCGAGGAGCTCTTCGAGCTCCATCAGCCCCGGCGCGCGCAGCCGGCCACCGGGGTCCGCCGCCGCGGCCGCGACCTCGGTCTTGGCCGAAGCCGGCTCCTGGCGCTTACGAATCGCCTCTTCTACCTCCCGAACCGAGAGGTCTTCGGCGACGACCCGCCGCGCGAGTTGCTCTTGGAAGGCACGGTCCGGTGTCCCGAGCAGCGCCCGTGCGTGACCCATACGAATTGTTCGGTCCTTGAGGCATCGCTGAATAGACGGCGGTAGCTGCAGGAGCCGAAGCGTGTTCGTGATCGTCACCCGGCTCTTTCCCACGCGCGTCGCCACCTCGTCGTGGGTCAGTGAGAAATCCTCGATCAGCTGTTGATACGCGCCTGCTTCCTCGAGCGGATTCAGCTCCTCCCGCTGGACGTTCTCGACAATGGCGTGTTGGAGCATGGCCGCGTCGTCCGCGACGCGCACCATCGCCGGCACGGTTTGCAGACCGACGCGACGGGCCGCTCGCCAACGCCGCTCGCCCGCGATGAGCTCGTAGCCGCCGTTCTCTGCGGCGCGCACGAGGACGGGCTGCAGGATGCCGACCTCGCGGATCGAATCGGCGAGCCCGGCCAGGGTCTCCTCGTCGAAGTATTCGCGCGGCTGTTGAGGGTTCGGCCTGATCTCCGCGGTCGGGATATCGGCCAGACCGCCGGCCTTTTCCGCGACCGTCCCGGTCGGGATCAGGGCACCGAGCCCCCTACCCAGCCCTCCGGGTCGCGCCACGGCTCACCTCCTTGGCCAGCTCGCGATATGCGAGAGCGCCTCGCGAGGTCGAATCGAACACCGTCACCGGTTGACCGAACGACGGCGCTTCCGAGATACGCACCGTTCTCGGGACGACCGTTCGATAGACCTTCGCTCCGAAATGCGCCCGAACTTCCCGTTCTACCTGCTCGGCCAACTTCGTCCGGGCGTCGTACATCGTGAGCACGATTCCGCGCACCTCGAGCGCCGGATTCAGGTTCGATTTCACGAGCGCAACGTTGCGGAGGAGTTGTCCGAGGCCCTCGAGCGCGTAGTACTCGCATTGGATCGGCACGATGACGTCATCCGAAGCCGCGAGGCCGTTGACCGTGAGGAGCCCGAGCGAGGGTGGGCAGTCGATCAAGGTGAAATCGTAGGAGCCGCTGATCTGGGCGAGCGCGCGGCGCAGCTTCAGCTCCCGTGAGAACGCGGGCACGAGCTCGATCTCGGCCCCGGCAAGGTCGATGGTGGCAGGGACGACGAACAGATTCTGCACGGTCGTTGGTTCGGTGCAGTCGTCGATCGGTGCGTCGTTCATGATCACGTCGTAGATCGAGCCTTCGACATTGCGGTGGCTGATCCCCATACCGGTCGTCGCGTTGCCCTGCGGATCGAGGTCGATGACCAGCACGCGGTACTCGAGCTCGGCGAGCGCGGCGCCGAGGTTCACGGCGGTCGTGGTCTTCCCGACCCCGCCCTTCTGATTCGCGATCGATATCACGAGGGGGAGTTGAACCTCTTCATCGGACTGCTCGCCGCCCCGGGCCCTCAGCGAGGCGAGCGCCTCGGGCGGTGGTACCGGAATGGCGGGTCCGGGCCCGTCGGGCTCGACCCGAATGTCGTCTTCCTTCTGGACATCCGGCGCGCCTTCGGTCTGCACGGACGCTTCGGGAATCGGCGGTTGCACGGGTTCAATTTCGCCCTCGAGCGGCTTCTCGGTGGCGCGCGTTGACCCTCGCCCCCCGAACCAGCGCTTGCGGCCCTGGGCGAGCGCGTCGTCAGATGCCATTCCTCGCCTCCAAAAGGGACGTGATCGGGCGCACGACCCGGCGCTTTCGGCCGGCGGACTCGCCGCAGATCCGTGGCGCACATCGCGCGAAGCCGGCGCATCGTACTACTGACGTGCGGCGATACAACAGGCTTCAACACCAATGTTTCACGTGAAACATCGAAATTTGCGGCCCCTCGCCTTTGTCGAGACCATAATCGTTCGTGTTACGAGATCCCGCGGTCATGTTTCACGTGGAACATCACCAAAGAGGTCGCTTGGCCGGTCGGCCCACCCCACGCGGGAATCGCACGGGAGCACGGGCGACCTTGCGCACCACCGCGTAGTGCGCGCCCGCGCGTTCGACCTGCTCAGCGGCCTCGAACCCGAGCCCCTCCAGCTGGTCCGACGGCCATCGGCGACTGGCGTTCGCCGGGTCTGGCGGCTCGCTCACGACCAACACGCCGCCGACCTTCACGAGACCGGCGGCGATCTCCGCGGTCACCGCCGGCTCGGCGAAACTCCTTGCCGTCACTAGCTCGAACCGCTCCCGGTGATCCGACGAACGCGCGACCACCTCCGCCCGCTGTTCGAGCACCTCGATACGATCCCCGAGGCCCACCTGTACCAGGGCTTCTCGTAGCCCCGCGCCGCGACGTTGGTTGCTGTCGACCAGGATCCCCCGAGACCCGGGCCACCGGAGGCCCAGCACGAGCCCGGGGATGCCGGCGCCGGTTCCGAGATCACCGAAGTTCGCCGGTTCCCGGCCGAGCGCCGCCTCTGCTGCCTCCGCGAACCCCTCGGAGTGGCCGATGTGCGCCTGAACCGGGCCCGGACCGAGAAACCCGGCGACGCGGGCGCGTTCGAGCGCCGCGCGTAAGGCGTCCGTTTCGGGGCTGACCTCAGGCATACCTACAGGCCCTACTGCCGACGGCACCGACGCGGACCGAGGCCCGCCGGCTACCTACGCGGGCAGGACTACCACTCGTCGCCGGGGTTCTTCGCCCTCCGACGTCGTTTCGACCCCGTCGATCTCGGAAATCACGTCGTGCACGACCTTGCGGTCGGCCGCTCCCATCGGCTCGAGTGCCCGCTCCTCGCCGGTCGCGGTGACCTCGGCGGCCACCTGCCGGGCAAACTCGGCGAGCGCCGCGCGCCGCCGCTGTCGGTACCCCGCGACGTCGACGTGGACCCAGGCACTGTGCCCGCCTGCGTGGTGCTGGACGACTGCCCGTACGACCTCCTCGAGCGCGTGGATCGTGACTCCACGCGGCCCGACGAGCGCGCCCAAGCCGTCGCCCTCGATGTGCACCGTCACGTCGTCTTCGTCGATCTCAGTGCGGACGGAGGCCGAAAAGCCCATCGTCCCGACGAGTTCGTCGGCGAACGCCGCCGCGTGCTCCGCCTGGTTCGCTACCGGAACGGTATCCACATCGCCCTCCGCTTTCAGCTTGTCGTCCGGATTCGCCGGTTGCTCGCCGGAGGCCACAGCGCGCGCGCCGCCTCCGCTTCCCCGGCCTCGACCACCCCGGCGGCGACGTCCGCCGCCTTGGTCCGGAGCCCTCTCCGACGATTGCCTTGCCTCTTTCGGCTCGCTCGGCTCCCGCGATCCATCGCCCGCGTCGGGCCTCGTCTTCTCGGGGCGATCTCCCGCGCGCCCGCTACGCGGCGATCCCGGGCTGCCCCGTCCACCGGCGCTTCGTCCACTACCGCCTCGTCCACCGCCGCCTCCGGAGCGTTGGGAGTGTTCGTTCGGTCGGCGTCGCCGCTTACGGTCGGACGGCTTCTCCCGTGAGATCGGCTTCACCCGCGCCCGGATGCGCGCGTCGCCTCGGGCGATGCCGAACAGGCCCCTGCGCGCCTCGTCGACGACCTCGTACTCCAGCTCGTCCTCCACGACGCCCAACCGATCGAGCGCGAGCTCCTTCGCGTCCTCGATCGTGCGCGCGGTCACCTCGATCCAATCCATAGGTCAGCGCTTTCGCTTCCTCTTCTTGCGGCGGGCGTTCGGTGACGGTCTGGCCGAGGGTCTGGGCGCGCTACGGGGCGGACCGTTTGCCGCGGGTGGTGGTGAATCCTCCGGTTCCGGCGGCGGGGCCGCTGGGGTCGATGCCGCCGCTGAGGCCGGAGCCGCCGCGCCCCCGTGCTCTTCCTCGTACATCTTGTTGAGGACGAAGTGCTGCTGGCCGATCCGCCAGAAGTTCGACACCACGAAGTAGACCGTGGTGGCCGCGCTGAACCCGTACGAGATCAGCCCGAAGAAAATCGGCATGATCTTGGTGATGGCTTGCATCTGCGCGTTCGGCGCGGCGCCCCCCGACCGCAGCTGCCGCGCCTGCGTCTGGCGGACCTGGTACCAGCCCGAGACGATCACCAGCGCCAGGAGGACGACGTATGGGAACGCGGTCCCGAAGCCCTCCTTGACCGCGTTGGCCGCCGACAGGTTGAGGTGCATCCCCAGGAAACGCAGCGCGCCCGGAGGGCTCGTCTTGATGGTTTGGCTGCACTTACCCGGGTCCTGAATGCCGCAGATGTCGACGTACAGCTTGGAGAACGTCCCCGTACGCGGGACGTGGTATTGAATGCCCGGGTGCCGGAAGGTACCCAAGACCGCGATGCCGATCGGCAGGATCAACAGAAGCGGAAGGCACCCGGCCAGGGGATTGATCTTGTTCTCCTGGTAGTACTTCAGCAGCTCTTCGTTCTGCTTGGCGCGATCCTCCTTGTACTTCTGTTGGATCTTCTTGATCTCCGGCTGGACCCGCTGCATCAGGATCATCGACCGCGTCTGCTTCGCGATCAGCGGCAGCTGGATGAACATCACGATCAGGGTCAGCACGATGATCGCCAGACCGAGGCTGTGCGTGGGGTAGTAGAGAACCGCGAGCAACCATCCGACCGCCTCGTAGAGGGGATCGAGGAAACTGCCGGCGGCTAACACGAGTGACCGCCGACATCGGCGTGCGATCGGAGCGGTACCGGGTCGAATCCGCGCCCGCCCAGCGGATGGCATCGGCTCAGCCGTCGCATCGACATCCAAGATCCCCGAAATGCACCGTGCGCGGTCACAGCCTCACGCGCGTACTTCGAGCACGACGGTATGAAGCGGCACGGTGACGGACGGTGCGTGCTCAACTGTTGGTACAGGTTGATGCTGCAGACGAGAAATCGCGCAGAACGTGACTGATTCATGGGTTTCCGTCCGACAACTCCGCGAGAATCGCACGTAGAGTGCTCGAAAGCTGGGGGTATGGGGCGTGCGCCGACCTCGCATTTGCGCTCACGAGGTATGCCGCGCCCGGTTCGAGCGTGCGCGCATGCTCACGCACGGCTGCTCGGAGGCGTCGACGGACGCGGTTTCGGGTGACGGCGTCGCCCACAGAGCGTCCGACCGAGAACGCGACGCGCGGCGGTTCCAGAGTCGGCCCGGTCACGGCGGTTCTCACCTCGAGACTCCCCGCGCGCCGACGTCGACCGCGCGCCAGCGCCCGAAACGATGATTGTCCACGGACGCGCCAGATCAGGCCGAAAGCTGGGAGCGGCCTTTGCTGCGGCGACGTCGAATCACCGCGCGGCCCGCTCGATTGCGCATCCGGAGGCGGAATCCGTGCTTCTTCTTCCGTCTGCGGTTGTTCGGCTGGAATGTCCGTTTCACCCATGGCCTCCTCGAACGCCCGGGCCGAGGTGGGGCCCCGGGGCGGGCGCGCGGCATTGCGGTGCACGCGCGCACAAGTGGATGGCAGAGTCTACGGCCAGACCACGAACATCAGCAATCGAGCGAATCGCGCGACCCTGCGGACTCCTGCAGGACTTGTTGGCACTCACCGGCACTACGAGATAGCGTGCCGCTCCCCCGGCAGACCGCATGGCCCCGGCCGTCCGGGCAGACTTTCGCGTGGGGCCGCGCCGTCGCAATACGGGGGCGCCGCATCCAACCAGGCCTGGAGTAGCCCGGCCGAGACGGTGGGCGGTGGCTTCTCCACATGTGTGGACATAGCTGTGGACAATCGGGGAGTCGACATGGGCACTCCAGCGGCAGATGACCTTTGGGCGAAGGTCGCGGCGGCAGTTCGGGCTCAACTCTCCGAAGCCACCTGGAACACCTGGTTCCAGGGCGTCCACGCCCTGGACTGCACTGACGAGACCCTGATCCTCGGCGTCCCCAGCTCCGTCGCCGTCGAACGCATCCACACGAGCTACCTGGGTCTGCTGGCCGACGCCGTCCAGGCGTTCACCGGCGTCCCACACACCATCGAGCTCGTGGTCGACACCGCCCCCCGCGCCGACGCGGACGATGCCCTGGAACTGCCCCCGGATGCCGCTATCGACCTCACGGTCGAACGGTCCCGTCCCGAGCCCGAGCCGGCGAACGCCTGGCCCAGCACGCAGCTGAATGCCCGCTACACCTTCGACCAGTTCGTCATCGGAGCGTCGAACCGCTTCGCGCACGCGGCGGCCCTGAGCGTCGCCGAGAGCCCGGCACGGTCGTACAACCCGTTGTTCATCTACGGCCCGGCCGGCCTCGGGAAAACCCACCTTCTACACGCGATCGGTCACCACGTGCGCGCGCTGTTTTCGAGCAAGCGCATCCGTTACGTGTCGACCGAGACGATGATGAACGAATTCGTCGACGCAATGCGCGCCAAGGGCATGCCCGGCTTCAAGCGCCGCTACCGCGAGGTCGACGTGCTGCTGGTCGACGACATCCAGTTCCTCGAGCGGACCGAGCAGCTCCAAGAAGAGTTCTTCTACACGTTCAACGACCTGCACGGCCGGGGCAGCCAGATCGTGATCTCGTCCGACCGGCCCCCCAAGTCGATCGCGACCATCGAGGATCGCCTCCGGAGCCGGTTCGAGTGGGGACTCATCACCGATATCCAACCGCCCGAGTTCGAGACCCGGCTCGCCATCTTGCGCAAGAAAGCCGACGCCGACCATCTCGAGGGCATCCCCGATGCCGTGCTCGCGTTCATCGCCGACAACGTCGTCGACAACGTCCGCGAGCTCGAGGGCTCGCTGACCCGCATCGCCGCCTATTCCAGCCTGCACCGGCTCCCGCTCACCGAGGAGATTGCCAAGCAGGTCCTCGCCGACCTGCTCCCGGCGACGAGACCGAGAGTGATCACTCCGCAGCTGATCCTCGAGACGACGGCCAAGATGTTCGGGTGGACGATCGACGACCTCTGTGGAAAAAGCCGGCGGCGTCCGCTGGTGACGGCCCGTCAAATTGGCATGTACGTGTTCCGCGAGCTCACCGACTACAGCTATCCGAAGATCGCAGAGGAGTTCGGAGGACGTGATCACACCACGGTCATGCACGCGTGCGAGAAGATTCGGGGCCAGATGGCAGAAAAACGCGTGGTGTTCGAGCAGGTCAACGACCTCATCAACCGGATCAAGCACGGCACGAGTGGATAACACTGTGGACGGCTGCCGGCGTCATCGACTGCGCGGGGGAGAACGACCACGCGGTGAGCGGATTGCCTCCGACCCTGTGCACATCGGTGGACGACGGGGTGGGAACGCGTTCCCCCTCCGACCTGCAAGTACGCGGGGTTGTCCACAATCCACAGCTCCTACTACTACAAAGAGCAAGAATTCAGATTCGAAAGCATCGAGGAGGGCAGTGTGAAGTTCCGGTGCGAGCGTGACACCCTTGCGGATGCCGTCGCGACCGCGCAGCGGACGGTGGCGAGTCGGAGTGGGGCTCTCCCCGTGCTCCAGGATCTTCGGATCTCGGCAACCGTCGACGGATTGGAGTTGATCGGCTCCGACCTCGAGATCACCAACCGCGTGCAGGTCCCGGCCGAGGTCGAAGAGCCCGGTGTCGCGGTAGTGCCCAAGTTGATCGGCGAGATCGTTCGGAAGTTGGAACCCGGTCCCGTCACCGTCGCCGTCACGGGCGACGAGGCTGTCATCACCGCCGGACGGTTCTCGACTTCGTTGCGATTGAAGCCGGCCGAGGATTACCCGAGGCTCGCGGCGAGCGACGGCCAGGGCGTCCGCGTCGACTCCACCGCGTTCGCAACCGCGTTGCGCCAGGTCGTACGCGCGGCGTCGAAGGACGACTTACGCCCGATCCTCACCGGTGTGCTGATGACGGCGCACGCAGGAGGGCTGCGGCTCGTCGCCACCGACTCGTACCGCTTGGCGGTACGCGACCTGAAGGGCGTGAGCATGCTCGCCGAGGGCCAGCGCGTCCTCGTGGCCGCGAAAGGTCTCGCCGAGGTGCAGCGTCTGGCGGGCGATGGTGAGATCGAAGTCGTGTTGCGCGAACGAGATGTCGTATTCCGTACGTCGCGTGCCGAGGTGACCGCTCGTCTCATCGAGGGCGATTTCCCGAACTACGAGCAACTCATTCCGAGCAGCTATCCGAATCGACTCACCGTCTCGCGAGAAGCCTTGATGGACGCGCTCGAACGCGTGCAGATCGTAGGGCAGAACCGTGACAACGCCGCGGTTCGGATCGCGATGACTGCCGACGGGCTCGAGCTCGCGATGTCCGCGCAGGACGTCGGCAACGCGCAAGAGTCGCTCGACGCGAAGTTCGAAGGAACTGAGTTGACGGTCGCGTTCAATCCGGTGTTCTTGCGCGACGGCGTCGAGGCTGTAGATGCCGACGAGGTCGCGCTCGACACGATCGATCCACTCAAGCCGGCGACGTTGCGGGCCGCGGGGGGCGACGACTTCTTGTACCTGCTCATGCCCGTACGCACTTCCTGAGGGAGCCATGCTCGTAGCGGCCGACGCCGGACCCGTGACCAGCGTCGGGCATCTCTGGTTGGCCGACTTTCGGTGCCTGGGCGAGATCGACGTCGAGCTCGCCTCCGGCTTGACGGTGGTCCAGGGCGCGAACGGGCAAGGCAAGACGAGTCTCCTGGAAGCGATCGGTTGGGTTGCCCGCGCCCGGTCGTTTCGCGGTGTGAACGACGCGATGCTCGTGCGATCAGGCGCGACGGAAGCCATCGTCCGGGCCGAGGTCACGACCGGTGGACGACAACAACTGTTCGAAGCCGAGATACGCGCAACGGGACGCAACCGCATCCTGTGCAACCGCCAAGCAGTGACGCGAGCGCGCGATCTACATGGCTTGTTGCGCGTCACCGTGTTCGCACCCGACGACCTCACGCTCGTCAAGGGCGGGCCTGCGGAACGACGCGACTTCCTCGACGAGCTCCTCGCAATGCTCGCGGCGCGCTATGACGCTGCCCGATCGGATTTCGAACGGGTATTGAAACAACGGAACGCGTTGCTGCGATCGGGCGTGCGCGAGGAGGATGCGCGTTTCACCCTCGATGTCTTCGACGAGCAACTCGTGCTCTCGGGGGCGGAGCTCACCCGGGGTCGTCTTCGCCTCCTCGAACGGCTGGTACCCGCCGTAGCCGCTGCGTACGAGACGCTCGCGCTCGACATGCGGCCCATCACCGCCACCTACATGAGCGAGTCGGCGTCGGTGCCGTTGACGGCGGCCGACGCCGACACGCTCGAGGACCAACTTCGCGAGGTGCTCGTGCGGCGGCGGAGCGCCGAGATCGATCGTGGGCTCACGCTGGTCGGTCCACACCGCGATGAGCTGCATTTGAAGATCGACGGCCTGGACGCGCGCTATCAGGCTTCGCAGGGAGAGCAGCGGACACTCGCGTTGGCGTTGCGCCTCGCCGGTCACGTCGTGGTGCGCGAGCTCACGGGGGCGTCACCGGTATTGCTCCTCGACGACGTCTTCAGCGAGCTCGACGCGCAGCGCGCCGCCGCGCTCGTGCGCAATCTGCCGCCTGGCCAGACCTTGCTCACGACCGCCGGCGTCCTTCCACCGGATGTCGTCGCACAACAGAATCTCGTCGTGCAAGCCGGACGCATCGAAGCGGTGTCATCGTGACGCGACGGGACGAGCCGGTGCCGCTGCGGGACGCGATCGCGATCGTCGGTCGGGAGCTCGGAATCCCGTCCCCGGACCTCGTCGAGACCCTCGTCGCACGCTGGGTCGACATCGTCGGTCCGGCGATCGCCGCGCACGCGCGCGTGCGATCGGTGCGGGACGGCGAGTGCACGATCGTGGTCGACGGGCCCGTCTGGGCGACGCAACTTCGCTACGGGTCGAGCGACCTCCTCGCGCGGGTCAACGAGCGTTGTGGCGGGGATGTCGTGACCTCGGTGAAAGTCGTTGTCGCGGGCCCTCGAAAGACCAGATGAACCCTCTCGTTCTGGTACACTGAAATCACGTAAAACACCCCCTGTGACCAGGGCTTTCGTGTGCCAGGCCGGGGTGGGGCACGCCGACGACGGGCTTGCACGAAGGGATCGCACGCGTGGCGTACGGCGCCAAGGACATCTCGATTCTGAAGGGTCTTCAGCCGGTGCGGGAGCGCCCCGGCATGTACATCGGCTCGACGGGTCCTTCGGGGTTGCACCACCTCGTTTACGAGGTCGTCGACAACTCGGTCGACGAGGCGCTGGCCGGCTACGCGACGCGCATCGACGTCTCGTTGCTGGCCGACGGCGGGTGTCGCGTTGTCGACAACGGCCGCGGCATTCCGGTCGAACCGCACCCGGAGTATCCCGACAAGTCCGCCGCGGAGATCGTGCTCACGATGCTGCACGCCGGCGGCAAGTTCGGCGGGGAGGGCTACAAGATCTCCGGTGGGCTGCACGGTGTCGGCGTGTCGGTGGTGAACGCGTTGTCGCGCCGCCTCGAGCTCGAGATCCAGCGTGACGGCGGCCGCTACGAGCAGACGTTCGTCGACGGTGGTGAGCCCGTCAGCCCGTTGACGCGGGTCGGCGACTCGGACGCAACCGGCACGACGGTCACCTTCTGGCCCGATCCGACGATCATGGAGGAGCTTGAGTTCCGGGCCCAGACGTTGGTCGAGCGGCTGCGGGAGATGGCCTTCCTCAACAAGGGTCTCGAGATCGTCTTCCGGGACGAGCGCGGGGCGGAACCGAGCGAGCAGGTCTTCAGGTACGAGGGCGGGATCGTCGACTTCGTCGCGCACCTGAACGCCTCGAAGGAGCCGTTGTTCGCTCGCGTCATCGATATCAGCGACCAGTACGACAGCGGCGAGGTCGAGATCGCGCTGCAGTGGAACACCGGTTTTTACGAAGGCCTCCACTCGTTCGCGAACAACATCGCCACCACCGAGGGTGGGATGCACGAGGAGGGCTTCAAGAAGTCGCTCACCAACGTGGTGAACCGCTACGCACGCCAGAAGGGTCATCTCAAGGAGAAGGACGAGAATCTGCTCGGCGAGGACATTCGGGAGGGCCTCACCGCGATCGTCTCCGTCAAGCTGCGCAACCCGCAGTTCGAGGGTCAGACGAAGACCAAGCTCGGGAACACCGAGATCCGATCGTTCGTCGAGAAGGCCACGAACGAGAAGCTCGCCGACTGGCTCGAGGAGCACCCGAACGAGGCCAAGACGATCGTCATGAAGTCGTCGCAGGCCGCGCGCGCCCGGATGGCCGCTCGCCAGGCGCGCGACCTCACCCGGCGCAAGTCGCTGCTCGAATCCGCGTTGATGCCCGGCAAGCTCGCCGACTGCTCGACCCGTAACGCCGCGGAGGCCGAGCTGTTCATCGTCGAGGGCGACAGTGCCGGCGGGAGCGCGAAGAAGGCGCGCAATCCCGCGTTCCAGGCGATCCTCCCGATCCGCGGCAAGATCTTGAACGTCGAGCGCTCGCGCATCGACAAGATGCTCCGGAACGAGGAGATCCAGGCGCTCATCTCCGCGTCGGGAACCGGGATCAGCGACGAGTTCGACATCTCGAAGCTCCGGTATCACAAGATCATCCTGATGAGCGACGCCGACGTCGACGGATCGCACATCCGCACGCTCCTGCTCACGTTCTTCTACCGCCAACTTCCCGAGATCGTGCGCGGCGGGTTCGTGTACATCGCACAACCGCCGCTTTACGGTGCCAAGCTCGGCAAGGACGAGCGCGCGTACTTGAAGGACGAGGCCGCCCTGGCCGCGTTCGAGGCCGAACACGTCGGCCGCAAGATCGAGGTGAGCCGGTTCAAAGGTCTTGGCGAGATGGACTGGCAGGAGCTCGGGGTGACGACGATGAGCCCCGCCACCCGCACCCTTCTGCAGGTCTCGGTCGAAGACGCCGCGATCGCCGACGAAATCTTTTCGACCCTCATGGGCGACGACGTCGACGCACGCCGCGGATTCATCCAGGCCAACGCCAAGGACGTGCGTTTCCTCGACATCTGAGTTGGATAGGAAACCGCGATGCCCGACGAACCGCTGACCCTGGGCAACATCGAGCCCATCGAGATCCAAGAGGAGATGGAACGCTCCTTCTTGGACTACGCGATGTCGGTCATCACCGCGCGCGCGTTGCCCGATGCTCGCGACGGCCTGAAGCCCGTGCAACGCCGGATTCTCTACGGCATGTATGCCGAAGGAATGCGACCCGATCGTCCGCACCGCAAGTGCGCCAACGCCGTCGGCGAGGTGATGGGCAAGTATCACCCGCACGGCGATCAATCGATCTACGACGCGCTGGCGCGCATGGCACAGGATTTCTCGCTGCGGTATCCGCTGATCGACGGGCACGGCAACTTCGGCTCACCCAACGACCGTCCGGCCGCGGCTCGCTACACCGAAGCTCGTTTGTCGGCGCTCGCCATGGAGCTGCTGGGCGAGATCGACGAGGACACCGTCGATTTCGGCGACACCTACGACGGCCGGAACCGCGAGCCGCTCGTGGTTCCCGCGCGTTTCCCGAACCTCTTGGTGAACGGCGGCGGCGGCATCGCAGTGGGCATGGCGACCAACATCCCGCCGCACAACCTCGGCGAGGTCATCGACGCCACTCTCCACCTCATCGACAACCCCGACGCGACCGTCGACGACCTCATGCGCTTGGTCACCGGGCCCGACTTTCCGACGGGAGCGATGATCCTCGGTCGGGCCGGCATCGCCGAGTGCTATCGCACGGGCCGGGGATCGATCCGCATGCGCGCGAATGCGGAGGTCGACGAGGACCGCAACGGCGCGCAACGCATCCTCGTGTCCCAGCTGCCGTACCAGACGTCGGTGGAATCGATCGCGGCGAAAATCAATGAGTTGGTCACCGAGCGCCGTATCGAGGGCATCCGCGACGTCACAGACCTCTCGGCCGGCGACACGGTGGGGTTGGTGATCGACCTCAAGCGCGACGCGAACGCGCAGGTCGTGCTCAACCAGCTCTTCAAGCACACGCCGATGCAGACGAACTTCGCCGCGAACGTGGTCGCGCTCGTCGACGGCGTGCCGCGGCTGCTCAACCTCCGCATGGCGCTGGAGGTGTACGTCGCACATCAGATCGAGGTCGTGACGCGCCGCAGCCGGTACCGGCTCAACAAGGCCCGCGACCGCGCGCACATCCTCGAGGGGCTGCTGAAGGCGCTCGACATGATCGACGCGATCATCACGTTGATCCGGGGCTCGGAGTCGGCCGACGCGGCACGGCATGCCCTCCAGACAACGCCGTACGAATTCAGCGAGACCCAGGCGACCCACATCCTCGACATGGCGTTGCGCCGCCTCGCCGCGCTCGAGCGGCAGAGGTTGCGCGACGAGTTCGACGAGTTGGCGCAGACGATCGCGGAGCTGGAGGCGATCCTGGCCGACGAGACGAGGATGCGAGCCGTCATCAAGGAGGAGCTGACCGCGATCAGGGACAAGTACGCCGACGGTCGCCGGACCGAGATCACGACCGATCCCGGCGACCTCGCCGACCTCGACCTCATCGAGGACGAGGAGCTCGTGCTCACTCTCTCGCACCGGGGCTACGTGAAGACCGTCTCGGTGGATCAGTTCCGCACCCAGGCACGGGGCGGCAAGGGCGTGCGCGGTGGCAACCTGCGCGAGGAGGACTGGGTCGAGCACCTCCTCAGCACGACGGCGCACTCGTACCTTTTGTTCTTCTCCAACCGCGGGCGCGTGTACCGCTTGCGGGCGCACGAGATCCCGATGAAGGATCGCACGGCGCGTGGTACCGCGTTGGTCAATCTCGTCGCGCTGCAAGGCGACGAGCACATCGAAGCGGTGATCGACACGCGTACCTACGAAGACGGCGTGTACCTGTTCTTCGCAACGCGCAACGGGATCGTGAAGAAGACACGAATGTCGGAGTACGACTCGTCGTTGCGCAGCGGCCTCATCGCCATCAACTTGAACGAAGGCGACGAGCTGGTGCGGGTGATCCAGACGACGGGCTCCGACGACGTGTTCATGGTGTCGCGCAACGGCATGACGATCAGGTTCTCCGAGGAAGACGTGCGGCCGATGGGTCGAGCGACGGCCGGCGTGCGCGGCATGAAACTTCGGTCGGCGAACGACGGGGTCGTGAGCTGCGATCTCGCGCCCGACGACGCCGTGCTGCTGTTCGTGTCATCGAGCGGTCACGGCAAACGAACGCCGGTGGCGGCGTTCAATCGCCAGGGTCGAGGCGGACAAGGCGTACGTGGAATGCGGGTGACCGAGTCGCGCGGCCAGGTCGTCGCCGCATTCACGGTCGATTCGGGGAGCGAGATCCTCGTCTTCTCGTCCGCGGGCAACATCGTCCGCATGGGCGCCGACGAGATCTCGGAGCAGGGTCGCGACGCGACCGGCGTGCGGGTGGCCAGGCTCGACGAGGGCGATACGGTTGTGGCCGTGGCACCGGTGCTCGAGGCCGAGCAGGTCGACGACGGGGCGGCAACGGACGTGGCCGACGAGGGCGAAGAGAACTGAGCCGTGGCGCGCCCCAAGGCTGTGCTCGAGAGCGTTCCCGCGAAGCCCGAGCCGCGCGTGCCGAAGAAGCCACGACGCAAGCGGGTGGCGTCGCCGCGTCAGGTGTTCGAGCGGCGGTACGTGCAGACGATCCGATCGGTCGACCTCTGGTCGGTGCTCAAGGTGGCGATCTGCTTCTACCTGTGCGCGCTGATCGTGATCCTCGTCGCCGGCGTGATGCTCTGGTGGATCGCTTCGGCCGCCGGCGTCGTTTCGAGCGTCGAGAGCTTCGTGGGCGACCTCGTGGACAACAAGGATTTCCGCCTCTTGTCCTGGGAGGTGCTGCGAGCTGCCACGCTCATCGGGCTCGTCGTCGTCTGCCTGATGACGGTGGTAACGGTGCTCGCGGCCGCGTTCTACAACCTGTTCTCCGAGCTGCTCGGCGGCATCGAGGTGACGGTCGTGGAGCAGGAGGAGTTGAGCGAGTAGGAGTGGGGTCAACTGAACGCCCAGCTTGACCGCCAGCTCGGAAGCTGACGGGTCTGCGAGCACCGAGATGCCGTCGCCGAATGGTTGCGCGAGAGGTGGGGGCCATTGCGCTCGTCGTGGCGGTGCGGGAGTGGTTCGCGCGGCACGGCGAAGAGGCCATAGCCGAGTCGTACCAACGTCGGTACGGCGAGGCTGAGCCCGCTTCCGAGAGTTGATAGCCAAGATCGCCCCGTTTCGGTATCGGCATGCCTCGCCGGCGACGAGACCTAATCGCGCGGGGAGACGTCTGGGACGCCGACGTTCCCGGGGTCGGTTCGCATCCCGTGGTGGTGACCGCGACACGGCTCGGGCGCGCGAAGCTCACCGCGCTCGACGAAGCACTGACGATTGCGCGCGGCCTGGACTGACGGCACGGCCCGAACGTCCTCGCTATTGGCCTGTGTCGATGCCCTTGGTCGAGCTGGACGCCGCGATTCCGTTCGTGGGTTCGTTGGTCGGGTGGCGGGAGCAAGTGCGGGGTGGACGAATGGATACCGGACCCGGTCTGGAACGCACGACGCAATTGTTCTCGTCTTCCCGCGCGAAGAACGCGCGAAGAATGGGCCTGAACGCGATGCGAGCCGTCCTCCGCGACCAGCGGCACCGGCTCTGAGCTGGAGCTACAACAGTGGGGCTAGCAAGAATCGAACTTGCGACCTCATCCTTATCAGGGATGCGCTCTAACCGACTGAGCTATAGCCCCGGGCAAGCGAAGCAGCGTAGCAGCGGTCCCCCGTCCGTCCGCTCGCCTTACTCGATACGACGCCTTACTCGATACGACGCTGTGCTCGATACACTCCCGCGTCGTGAAGGTCTTCAAGCGCCTGCTCTTCGTGCTCGGCGCCGCGGGCGCGGTGGGAATGCTCGCTCGCGTACGCGGGAAAGGCGGCGTCCCGCCCACGACCGGCGGTTGGCGTGAGCTCGAAGGTCCCGATTTTCGGTGAGCGCACGAGTGCATCGAATCGGCCCGTGACGACGGCGCTCGTCGTCGGTGTCGGCGCGGTTGGTACCCGCGCCGCGCGCCAGCTGATCGACACTCCGGGCGTCGATCGCCTCCTGCTCGCCGATAGAGACGAGGGCCAACTCGCCGAGGTCGCTCGAGCGTTCGGACCCGACGCCCAGGCCGTCGATTTCGCGCCCGGCGATCCGATCCCCGCGGACGTCGACGTGGTTGTCACCGCGCTGCCGGCCGGTGTGGATCATCCGGTCGTGACCGCCGCCATCGCGGCGGGCGTTCCTGTCGCATCGAGCGAGGAAGAGCACGACGCGCTCGATCAGCTGCGCGCGCTCGACCCGAATGCACGCGGCGCGGAGGTCGTGGTCGGAATCGGCTGCGGTCTCGCACCGGGCCTCGTCGACGCGCTCGCACGCCATGCCGCATCGATGTTCGAGAAGGTAGACGAGATACGCGTCGCGCGTACGGGTTGGGCCGGGCCGGCGAGCGTTGCGACGGTTCGCCATGAGCGCCGCGTGCCGGTGCGGACGTGGCACGACGGCACCTGGCGCGAAGATCACCCGCACGGCGACAGTCTCGTTTGGTTCCCCGAACCGATCGGGGCTCGCGACTGCCGGACCGTGACCGGCGCGACCGCCCTGCTCGTCGACGCGTTCCCCGACGTCGCGCGCATCGGTGTACAGCTCGGAGAGCCGCCGAAGCGCGCGCGTCTGCGCCGGCGCTTCGGCGACGATGGCGAGTGGGGCGCCGCGCGCGTGGAGGTCTGGGGCCGGCGGGACGGAAGCTTCGATTGCACGGTCTACGGCGTCGTCGAGCGCACCGCGGTCGCGGCCGGAGCGGCGCTCGCGGTCGTCGCGGCGCGGCTGGCCGGTGCGCTCGAACCCCGGCTCGACCGGCCGGGAGTGCACGGAGTCGGCGCGCTGCTCGATCCGGTGCCGTTCCTGGCCGAGCTCGCCCAGCGTGGCGTACGCGCGGCCGCGTTCGAGGGCGTGGCCGTCGCCTGAACCGCCCGGCGCGCGTTTCACTGCCGGCGCCCGCGAAGTGTGCCGATGTACAGATACCGTGTCGGGTCGGCCTTCGGAGGCTGGCCCTGGTGTGGCCGGGAATTCGCCGAGGATTACGGTCGGTGACGATGACGGAAGGGCCCGAGGGCGAGGCGACCGCGCAAGCGACCGGCGGCGAGCTCGTCGACCTTGCGTCCCGCCGGCCGACGGTCGTCGACGAGGTGCCGCTCTCGGTTGCGATCGGCGGACAGGTCCTCGTGTTCGGCGGGTTGCGGCTCGTGGCGGGCGGGACCGACACTTCCCGGGAAGTTGCGCGGGCGATCGCGCACGCGGTCGAGAGGTGCCGCGGTCCGGCGGTGATCGTGTTCGCCGGCGACACATTCGACATGCTCCGCGACAGTCGCCCCAATCCCGACGGGGCGCTCGCCGCGCATCCGCGGCTCGCGACCGCGCTCGCTGCGTTCCTCGAGTCGCCGGACCGCCGAATCGTCGCGCTTCCGGGGATCCGCGACGCGGCCCTCGCGTACGACGTGCGCACGACGGAGGCCCTCCAGTCGATCGGGTGGTCCGTGGCGCTCGCGTGTGTCTTGGAGATCGACACCGGCACCGGGGTACGGGTCGTGCGCGTCGAGCCCGGACACCAGCTCGACCCCGCGACGGCATTCCACGACCCGCGGGACCCCAATGATCACCCTCTTGTCGCACACCTCCAACGCGAGGTGCTCCCGGGTTTCGCGAACGTCGGCGATGCCTCGCACAAATGGTTGGAGGGGATCGAAGACGCCGACCCCGCCGATATGGGTGCGCTCGTTGCGTCGCGGTTCACCTATCGGAGGCTGTTCCGCCGGGCCGCGTGGCTCACCCTGCCCGTGCTCGCCTCGCTCGCGGTCTTCTTCCCGGTTGTGGTCTTCTCGAGCCGGCAGCGCGACGCGCTGTTTCACATCTTCCGGCTGCTCGCGGCGGGGTTCGCGATCGAGGTCGTCCTCTTGGCGGTCGCGCTGGCCTTCGTCGTCGCGCAGCTGCACGACTCGCTCGGCTCGATCTCGTGGTTGTCGCGCGCTCTGCGCGACAACGACCTTCCCCGTGGCGTCGCGGTCGGCTTGGCCGCCGGCGGCGGGGCGCGTCTCGTAACCGGTCACTCGGGCCGGGCGGAGCTGACCGACCTCGGCGACGGGGCTTTCTACGCGAATTGCGGGACGGCCGGGCGCACCGTCGATCGGGTCGACACGCGTGGAGGTTTGCCCGCGGTGTACGCGGCGCGTCTGCGCTGCTCATGGGTCGAGCTCGAGGCAGGATCCGTGTTGCGGGCCCGCCTCTGGCACGGCGCACGCGATCTCCCGGAACGCACCTTGCTGGAGCGAATGGCGTCGCGCGAGCGCATGCGTGTGTGTTGGCCACCCGCCGAGGTCGCCGAGCATCCGGGCACGGTCACCTGGCCGTCCGCGGGCGACGCGACCGCGTTTCGGCGGCGGACGCGGCGGATCGCGGCGGCGGCGATCGCGTTCGCAGGGGTGCTGAACCTCGCGTCGGCGGTCACCGTGCCGATCGCCTCCCGTCTGACCGCGCTGGGTCGCTTCACGCCGATCGAGCTCCCCGAAGTGGCCGCGGCGATGGTCGCAATGTGCGGGATCGGGCTCATACTGCTCGCCCGCGGCGTCCGGCGCGGACAACGTCACGCGTGGTTGCTCGCTCACGCGCTGCTCCTCCTCGCAGTCGTCGGCAACGTCATCAAGGGCCTCGACATCGAAGAGGCGATCATCGCGCTGCTCGTCGTGGTGTTCCTGCTCGTCCATCGGGACGACTTCGCGGCACCGGCGAACCCGTCGTCGTGGCGGCGCGGCCTCGGCGCGGCGTTGCTCGGGATCGCGGTCGCGATCATCGGCGGCACGACCGGCGTCGCGTGGCGGCATCCGAAATTGGCGCTGCCGAAGATCGCCGAAGCGGTTGCGGGTCGGCTCGTCGGTTTGAAGACCGTGGCGCTGCCGAGCAGCATCGACCGGCTCGTGTCGCCCGCGCTGCTCGCGGTCGGTGTCGCGATCGCACTCTCGTTCTGTTGGTTGTTGTTCCGTCCGGCGGTCTCGCCCCGGCTGTCGTCATACCGCCCGCTCTCACGCGAACGAGCGCGGTACATCGTCGAGCGGTACGGCGTCGACTCGCTGTCCTACTTTGCGCTGCGGGACGACAAGGAGTGGTTCGGCTTCCGCGACACGCTCGTCGCGTACCGGGTGCACAACGGGATCGCGCTCGTCTCGCCGGATCCGATCGGCCCGGTCGGCCAACGAGCCGAGGCATGGGGAGCGTTCCGCGAGTTCGCCGATGAGCACGGCTGGCCGGTCGCGGTCATGGGGGCCTGTGCGGATTGGCTTCCCGCTTACCGGGCGAGCGGGATGCACGACCTGTACATCGGAGACGAAGCGGTGGTCGACGTGCGGCGCTTCCGCCTCGACGGCAAGCAGAACAAGAGCCTGCGCCAGTCGGTGGGCCGGGTCGAGAAGGCGGGATATCGGGTCGAGTTCTTCGATCCGTCCCGGCTGGCGCCCGATATGGAGGCCAAGCTTCGCGGCCTGATGACCGAGAGCCGGCGCGGCGACGTCGAACGCGGCTTTTCGATGACGCTGGGTCGCGTGTTCGAGCCCGACGATCGCGGGTTGCTGCTCGCGGTCGCGTTGGACCGTGAGGATCGTCCCGCCGGCTTCTGCCAGTTCGTGCCCGCGCGGGCGATAGAGGGCTGGTCGCTCGACCTGATGCGCCGAAGCGAAGCAAGCGACGTCCCGAATGGCGTCACCGAGCTGATCGTCGCCAAGACCATCGAGCACCTTCGCATGGAAGGCTCGGTCGGCCTCGCGCTCAACTTCGCCACGTTCCGGGCTGTGCTCGCGAGCGAGGCCGGTGACCGTCTGATGCACCGTGCCCAGAAATGGATCCTCGAGCGCGTCGGCGATTCGATGCAGATCGAATCGCTGTGGACCTTCAACGAGAAATTCCAGCCGGATTGGCATGCCCGTTACGCGGCCTACGACTCGCCCGAGCACTTGCTGAGCGCGTCGATAGCGGTTGCGCGTGCGGAGTCGTTCATCGACCTCCCGATCATCGGGCGGTTCTTGAAGCCGGCCGACGAAGCACGCGAGCGACCCCGCCAACTGCCCGTCGAGCCGGCCCCGGCCGCGAAGTCCGTGGCGAAGCCGCGGCCGCCGGCTCAGTCAGGGGTGTGACGGCTTCGGCGCCTCGTCGTCGAGCGAAAGCGCTGAGATGGTCCATTTCGCTCAAGAAATTCGCGAAATTGCCGTAGCACTCCTATGACTCAAGCGCCGCTGACCGAGATCGCGGCGTATTGCCGGCCCGACGTTCATGTCCTCTTCGCCGACGACGACCCGGGGATGCGCGCGCTCGTCGTCATCAACCTCGAGGCGGAGGGCTTCGCCGTCACGACCGCGGAGGACGGATGCTCCGCCCTCGAGAAGATCGAGAGAATTCGTCCCGACCTGATCGTGCTCGATGTCATGATGCCCGGCCGGGACGGCCTCGACGTGTTGCAGGAGCTGAAGAAACGCCCCGAGGTCGCCGGAATTCCGGTCGTGCTCCTCACCGCGAAGGCGACCGACGCGGACGTATGGGACGGCTGGAAAGCCGGCGCCGACTACTACATGACCAAGCCGTTCAAGCCCGAAGATCTCGCGCAGTTCGCGCACAACATCCTCGGCAACAAATGACGGGAACGCTTTCCCTCGTCCTCGGGCACCGATCGGCACGCGTACTCGTCGCCCTGGCAGTGATGGGCGCGGGAGCGATGGGCGCGGGCGCTTTGAGCGCGGCCCCGGCCCACGCGGTGGATGCAGGCGTGCCCCGAGCCGTCATCGTCCAAGCCGCGACCACCGAGGCCGCGGCTCGTTCCGTCGAGTCCGTCGGCGGCCGCGTCGACGTGTCGCTTCCGATCATCGCCGGTGTGGCCGCGCACGTCACCGGCGGCGGGATCGCGATGCTCGGCGAAAACCCGTCGCTGCACGTCACCGCTGATGCGGCGATGCACCCGACGAGTGATTCGTTCGACGCGTCGGTGCTCGACACCCAGGTCGCGGCGATCAACCCGGGTGCAACCTGGTCGCCCGACGCCGGTCGCGGTGTGGGCGTCGCGCTCGTCGACACCGGCGTCGTCGACACGCCCGACCTGCACGGTTCGCGGCTCGTCCGCTCGCCCGACTTTTCGGGCGAAGGTGACGCCGTCGATCACTACGGCCACGGAACGTTCATGGCCGGGCTCATCGCCGGCGACGGAACCGCGAGCACAGGTGCCCAAGCTCGGCACCTCGGCGTCGCGCCCGGAGCGACTCTCGTTTCGGTGAAGGTCGCCGACGCCGACGGGTCGTCGACGCTCTCGCGCGTGATCGCCGGCATCGGCTGGGTCGTCACGAATCGCGACACGTACAACATCGGCGTGCTCAACCTCTCGTTCGGCCTCGATGCGCCGCTGTCGTACGTTGTGAACCCGCTCGACGCGGCATCCGAAGCCGCGTGGGCGTCGGGGATCACCGTCGTTGCGTCGGCCGGGAACAACGGCGACGATGGCGTGACGTCACCGGGCGACGACCCGTATGTCGTCACCGTCGGTGCGACGGACACCATGGGAACCGCGGCGACGAGCGACGACACGGTTGCGACCTGGTCGGGCCGCGGGCGAGCTCATGGCCACGCCAAGCCGGACGTCGTGGCGCCCGGGGTGTCGGTCGTGTCGCTGCGTGCTCCGGGCTCCACGATCGATGTGCAACACCCCTCGGGACGTGTGGGCGACACCTACTTCCGCGGCACCGGCACATCGATGAGCACGGCGCTCGTCTCCGGCGGCGTGGCCGTGCTCCTCTCGCACCACGGCAATGCCACTCCGGACGATGTGAAAGGTGCGCTCGTCGACGGCGCGGTGCCACTCGGCGGTCGCGCGTCTGCGGTCGACCTCGCGGCTGCCGACCAGGCAGTCGCGCGACCTGATTGGTGGCAGCACTTCCCCGTCGCCTTCGACGGGCCGGACGGGGGCTCGCGCACGGGCATGCCGTGGACCGCGAGTCGCTGGACCGACGAGACCTGGGCCGCGTCACGCTGGACAGCGAGCAGATGGACGGCATCACGGTGGACGGCATCACGGTGGACGGCGTCACGGTGGACGGCGTCACGGTGGACCGCGTCACGGTGGACCGCGTCGCGATGGACCACCGACGCGTGGGTGTCGCAGAGCTGGGGATGAGCGCAGCGGGGCCGCGAAGCCCGGCGCGGCTCGAGCGGCGGGTGGGTGAAGTCATCGCGGTGCAGCTGCTGCTCGCGGCGAGCTTTGCGATACTCGCGGCGGCGAATGGCGCCTCGGTCGGATCGCCTGCGGCGATCCTCGCGCTGACCGGAGCGTTCGTCGTCACCGGAGCGTTCGACATGTCGCTCGAGCTCCACCGGCACAAGTTCACGTTCACACCCGCGGACGCGGTGCTCGTGGTGGGCTTCTTCGTCGTGGGTCCGCTCGGCCTTGCGGTGGCATTCGCGCTCGCGGAAACCGTGAACATGATTGCGCAGCATCCCGGACCGCTCAAGGTGCTGTTCAACGTGGCCAATCGACTGGCCGCGGTCACGATCGCAGGTGTCGCGTTCCAAGCCCTTGGTCGCACTTCGGCGCACGACATGTCCGCGTGGGGCGCGGCACTCGCCGCCGCGCTGTGCTTCTCCCTGATCGACGTCGTGGCGACGGCCGTCGTCATCTCGATGGCGGAGGCCGCGCCGTTTCACCACGTGTTCGTCCGTTCGGCGTCGACGGGGATGCTCGCCACGCTGGCGGCCGCGCCGATCGGCCTCGTCGCGCTCGACCTCTTCACACGCGCGCCGTTTGCCGTGCTGTTGCTCGTGCCCCTGGCGCTCGCGGTTGCACTCAACTCTCGCTATGCCGTCGCGCAGCGCGACGAGCACCTGCGCTTCGAGCGGCTGTATGAAGCATCGGCGCGCACGGCCGGCCTCCTGGCCCTCGACGACGCGCTGCGCGCGCTCTCCGCCGAGGCACGCGCGCTGGCAACGGGCACGATGGCGCTGTGTTGCGCGACCGACGTCAACGGAACGCCGGTCGGCGCGTGGGCAGACGATCGAGGGCAGCGGCTCGCGCCGCCCGACACGATCGCCGCCGCGCTCGCCTTCGCCGAGCGCTTCCCCGGGCGGGAAACCGACGCGGAGGAGTCAGAGGAGATCGAGCGCATGGCCGCCGGGGCGGGGAGCGCGCTGGCGGTGTCGGCTGTGCACGAGAAGGCCGGCCGCGTGGTGCTGATCGTGTTCCGCGAAGGCACGTCGAACGCCGGAGCGAGCAGCCGGATCGAGACGGTCGGCGCCTTCGCGAACAACGCCGCGCTCATCGTCGCGAACGCGATGATGCACGAGGAGCTCGTGATGGCATTGGCGTTGCAGGTCAACCTCAACCGCCAAAAGGACGACTTCATCGCGGCTGTTTCGCACGAGTTGCGCACGCCGCTCGCCGTCATGCTCGGTTCGGTGCACACGCTCGATCGGCTGGACGGTCGAATGCAGGCCGCGCAGCGCGCCCAGCTCTTCGACATGACTCTCGACCAAGGTGGCCGACTTCAGCGGTTGATCGACGAGCTTCTCCTCGTCGCGGCAGCGGAGCACGCCGGCGTTCCGCTCGACCGTGACGCCGTCGACGTCACGGAGCTGTTCGCTTCGATCGACGCCGATACGGCCACTGCGACCTCGGGTCGGTTGGTCCAACGTTTCGACGGCCGGGTCGAGCTCGTCACCGATCGATCGAAGGTGGCGCGGGTCTTGCTGAACCTCGTCGAGAACGCGGGCAAGTACGCGCCCTCGGGGCCGATCGAGCTGATCACCGCCAGCGCCGGGGGCGACGTCTCCTTCCGCGTCGTCGACCATGGTCCGGGCATCCCGGTGGTCGATCGGGAGCGGGCGTTCGAGCGATTCGTGCAGCTCGACCAATCCTCGACGAGACGCCAAGGCGGCACCGGCCTCGGACTCCATCTCTGCCGCCAGCTCGCGGAGCTGCTCGACGGCACGCTCACCCTCTCGGAGACGCCCGGCGGCGGATGCACGTTCTCGCTCTCGCTGCCCGTGGTGCCGACGACCACGGCACCGACGCGTCGGAAAGCTGAGATCGACGAAGTGTCCCCGGGCGTGCGCGCCCGGCCCGTCCAGGTCGAGAGCGTGAACATGGCGCGGGTGCAGCGCGCTCGGTGAGCGATCGCGTCGCTTCCCAGCGCGGAGTCACGAGCTCGCTACTCGCGACTTGACACCGGGGCCATGGTGGGCCTGGGCGAGTGTCCTCTCGCTGACCAGCGTCGAGAGCTATCGCGACTCGATGCGCCGCGATCGCGTGCGAGGTGAGCGAACAAATGCATCGATACCCGGTCAACTCGCCGCGACCGGATCTCGCGGTCGGTACCTCGATCGAGGTCCGCGGTCACTTCCGCGGAGAGTGGAGTCGCGGGTTCGAGGTTGCCGAGAGGACGCACGACGGCTACTGGGTCCGGCGTCTCTCCGATCGCTATGTCCTGCCCGTCGAGTTCTTGGGTCGTGACGTTCGTCCCATGAGGTGATCGCGGGAGCCGCCGACGCGGGGCCGGTCGGTGGCGTCACTCACCGCGCGCGTGCTAGGCCGTTGGCCTCGAGCGGATGGGGGAGACGTGATGCGTCGGTCCGGGGTTGCGGTCTGTGGCGTTGCCGCGTTGTTGGTGCTCGCGCTGGTCGCGACGGCCGCACCCGGTGTGGCGGCGAACCCTCACGGCGGACCCCCAGGTCAGCTGCGCCGACAACCGACCAACGCCCACTGCGATCCCATCGACACGACGCAGTGCCTCACACCCTTCCCCGACGACTTCTTCACGGTACGCGACGCGGCCTCTCCAACCGGCCTGCGAGTCCACTTCCCTGCGGACGTGATGCCGGTGAACTCCTTAGGCGTGTCGATCGACCCGACCGATTTGAATCGCAACGACGGCTTCAGTCCGGGCTCGGAGATCATCGTCAACGTTCCCGGGATCAACCTGGCAACGACCGGCGCCGCGTCGATCACCGACATCGCCCGTTCGCTCGCCCCGGACGCTCCGATCGTGCTGCTCGATGCGACCACGCGCCAGCGGGTGCCGTACTGGGCCGAGCTGGACACGTGGAATCATGATCAGTCCACGCGCGCCCTCGTCATCCGACCGGCGCGCAATTTCGGCGAGTCGCATCACATCGTGGTCGCGCTTCGTGACATGAAGGACGCGTCCGGCAGCACGATCGCCGCAACACCCGCGTTCCAGGTGTTCCGCGACCACCGGCCCAGTGTTGATCCCGCGGTCTTCACCCGGCGGAAGGCGATGGACCGGACCTTCGCGCAGCTCGAGGGCGCGGGCGTGCGCCGTCGGTCGCTGTACCTCGCGTGGGACTTCACGGTCGCGAGTCAGCAGGGGTTGTCGGGCCGCATGCTGCACATGCGCGACGACGCGTACGCGGCACTCGGCGCCGGCGTGCCGGCGTTCCACGTCACGACCATCGACGAGAACCCCAATTCGAGCATCGCCCGCCGGGTTCAGGGCACGTTCGACGTGCCGCTGTACCTGACGAACGACGGTGCCCCCGGCGCACGGATGCCGCTCGACGACCAGGGCATGCCGATCCGCACGGGGACCTTCCATGCCGCCTTCCGCTGCCTGATCCCCGCATCGGCGGCCGTCGGGGGAACGGCACACCCAGGACGCGGTGTCGTCTACGGCCACGGGCTGCTCGGCGACACCGGCGAGATCGAGGGGTTCGCGCCGTTCCTCGACCAGTACGACATCGTGTTGTGCGCGACCCCGGAGATCGGCATGGCGTCGGACGATCTACCCAACGTCGCGAGGGTCATCGCCGACTTCTCCACCTTCGGTTCGATCCCCGACCGGTTGCAGCAGGGAATGTTGAACATGCAGTTCCTCGCGCGGCTCTTGAAGGACCCGCGCGGGTTCGGCAGTGATCCCGCCTTCCGCTTCGGTGCGCCGGCGGCGTCGTCGATCGTGCCCAATCAGGTCTTCTACAACGGCAACAGCCAGGGTGGCATCTTCGGCGGCGCGGCCACGGCGATCTCGAAGGAGTGGACCCGCGCGGTGCTCGGCGTCCCGGGCATGAACTACAGCGAGCTCCTCCCGCGCAGCGTCGACTTCGACCCGTTCCTGGTCCTCGTGTCGGCGACGTATCCCGACGAGCGCGTGCATATATTGAGCGTGGCGATCAACCAGATGCTGTGGGATCGCGGCGACCCCAACGGCTACGCGCAGCACATGATCCGCGACCCGTACCCGGGTACACCGAACCACCAGGTGCTGATGATCGAGGCATTCGGCGACCATCAGGTCGCCAACATCTCAACCGAGACCGAGGCGCGCACGATCGGCGCGTTTGTGCACCAGCCGGCGATCGCTGCGGGGCGCAGCAACGATGTCACCCCGATGTGGGACATCCCGCCTGTGCCGAGCACGCCGTTCGGCGGGTCGGTGCTCCAGCTGTGGGACTTCGGCACCCCGGCGCCGCCGATCGAGAGCCTGCCGCCGGAATCGCCCCAGTACGGCGACGATCCTCACGGCGCGGCTCGCAACGTCGCCGCGGTTCGCGACGAAGTCTCGTTGTTCCTCGATGTGAACGGAACATTCGTCGACGAATGTGGCGCGCAACCATGCCATCCGTGAGTCCTCGATCGCAGACGCGCCGCGTCTAACGGCGACCGCGTCGCGCAAGCTCGCGTGCACCCGATGTCGCGGATCCGAACATCTGTGCGTTCATCGCGTCGAGGACCGGCTGGAGCATCGGATCGACTGGCCGCGGCAAGCATCGCCGACGGCACGGCGCGCCCGTCCCGAACGGCGTCGGACCGGGGTGCGTTCATTCCTGTTTCGCTACTTCGCCGCGTGGGCGAGGTCCATCTCCCACCACAAGAAGTTCCGCGTCTGGGTGAGGATCTGGTCGCGGAACTGCACGTAGGGCACGTGTCCGGCGCCTTCGAACGACTCGAGAAAAACGTCGAGGTGAGCTTCCCTCGCCTTGGTCACCGTGTTCACGGCCCACTGGTAGGGAACGACCGTATCGGCCGTGCCGTGGAACAACAGCGCGGGGGCGTCGCCCGCGCCGATGGTGCTGAAGAGATTCGCGCCCGAGAGAGACACGGCCGCGCGCACGGCGCTCGCGGGTGTCTCCGCGGTGGCGTACCCGACCTGGAGCGCCATGATGGCGCCGGCCGACGTTCCGCCGATCGCGATGCGCGTCGGGTCGATGCCGTAGGTCGCCGCGTTGGTGCGCAGAAAACTCACCGCAGTCTCCGCGTCCTGCGTAGCTTCCAGGATCGCTTGGATGCACTCCGGGGTCGGGCCCCCTGCGGAACAACCGTCCGGCTCGAGGCGGTAGTTGATCGACGCGTTGACATACCCCTTCTTGGCGAAGGTGTTCGACTCGTCGACCAGCTCGGGCGAGGCCTTGTCGCCACTACCGAACGAGCCGCCGTGCGCCCACACGATGGCGGGGCGGCTCGTAACCGTGTCGCTCGACGGTGGTCGATACACGTCGAGCTTCAGCGTGACGGTCTGGCCCGACAAGTTCACCGCGCTGCCGTACGTGATGTCGGCGGTCTTGACGACCGTCGTGAAGATGGGGTCGCGATAGCGCAGTGTCGCCGCGCCGGGCGGAAAGAGGTTCGGGAGATCGCACCCCGCCCCCACCACCACGAGCGCGGCTGCGGCGAACAGCAAACGGCGACGGCGCATAGGTAGATGCTACCGAGCAGGGCCCTCGCGCGTCTTGGGCGCGTGGTTCTCGATCCCTGCAGCAACGCGAGAGATACGATCTCGTGTGGTGCCTGTGCGGCGTGGGGAATCGAGTCCACACGAAATCCGCAGGTCGCCTGACAAACTCGGGGACGTAGCTCAGCTGGCTAGAGCACCTGCTTTGCAAGCAGGGGGTCGTGGGTTCGAGTCCCATCGTCTCCACCGCGAAACTCCGGGCGCGCGATCTCCTGGAGCCGTGGTCCGATTGCGGCGACGGAGGCCTCTCGCCGGACACGGATCGTTCGGACCCGGGACGCGATGCGACTCGCGCGAGAAGGCCGATTGGTGTGTGGGTGTGGAGCGGTTATCGGAGCGTGAGAAGGAAGAGATTGTTTGGTTGTCGGCGTCGGTTGCCGAGCCGCTGATCGGCGCGCAGATCGGTCGGCACCCAGCGCACGGTCTGGGGTCATCGGAGCGACCTTCGCGGTGGATGAGTGTGGCGCTATTCAGTGAGCATTTCGGTTGTGATGGGACAAGGCTGGAAGCCCTTGACGACCAGCCACACGCCTAGTGACAGTTCCCACACGAAGATCGGCGCGGTCGCAATCGCAGCGACAACCGTTACAGGATGGTTTCCACGGAACGCCGAGATAGTCACGGACGCGATGAGCAGCGGCGCTCCGATAAGTCCCAGCGTGGGGATCCAATGCGGCACCAATCGGGACCGGTACAGCAAGTAGCCGAGTAGCAACGCGTTGAAGCCTGGAATGAGGCTCGGCCCGAGGAGAAAAGTCCAGCCTCGGACGGCCACGAGCGCCTGCCCGACGACGATCAGTGAACTGGGGTCGGTGGCCGTGCCACCAAGGTCCCGACGCAACGTCACTACGGCCAGGAGGCTCACGACGCCGATCATGACGATGGCGGCCTCAAGGAGACGAGAAGTGACGAAGCCGAGCGCGGCGCCTTCGTGTTGTCGCTTGACCACCGAAAACAATGCGACGGCGCTGCCCACAGCCGCGATGGCGTTGATCAGATCGAACATGCAACCCAAGATCACTCGGGTGTCGGCGCCCGAACTCACGATGTAGTTCGAATGGTGCAATACGGGGTCGAGGAGGAACACTGCAGGGATCGAGCTGATGAAGGTGATCAGGTAGAAGCTGCCCGCAACAAGCGCGGTTTTCCTCAGTGAGGTCGTCACGAAGTGCCTTCCCCCTGGGCTAAGCCAGGCTGATGGCACCGCGGAGACGCGGTCACCTGTTCAGACCCTCCCACAGATCGCCGTTGGGCCGCATAACTGCGTTCGCGGTTGTGCGGGAGACGGGTTTCACCGGCGCATCTCGTCGGCGCACTCACGGTCGGTGCGCCGTAGGCTGCGAACTACTTATTCGTCGAGTGGAGTTGCCGTGTACAAACTTATTGTGCGAACACTGATCCGGCGAAGCATTGGTTCGCTGAACGAGGGGCGCTACGGGCCCGCACTGGCCGTCTTCTCGCGAGACGCAACACTGAGCTTCCCGGGAGTCAACTCCTGGTCCGGCGAGTTCCGCGCGCCGCAG
>JBBQTI010000018.1:0-70985 GCA_038213435.1 Acidimicrobiia bacterium
CGGCAACGAGGGCTTCGTGCTCACCGGACCGACGGCCGGGTCGAGTCCACCGGCCGACCTCGGGATGGTGGTCGCGCGTCTTGACGTCCAGTCCGACGGGACACTCCGAGCGAAAGACTTCTTCGCGCCCCGGAATGCGCCGTCCGATTCCGCGAAGAACCTCGATCTCAGCTCCGGCGGCCCCGTCGGCCTCCCCAACGCGTACTTCGGGACCGCGCAGATCCCCCATCTCATGTTCGAGCACGGCAAGGACGGCTACGCGTACCTCCTGAACCGCGACAACCTCGGCGGCTACCGCCAAGGCGTGGGCGGCACCGACGCGGTCGTCGCACGCCTCGGCCGGTTCGGCGGCGTATGGGGCAAGGCCGGCGTATGGCCCGGGCAAGGCGGCTACCTCTATGTCGTCACCGGCAACCCCACCGGCGGCACCGATTGGGTCAGCAGCGGCAACCTGCTCGTGTACAAATACGGCCTCGACAGCAACGGAAAGCCGACGATCACCCTCGCGGCCACCAGCAGCGACCCGTTCCCCTTCGGTTCGGGCTCCCCGGTCGTCACGTCGAACGGGACAACATCGGGGTCCGCGCTCGTGTGGACGATCTGGAGATCGAACCAGCCGGCCACCAAACCCTCGGAACTGCGCGCCTATGACCCGATTCCGGTAGGCGGACAACCGGTCCTGCACTGGAGTGCTCCCATCGGGACCGCAACGAAGTTCTCCGTCCCGACCGTCGACTCCAACCGCGTCTACGTCGCCACCAACAACGGCTTTGTCACCGCGTTCGCCGCGTGTGGGGGCTCGACCGGTCGACCGTGCACCGTCGACGACTCGCCGCCGAAGACTGCGATCTTCTATCCAGCCGCCGGCGCGACCCTGTCCGCCAACAGCGTCCTGGCCGCGTCCGCATCCGACAACGTCGGCGTCACCGCAGTCGAGTTCCACGCCACCGACGCGGCCTTGAACGATCGCGTGCTCGGCGCAGCCACCCAAACGAACTACGGCTGGGTCCTCAGCTGGGACACCACCACCCTCGCCAACGGCTCCTACACGCTCACCAGCGTGGCCCATGACGCGGCCGGCAACACCACCACCAGCAACCCGATCTCCGTGGCAATCCAAAACCCCGCAACCGCGTCGGTCCAAAAGACGACTGTGCCTGCCAGCACCGCGGGCAGCTACCCAACCTTCACCTACGACCTGTCGCAGAACGGCACTGTCATCGAGACCGCGTCGACCGACACGAACGGCCATCTCAACTTCACGACCCAGCTCGGCCAGGGCACCTACACCATCAGCGAACATTCGCAAATCGGCTGGGACGAAACCGACGTCAACGTGAACGGCGGCGCGTCGCAGGGCACCGCTGCGTGCACGTTCACATATCCCGACAACGCCGTCCACAACTTCGTGTGCAACTTCACCAACACGGCACGTGGCTCACTGCAGGTGACCAAGACCGTCAACTGGAACGGGATCACGCCCGACACGACCGCGAGGACCCAGATCTGCATCACCGGCCCGTCCTATCCCGCACCGACCGCCGCCAATGGTGGCTGCCAGTCGACCGGCTACAACGGTGGCACACTCACCTGGAACAACCTGCTGCAAGGCAGCTATACCGTCAACGAAACCGACCCAGGCTCGTCGTGGACCGTGAGCGGCGGCAATGGCAGCACCGTCAGCGTGTCGCCCGGCCTGACGACCACCTCACCCGGCATCACCAACACCCGCATGCTCGGGTCGTAGTCGACGAATCCGGCCGCGATTCCCGCACCTGTCACGGAGACGCTGCGGGAGGACCGGTTCGATAGGGCTCGAGCCAGCGCGCGACCGAGAGCCGTTCGGCGCGCGGCATCCGGTAGCGGTGCCAACGATCACGCAGGCCGACCGAGCTCGGCCACACGAGCGCCGCCAATGCCGCGGTCCACGTGCGGAGCCGCCGGTTGTCGAGCGCGACGCGCGCGTAACCCTTCGCCGCGCGTCGGCGCGCTCCCGCCCGCTGGTCGCGGTCGGCCACGTAGGCGACCCACGCCACCTCGTTGACGTCCACCCCTCGCCGTCGTCGCTCCCCGTGATAGCGGTCGAGCAGGAGGGCGCGCTCACCGACGACGCGAGTCAAGTCGGCCGACATTCCGCCCGCGTGAACGGTGTACGCGGCCATCGCATTTTCAACCGGCGCCAACGGCGACGCCAGCGCCAAGCGAACCCACAGATCCCAGTCGGCGAGGACCGAGAGTCCTTCGTCGAAGCCGCCGACGTCGATGAGGAGCTGCCGCCGCGCCATCACCGTCGAGGCGCCTCCCGGTATCGGGTTGGCCGCAAGGAGGGACTCGGCGACGTCGTTGCTCTGTGGGGAGCGCTGCCAATCGAGGAGGCGCAGGTCGGCATCGACGACAACCGCGCTGGTGCAGGTCCACGAGGCACCCGGGACCAGTGTCAGCGCGCGCATCTGGCGGGAGATCTTGTCCGGTGCCCACAGGTCGTCGTCGTCCACGAACGCCACCCACGCACCCGTCGCCGCCGCGAGCCCCCGGTTGCGCGCCGCCGACACGCCCTCGCACCGATCGTGGCGGAGCGATCGCACCCGGGTGTCTGATATCGCCGCCAAGTACTCGGCAGTGCCGTCCCCGGAGCCGTCGTCGACAACGAGAAGTTCGATCTCGGGATAGGACTGACGCAGGACGCTGGAGACGGTCCGCGCGAGGTAGTCAACCCGGTTCCGTGTCGGCACGACGACGGACACGAGGTCGGCTACACGATCGTCCACTGCCTCGGTGGCGCGAGGAGGCCGGTTGCGGGCTGCCCCCGCACCTCGAACGCGAGTGCTTTCCACAACATCGCATACGGGCGTTCCCAGTTCGACTCGTAGATCCCGACATCGAGGAAGTAACGGCCGCCGGCGAGATCGAGACGGTCGAGGTGGAGGCGGATCGTTCCGTTCGCAGGTAGCCGCCCCACGAACTCACCGTCGCCCTCGGTGCTCAGATTGAGGAAGTGGTTGCCGGTGGCCGCGTCATGCGCGTGTACCCCGATGACCGCATCAGGAACATCCTCGTGCACGGTGAAGTCGATCTCGACGGTGACCGGATCACCGGAGCGCAGGGTGCCGACCGCGCTGCCTCGGGTTCCGACGAGTCGCACGTCGGTGATCTCCACCTCGCCCGAACCGAGGCGCGCCCCCCCTTCAGCCAGCAGCTCGGGCGGGGGGACCGCCTCGAGCATCGCGTTCGCGTAGCGCTCGAGCACGCCCTGGGTCTCACCGATGACGCGCACGTGACCCTCGGCCAACCAGATCGTGCGGGAGCACAGGCGCGCGATGTGGCTCGGTTCGTGCGACGTGAGCAATACGGTGACGCCGCTCTCCGAGATCGACTTCAAGTGGTTCAGGCACTTCTCACGAAACCGGAGATCTCCCACCGCGAGCACTTCGTCGATGAGCAGGATGCGCGCGTGCACGTGCACCGCGATCGCGAACGCCAGGCGCAATTTCATCCCGTCGCTGAACGTTCGTAGCGGCTGGTCCATCTTGTCGCCGAGCTCGGCGAACTCGGCGATTGCCGGCAACCTCGCCACTGCGTCGCGGCGGCTCATCCCGGCGAGGATCGTCCCGGTCAGCGCGTTCTCGGTACCCGAGAGCAACGGCTCCATCACGCCGCCCAGGGTCAATATCCCCGTGACCCCGGACGCGACGCGCACGGAGCCCGCGGTGGGTCTGGTGAGTCCCGCGATGATGCGCAGAAGGGTCGACTTGCCGCTCCCGTTGCTACCGACGATCCCGATCGCCTCGCCTGCCCTCACCGCGAGGCTGACATCGCGCAACGCCCACTTCTCGACGCGACCCCGCTCCAGCGAGAGCAGGCGGCGACCCGCGCCCGTGAAGTCCACTCGGAACCGCTTGTGAACGTGGTCGAGAACGACGACGTTCACAGCTGGTCGACGAACGTGGCGCTCGCCCGACGGTAGATCGCGTAGCCCCCGGCGAACATCGCGACCGAGAACAGCGCGACAACGACAAGCGGGAAAACATCCGGCACGCGGTGGTAGATGAGGATGTCGCGGTATGCGCCGAGCAGGCGGGCCACGGGGTTGTAGTCGGAGAAGAACGTGAGGGTACCCGGGAGGAGCTTCCGGGAGTAGAAGACCGGGGTGACGTAGAAGCCGAGCAGCAGGACGAGACCGGTAAAAATCTGGACGTCACGCAGGTACACGTTGGCGCTGCACAGCGCCATACCGATGCCGAGGATCAGGAGCAGCTCGATAGCCATGAGCACCGGCAACCAGAGGGCGGACGGAGCGATGCCACCACTGAAGAGCAGGAACACGGCGATGATCGGGAGGGCGGCAACGAAGTCGAGCATGTCGGTGAGCACGCTCACGACCGGCGCCGCGGCGCGAGGTACCCCGGGCCGGAGCAGCAAATCGGCGCGGAGGAGCACGCTGGTCGTGGCCGACATCAGTCCCGATGCGAACCACGTCCACGCGACGATGCCGATGAAAAGGAACGCCGGGTATCTCGGGATGTTGCCCACGTGGATGACCTTGGTGAACACGTAGGCGAACACGGCGAAGCGCAGTAGTGGCTGTCCGACCGACCAGAGCCACCCGATGAACGCGCGGCGGTAGCGAAGGCGGAACTCGCGAGAGACGAGATGGAGTACGAGGTCGACGCTGTACCGGGCGCGGCGGTAACGGCTGCGCGGGTACTCGTGACGGCGGCGGCGAGCGCGGCGCTGGTGAACGCGGCGTCGGGACGGCACCATCACCACCGGTGTGGCGCCGTTCGTGCTTCGTGGCCGGCGCGCGAACCGTTCGGCGCGGTCGTCGGGACTCCAGTGATGCGCGCATACGCTTCGCGGTGAGCTCCGCCTCGGAAAACTCCGGCTCATAGGCGAACGCACGTCCGGAGCGCTGCCGACGCACCAGGCCCTTCTGCCACAGACGCGTCAAGACCGTCATGATCGTGGTGTACGCGAGGTCTTCGCCGAGCTCCTCGAGCACCTCGGCCGGGGTCGCCGGTCTGCCGAACGCCCAGAGCTGCAACAGCACCTCTTGCTCGAGCGCGCCGGTCGCCCTTCGCTCGTCCACAGCGCCTCCTCTCGGTGAGCCAGCGAAGGAGCTCGCCTTGGATTCCCCGCCCCACGCCGCGGAAAAGGCGACGCTAATGCAGCAATTCCCTTGGGGCTGGAGCAAAACCGCGGCCGAGGAT
Organism: Acidimicrobiia bacterium; assembly: GCA_038213435.1. Classification (GTDB taxonomy): domain Bacteria; phylum Actinomycetota; class Acidimicrobiia; order IMCC26256; family PALSA-610; genus PALSA-610. The sequence continues at coordinate 5,208 of JBBQTI010000018.1, forward strand.
GGGTCTGCCTGCGCGCGATTGGCCACGCTGCGCGAGTAGGCCGCGTGGGGATTCGACCGAAGTACGACGCAGCGTCGTAGTATCGAACGGATGCCGATCGAATGATCGGCATCCGCGCGAACCGCGCTCCGCAAGGACCCACCGACCGCAAAGTCAGGAAGTCCCCATGAAGCACCGTTTCGCACGCTTCGCGGTTGGCGGGATGTGCCTCGCCGTTCTCGCCGGCGGCCTGGTCCCTGAGATCGCGTCGGCTTCGACGATCGGCGACAAGAAGGCGCAGGCTCGGAAGCTTCAACAGGAGATCGACGCGAACGGCGAGAAGATCTCCATGCTGGCCGAACGTTACGACGCCGTGAAGATTGACTTCGATGCGGCGACGGCCAACATTGTCGTGGTGCAGGCCCGCACGATCGCCGCACAAGCTGACACCGATCGCATCGCATCGACGGTTGGCCAGCGCGCCGCCGCGATCTACATGAACGCGGGCATCCGGACACCACTCGACGCCATCAACGTCTCGAGCGTGACCGAGGCCGCTGGTCGCGCGCACTACGCGGCCGCGACCGCCGATCGCGACACGCAGCTGCTCGATCGGCTGGCCGCGTCCCGCCAGGATCTCCAGGCCACCCACCGCGAGCTCGAGTCCGCGCGCAAGAGCGCCCAAACTCGGATTGACGCCATCGAGGCCAGCCGTCGTGACGTCGAGGCCGCCAACGGAGCGCAAGCGCGGCTTCTGTCGCAGGTGAAGGGCGAGATCGCAACACTGATCAAACAAGAAGAGGCACGCAGGGCGGCGGCCGAGAAAGCGCGCAGCGACGCCCAAGCCGCTCGTCTGCATCTCCTCGCGACACGCGCCGCGACGCGCACCGCGACGGCCCCGTCGACCGGCTCAGCCGTGACAGGCCGGACATCAGGATCACAATCGCAGCCAAGCCGCACGCCAGGAGTCGACCCCGCCAATCTCACTATTCCCGACGTCCCGGCGCCATCTCCAGGGGCAGCAGCCGCCGTGGCCTACGCGAAAGCCCAACTCGGCAAGCCGTACCGGTACGCCGGCGTCGGGCCCGACTCCTACGACTGTTCGGGCCTCACGATGATGGCTTGGGCGCAAGGTGGCGTCTCGATGCCCCACGGATCGATCGCGCAGGGCAACATGTTCCCGCGCGTGCCCGACAACGCGCTCGCACCCGGTGATCTCGTCATCTACTACCCCGACCACCACCACGTCGGCATGTACGTCGGCAACGGCATGACCATCTCCGCCACCCACACCGGCGATTTCGTCAGGCTGCAACCAGTGTTCCGAACCGGATTCCAGTTCGCGGTGAGACCCGGCTGATCGCACGATACCCTGGGGGGGTAGGATATCCAGGGGAGAGCGAATGCCGGGCTATGCGAAAAAGAAGGTCGACGTGCAGCGCCGATTGCGGCGCATCGAGGGACAAGCACGGGGACTGCAGCGCATGGTCGATGAAGATGCCTACTGCATCGATGTCCTCACGCAGATTGCGGCCGCCACGAAGGCCCTCCAGGCCGTTGCCCTCGAGCTGCTCGACGGACACTTGAGCACCTGCGTCGCCGACGCCATCGCGCACGGCGGCCCGGGGGCACAAGACAAGATCTCCGAAGCCTCAGCCGCGGTGGCGCGCCTGGTCCGGTCGTGACGATGTGACGGTGAACGTGGTTGCGTTCATCTCGATGGGCGACGTCGGCTCCAGCCTGCGCGAAGCGTTCTTCATGTTCTGGGAGACGCTGTGGGCGTTGATCCTCGGCTTCACGTTGTCGGGGGTGGTGCAGGCCTTCGTTTCGAAAGACGATTTGCAGCGTGTTCTCGGTGATCACCGGCCGAGGGCGGTCGTGCGGGCGTCGACGTTCGGAATGGTGTCTTCGAGTTGTTCGTACGCGGCGACCGCGATGGCCAAGTCGCTGTTCCAGAAAGGTGCCGACTTCGTCTCCGCCATGGTTTTCATGTTCGCCTCCACCAACCTTGTCGTCGAACTCGGTGTCGTGTTGGTCGTGCTCATGGGCTGGCAGTTCGCCGCCGCAGAGTTCGTCGGCGGTCCGATCATGATCGTGCTGCTCGCCTTGACGGGCGGATTCGTCCTGCGTGGTGCGCTCGTCGCGCAGGCTCGTACCCGGCTGCAGGTCGGCATCGTCGGCGGCCACGATCACCAGGCGATGGTCGGCGTGAGCGAGGAACGTCAAGCCGAGCTCGAACGCGCACCGTGGAACCGGAAGCTGCGATCGAAAGCCGCGTGGGCCGACTCGGCGAGCTACACCTTCGCCGACATAAAAATGCTCCGAAAAGAGCTGGTCATCGGCTACCTCGTCGCCGGGTTCCTCACTGTGCTCGTCCCGATGCACATCTGGAGCGACGTGTTCCTCACGGGGCACGGGTTTTGGACGAGCGCCGAGAACGTGATCGTCGGCCCGTTCATCGCCGTCATCAGCTTCGTGTGCTCGATCGGCAATGTCCCGATGGCCGCGGCGCTCTGGCACGGGGGGATCAGCTTCGGTGGAGTGATCAGCTTCATCTTCGCCGATCTCATCGCGCTGCCGCTCGTGCTCATCTACCGCAAGTACTACGGGACCAGGCTCACCTTGCGGATGTTCGCGTGGTTCTACGTCGTCATGGCCGCCGCCGGCCTCATCGTCGAAGGACTGTTCTCCCTGACCGGCGGGATTCCCAGTTCGCGGCCGAAGAACATCGTCACCACCCACTTCGCCTGGAACTACACGACATTCCTCAACATCGCGAGCCTTGCCGGATTCGCGGTGCTCTACTGGTTGTACCGCAACCGCGACCGACTCGGCGGCGGAGTCGGCTACGCCATCGACCCGGTCTGCGGCATGCAAGTCCAAACCGCGAACGCCCCCGCCCGAACCACCTACGAGAGACACACCTCGTTCTTCTGCGCCGATCGGTGCCGCGAACGCTTCGAGGCCGAACCCGATCGATACGCACCGAAGTCAGCGTTGACGATCTCCGACCCCGGGCCGCACGCCTAGCCTCACCGCCGCCCGTGCTACTCGGCCGGTGACAGCAACCGCCAACCCGCTCTCTCTTGCGCCGAGCTCGCGCGCGCGATCGAGAAGAAGCGCGTTCATGTCACGATGACAGGTCCGTGGCGAGCGCGACGAGCGATGCTTGCATCTCCTTGTGGAGCGAGGGGCGTCGCAGCCTGACGAGGAGGTGCTTGCGCCAGAAGGTGATGGGTTGAAGGTCGACGCTGACGATCACCTTGGCGTCGGGCCCGTCGGGTTGCACCGTCCAGTCCCAGTCGGCGTACGAAGGGTTGCCGTCGTCGGATTGCGAACGATAACGGAACCGCATCTCCGTTTCATCGAGGGCCAACAAGGTCGACTTGCTCACCCACGATTGGCCGAGTGCGTGGAGGCGAACTTTCCATACTGATCCCGGGGTCAACTGCTCGGGCTGCTCCAGCACCTCGGTGATCGCGAGGTTCCATTCCGGCAGCCCGGCGATGTCCGTCACGCGCGCGAACGCGTCTTTTGGTGACCCGTTCACGCGAGTGCTTACCGTCTCCTGCATGACCCCTCCGTTGGCTCGAACGCGGTCAGCACGTGAACCCCCCCTGCGTGGCCTGCTGCGCTCCGCAACCTCGAGGTCCTGCGCGAAGAGCTGATGTATGGGCGAATGCGAACGGCGCGGACAGCCGCGGCGCGATGGCCAAGTTTTCGACCAGCACGTCAGTATCAACGTACCAAGTCGCCTTCGCGCCAACTTTCCTTCGAACACGCGCTCTGACCAGGGACGCCGAGCCGCCTCGCGAGTTCCACGCGTGTCGCCCTTGTGCCGCTCTGGCCTCCCGAGCAGCCCGACGGATCGGCGACCGGCGCATCTGCTTCGCCTCATTCAGCACCCCTTGAAACAGATACGCACGCGGTTCCCGCACCGACAACCACGCAGGCGACGCCATACAACCCTCCGACGCCCCGGCCACAATGTCTCCCGCGTTCCAAGGGCCAACGAGCCCAGCCGCGAACCTGATCAGGTCCTCGCCATACTTGCGATACGCCTCCTCGGCATCGAAGAACCCGTCTCCGAGTTCGAGTACGGCATCCAACCCGCCCGAACGTATCTCCGTCGTGCTCGTTGGGTGGGCTCGGTAGCGTGTTGCGATGGATGTCCCGGGCTCGCGCGCGGACGTCGAACGCTATCGCCGCCTCGATGAGGCATTCCGCACGGGCGACATGACCGCGTTGCGGTTGGAGCTGGGCACGATCGAGGGCTTTCCGAACGTCGTGGCTCATCCGGCGATGGGGGCGTGCTTGACATATGCGATCTACCACAGCCCGCTCGCGTTCGTCGGCGAACTGCTCGAAGCCGGCGCCGATCCGAACTGGCCGGACGCCGATGGGTTCCCGCCTCTGATCGCAGCGTTGTCGTGTTCGCAGGCCACGCCGGGTGCTGTGGTCCGCACCGACGTCCACGAGCTCGTCGAGATGTTGCTCGCGGCCGGTGCCGACGTCGGCCAACGCGGCGTCAACGACTTCACGCCTCTTCACCTCGCCGCAGCCCAGGGCGATCTGCGCGCGGTAGACATCCTGCTCGCGCACGACGCCGATCCGGACGAGATCACACGCATCGACGACCTCGAAACGCCTTTCGAGGTCGCCGCGGCTGGAAGACATGTCCTGATCGTGGATCGACTTCGCCCGTTGACGACGCGACGGGCGTGGGAAGCCGCGTCTGTGGCCGACCACGTTGTCGAAGTCGCCCGCTTGATGCGCGCCGGTCACGACATCGATTCGCGGGACGGATATGGTCAGACCGCGCTGATGCGCGCGGCCCACGCGGGGCGCCCCGATGTGCTGAGGTGGCTCATCGCGAACGGCGCAGACCTCGATCACACCTCCAAGTTCGGCCTCAGTGCGTTGATGCTCGCCGTCATCGCCGGCCACCCGCGAATCGCTCGCGTCCTTGTTGCCGCAGGAGCAGACACGACGATCAGAGGCACCGGCGCGCCCGGCTTCCGCGACAAGACTGCGGCGGACTTGGCCGAAGCCCGCGGCGACGTGCGCCTCGCTCGCTTCCTACGCGCACATACCCACTAATGGGGGTCGCCCACCGAGTCGAGAAAGGTCACGACCGCGTCGTTGAAGAGATCATTGCGGTCGCCGGCGACCATGTGACCCGCTCCCGCGACATCGACCATTCGCGCGTGCGGGACGAGCTCGAGGAGCTCCTGGGCGCCCTCTTCGCTGAGCAGGTCACTGACGCGGCCGCGCACGAGCAGCGTCGGAAGGGTGAGACCCAGGGCGGCTTGCTTCAGTCGTGCCGGATCCACAAGAGAGGAGCGGGTTTCGTCGACGCCTCCCAGCCGGCCGCCGATGAACGCGGGGTCCCAGTGCCAGTACCAGCGGCCATGGGAACCGTGACGCAGATTCTTGGCCAGACCGCCGAGATCCGACGGGCGCGGGCGGTGCGGGTTATAGCGCTGGATCGCATCCGCGACTTCATCGAGTGACGCGAAGCCGTCGTCCATGTGTTCGGCCATGAACGCGCCGATTCGCATCCGGCCTTGCTCTTCCATCCGAGGCGCGACGTCGACGAGCACCAGTGCCCGCGCGACATGGTCGTCCGGATGCTCGCCGATGGCGGCGAGTGATGCGATACCGCCGAGCGACGCGCCCACCAGTGCAGGCGGCGCGCCGAGCGCGCGGGAGATGGCGAGGACGTCACCCGCGAATGCATCGAGCGTGTAGTCGCCGTCGGCGGCCCATTCGCTTTCACCGTGGCCGCGCAGGTCGACGGCGTACGCACGCCAACCCTTGTCGGCGAGCGCGCCGAGTGTGGTTCCCCAGGAATGGCGGGTCTGGCCGCCGCCGTGCAGCAGAACGGCCGGTGGATCGGCGGGTTCACCGGCGACATCGGCCGCGAGGCGGTTGCCGTCCCTCCCGACGAATTCGATCACGCGGCGTGCTCGCACGTCACGGGTTCGATCTGACTGCTCTGCCTTCGTAGGTGTAGCCCACTGGCTTCGGTTCGCCCTTGAAGTAGTAGGTATCGATCTTCTCGATGTCGAAACCGGCGCGCTCGATGTCCTCGGAGATGTGGCGTGTGAGATGGCAGCCACCCGCGAGTCGTTTGTTCAACGGCTCCAGACGCGCCTGCCACTGGGCGATCTTCTCGTCGGGGGCATGGCCGTGCTCGACGAAGTGGAATGAGCCGCCAGGCTTCAGGACGCGTCGTATCTCGGTGAGCGCGGCATCCAGGCGAGGAATCGTGCACAGCGTCCACGTCGAGAGCACGGCATCGAACTCTCCTGAGGGCAGGTCGAGCCGTTCGCCGGTCAGCCCGCCGTATTCGACCGGAACCGAGGATTTCGCGATGCGCGGCTCAGCGATGCGCATGCACACACGCGACGGTTCGATGGCGACAACGTTCGTCACCTCGGCGGGGTAGTAGGGCGCATTCAGCGCGGTCCCGAAGCCGACCTCGACCACAGAACCATGAAGCCCTTCGCAGACGCGGGCGCGCACTTCCCGGTTGGGCTTGCGCGCCATCACCTTGTCCTGGAATCGAGGCAAGATCTGCTCCCGATAGAAGCCCATGGCGCGATGATGCTCGCGCGGGGCTGGGGAACGCCATTGGGGAACTGCGTCAATCCTTCACGGTGACCGGGAAGTCCCGCTGCCCGACGACGGCTCCCGTGTTGCGATCCTCGGCGACCGCGTGGAACGTGGTCTGGCCCGCCTTGACGCCGAGGTACAACGGCACCTCGCCGCGCCGGCAGGCGTCGGTGGGAATCTCGTTGCAATCCGCGGGCGCGACCGTCGCCACGCTCGGATCGGCAGACGACCAGGTCAGCGTGTACCGGTCGGGCTGGGGCACCGTCGCGCACGCCGCCCGGTCGAGCAACAATGCCGTCTCGCCGGTCCCGCTGCTGCCCGGCGAGAGCTCGATCGAGTGTTGGTCGAGGACGATTGCATATGTGCCCGAGCCGACGGAGCAGTCGAACTTCTTCGGATGGGTCTCGAGCCAGAGGCCGTGCACGTGCAAGGAGGCGCCGCTCGCTTTGTCGCTGAGATCGAGATCACCGACGAACGGCTGACCGAGCGGCGTCTTGAAGTACGTGCCGTGGTACTCGATCCAGTCGCCCTCGATCCGGCCGTCGTAGGTACGGATCTCCGTGCCCCACCAGTCGCGACCATCGGACGCGAAGTAGATGTTCATACGCATCTCGACGCCGTGTTCCTGCCACGTCACTTCGAGGGTCCAATAGGCGGCGCTGCCCGGATCAATGCCGACGGTCACCGGCGTGTCGTGCGCGGTGAACTTCTTACCGTTCGCCTCGATGAGGAAGTCATCCGCCTTGAACTGCACGAGATTGCTCTCGCTCTGCCAGAAGACCTGTCCACCGAGCGGTTGACCCTGCACCGGCGGCTTCACACTCACGCGCCCGCCGCTCTGGTTGTAGTTCATCACGCCGACCACCACTGCGATGGCGGCCGCGAGGGCCCCAACGGCGCCGAACGTCGTGCGGGCGCGCCTGCGCTTTCGCTGTTCGTCGAGCGCGTTCATTGACGTGACGGGATTGTCCGACCACTCGCGTGTCGTTTCGGGGAACGCGCGCTCCTGGCGATCGAACAGCTCGGTGAGGCGTGTCTCGAGTTCGTCGTAGCTCTTGGCGCTCATTGCTCGATTCCCTTCTTCAGTTGGTCCAACGCGCGTGACGCGAGCGATTTCACCGTTCCGGCGCGGCAGCCGAGCACATCGGCGATCTCGGTCTCGCTCAAGCCGTTGTGGTAGCGCAGCACCAGGACGGCCCGTTGTCGGTAGGGCAGTGCCGCGACCGCGTCGGCGAACTCGTCGAATGCAAAGTCAGTAGTCGACGGCTCGGCGAGGATCGGGAGCTTGGTGCGCTCGGTTGTCTTCTGGCGGTGCCAGTTGTGGCAGAGGTTGACGATCGTGGTGCGCAGATAGGCGGACGGATGCTCCGCTCGCCCCCACTTGGGATACATCCTGGCGAACGCCTCTTGGGCGAGGTCCTCGGCCGCGCCGGCGTGTTGCGTGAGCAGACCTGCGAGTCGGACCGCGCTCGGCCACGCCTCCCGGTAGAAGCGTTCGAATTCGACTTCAGCCAGCCGATCGCTCGACGGCTCGGCGTGCTTCATCGTCATGCTCTCAAAGACACGGTGGGCACGTCATCGGTTCCATCAAGGGATTCATGTGACAGTGTCCCGCCGCGTTGGCGACCGCGTCGATCGCTCGATCGTCAGCGCGGTGGGCCGGCGCCGATGGTCCGACGCACATCGGCAAGGAGGTCTTCCGGTCCGGCGGACTCGATGAGCCAGCTGACACCGGCGGCTTCGTACGCGGCGGCCTGATCCGCGATTCCCCACACGCACAGGTCGAAGGGCTCGTCGGTGCCACGTTCGCGTGTGACGGCGTCTCGAACCAGTGCTGCGTCTGCCGGCGTGAGCGCCGCTCCGGTGAACGGAAACACGCCGTCGCATCGTGCCGCGCGCCGGATCGGTCCGGGCCGCGCCGGCGGCCAGAGCGCCGCTGACCAGATGGGGATTCGCGGTTGTTGCAGCGGTCGGGGAAGGAAGTGGGCGTCGCGAACCGACAAGCGTTCACCTTGGTATGTGGTCGGCGTGCCCGACCACAGGCGGGTGATGATCTCGATCCCATCGTCGAGCAGGAGCGCTCGTTCGGCGTCGTCGCTTGCCTCCCCGGCAAACGAGCTGAACTCGCGCCAAAAGGAGATCCCGAGCCCGACTCCCAGCACGAGGCGTCCGCGGCTGAGGTGGTCGAGCGTGACCGCCTCCCGGGCCACCTTCCACGGTCGGCGACGCGGGAGCGGGGTGACGAGCGGGCCGAGCCGGACCGTCGACGTCGAAGCGGCGATGGCGCTGAGGGCCACCCAGGCGTCAGCGAGAGGTACCGCGGCTTCGTACTGGATGTGGTCCCACAGGAAAAAGCCATCCCAGCCGGCGTCCTCTGCTGCGACGGCGAGCTCCACGAGTGCGTGGACGTCGCCGAAGGGTCCGAACGGCGGCAGATATATCGCATGGCGCACGTCCCGAAGCGTACGGATTCATCCGGCGCGGCGGGGCGCCACCGATGCTGTGCAACCCTTCCGCGGCGCCGGGAGTCGCATGTCCGAGGGAAAGCAACGGTATGGACGGCGAGGCAGAGTGCGCGCGCTGCGGCGCAGGCGTGGCGGACGCAGCGTTCTGCCCGTGGTGCGGCCTGGAGCTCGCCGGCGAAAGCGCGGCGCGGATGCGGGAGCTCGCCGGCGCCCTCGACGCCCTCGATCGCGAACTCGGCGGGCTGTGGCAGCGTCGCGCCGAGGTCGCGTTCGAGCTCGACGACGCGCGAGGGGCGTCTGTTCGGGACGCGCCGGGAGCACCGTTCTCTCCGACGCCACTGCCGCGCGACAGGCAGGGCGAGTGGAGCATCGCAGGCGTGCGCGGTCTGTTGCTGTGGCTCGGCGTCGCGTTGCTCGCGTTGTCGGCCGTGACCTTCACCGTCGTTACCTGGTCACAGTTGAGCGACGGAGGTCGCGCCGCCCTCCTCGCGGGCGCGACGGTCGCGGTGACGGCGCTCGCGTTTGCCTGCAGGCGGCGGCTGCCCGCGACCGCCGAGGCGCTGTCGGCGCTCGCCATCGCGATCGCGGCAATCGACTGGCACGCGCTCCGGCGCGCCGGCGTCGGCGCGCACGTCTCCGGAACTGCGTGGTGGTCGATCGGCGCGGTGGTGCTCGGCGGCATGGCGGCGCTCGTCGCACGCTTCGTCTCGCGTCGAATCGGCCACGCGGGTATGGCCGTCGCATTCCCGACCGGCGCGGTGCTGGTGGTCGCCACGTTCGCGCACGCGCCCTGGAGCGTGGCACTCGGTCTCGCGACGGTCGCGCTCGTGATCGTCGTCGCGTTCGTTGTACTCCGCCACGCAATCGAACGGCTGACAGTCGTGCTGGGGTCGGTCGAGGCCGCCCTCGTGTGGGCCGCGAGCGCGGTCGCGGCGATGATCGCGGTCGGCGACACGCACGAGTTCCCGGACACGCTCGCTCCGGCGGCCGTGATGCTCGTCGTTGCGCTCGCGCCGGGCGCGGCCACGGTCGTGCGCACACGCGCGTCGCGACGGCCGGGAGTGCTTCCCGCGCTTGCAGTCGGCGCGTTGCTGGGTGCGCTCCTCGTGCCCTGGTGGCGATCCGTCGACACTCACGCGTTGCTCCTCGTGGCGGCCGTGCTCGGCACCGCCACAGTCGGGCTCGCCGCGGTTGTGCCCGCATCGTGGCGGGCCGGAACGCGCACGGCCGGCGCCGCGTTCATCGCTCCCGGGCTCGCCGTTGCGCTGGGACCGAGCCTCGTCGCCACGCTCGGGCCGCTGGGCTGGCTGAGCTCGGTCTGGCAGGGCGACCTCGACGCGGCCGCCCGAACCGTGGTCGCGGGCCGAACGTCGACGACGACGTTGCACGCCTCCTGGGCAACCGTCGCGGCGCTCGCCGCCGCGGCAATCGCGTTTGTCCTCGCGCGCGCCTCGAGCACGCCCGCCGGCCGCCGCGCGGCATCGCCGGCCCGCGCGGCCGGAGCCGGCGGCCTGGCGCTCCTCGCGGCCAATCTCGCGGTGTTCACCGGCGCGGCGACCGTTCGGGACGCCTGCATCGCCGCGTCCGCGCTCGCCGTTTGCGTGCTGATCCTCTCCGCGCTGCTGTCCGGCGTCGACGAGAAGATCGCGTTCGTGACCCTCGCGCTCGCGAGCATCCCGGCCGCTCCCGCGCTCGGATGGGCGACGACGACGCCGGCGGCGTCGGTCAGCACGTTGGCCGCGGTGCTCGTCGCGGCCACGGTCGCGGTCACGCTCGATCGAGCACGACCACTGCGCGCCGCGCACGCCGCGCTCGTCACGGCGGTCGCGATCACGCTTGCAGGCGTCGCGACCTCGGCGGCCGGCGGCGACCGCGGCGTGGCCGGCTTCGCGATCGCGTGCGTCGCAATCGCGGCCGGCGCCGTCGGGCTCCGCCAATTCGTGAGCGGAGGCTCCGCCGTCGAGTCGGTCGGCGCGGCAGGTCTCGTGTGCGGACTCGCGATCGCCGCACCGTCGCCCGTCTGGTTCGCGACCTCGCTCACCGCGACCGCGGTGCTGCTGACGCTCGGCGCGCTGCGATCCGATAGGCACGTGTACGCACCCGCGGCCCTCGCGGCCGCGCTCGCCGCGACCTGGTCATGGCTCGGGACGGCCCACGTCACGCTCGTCGAGGACTACACGCTGCCCGCCGCGGGCGCCGCCTTCGCGCTCGGGATCGTCACGCGAACCACGCGGCCGGCATCGTCGTGGACGACCGTCGCCGCCGCGATCGTCCTCGGCCTCGGCCCCACCGCCGCGCTCGGCATCGCCCACGACGACACGACGCGCATCGTGATCGCGGCGATCGCCGCTTTCTTGGTCCTGCTCGTCGGCGCACGGGGCCGGTTGCAGGCACCGCTCGTGCTGGGCGCCGCGACGCTCGTCGCGCTCGCGCTCGACCTCGTTGCGCCCGAGGCCGCGCGCCTCCCGCGCTGGACGGTTCTCGCCGCCGCGGGTGCACTGCTGCTGTGGGCGGGCGCGACCTTCGAGCGCCGGCGCGAGGACCTGCGGCGCGAGACGCGCACGCTGCTCGGGTTCCGTTGACCGGTCGGTGCGACCTCTTCAACGCAGCAGGTTGGCGCGGTCGTTGGCCTCGAACTCGGCGCGTAGTTTGTTCGCGTCGGCCGCGGTGAAGGGCACGTAGGTATCGGTACGCGCGGCGCGCCAGAACAGCGGATCGGTCGTCTCCCAGCGTTCGGTGCGGAGTGGGCGCTTGTCGATCTTGTTCGTCGCGCCGACCGGGAGTGCCTCGACGACGCGCACGAAGCGCGGAGCCCACTTGGTGCCCAGGTCGTGCTGCTCGGCGAGGAAGGCCGCGAACGCGTCGGGATCGAACGTTGCCCCGGCCGCCATCTCGATTGCGATCATCACCTGATCGCCGGTCCGGCTGTCGGGCACCGCATATGCAGCGACGCCATCGGCTCCGGGGAACCGCGCCAGAATGCGTTCGATCGGCGCCGCCGCGAAGTTCTCTCCGTCGACGCGGATCCAGTCGGCGTTGCGTCCGGCGAACCAGAACACGCCTGCTTCGTCGCGGTAGCCGAGATCGCCCGACCAGTACCAGCCGTTGCGGGTTCGTTCCGCGTCGGCCTCAGGATTGTTGTAGTAACCCTCGAAGCGTGACGTCGCGTTGCGACTGACCAGCTCGCCGATCGCCTCGCCCGCGTTCAGCAGCTTGCCGTGCTCGTCGTAGCGCGCTCTCGGTTTCTCTTCGGTGGTCATCGGATCGAGGATCACGACATCGATGCCGTCGAGCGGCCGGCCGAGCGAACCCTTCGGCAAGTCCGGGTCGGGAATCATGATGATGGCGTTCTCGCTCGACCCGTAGCCCTCGATCACCGGCGTAGCGAAGCGCTTGCGAAACGCGCGCACGTCGGCGGGTGCGGTCTCGGGCCCGAGCACGTACTTGATCGAGTGATTGCGATCGTCTTCGGACTCCGGCGTCGAGAGAATGTGGTTGAGCGCGCGACCGACGGAGTTGAAGAACGTCACGCCGTAGCGCTGCGCGTCGGGCAGAAAGCCCGACGCCGAGAACCGGCGCCGCAGCGCGATCGCCGCGCCGGAACGCAGCGCGGGAAAGAGATTCGCGTTGAGCGCGTTGCCGTGGTAGAGGGGCATCGCACAATAGAGGACGTCGCTCGGCGTGAACCGCGAGTCGGCGACGGTACGCGCGGCCCGACCCTGCGACATTCGCACCGCCTTCGGCGCGCCCGTCGAACCGGAGGTGAACAGCAGCGCGAACAAGGTGTCCTCATCGACCCTCCACCGGAGCGAACCGCGGCCGCCGCGGACAACCGCCCCGGAGGCGATCGCAAGGGCCTCCTCCCACGCCGGGCCGTCGACGTCGAGGATTCTCTCGGGTGGAAGGTCGAGCGCGATCGCGTCCAGCAATGGCCGCATGGAAGTGTCGGTGATGATCAACTGGCAGTCCGTGTGATTGATGTCGCGGGCGAGCTCAGCGCCGCGGCGCGTCGGATTGATGCCGACGATCACGGCGCCCGCAAGCCCCGCGCCCGACAACAAGAAGATGAACTCAGGCACGTTCTCGAGCAACACGCCGACGTGAAACGGTCCGGGACGACGCTGTCGAACCAGCACATCGGCGCGTACGCGCGCCTCCACGACCACCTCGCGCCACGACCATCGTTGATCCTCGTACAAGAGCCCGTCCGTGTCGTCTTCCGCGCGACTCAGTATCAAGCCGGCCAATGTCGTGGGTGCGGGCGATTCCGCCGCAGGCATCGACACTGCCGACCTCTACGCGTCCCACGCGAGGGGCATGGTGTCCATTCCGCGCACGAGACTCGACGCCACCCATCGCGGCTCGCCGGAGACGATGTAGTCGGGGTGCCGAGGCAAAAGCTCTTCGAACAGGATGCGCGTCTCCATGCGCGCCAGAGCCGCGCCGAGACACAGGTGCTCGCCGAAGCCGAACGCGAGATGCGGAGGGTTTGCCTCGCGTCGAATGTCGAAGACGTCTGCCGTCGGTCCGAACGCGCTCTCGTCGCGATTGCCCGACGCGTAGAGCATCACGAGATAATCGAGCTTCTTCACCTCGACGCCACTGACAACGGTGTCCGCGGTCACGGTCCGAGCGAAGGCCTGAATCGGCGTGACCCAGCGCAAGCACTCCTCGACAGCAGACGGAATGAGCGTCGGATCGGCGACCATTTCGGCGCGCTGTCCGGCGTGCTCGAACAGCGCGAGAATTCCACCGGAGATCAACGTACGCGTCGTCTCGTTGCCGGCGACGAGGAGAGCCAGGAGGAAGATCAGCAGTTGATCTCGGTCGAGCGAACGACCGTCGACCTCCGCGCCGACGAGGAGCGACACGACGTCATCGCCGGGATTCGCTCTCTTCGCCGCGATGTGTTCCATCAGATACGTGAAGAGTTCTCCGGTCGCCTCGGCCGTTTCGGCGGGAGGCTTGTCCGTGGCTTCGATTGTCGCGTCGGACCAGCGCCGGAAGTCGGGCCGATCCCCGTCGGGAATGCCGAGCAGCTCCGCGATCACCATAAGCGGGAACGGTGCGGCGACGAGGTCGACGAAATCGAACACGCCGGAATCCGGGGTTCGATCGAGCACGGTACGTGCGAGTTCGCGAATGCGAGGTTCGAGGTTCGAGATGGCGCGCGGCGTGAACTCGCGATTCACGAGCTTGCGAAACCCGACGTGGTCGGGCGGATCCATGTGCAAGATCGACGGCGCCGACACAGGCGGTTCCGAAGTACGCATCGGATCGTTGACGAGGGCACCCATCGACGAGCAGAAGCGTGCGGGATCGCGACTGATCTCGCGGATGTCGTCGTACCGGGCGATCGTCAGCATTCCGGGTGCGAATTCGTGTACCGGGGCGTTGCGTCGCAGCTCGGCGAGTAGCTCGTAATAGTCCGGGCGCAGGTAGTAGCCGGGCACCGTCGGGTCAGCGGGCAGATCGTCCATGGGCACCTCGGTCGTCGACATGGCGGGTATCAGAGTCTTCGCTCGTACATTGCGTCACTCACATGAACGACGACTGCGCGTCGAGTCCCAGGTCGGGGTGCGGACCGGCGACGATGCTCTGCAGATTGCCGACACCGACCCCGCCTCCAACGGGATCGTCGATCCGCACGATGCAGTCGCGCAGTTGATGCAGCCGGCGCGCCTCCTCGAACGTCGAACAATCGGAGATGTACTCGCCGTCCAGATGTTGTGGACCGCGCCACTCGCCGTGCCAGTGGCCGTCGAAGCCGAAGTACAACCCCGCGCCGAGGTGAAAGCCAGTGGCCGACAGCGCGGTGATCGTCATCTCGCGCGCCGTAGCGTCACTCATCGTGGCGTGCAACACGCCCCCGCGCAGGCGACGATTCACCGGGTCTACGTCGAGCTCTGGAACGAGTGCCGCGTACGTCTCGCGTCGCCCGTTTGCGTGTTCGAAGCCGCCCTGCAGCTCGATGCGTTGCCAGCCGTCGGCGGCGTGGCGTTGGTAGTAGGTGTGAAGGCCGTAGCGCGAGCCGTCCGGACGGGTCATGAGGATCGGCGACCAGATGACCGTCGTGGAGACGTTCGCCGGGACGGGCACGGGCGCGAGGTCGGCGCCGGGCACACCGACCTGATACCGGACCCCCCACGAGTGATCACGGGTGGACACCCAGGTCGCGTCGGCGAAGTCGATACGCGCGCCGTCGACGTGGACCCAACCATGTGCCGTGCCGATGTGGTGGTAGCGCGCGATGTCCGCGTCGATGCGACGTCCGTCGCGGGCGCGGTGTACCTCGTGGTTCTCGAGGACTGCCGGGACGACGCCCTCGAAGACCCACTCGAAGGAGATGGGTTGCGCGTTGTTGGAATCGAGCGCGAACCGAATGCGACGCATGGGCTCGAGCACGTCGTAGCGGATCGGCCCGACCGCGGCCGTGTCAGCATCGGCGCCGAGCTCGCGGCTGGCGCGCACAGTCCACTGTTCGGTGCCGCGCGATACGCCGGCGTATGCATCCATGACGCCGCGGTTCGGGTACTTGCCGAGTCCGAAGCCGAGCGAGAGCGAGCCGTCGTTCGCGCCGGCCATCGCGCAGATTTTCTCGGTCCAGGATCGATCCGATTGCGAGACGGTCGCGAACGTGTCGACGATCTGGTGTGCGAGCCCCTCGTCGAGGGGACCGAGCAGACCGAGGCCGGTCACGAATCGACAACTACCGTCATGCATGCAACTGTACGTGGGAGGTTCGGCATGGCGCTCCTCAAACATCGCGATCCGCTGGTCGTCGGCGCCGCGCTCGCGCGTTGGATGGCCGCGCGCGCCGGGGTACACGACGTGCGCGTCATCAACGCGGAGCATCCGTCCGTCGGGTACTCGAGCGAGACCGTCCTTGTCGACCTCGCGTGGTCGGGGGCTGGTGATGAAAGGGGCGAACAAACCCATGAGCTCGTCGTGCGCCTCGCGCCGCCGACGGTCGGCCTGTTTCCTGATTACGACCTGCCGCGCCAGACCATCGCGCAGATCGCGGCGGCCACGGCCGGCGTTGCCGTGGCGTCACCGGAATTTGTTTCCGACGCTCAATGGCTCGGCGCTCCGTTCGTCGTGATGCCGCGGGTACGCGGCCACATCATCGGTGAGGTCGCGGTCTCCGACCCATGGCTGAGAACGCTCACCGAGCAGCAGCGCGCGCAGGTGCACGAGAGCTTCGTCGCGGCAGTGGCGGCGACGCATCGCGCCGACCTCGCGACCGCGGCCGGGATTCCCGTGCGAAGTAACGAGGCCGAGCTCGATTTCTGGGTGTACTACCTCGACTGGTCGAGCGGCGGCACGCCGATTCCCGCCCTCGTCGACGCGCTCGAATGGTGTCGCGCACGCCGACCCGCTCTCGAATCCGAACCCGTCCTGCTCTGGGGTGACGTTCGGCTCGGCAATGTGATCTTCGGCGACGATCTGGTGGCACGTGCCGTACTCGACTGGGACATGACGTCGATCGGAGCGCGCGAGCACGACGTGGCATGGTTCACCACGCTCGAATCCACGATGCGGTCACTTCTCGGCAGCCACCTCGCCGGATTCCCCGACCGCGATGGAACGATCGCGCAGTACGAGTCGCTCAGTGGGCACACTCTCCAGGATTTCGGGTGGTACGAGATCCTGGCGTTGATCCGCAGCACCGCGATCCTGGCGAGAATCGGCTACCTGCACCGAGACGCAGGATTGCCCAGCCCGTTGCCGATCGAGGACAACCCGCTCCTCGATTTGCTGGCCGCGCGTCTCGCGTCGGCCGACGGTACAGCCGGCTGACGCGCGCGATCACGCCCGATCGCGGCGGACCATGGATAGTCGCCTAGCTTTTCGCCATGCCGTTGGCCATCACGTCGCTGGACGACTTCGGAACGTGGGCGCGCGGCAACGGACTCGAAATCCTCTTGCTGACTGTCGGCTCGATCCTGCTGGCGCGGTTCGTGGGCTGGTTCGGAGCGAAGGTGACCGAGCGCATCGACGCTCAGGATCGCAGCAGCGACGCGTTGGTGCGTTCCGAAGCGGCCAAGCACCGCCACTCTCTCACGCAGGTCATCACGTGGACGGCAATCGTGCTCATCTACGCCGTCACCGGGGTACTCGTACTCGAGCGACTTGGTGTCCCGCTCGCCAGCCTGATCGCGCCCGCCACCGTCGCCGGAGTTGCCCTCGGCTTCGGAGCTCAACGGGTGGTCCAAGACATCCTCGCCGGTTTCTTCATCATCACCGAACGCCAATACGGGTTCGGGGACCTCATCCGCATCTCCAGCCTGGGCTCGACGACGGGAGTGACCGGCACGGTCGAGGACGTCACGCTTCGCATCACCCGCATGCGTACCGGCGACGGGGAAGTCGTGATCATCCCGAACGGCCAGATCAACCAGGTCACCAACCTGTCACGCGACTGGGCGCGGGCCGTCGTCGACGTGCCGCTGCCGACCACCGCCGACATCCATCGGGTGAACTCCGTTCTGCAGTCCGTCGGTGAAGATGTCTACGCGGATCCATCACTTCGCCCGCTCATGCTCGACGCACCGATCGTGATGGGCGTCGAGAGCATCGACGTCGAAAGATTCAGCGTGCGTGTCGTCGCCCGCACCCTTCCGGGCAAACAGTTTGCCGTCGGTCGAGAGCTGCGCGCTCGCATCGCCACCGCTCTCCGGGAAGAGGGGATCTCCCTGCCCGCAGAGCTCGAGACCGGCGCGACGCGCCCGACGTGATGCGCCGCCTTCGCATCCGCACTTCCACAGCCGTGTTGTGTGCCATCTTCGCGGCCACGCTCGTCGCGTACATCCTCGTTCGTCCCGCGTCAGTGCCGCGTTACAACGCCGTGCCGCCCGCCTCGCCGACCACCACCGCGCCGACGACACCCGCTCGCGCGACCACACCGCCAACGACCACTGCGCCTCGGAGGTCGACATCGACTTCGTCCACGACGACCTCGAGCACAACGGCCTCGACCACCACGACCTCGCGCACATCGACTTCGTCCACACCGAGCTCGCGCACACCAACCTCGCGCACGGGAACCTCGTCTACGTTCACACCGGGCGGGCCGACGACCTCGTCGATCCCCGGGACAACGACAACGACCCGGTGATCAGAGACGATCGATGCCGAGTGCGTGAAGCAAACCATTCCGGAATTCGTCCGCTATCACCCGCGCTAGCACCCGCGCTAGCAGGTGCGTCGCGGATTCAGTGACGCGATCGAGGGTGGCTCGTCCGCGTTTGGCCTTGGTGATGATGTCGTCGACGGTCTTGGTCCACACGAACGTTTTGGGGGTCGTGGTTCCACTGTGATGCCCACACGTCGATCGCATCCTCGAGCTGACGGGTGGAGGTGAAGCTTGAGCGCATGCGCGAGCACTTCTCCAAGACGGCGGGCCGATGAGTGGCGGGCTCATGCGCCGGATCAGCAGCGTCACTGCCCGCACTGTTCGTGCGGTGCTTGTCGAATGAGCAGCCGATCGATAGACGTCTGAACGAAGCCGGCGCCGAGGTAGAGGTTGCGGGCGGCATCGGTCTCGAAGCCGACCTTCAGGCGGCGTGCGCCTTTGCGTGCGAGCCGATCGAGGCCGTTCGTCAGCAACATGCGGGCGAGTCCGCGTCGCTGGTATTCGTCCTCGACGCGCATCGGTTCTAGGAGTCCGACCAGCGTCGTGTGGTCGAACCAGAACAACGCGTAGCCGGCAACCCTGCCATCCGCGTCCTCGACCGCTAGATCGAGCGTCGGATCGTACAGCGAGCAATGTCGCAGCCGCGGCTCGACCAGTTCACCGTTGCGAGCAATCATCGGGTGCGGACGATCCGCGCGTGTCACGCGATCGACGATCGCGAACCCATCGACCTGCGCAACCGGCGGGCGCTGGTCGGCGTCCATCCATGAAGTGCCCGACAATTCGCCGGTCATCGCGAATCCACTCTGGATGGCCAGGCCCGCCAGCGGCGCGTTGTCCTCGCACACGAGCACTTCGAGTGCCTCGCCCCGATGTCCAGCGGTGGCTTCCAACGTCGCGGCCCAGACGTCGTCCTCGTCGACGATCGACGGTACGGCGAAGACGTCTGCTTGCCAGGTGTCGCCCCAGGCAGTCAGCCCTGCGGCCGCCACCGGGCCGACCTCGTCGAACCAGACCGGGAGCACCAGCTCGTCGGTGGCCCGGGGGCGGCGCCACCACCACTGCACGTCGGCGGCCTCCCACATGCCGCGGAGCGGATCAGCCAGGCGAGCGCGCTGCAGGACCGTGGTCGTCGCGTTCAGCCGCCCGAGACCCCGCAGCAGCTCGCGTCGCACGACCACGTTCATCGAACGTAGCGGCTACTCGCCGATTTCAACGACACACCGCTGGCTCTAGTTCCCATTGACGTCGTTCAGGCCGGTGAACTGCGTCGCCGAAACGTCGTTCAACATCGCGCTCGAAGCGAGGAAGTATCTCTAATGGCGGCGTACCCGTCAGCGGACGTTGGGCGTGATTCCGCTCTGTTCGCCACCTGTGACCCGGTTGCGACCGGCGGCTTTGGCTTGGTAAAGCGCGCCGTCGGCGCGCGCAAGCACCGCGGCGGGCGTGTCGAGTAGTTCGTGCTGCCATGCGGAGACGCCAACGCTGATCGTGACCATTGGGCCGGCACGGCTGGCGCGGTGCGGTATCGCGAGTACTTCGACTGCACCGCGAATTCTTTCCAGTACGACCATCGCTTGCGGTAGCGACTGGCCCGCGAGGACGATGAGGAATTCCTCGCCTCCGTATCGGTAAGCGGAGTCTCCGGTGCGGCTCTCGTGGTTCAGCACCGCGCCGATCTTTCGAAGCGCATCGTCGCCGGCTTGGTGGCCGTAGGTGTCGTTGAACTGTTTGAAGTCGTCGATATCGCAGATGCCGACGCAGTAGGCGTGTCCGTATCGGACCGCGCGGTCGTGCATCGCTTCGAGGTCCTCGTGCAAACGGAGGCGGTTGCCGAGCCCGGTGAGTGCATCAGTGCGGGCCTGTGCCGTCAGTTCGGCGTGGAGTCGGTCGAGCTCCTTGTGTAGTTCGGTCACACGCTTCGCGGCGACGAGCCGAGCGCGCACGTCGAACGGCGAGATCGGTTTCGTGAGGTAGTCGTCCGCGCCGGCTTCCATGCCTTCGAGAACGTTTTCGTGCTCGCCCAGGGCGGTGGCGAGGATCACATAGGTGTAGCCGTCCGCCTCGTGTAGCCGTACGCGGCGACACAGCTCGGGTCCGTTGAGCCCGGGCATCATCCAGTCGGTGATCAGTACGTCGGGTTGTTGTTCCTGGAAGATTCGCCAGGCCTCGTCGCCGTCGGCCGCGACGCGACACTCATGGTTGAGCCGCTCGACCGTCGCACGCAGCACCATCCGGCAGCTTGCGTCGTCGTCGGCGATGAGCACTCGTAGTTCGTTCATCGAGCTGCCAGCATCTGTGCGAGCGCGACCCGTACCCGTTCGAGCTCCACCGTGACGTCATCGAAAACCGTCGCCGCGCCGCCGAGTGCTTTCGCGCGTCCGAGCGCTTCGAGGTGGCTGGTGAGCTCGGCGAGACGCACGGCGCCGAGGTTGGCGCTCGAACCCTTGATGCTGTGAGCCGCGCGTTCCACTGTCTGCGGGTCCCCTTCGGCGAGCGCCTCACCGAGTATCTCGAGCTGGCGTTGTGCCTCGGCCAGGAATTCGTCGGCGATCGCCGTGAGAAGGACGCCGTCGCCGTCGTCGAGGTCGCGCAATATCGAGAGCCGGCCCGCGTCGAGCTGTGCCGCGTCGCAGGAGGTGGTCGGCTCGGCTCCGCTCGCCGGTGTCGGTTTGTCACCGCCGGTGATCCAGCGAGTGAGCGTCTCGGCCAACTCGCCGGGGCGGATCGGTTTGGTCAAGTAGTCGTCCATACCCGCGGCGAAGCACGCTTCTCGATCGCCCTGCATCGCGGCTGCAGTCATGGCGATGACCGGGGTGTGGCGCGTTGCGCCTTCCCGGCGACGGATTTCGCGGGTCGCGGCGTAGCCGTCCATCTCGGGCATCTGGCAATCCATGAGCACCGCGTCGTAGTCCGCATCTGCCATCGACTGGAGGGCCTCCAGCCCGTTGGCGGAAACCGCGACCTCGTAGCCCAGCTTGACGAGGAGCTTGGTCGCGACGAGCTGATTCATGGCGTTGTCTTCCACCAACAACAGGCGACCGCGGATGACGGCGGCTTCGGTCGCGGGCCGCGTCGGAGAGATGACCTCGTCGGCCGGCATCGACAGGCCTCCCATCAGGCAGTTGAACAGTTCCGATTGGCGGACCGGCTTCGTCAGCGACCCCGCGAGACCTGCGGCAGCCGCGACATCCCGATTGACGCGGCCCGATGAGCTGAGCATGAAGAGTTTCGGGCCCGCGATCTGCGGGTCGTCGCCGATCGCGTGCGCGAGCTCGAGCCCGTCCATGTCGGGCATGTTGAGGTCCAACACGACCACGTCGTAGGGGCGACCCTCATCCGACGCGGCGTGCAGCAGCTCCAGGGCCCGCACCGCATGCTCGGCGTCGGTCGTATCCATGCCCCAAGACCCGAGTTGCTCCCGCAAGATCAGACGGTTCGTCGCGTTGTCGTCCACGATCAAGGCGCGTAGATCGGCAAGCTCCGCGATGCGCGGGCGTTCCGCCGTGGAGTTCGCCTGCTTCGCGAGCGGGAGCTCGAACCAGAACGTGCTGCCGACATCCACCGTGCTGTCGACTCCGACCGTGCCGTCCATCAACTCCACGAGCTGCTTCACGATCGCGAGTCCCAACCCAGTGCCGCCGAACCGGCGGGTCGTGGACGCGTCGGCCTGCGAGAACGGATCGAACAGGCGATCGAGGTCAGCGGCGGCGATTCCGACGCCAGTGTCACTTACCTCGAGACGCAGCCGCACCGTGGCGGGCTTGTCATCGAGGAGTCGTACTCGGAACACGACCTCTCCGCGGTTGGTGAACTTCACCGCGTTGGATCCGAGATTCACGAGGATCTGCCGCAGGCGCGTCGGATCGCCGACGAGTGCAGTTGGGACCTCGGGCTGGCAGTGAGCGAGCAGCTCGACACCTTTGGCGTTCGCAGTCTCGCCCAACAGGGCGGCGACGTCCTCAACGACCCGCTCGAGGTCGAACGGCACCGCTTCGATCTCGAGCTTGCCCGCTTCGACCTTCGAGAAGTCCAAGATGTCGTTGATGATCCCGAGCAAACCCTCAGCGGCACCTTGCACGCCGCCGGCGAACTCACGTTGCTCACTTTCGAGCTCGGTGTCGAGCAACAACTCGGTGAGCCCGATGATCGCGTTCATCGGCGTGCGGACCTCGTGGCTCATCGACGCGAGGAACTGCGACTTGGTGATCGACGCACTCAGGGCCGCGTCGCGCGCCGCACTGAGCTCGGATGCGGCGTGCTCCCGCTCGGTGACGTCGCGCGAGTTCACGACGAACCCGCGCACGGATCGGTCGTTGAGCATGTTGGTCGCGGTGGCCTCGAGCAAAATCCAGCGGCCGTCGCTGTGCCGGAGCCGAAACGTCAACCCGACGGTGGCGGCGGGTCGCTCCAACGCACCGGCGAATGCCTCGATCACGTGTTTCTTGTCCGACGGATGGAGCAGGTCGGTGAGCTTGGCGCCGACCAGCTCGGATGGCTGATACCCGAGGACGCGTTCGGACGACGGGCTCTGATACAGCGCGATCGCATGGTCGTCGAGCACTGTGATGAGGTCGGTGGCGTTGTTCACGAGTGAACGGAAGCGGTCGGACTGGCGCAGCGCGCGGCGCCGCAGCAGTAACGCCATGCCAACCGCGGCCGCCGCGGAGAGTAGTCCCAGCACAATCTCCACCAAGACCAAGCGAGACAGCCGAGCTTGGCTGTCTTTCGTGATCTCGCCGGCAGCGTCGCCGGTGACGCTCGAGAGCTCGGCGCCCTGAATCCGGAGTGCGAGCAGGTCGGCTGCGAACGTCGGGCTGGATCTCCCGGCCTTCTGGACGGCCGCGCCCGTCGCGAGGAGTTTGGTGATCAGGCTCCGCTCGTGTTCGAGCTTCTCGCGTACTGCTCCGTCGGTCGCGGCCGGGATGCGAACGCGTTGGTCCAAACTTCCCTGTGGTGTGACGACCTCACCGCCGTCGAGCAATGCGGTGGCGGTCTCGCGCAGGATCTCGGCGCTGGCCTCCGGGTCGGCCTGCACCCCATCGAGCGCGAGGACGGTGTCCTTGATATAGCGCTCGGTGAGGGTGCGTTGGCGCGCGGTCACGTCGACCACGAGCGCGGTCGGCCGTTCCCGATCCGTCGCGTACGCGTTGTAGCCGACCATGACGCCAATGAGCGCCACGAACGCAGCGACGATCGCGAAGGCCGTGCTCGTCTCCCGCTTCATCGATCCACTCCCTCAGCGCACATCGAAGGTCTCGTACATTCCGCCGAGGTAGTGGCCCTCGAGATTGCACCACAGCACGTACCGGCCCGGTCGCAGATCGAGTGACAGGTCGCCGGTATGACGAAGGTTCACCTGCTCGATCGAATCGATCCGCTTCAGTCCCTTGGCGTCCTCGGCCGCGGTCAGCCCATCTCGTTTCAGCGGTATCTCCCCGGCCGCGTACCGGGTGAGGTCGACGTTGATCTCATGCGTCGAAGGCCCGCTGTTCGTCACATGCAGCACCACTTTGCCCGCGCGCACCAAGTGTTGCGACACCTCGATGCCGAAGTCGCGCATCGTTACATCGATGCGCGAACCGCTCGCCGCCGACGACGAATGCGTCGAGCAGCCGGTCAGGGCCGCACCCGGAACCAGCACGAGTGCGAATGCCGAGAGGACGGCGCGTATCTGCACATGCGTCGCGCCACACCGAGTCATCAACGCGTTCCTCCCGAAAGGCTGCTCAATTGCACGCAATCCTTTAAAACGACTCGGCGGGTCATGATCTTGAGGGCGAAAACTCAACTCCGACCCTGCTGCGACAATCGTTCTGGTGAAGGGTTTCGGCAGCCCGATTTGCTCGGAAGAGGTCCGGTCATCCCCCTTTGACCGGACCGCCCCGAGCAGCGAAGATCACCTGCGAAGCGTCGATTCGGAAGCGGGGATATGCGACGCGTCGAGTTGGCATTGTTGATGGTCGTGGCCGCGGCGGTGAGTCATGTCGGACCCGCGGCTGCCGTCCCGCAGCGTGCCGGTGCGTGGACTGTCAAGCCCACGATCACGGCAGGTGGCGACCATTCGTGTGTGATTTCGACGGACGGAACCGTCAAGTGCTGGGGTCGCAACCTCTTCGGCCAGTTGGGCAACGGCACCCTTACCAATTCATCGACGCCGGTCGCGGTGAGCGGTCTCAGTGGCGTCGCCGCGATCGCGGCGGGCGGCGCGCATACCTGCGCGGTGATGAGAAACGCGACCGTCCGGTGCTGGGGCTTCAACGTCTACGGGCAGTTGGGCAACGGGACCACCGCTAACTCGTCCATGCCCGTCATCGTGAGCGGTCTTTCGAATGCGGTCGCGATCGCGACGGGCGATGTGCACTCGTGCGCGCTGTTGGCAAACGGGACCGTCAAGTGCTGGGGCCACAACCTGTTCGGCCAGTTGGGCAACGGCACCACCACGGACGCGTCGACGCCGGTCGCAGTGAGCGGCCTGACCGGTGCGGTCGCGATCACCATCTCGGGCGGGGTCGCGCATTCGTGCGCGCGGTTGGCGAACGGGACGGTCGTGTGCTGGGGCGGCAACTTCAACGGCCAGCTGGGCAACGGCACGACCACCAACTCGTCGACGCCGGTGGGGGTGAGCGGTCTCAGTGGCGTGGTCGCGATCACCGGGGGCTTTACCAATGCGTGCGCGCTCATCGACAACGGAACCGTCAAGTGCTGGGGCAAGGGCAGGCTCAATCACGATTCGTTGACCCCGGTACTGATCAGCGGACTCGCGGGCGTGATCGCCATCTCGGGGGGCGTTTCGCATTCGTGCGCGCTCTTGGCGACCGGCACAATGAGGTGCTGGGGCAGCAACGACTTCGGCCAGCTGGGCAACCGCAGCCTCACGAGCTCGTCGACGGTGGTCGCGGTCAGTGGCCTCAGCGGCGTCGCCGCCATCGCCGCAGGGGCGGCGCATTCGTGCGCGCTGCTGGCGATCGGGACCTTGAAATGTTGGGGATACAACTGGTCGGGCCAGCTCGGGAACGGCAGCACCACCAACACGTCGACGCCGGTCGCGGTCAGCGGTATCGCCGGTGTCGCCGCCATGGCCGTGGGCGGCAGCCACGCCTGCGCGCTGCTCGAAGGCGCGACCGTCAGGTGCTGGGGCCGCAACAGTTCAGGCCAGCTCGGCAACGGCACAACAACTAACGCGACGACCCCTGTGAACGTGAGCGGCCTCTCCGGCGTCGCCGCCATCAGCACGGGTGACGGCCATTCGTGTGCCCAGCTGTCGAATGGCACCGCCAAATGCTGGGGCGTCAACTCCTCCGGCCAGCTCGGCAACGGCAGCACAACCAACCGGTCGACTCCGGTGGCGGTCGTCGGTCTTACCGGCGTCGCCGCCATCGCTGCCGGCAGTAGCCATTCCTGCGCGCTGCTCCAAGGCGCGACGGTCGGGTGCTGGGGCGACAACAGTTCAGGTCAGCTCGGCAACGGCACCACCAACAACACGACGACCCCTGTGAACGTGAGCGGCCTCTCCGGCGTCGCCGCCGTCGCATCGGGCGGCGGTCACTCCTGCGCGCTGCTGGCGAATGGCACCGTCAAGTGCTGGGGGGACAACTCCTCCGGCCAGCTCGGCAACGGCAGCACAACCAACCGGTCGACTCCGGTGGCGGTCGTCGGTCTTACCGGCGTCGCCGTCATCACCGCCGGCGGCGGACACTCCTGCGCCGTGCTCCAAGACGGAACGGCCCAATGTTGGGGCAAGAACACGGCCGGCCAGTTGGGCAACGGCGACGCGTTCAACCGTTACCTCACCACAGGGGCGGATCCCGACCGGTCGACGTCGGTTCCGGTCAGCACTCTCAGCGGCGCCACCGCCATCACCGCGGGTGCGCTCCATTCGTGCGCTTTGCTCGCAAACGGCAGCGTCAAGTGCTGGGGCAACGGCTACTGGGGCCAGATCGGTTATTGGCCCGGCGTCCGCTCGCCGACGCCGGTTGCGGTCAGTGGCCTCTCGGGCGCCATCGCGATCCGAGCCGGCGGGCTCGAGACGTGCGCGGTGTTGGGCAACGGGACCGCCAAGTGCTGGGGCGACGACTTCTACGGCCAGTTGGGCAACGGCACCACCACCAACACGGCAACGCCGATGGCGGTGACCGGGCTGAGCATCGGAGCCGGAGCCTTGACCGTCGCCGCCGGTCAGCTGCATTCGTGCGCGTTGCTCGGGAGCGCGACGGTCAAGTGCTGGGGCGCCAACACGTCCGGCCAACTGGGCAACGGCACCACCACCAACTCGTCGACACCGGTCGTCGTGAACGGCATTGCGAGCGCGGTCGCGATCGCCGCGGGGTCGACGCATTCATGCGCGCTGCTGGCGAATGGCACCGTCAAGTGCTGGGGTGCCAACTTCTCCGGCCAGCTCGGCAACGGCACCACCACCAACTCGTCGACGCCGGTCGCAGTGAGCGGCCTCTCCGTTGTCGTCGCCATCACCTTGGGCGGCGCGCATTCGTGTGCGCTGCTGACGGACGGCACCGTCATGTGCTGGGGCAAGAACTTCTCCGGCCAGTTGGGCAACGGGACCACGACCAACTCGTCGACGCCCGTCGTCGTGAGCGGCCTCTCGGGCGCGGACGCCATCACCGCGGGCGGCGCGCATTCATGCGCGCGGCTGACGAACGGCGCGGTCAGGTGCTGGGGGGCCAACGCGTCCGGCCAGCTGGGCAACGGCGCCACGACGAGCTCGTCGACGCCGGTTGTCGTGGGTGGTCTCGGCGGCGTCGTGGGCGTCGCCGCGGGGTCGGCGCATTCGTGCGCGCAGCTGGCGAACGGCACCGTCAGATGCTGGGGGGCGAACGCGTCCGGCCAGTTGGGCAACGGCGCCACGACCAACTCGTCCGCGCCGGTCGTCGTGGGAGGCCTCTCCGGCGCGGACGCCATCACCTTGGGCGGCGCGCATTCGTGTGCGCAGCTCGTCGACGGCACCGTCAAATGCTGGGGCGCCAACGCGTCCGGCCAGCTGGGCAACGGGAACACCACGAGCTCGTCGGCGCCGGTCGTCGTCAGCGGCCTGTAGGAGCGGGGGAGTCTGCCGGTACCCGGACTTCGAGCGGTGGCAGCGGCGCGTAATCACACTGTCAGTACCTTCACGTCGACCGGCTCATCGCGGCCGCGCACGTCGACGCGCTCGGATCGGGCGCCGGGATGATCGGCCGCGACGAGGGCGTACAGCTCCGCGGCGAGCACAACGTCCCCAGGCGACGCGTACGACTCCAGGCGGGAGCCGACATTGACCGCGTCACCGAGGGCCGTGAAGTCCATCACCGTTCCGGACCCGACGTTGCCCACGAACGCGATGCCCGCGTTGGCGGCCACGCCGACAGGCAGGTCGTTGATCGCGGCGGCGAGGTCGATCGCGGCGAGGGCGGCCTTGCGGCGATAGTCCGGCCCGGCGACGCCGCTGAAGAAAAGTGCCATCACCTCGTCGCCGATCAGCTTGTCGACCACGCCGTCGTGATGGATCAGCACGTCGGTCGCGGTCGCGTAGAACCGGTTGAGGCGCCCGGCGAACTCGGTGGCGGTGGATTGCTCGCCCAGCGCCGTCGAGCCCCGCACGTCGGCGAACACCACGCCGATGTCGATCTCGATGCCTCCGCTCGGCATGTGGTCGAAGCAGTACTGGCACAGGTTGGGGTTCTTGCGCGACGGCTTGCGCCCGATCAACCCCACGATCTTGCCGCCGATACCGCCGAACGGGTTCTGGCAGAACTTGCAGCGCGGGTCGTGGGGGAGCCGGCGAAAGATGCGCTGCGCCTTCTTGAGCGGCTCGTAGCCGTCGACGAGCAACGCCTGCCAATCGAGCGTCTTCGCCATGCCGCCATCATCGTCGCGATGGCCGACTCCCGCACGCGACAGGAGAGCTCAGCCCGCGAGGCCTCTCAGCGCATCGGCAATGGGTTCGAGCACGCTCGCGGTGTGTGGGGTCGGGAGATACACGATGCCGATGTCGGCGCCGGCTTGTGCGAACGAGCCCGCGGTATCGGCGATGGCCTGAGGGCCTTGCGACGGGTCGTATCGCAGATTGACGGAACAATCGATCGACGATGCATCTCGGCCGACCTCCGCGCAGCGCTTCTCGAGCGTGGTCTTGATCGCGGGCCAGTGGTCGATGCCGGCCGTGGAGTTCCAGTGCTGGGCGAAACGTGCGACAGTGCGCAGGGTGCGAGTCGGTCCGTTCCCGCCGATCGCGATCGGAGGGTGCGGCTGCTGGATCGGCTTCGGTTCGCAGCGAGCGTCCCGAAGTTGCACGTATTTCGCGTCGAGGGTGCTCTTCTCCTGCGAAAGCAACAGCACGATCGCCTCAACTCCTTCGTCGAAGCGATCGAAGCGCTCCTTCAGCGGCGGCAGGGGGATGCCGTAGGCATCGCACTCCTGCTGGTTCCAGCCGGCGCCGAGACCGACATCGAGCCTGCCTCCCGAGATGATGTCGACGGTCGCGGCCATGTTCGCAAGCACGCCGGATGGCGATAGATCATCCCGGTCACCTGGCAGCCGATCCGAATGCGCCGTGTGGCGTGCGCCATCGCGGCGAGCATCGTCCAGGCTTCCAGGCACGGCCCGTCGGAGTCGGAGAAGATCGGATAGTAGTGATCGAAGTTCCACGCCGACTCGAACACCTCGATGTCGTCGGCGGCCCGCCACACGTCGAGCATGGCCCCCCAACTGGTGTGTTGCGGGGCGGTCTTGATCCCGAAGCGCATGCCCGCACGTTATGTCAGCGGTCTGGTGCGCCGATGCGGCGCGTCAGGCTGGCGAGCACTGCTTTGCACAGCCGGCTGTACGTGCTTACGCTCGCTCCGTGACGAGGCGGCAGGGAGGAACTTGGCGGCGACGAATTGTCGGTTTCGTCCTTGCCGTGCCTTTCGCGATCTTGGGGATCGTCGTCGTGTACGCGATCGCGAGCTTTGCCGACGGCTCTCTGGCGGATGTGTCCGGACCCGTCGAGGCCGCGATCGTGGCCGGCGTGGCGGCGGTCCTGCTCCTCTGCCACTGGTTGCTCTCGCGCGAAGGGTCGGCATCGCCGGGTGCGGTAACTGAAGGGACATTGTCGGGCGAGGCCCGGGCCGCGGAGTGGCCTCCCGGGAAGTTCGCGCCGACCACCACTCCGACGGGGGCATCGACGATGCCGACCGTGGCGCGGGCGTGGGGCGCGCCGGCCTCGCCGACCACCACGCCGACGGGTGCCTCGGCCCTGCCGACGCCGGCGCGAGCG
This sequence comes from Acidimicrobiia bacterium, assembly GCA_038213435.1. Lineage (GTDB taxonomy): Bacteria > Actinomycetota > Acidimicrobiia > IMCC26256 > PALSA-610 > PALSA-610. Next base: position 34,657 of record JBBQTI010000018.1, read on the forward strand.
TGGGGCGCGTCAACCGCCGTGCCGAGCGCGCCGACCGCCACGGCCCCCGCGCCTGCCGCGGCTGCCGTCGGTCGCCACCCGCCGCCGGACGCACGCGCTCGTGGTACGCGTGAGCTCCGCACGCGAGATACGACGTTCGCGTTCCAAGGTCACGGGGAGCCGTCCGCGCTCGCCGAATACCTCGACGGGCGGACCGAGTTGGTGAACCTCATTGCGAGGAGCGAGGCGCGGCTGCCCGCCGACCCCGAACCGAGCACCCGACGCGATGCAACCCCGGCGCCCGGAGCGGATGACGACCAATCGCTCGCGCAGAGCAACAAGATGCTTACCCAAGCTGTCGAACACGTCGCGCGCGCGTGCGAGTTGATCGCGCATGCGTTCGAGCTCTTTGCAGATCGGGTCGAGTCCGACCGGCTGGAGCGGCGGACGCTCGCGGATGCCGTGATGATGTTGGCGCAACAGGCGGCGCCGGCGGCGTCGACACCTCGGCTTGTGCACACTGGTCCAACCCGAGCGCGCGTGCTCGGCGAAGCCGACATCGCGCTGACCGATCCTCAGCCCGGCGCGGGGGACCTGGGCGTCACCACCCGATCGTCATAGAGACTGGTCGGGTTACGGGGTCGGCGTCGCACCCTCACGGCACCGGTGCACGGACTTCCCGTCGATGGTGATGCCACAGTGCTTGCCACCGGGGGCCGGTGTCGGAACGACACTGTGCGGTCCGGATGGGACCTTGAGCTTGTCACCGCAGTTCGGACAAGTGAGCACGTACACGCGCCGCACGGTATCAACAAGGAGCTATCCGATGTAGAGGTGCTTGATCTCCTGATACTCGCGGAAGCCGTGATATCCCATCTCCCGGCCGACGCCGCTCTGCTTGTAGCCACCGAACGGCGCGGACCCGCTCGGCGCGGCGGTGTTCACCCACACCGTCCCCGAGCGAATGCGTTGCGCGACCTCGGTGGCGCGGTTGGTCTCGCCGAACACCATCCCCGCGAGCCCGAAGATGGAGTCGTTGGCGATTCTCACCGCGTCGTCGACGTCGTCATAGCCGATCACTGACGCCACGGGCCCGAAGATCTCGTCCTGGGCAGCCGGGTTCGAGTTGTCCGGCACGTCGAGGAGGGTCGGCTCGAAGAAGTGGCCCTTGTCGAGATGAGCGGGCCGCTGTCCGCCGGTCACCACCGTCGCGCCCTCCTTCACGGCCGCGGCGACGTAATGCTCCGATTTGGCAACCTGAGCCTCCGTGATCAGCGGCCCCATCGCGATGCTGGGGTCGCTGGGATCGCCGATCGGGAGTTGCCGCGCGAACTCCGCGGCGCGCTCCATGATCTCGGCCTTGCGTTCGTGCGGCACGAGGATCCTCGTCGCGAGCGCGCAGCCCTGACCCTGGTGGGCCATGAAGACGCCGAGGCACATCTGCCATGCGTTCTCGGCGGCTTCGGGCAAGTAGATCGCGGCGGACTTTCCGCCGAGCTCGAGATGCACCTTCTTCACCGTCGACGCCGCTTGCGCCATGATCTCGCGGCCGACTTGCGTCGAGCCGGTGAACGTCACCATGTCGACCGCCGGATGACTCGTGATGAGCTTGCCGCCGCCGATCTGTTGATCGATGACGATGTTCAACACCCCGGCGGGGAGGCCGGCCGCGTCGGCCGCCTCGCCGAACAACATCGCCGACAGGGGAGTGAGGGGGCTGGGTCGCAGCACCACCGAACAACCGGCCATGAGCGCCGGCAACGTCTTCCACACGTTCAGATAGAACGGAAAGTTGTACGCGGAGATCGCGCTCACGACACCGACCGGCTCGTAGACGTTCATGCTCACCGCCACCCGCCCGGAGGGTGTGTGACCGATCGGCGGGAGCGGGTTGTATTCCTGCTGCGCAAGCTGCAAATAGAGGTCGGGGATGAGCTGCGCATGATCGAGCGCGGCCCCGACTTGAATCGTCGTCGCGTTCTCGCGCGGCGCGCCGGCTTCGGCAATCACGGTCGAGACGAGCAGGTCGCGACGCTCGGTCAGGTACTCGGCCATGCGCCGGACGACCGCCGCTCGCTGCGACGCGGGAACGTTCGCCCACGCGCCATCGTCGAAGGTACGCCGCGCGGCGGCGATTGCCTGCTCGATCTGGTCAAGCGACGCCGACTCGGCTTCGGCGATGATCGCCTCCGTCGCCGGGTTCTCCACGGCAAGCGTGGGTCCGTCTCCGGCGACGTATTTCCCGTCGATGAACGGTTGACGCGCCTCGACTATCGCTCCCACTGCCGCCTCCAGAGTCATGTCGTCCCGTCGACCGTAGCTGACGGAGGATCAGCACCAGGATCGTGAGGCGTCGTGCACGCATGTATGACGAGCGTGTCGTTGGCGAGCAGTTTCGTTTGGGTCACTTGGTCGATGTCTTTCTGCACGACGGTGATCGTGTAGTTGGACGGATGTTCGACGCGCGTCCGCACGTCGGGCACAAGGTGCTCGCCACGATCAGATCCTGGTCACGGTCGCGCCGAGCGTCAACTCGTCCCGCGCCTCAGAGGGTCACCAGCAGCGCGATCGCTGCTGCAGTCATGACGGCGACCGTCAGCCATCCGAGCGAGGACGCGACGCGGCCGTTGGTGTAGTCGCCCATGAGTTCACGATTGTCGGCAATGAGCATGACGACGACCAGGAACGGCCCTGCGGCGAGCCCGTTGACGAGCGCGACGATGACGAGCAGCGCGATCGGGTTCACGCCGATGAGGCTGAGTGCGGCGCCGCCGAGGGTGCCCGCGGCCACGAGGACGTAAAAGAGTGGAGCCTGGCGAGGCTTGCTTGAGAATCCCCAGCGACTTCCGACGAGACCGGAGATGCCGGCCGCGCCGGACCCGGCGAGAACCGGGACGGCGAGGAATCCTGCGCCGATGAAGCCGATCGCGAACAGCACAGTCGACGCGCTGCCCGCGACGGGACGCAGCGCGGCTGCGGCTTGGGCGGCGCTGTCGACGTTCGTGGATCCGTTCCCGCCGAGCGTCGACGCCGTGGCGACGATGATCGCGAACATCACCAGATTCGAAAAGCTCATGCCGACGCCGACATCGAGTCGGTTGGTCCGCTGCTTGAGTCTCGCTTCGGATTTCGACCGCTCGGGGAGCGGCACCGGCCGGTTACCGCCCTCGGGCTCCGCGCGTAGCTCCTCGATGCGGTGGGCGCTCTGCCAGAAGAACAGGTACGGGCTGATCGTCGTCCCCAGGACCGCGATCAGGAGCGCGATGTAGTCGTTCGAGAACGTCGGATGAGGCACGATCGCGTTCAGCGCGACCTGACCCCAATCGACATGGGCAAAGAACACAACCGCGACATAGGCCAGCAACGCGGAGCACAGGATCTTGAATACGCGCGCGATCGTGTCGAACGACCCCGTGAGAACCAGCACCGTGATCGTTGCTCCGGCGAGCAGCGCCCAAAGCGTCTGCGGGCCGGCATGCAGCAGGTGTACGCCTGCACCAACGGCAACGAGATCGGCAGCAATGTTCAAGCCGTTCGCGAGGAGCAACGCGCAGAGCAGGATGCCCACCGTCGCGCGCCCGAAGCGTTCCGTGCGAGCGCTCCTAAACTCTGGCCGGTGGCCAGCGCGGTTCGATCACAGATCTCCTGCACACCGGTCATGAGTGGAAAGGTGATCAGCGCCGTCCAGAGCAGCCCGAACTTGAACTGCGCACCCGCTTGCGCATAGGTCGCGACACCCGACGGATCGTCGTCCGATGCTCCGGTGATGAGGCCCGGACCGAGCGCACGCAAGTAGGGGCGCCATTTGGTCGGCTGCTCACGAGACGCGTGGCGCGCTAACTGATTCCGTCCGGATGCTCCATGTGAGGATGCGATCCCCAGCTCCATCGGTTCTCCCGGACGAACCGGGTCCGTACGCGGCGCGCGAGAGATGCGTGGCATCGCCGGCGCGCCGCCTACGTGGTCAACGCAAGACGCCAATGAGCAACAAGACGAGAAGGATGACCAAAACGGCACCTAGACCGATGTACATGGCTTAGCTCCTTTCCTGGCTTGTGAATGCGCAAATACCACCAAAGCGCCCGCTTAGCATGGTGGCTCCGTTGTGGGGTGACGCGTTTGTTCCCCTCAAATTGCTGCACGAATCCTGTTTTGTCTGCGCCTTGTGTATGCCGACCGTCGTCCGCTTCAACGGGTTTTGAACGCCCTGTCTTCGGGAAGCGGTGGGAGCAGTAAAGCAATTGACGGAGGCCCGGGAGCCGACAATTAGCGCGCTCAATCAACGGGCAAAATGATCAGCGAACCGATAACCAACTACGGAATGCGCCCTTCGCCTTTTTGGCGGGCGCCACGCTCCAAGGCTTCCTTGTATGAGCGCGCCGCCTCATCGTCGGCGCCGTCTGCGCGCTCGGCGGCCTCTTCTTCATCCGGTGTCGGAAGACGGTCGGCCTCTGATTCCGCCAGCGCGTCAACGGCTTCCGCGTCGCGCGTTTCGCCGCTCGGTCGGGTTCTCTCGTCTCCAGCCATTGCATCGCCTTTCGTCGAGGATGTCCAGACTGCTGTACCCAGTTGTCAACCGTCGCAATGCTTCGGCCGTGTCAGCGAGATCGATGAGCAATCGGAGAGTGCCCGATTTCCTTCTCCGAGATTGTCTCGACGCTACGCGCCGGACGACAATCGGTGAAGGGAGCTCGTACGCGGTCGACTCGAGTGGGACGAACGACTTGTCGCCGAATCGACATCGTCGCCCGGCGGTACGGTCGTTTGCGGCTCGCGGATGACGAACAGTGCGTTCAAGTCGTTGATGTCGAGCATCCGCGTCAGGATGGTCGGTGCAAGCACCTCGACTTGGCCCCCGACGGCGCTCACGCGTGTGGCGAGCTCCGCCATGGCGCGCAGACCGCCGACACTGCAGAATCTGAGCTGAGAGAGATCTATCGTGACGAAGTGCGTCCCACGGTTTGCGAGCGCGCTGAGAGCCCCCGCGAACGCCGGGACGCTGAGCGCATCGAGCTCGCCGTGTACCGAGACGATCGTGCTGCCGACGTCGTAGTCGAAGTCCATGCCGAACTGCGCGCAAGAACTCTTCGGCCGCATCATGCACGTTCGCCGTACCCGCCGGTGGTCGTCGACAAAACGTCGATCTCGCGTGGCATGCGTCAGCTGCAGGGTCATCACTCGAACGGGTGAGACGGGGCGCGTTTCGGACAAGGGTCCGGTTAACCTCCGTTGCACGTGGCGACCGACGAGGGGAACGGAGCCGTGGTCGAAGCCGATGTCGGTGCCGGGTCTCACGCGGAGTGGTGGTAGTGCGGCGAAGCGTGCTGAGCCGGGCCGCGATCTACGTGTTCGCCGTGGCTGTCGCCGTGACACTGACCCTTTCGTTGATGGCACGGGCGCTGCACGACAGCAACGAGACGCGGTTGCTTCGCCAACAGGTCAGCGCGGCCGCCGCAGTGGTCAGCGCCGCAATCCCGAACATCCAGACCCCACTCTCGTCGGGCGCGGTTCTCGCCGAGGCGACGAACTCCGACCGCAGCGCCTTCACGAAATTGATGACCCCGCTCGCCGCCGGCCGTCCGTTCGTCTCCGCGTCGATTTGGCCCGCGCATGCCCGCGACCCACGTCCTCTGGTCGTGGTCGGATCCGCGCCGGAGCTGGCCGGTCGACCACAAGCGGAGAGAGCGAACTTCCTCGCACAGACGACCGGCAAGAAGGTCGTGTCGGTGCTGGACCTTCTCGGACGATCGCCGCGTCGACTCGGATATGCGTTCGCCGCCGGGCCGACCGCGAGGTTCGTCGTGTATGCCGAGGCCGCACTTCCGGAAAACCGCCGAGCCGCTGTCGACTCCAACTCGGCCTTCGCCGATCTCGATTACGCGATGTACCTGGGCTCGACCGCCAACGTCGATCATCTGCTGGCCGCGAGTGCGGCCAAACCACAATTGACCGGCCGAACCGCGGAGGACAGCGTCCCGTTCGGTGATGCGACGCTTCATCTCGTGATGACGCCCCGCCGAGAGCTCGGCGGCGATCTCTTGGTGCGTCTGCCGTGGCTCATCGGCGGTGTCGGAACTGCGATCGGGTTGGCCGCAGCCCTAATGACGGAGCGGCTGGTTCGTCGCCGCGCGCACGCTGAAGAGCTCGCGCAGCAGAACGCCCGGTTGTTCAGCGAACAGCGGAGCGTCGCGCAGACACTGCAGCACAGCCTGCTTCCGGAAGAGAGGCCCGAATTCCCAGGGTTGGATCTCGCGGTTCGATATGTGCCGGGTGTCGACGGTGTCGACATCGGGGGCGACTGGTACGACGTGATCGGCGTCGGCGACGGCAAGGTCATCATCGTCGTCGGCGACGTCTCCGGTCGTGGCCTTCGTGCCGCGACCGCGATGGCGTCGTTGCGTTACGCGATCCGTGCGTACGTGGCCCAAGGAGATCCGCCGGAAACCGTGCTCTTGAAGCTCACGAAGTTGATCAATGTCGTCCGCGACGGTCACTTTGCGACGGTGTTGTGCGGACTGGTCGACGTGGCCGAACACAGTGTGCTCTTCGCAAACGCGGGTCATCCCAACCCGCTGCTGATCGACGGGGCGAATGCCGAGTTCGTTTTGACGAAGGTAGGACCTCCGGTCGGAGTGGAAGCCGCCACCTCGTACGCGGCGGTCAGCGTGAAGGTGCCGGCGAGCGGGACACTGCTGGCATACACCGACGGGCTGTTCGAGCGGCGAGGCGAAAGCCCGGACGTGGGTTTGGCGCGCCTGCGCGGTGCAGCGATCGGCTATGACACGCTCGACCAACTGCTCGATGGCATGCTGCGCGCGCTCACGCCGGACGGGTGCGACGACGACACGGCGATCTTGGCAGTCAAATGGCGCACGTAGAGGGTGACGGTGGCGCTCGGGGTCTGGTCGAGCGGACCGACGATCCGTCTGGCGTGCCGGTTGTCAAGCTCCTGGGGGCGATCGACATGTCGAACGCGGAGTCGCTCGGTGCGACCCTCGATCAACTCATCGGTGATGAAACCCACCATCTGGTCGTCGATCTCGGCGCGCTCGAGTTCATGGACAGTTCGGGTATTGCAATGTTGCTCCGGGTCGCCGCGCGCGTCAGCACGGTCGAAATCCGCAACCCCTCGAACATCGTGCGGCGAATTATCGGGTGCACCGGGCTCACCGACGTACTTCCGATCGAGGGAAGGGAAACTGGTGAAGTCTGACCGGGCACCGCGTCCGTTCGTCGATTGCGAGGGCGCATGGCCGGGAACCCTTCCAGGTATTGCTCCGTAGCGACCACACCTTCATTCGGAATACTCCCGACGCCCCTGCCGCGGCACGGCGATATGTCCGAGCGGCACTTACGGGCCTGCCGCGCGACGTCGTAGACACGGTGTCCCTCATGGTTTCGGAGCTTGCGTCGAACTGCGTGCGACACGCGAACACAGACTTCACCATGACGATCGAGCAGACGATCGGACACGTGCGGGTGGATATCGCCGACAGCGGGTCTGCGCGAGTCGCGACGAGACGTCCCGAACCCACCGAAGTCACTGGACGAGGGCTGTGCATCGTCGATCGTCTGTCGGACACCTGGGGCGTGACGGAGTCCCGTGACGGCGAAGGCAAGAGCGTTTGGTTCATGGTCAGCCTCGACGAGGCCGTCACCTCTTCCGGGTGATCTCGGCGAGACCTCGGTGCGGTCTCCGCCCGCCCGACCGCGCGGTTTCGGCGGACGAGACGATCGGGTATTGGAGGCGATACCGCCGACGACGAGGAGGCATCATGCCGCGAGGGTCTTCACCGAAGCGGGAGCGCCAGTACGAGCACATTCTCGACGCGGAGCGCGAGCGAGGGGTGCCCGAGGACCGCGCCGAGGAAATCGCGGCGCGCACGGTGAACAAGCAGCGGGCGCGTTCCGGCGAAGCCAAGAACGCTTCGCTTCTGTCGAAGACCGATATCTCTTCGCAACGGCGCGCCGGCTACCGCCGGACGCACGGCGGCCGCGGCCGTACCCGCGATCAGCTCTACGAAGAGGCGAAGCAGAAGAACATCGCCGGACGCTCGCACATGACGAAGGCGCAGCTCGAGCGCGCGTTGAGATGACACTCGGCAGGACGCTCGGCCTGTCCGACGGACGCCCTGGGGGCGATGATCGCAGTCGCGCTGACGGCGATGCTGCAGCCGGCGAGAGTGCGGACGAGATCGACGTGGCCGAAGGAACGCACGACGACGCAGGTCTGCCGCGAGTGCCGGACAATGTCGGGCTCGTTCGCTAGAGCACTTCTGCTTTGCGGACGATTCGCACCGTCGCAGTACCCTGGACAGCACAGGACCGCCCCGCAATGGACCTGATCACCTCGGGAGCGACGATGTCATACGAGCCGATCTTGCGCGACGTGACCATGCCCGACAGTCGACCGATCGCCGAGGAGCGCTCGCACCGCAAGCGTGTGCTCGCCGCCGGCTTCCGGTTGTTCAGCAAGTTTGGCTTCGAGGAGGGCGTGGCCGGTCACATCACCGCACGCGACCCCGAGCTGACCGATCACTTTTGGGTCAACCCGTTCGGCATGCCTTTCGCGCACATCCGCGCCCGCGACCTGTTGCTCGTCGCCCACGACGGCACGGTCGTCGAGGGCAGCCTGCCTGTGAACGCGGCCGCTTTCGCGATCCACTCGCAGGTACACGCCGCGAGGCTCGACGCCGTCGGCGCTGCGCACTCTCACTCATTGCACGGCAAGGCCCTCTCCGCGCTCGGCCAGATGCTGGAGCCGATCACGCAGGACGCGTGCGCGTTCTACGAGGACCATGCCCGCTTCGACGACTTCACGGGCGTCGTGCTCGACCTGGAGGAAGGCAAGCGCATCGCCCATGCCCTGGGCGACGCCAAGGCGGTGATCCTCGCCAACCACGGCCTCCTGACGGTCGGGCAGACCGTCGAGTCGGCGATCTGGTGGTTCGTCACAATGGAGCGGTCGTGCCAAGCGCAGCTCCTCGCCAAGGCAGCGGGCACCGTCATCCCCATCTCCGCAGAGCACGCCCGAACGACTCACGCCCAGGTCGGCACCGAGACGGTCGGCTGGTTCCAGTTCCAACCGCTGTTCGCTCGCATCGTCCGAGAGCAGCCCGATCTGTGCGATTGACGTAACCGTGACGCCCTCGACCGCCGCGATCGTGGATGGTGACGGCCACGTCATGGAAGAGCCGAACGACATCTGGACGCGGGAACGGATCGACCACGACCGTTGGGGCGACTGGGTGCCACACAAGGAGGTGGTCGACGAGATCTACGAGATCACCCACGTCGGCGGCCGCGTGCGCGGCGGCGGCAGGGAGCTGCACGACCAGATGGCGGCCGCGGTCGGCATGACGCCGCGCGAGTTCTACGACCTGCTCGCAGGCTTGCGCCGTCCGGGAGGGCACGAGCCCAAGGCGCGTCTCGACGACATGGACGCCGACGGCATCGATGCGGTGGTGCTGTACCCGAGCCTCGCGATGTTCTTCGGACCGTGCGACGAGATTCCCGCGTTGCGCGACACCGCGTTCGTCGCCGACTGCCAACGCGCCTACAACGACTGGCTCGCCGACTTCTGTGCCTACGAGCCCACGCGTCTGTTCGGCGCGGCGGCCGCGCCGCTTCAGGACGTCGCGCGCGCCTGTTTTGAAGCTGAGCACGCGATCGGGCGCGGATTACGCGCCGTCTTCGTGCGCCCGTCCGCGTACGTCGACGAGCTTCCGCTCAACCATCACGTGTACGACGACTTCTGGTCGACGTGTCAGGATCTCGGAGCGCCCGTCGCGTTCCATCCGGGTGTGCACGTCGACACCCCCGGCGCGTGCCGGAAGTTCGGGCTGGTCGCGGTAAGCGAAAGCGCCACGGTCACCAACATGGCCATGGACGAGATCCACGGCGGCTCTGCACTCGGCCAAGCGGTCGGCAATCCCGTCGACATGATCGTCACGATGGGTCGCTTGCTGATGGGCGGGGTCTGCGAGCGCTTCCCGCGACTCAAGCTGGTGTTCCTCGAATCGAGCGGCGGATGGATGCCGTCGTTGCTGGAACGCATGGACGAGCAGGTACAGGCCTTCCCGCTCGAGCGTCGCTGGCTCTCGCTGCTGCCGAGCGAGTACTTCGCGCGCCAGTGCTACGTGAGCTTCGAGCCCGAGGAATGGAACCTCGCGGCCACGGCCGAGAAGCTCGGCACCGATCGAATCCTGTGGGCATCCGACTACCCGCACCCGGAGTACCACGCGGGAGTCGTTGACGAGCTCCGCCAACGCGTCGCGCCGCTCGCGCCCTTCGACCAAGCGCGCATTCTCGGCGCGAACGCGATCGAGTGCTACGGGTTGGAAGCGGTCCGCTCGCGCTAGAAGTCGTCGATCGCGGAACTGAGGAGACCGAGGCCGATCGCCAGCAAAGGCATCCCGATGAACGCGAAGATGCCGAACGCGAGGACGAGACCGAGCGCCGCGAACGTCACACTCAGGCCAACGCAAACGGTGAGAAATGTCTGCAAGAGCTTGATCATGAGGTGCTCGCGATGTCACGCCGACGGAACGCGAGCGTGGCGACGGTCGTGACGACCAGGACGTAGAACGTCACGGTCAACAGCGCGAGCAGCGGTCCACGTTGGAACTGCGCCTCCGGGAGCTGTGCCCAAGGCAGGACGGTCGCGACGTTCTCACCCCAGAGGTACTGCGCGAGGCCGGGTTTGAGACCTCGGACAAGACTCTCGACCACGGCGAACCATGTGAAGATGACGATCAGCGCGAACGACGTGTTGCGGCCGAGGGTCGCGAGCGCGACGCCGAGCATCGCCGCGATCGCGGTGAGCAGCGAGGCGCGGAGCATGACGACAATGAGCGATACCCACCAGCCGGCGTCGATGCCGGCGCTCGACCCGTTCGCGAGCACCGCGGGGAGCAGCGACGCGAGGAACACGCCCTGCAAGGCGAAGGAGATGAGCGCGGCGAGAATCGCGCAGGCGGCCGTGCGGCTGAGGTGAACGCGCACGCGTCGCGGCTCCCAAGTGAGCACCGTCGTGACCGTGCCGGCTCGCCATTCGGCGCCGGCGACCGACGCGCCGCCGAAGACGCCACCGAGCAGCAAGAAGAAGAGGGAGATCATGAGCGCGCCGTCGCCAGTCCCCGCAATCCACCAATTGCGCATGATCGCCGGGTGGGGCTCACCTCCGACCCCGAGCTCGGCGAGGGTCTTGCCGGCCGAATCCGCGAAGACGATGATCCCGGCGGCCGCGCACCCGAACAGCGCGAGCACGATCAGCACTCGTACCACCCGTCGGTGCAGCGCGCGGCGCATCTCGACGACGAGCAGGTTCATGCCGGGACCTCCTCTTCCGTCGGTGCGAAGGCACGCTCCTCGGCACCGGTCAGCTCGAGAAACAGTTCCTCGAGGCTGCGCTCCTCGGGCCGTAGGTCGGTCACCCAATGACCGTTCCGCGCGAGCGTCTCCGTGACGTGCGCGGCGCGCGTAGGTGAGATCGCGACACGCACATCGTCGTTGCGCCGCTCGGCGGGAAGCCCCGCGCGGCGCAAGACCGCGACACCGACATCGAGGTCGTCGACGCGTACGAGCATGGCTTCGCCTTCGCCGGCGGACGCAAGGACGTCGTGCACGGTGCCATGAACAACACAGCGACCGCGGCTGAGGATTGCAACACGATCGCACGTCTGTTCGATCTCGGAGAGGATGTGGCTCGACACGAACACCGTGCGCCCTTCCATCGCGAGTTGTCGGACCAGGGCGCGCACTTGGCGGATGCCGGCCGGGTCGAGACCGTTTGCAGGCTCGTCGAGGATGAGCAACGCGGGATCCTTGAGCAACGTCGCGGCGATCGCGAGACGCTGCCGCATGCCGAGTGAGTACTTCTTGACGAGATCGCCCGCCCGGTCGGCGAGCCCGACCGCGCCGAGCACATCGTCGACGCGGCGCGGACCGATGCGGTCGACGGCCGCGAGGAGTCGGAGATTCTCGCGGCCGCTCATCGTCGGGAACAGTGCTGGAGACTCGACGATCGAGCCGATGCGACGCAGCGCGCCGGGCAATGCGCGCGGAACGGGCTGTCCGAACAGCCGGACGTGTCCGCCCGTGGGGCGGACGAGTCCGAGCAGACAACGAATTGTCGTTGTCTTGCCCGAGCCGTTGGGCCCGAGGAAGCCGAAGATGCCGCCCTCGGGAATCGCGAGGTCGATGCCGTCGAGCGCCGCCACGCGGCGACCGCGCCGGCCCCGGTACTCCTTGCGGAGACCGTCGATCTCGATCACGTTCGTTCCCATCGCTGTCCTCGCAAACTCGTCGCGCCGCGCCGGACGGGTCCGACGCGGCGCGGTCTGTCACGTCGATTCAGATGCTGACGTCGATGCAGGCGAGCCGTTGCCCGGCTGTGCCGCCGGCCATCGTGTGTTCGCCTTGATGGATCACAACCGCGCGCGCTCCGCTTTGCACCTCGAATGGAACCACGGCGAGCGTCCGGCCGCGGCCCGCGGCATTCGTCGTGAAGTCGAGCCACACTTCGTGATCGGCGTCGGCGTTTGCCGCGACGGGGTTCGCGGGATCGGGCGCCTGGTAGTGAGGCCCACCGAAGTCGCTCGAGCAGCTGTCGCGGTGGAGGTGTGCGCCGAACGATCGACCGGCCGGAAGGCCGTCGACGTCCAGGCTCACCAGCGTCTGTCCGTCCCGGCCGCCGTTGACGGCGATGTGGACTCGTGCGTCGGCACCCAGCGTCGGATTCACGGCGTCGGTGGCATTCGCCGCGAACGCCGGGTTCGGCGTGAGCGCACCGACTGCGCTCGCGACGACCGCACCGTCCGCTCCCGCGGGTAGTGCACTGCCGACGATTCCTCCGATTGCGAGGGCGGCGCCGATCCATGCCGCTCGTCCTCGTGTTCCTGCTCGCATGTGACCTCCTGGATCCCGCGCGCGGGCCCCAGCCCGGTCACGCTGCTTCGATGAGCGGGCCGCTCCGGCCCGTCACGTGTACAGACGAGCGACGCGGCGACGCGGGCGACACGGAGCGAGAGATTTCCGAAAGTCCGGTGAGATCGGCCGCGCGTGGCAGCATGCAGCGTGGATCGCGCCGAACGGCGGCGGCAGCAGGGAGCCGCGCGAGGGGCGCTCGAGCGTGCCTTGCGAGACGTATTTGACGCGGTTTGTCGCCCGCGACCGCCTCTCGATGAGTCTGTCGGTGCGATGGTCGCCACGCTCGCGCTACCGATGGCTGACGCGATCTCGCTGCGGCCTCCCGCGATCGACGCGGCACGCGCCGGGATCGACGTCGACGCGCTGATCGTCACCCTCTTCCGACAGGAGGCCTCCTCACTCGTCCGACTGACGCGTTTGTTCGTCGACGACCGCAACGCGGCGGAGGATCTCGTGCAGGAGGCCTTCATCCGGCTGTCCCGCAGCACGCATCGCATCGAGGATCCCGCCAAGGCGCCCGCGTACCTGCGCTCGATTGTCCTCAACCTCGCGCGAGACCACAACCGTCGTGGTCTCGTCTCCCTCCGTCACCACCTGCCGGAAGACGACCAGGCGGCAATCGAAGACGAGATAACGCTGCGCGAGGATCAGCAGCGGGTCATCGACGGGTTGCGCGACCTACCGCATCGCCAACGCGACTGCCTCGTGCTCAGGTACTACGACGAGCTCGGCATCGACGACATCGCGCAGACGCTCGGCATCTCCCGTAACTCCGTGAAGACGCACCTCGGTCGTGGACTCGCCGCGCTCGAACGCAGGTTGGGATCACAGGCCGAGCACGACAACGGACCGTCGGACCCCGTCGAGGTGACAGCGTGACGGTCGTCGAGAACCGCGTGCGCGACGCCCTGCTCGCAGGCGTGTCGGCGGCCGAGGAGAGCCCGGATCTCTTCGCACGAATCCAGTTGAGCATCGACGACGACCGGCGTCGCCGGCGGCAGCATCGCCGCGCGGCGGGTATCGCCGCGTGCGTGCTCGGCGCGATTGCCGCCGTCGCCTTCGCGACGACCGAACCACGACAAGGAGAACTGCTGATGGACTGGTGGGTACTCGAACTCCTTACGGATGCGGTCCTGGTCGGGCTGGCCCTTTGGATGGGGCCGCTGATCAAGCGATTCGGTAAGAGCTACGCGGCTGACGTCTTCCGGGCCAACCCGCGAACCGGCAAGAGCTTCATCGTGCTCACGGATATCGCGTATTACCTGATCTTCGCCGCCTACATCATGTTCACGATCCGGTATGCGCCGGCCAAGAACTGGGGTCGGACGGTCGACGCCAACCAGCTCCAACACGAGACTGCGCGCATTGGCGGGATCTTGCTCATCATCGGCGTGCTGCACGGCGTCAACTTGCTGGCACTACCCGTCATGGGCCGCCTGCTCACCCTGAACCGCCAACTCGACGACGGCACGCCGCCCTCTCGGGCAAGTGGTTCGAGTGGTTAGTCCGCGGCATGGATGGCCGACGTTCGGTGGCAGCGGTCCGCTGATCGCGTTGGCCGGTGCTGCGCTGCTCGTTCTGCTCCTCGGGGCTTCTGTGGTGGGGGTGATCGGAGGCCGAGGCGGTCGCGAGGCGGAGAATGCATCGCCGACGACGCCCACGACGACGCCCACGACGGCGACATCGACATCGACATCGACGGCGACATCGACAACGACAACGAACACCCAGCGTGCGGAGGCGGTTCGCCCTGTCGTTCTCGACCCGATCGAGGGTCCCGATGTCCGTATGGAGGCGATCGACCGCCACGTGTTCGGAACCGGGTCACCTGTCGTCGACGAGCTGGCGCGCCGGTCGGTGTTGCGCATCACCGCGAGCGGGTTCGAGCCCAATGCGTACGGACAGGTCGAGCAGTGCACGCGGGACCGCTGCACGAATTCCTTTCCGGTCCTCTTCGACGAGGTGGGCTCCGCCCGGATCCAGTACCTCGTGCGCGACACCATCGAAACGCTTCCGAACGCAGCCGTCTCGATGTGCCGCGACAGGGAGCCTCCATGCGTCGTACGACTGCGAACGGAAACCGACACTGCATTCCTCACGACGGTCTTCGGCGACGTCGCATCGAATTCAAGGCGTGTGAGCGTGATGCCGAGTGCACGTGATCTCGTCGGCGAAGCGGCGGTGACCGTCGCGGCGCACGGCTTCACTCCCGGTGCCCGGGTGCACGCGACGATGTGCGCGGCGCCCGACACCGCCGGATCGCAGCGTTGCGGCGCGCCGAGCCCGCTGGCGTCGTTCATGATCGGCGCCGATGGCGCCGGCCGCACCGTCCTCGTGATCCGAGGCGGTCGCGTCGGCTCGGCGGGGGCTGAGTGCGGACGCGACACGCCCTGCGGCATCGTCGTGCAAGAGGAGGCATCGGAAGTGCCGGCGCCGGTGGTACCGATCACCTTCGCGGCGGGTCCGTCCGCGCGCTACGAATCGGGGCGCCTGGTGATCGGCATCGCGCTCGGCGCTGTCCTCCTCGCGGTCGCGCTGTTCCTCACTCGCCGTACCGACTGGCGCAAACCGTCGGAGGCTGACACGCCGGAACTCGATGGCGCAGTGCTCTCCGCAGATTGAGCGCGATCTCGAAACCGCCGACTCAGCTCTCTCCGTCGACCGTACTCACAGGTTGTTGGGCGGGCGGGTGTTCCTCGTCGAGCCGAAGGAGCCCGACTTCGAGCGCGAAGCGCACGAGCTGCGCTCGAGTATGGCGGTCGAGCTTTTGGTGAATATGGGCCCGATGCGTTTCGATCGTGCGAAGACTCGAGCCGGTGAGCGCGGCGACCTCCGCGTTGGTGTGCCCGAGAGCGAGGAGCCTCAGCACCTCCGTCTCCTTCGGCGTCAATCCGCCGACCGCGGAACCCGTGACCAGCTCGGGAGGTCGTGAGGCGAACGCGATGCCGATCGACGGCTGCAGGTACAACCCGCCGTGCGCGACCGCGCGTATGCCGGCGAAGAGGTCGGTCGTGGCGGCAGACTTCAACACGTATCCGTCGGCGCCGGCAGCGAGCACCTGCTGAACAGTCGCGAGATCGTCAAGGGAGGTCAGGGCCAAGATGGAGGCGTCGCGAAAGCGCGTGCGAAGCTCGATGATGACCTCGTCGCGCGCCGCGTCGGGAAACGAAAGACCGGTCACGATGACATGGGGCTCGACGTGCATGCCTTCCAACGCGCGCACGCTCATGGCCTGAGCGACGACCTCGAGGTCGGGTTCCCGCTCGATGAGCGCTCGCAACCCCTCGCGAAACATCGTCTCGTCGTCGACGAGCGCCAGCCGTATGACCGGATGTGCCTCCTGACTCAAGACGTGTTCTCCTCGCCGTTCACGCCCGCCTCGACCTTGGCCAGCATTGCAGGATTGACTGTCATTTCTCTGTCTCCCTCGGGTTTCATTGCCCGCCCGGGGGCCGAGTACTCATTGTGATTGTCACACGACTTGCGGCGGGAGAATCAGGTTCTCTGTAAGAGATCGGGCCGATGACACTGTGGGCATGCTGTTTCGCTTAGAATGAGTTGCAACAGCCGTTCCGTCGATGAGGTTGTCGACATTTCCGTCGACGCGGAGCGGTTGGGGTTCCGGGTCTCGGACCGCCATCTGGCGTCGCCGGAACCGGACGGACCTTCGGGTCCGCATTCTTCGAGGATGCACGTCGTGTCCTCCGTCGTAACCAGCGGAGATCTGTGACAGGAACGCCGACGTCGACGCCGCTCGCGCCCTGGCAGTTCGACATGTACGTCGATGCCGAGATCGACGGCGATGTGACGCCCGAACAGCTCGCGGTCCTCGAGGCCGATCCGGCCGCGTGGCGCGCGTCGTTGCTCGCGCTTCTGCGCGATGCCGAAGAACATCTCGCAAGTGCGCGGTCGCTGCGCGGCGACGAGCGCGAGCAGGTGCTCGCCGATCTCGAGTCGGAGTACCGAAGGGTTGCGGCCGCGTGGGCGCGTCACAGCGGTCAACGCGAGCCCGAGCCGGCGGCCCGGTCCGGCCGACCCGGCCGTGGCAACCGCGACTCCGGAGACGACCGTGGTGACCACGACGTCGAGCCGGGCGTCGTCCAGGTGCAGGTCTCGTGGGAACCGGGTCGGGTCGTCGCATGGGCGGCGGGCCGGAACGCTCCGCCGGCCGCGCTCGATGAGCTCGCCAAGATGCTCGCGGCGGCGGGCGCTCCCCTCTCCGGTTGGACTCGGCACGGCGCGGTGCCGCTTCCCGGGGACGCTCGCGCGGAGGCGCAGGCGATTCCCGTCGGCGAGGTGCTGGGTTGGTTGGTGGCGGCCGGCGCCGGCCAGATCGACGACGTCGGAGCAAGTGTGCGGTGGTTGGGACGGGTCGCGATCTGGGCGGTGGAGCTCACCGCGCGGGGCGCGATGGTTCCGTTCCTGCGACAGCGCACGCGTCGCGGCGGGAGTGCCCGCGACTCGAACGGCTCGTACTCGGTGCGCTGGACGCCGGCGCTCGTCGATCCGGCTCGTCTCGCTCGGCTGATCGAGACCATCCCCGGATCCCTCCTCGCGTTGGACCAGGACGTCGACGCGCGAGCACTGACCCGCTCCGCGCTCACGGGGATGGTCGACGCCATCTGTCGCGATGGTGCGCGCCAGCTCGAGACGCCGGCCCCACCACCGAACGTTCGCACCGCCACCGATGTGGCCGAGGCATTTCTCGGGCGTCTCGACGGCACCGCGTTCGATGCGCCGACCCGTCTCGCGGGCGACGTCGCCACGCGCATCGAGCGTTGGGGTCGCTCGGTGACGGGAGAACGCGGACGCTTGATCGTGCGGCTCGATCCCCCCGACGACTCGAACGCCTGGCATCTCGCCGTGTTCGCGACCGGGCCGCGCGGTGAGCTGCTTCCGATCGAGGCGGCGATCGTGAACGCCGGTGCGGGCCGGCCTCATCTCGACGACGAGATCACGCGGCTCGAGCGCATGCTTCCCGCGTTGTTGCGGCCGGGCGGCACGCGGCGCGGCGAGGTCATCCTGAGCCAGGACGAGGCGTGGGACCTCATGGCGACGACGGGCCCGCAGCTCGAGGCGGCCGGCTTCGACGTGCGCGTCCCGGCATTGTCGCGGCGTCGGCCTACGCCGGCGCTGCGTGTGTTCGTCGACGCTTCGTCGGAGTCGGTGGTCGGCGCGAACCAGCTGGCGAACGTCCGTTGGTCGGCCGTGTTCGATGACGTCGAGTTGACGGCGGCCGACATCGCGCGCTTGGCGAGAGAGGCGCGCCCACTGATCCGCTCGGGCGGTCGGTGGGTGGCAATCGACCGCGCCGACCTGCAGGCAGCCGCGGACGCGCTTGCCGAACGCGCCGACACGACGCAGCTCTCGGGCGCGGAGACGCTGCGTCTCGCGCTCGGTATCGAAGGCTCGGCGCTCGCCGGCGGTGTCTCCGTGGTCGGCGGCGGCTGGGCGGCCGACCTTCTCGCCGCGGCGGCAGAGGTTTCGTCGGCGCCTGCGGGAACCCCGTCCGGCTTCGTCGGTGAGTTGCGCAGCTACCAGGCCGAGGCGCTTGCCTGGCTCGGCTTCCTCGGCAAGGCGGGACTCGGCGGTTGCCTCGCGCTCGACATGGGCCTGGGCAAGACGCCGACGATGCTCGCCGACCTCCTCGGCGGTGCGGGCTCGGGTCCCGCACTCGTGATCGCGCCGCCTGCAGTCGTCGGCAACTGGACCGCGGAGGCCGCGCGCTTCACACCCGGCCTGCGCGTCGTCGTGCACCACGGCGCGAACCGCGCGGCGGCAGACGAGATCGCGACCGAGGTCGCCGAAGCCGACGTGGTCGTCACCACTTACGGAACTGCCGTGCGCGACATCGATGCGATCTCCGGCGTGTCGTGGGCAAAGGTGATTCTCGACGAGGCCCAGGCGATCAAGAATCCGGCCAACGACACGTCGCAGCAGTTGCGGCGAATCCCGGCAAGAACGCGGATCGCGCTCACCGGCACGCCGATCGAGAACGGTCTCGGTGACCTGTGGGCGATCCTCGACTTCGCGAATCCCGGGCTCGTCGGTCCGCGCCCGCAGTTCATCGCGCGACTCTCGAGCGACGGCCGGGCCGCGCGCGTCGAGGCCGAGGACGCGATGCGCGCGCTCAACGGCATCCTCGTGTTCCGGCGCACCAAGGCCGAACCCGCGATCGCGCAGGAGCTTCCCGACCAGATCGACGAGCTCGACCGCTGCGCGATGACACCCGAGCAAATCGGCCTGTATCAGGCGTTGCTCGACACCCTGGTCACCGGTGCGGCGCTTCCCGAAGGCAGCAAGGCCCGCAACGGCCAGATCCTCGCCGCGATCACCGCGCTCAAGCAGATCTGCAACCATCCCGCCGCATACAAGGACGACGACCTTCCTCTCGCGGGTCGATCGGGCAAGCTCTCGCGCCTCGAGGAGATCGTCGACGCGGTGTTCGCAGCGGAGGAAAGCGTTCTCGTGTTCACGCACTTCGCGCAGTGGGGTATTCGCTTGGCCGACCATCTCACGAAGCGCACGGGAACTCCGGTGGCTTGCTACCACGGCGGGCTGACACGCACGGTTCGCGACCAGATCATCTCCGACTTCCAGGGCGACGGCGGGCCGCGCGCGCTCGTTTTGTCGTTGAAAGCCGGCGGTACCGGCCTCAACCTCACCGCCGCGAGCCACGTGGTTCTCTACGACCGTTGGTGGAACCCCGCGGTCGAAGACCAGGCCCGCGATCGTGCGTGGCGCATCGGTCAGACGCGTACCGTCATCTCTCACCGCCTGATCTGCCCTGGAACCGTCGACGAACGGGTCGAGGAAGTAGTGGCGGGCAAGCGCCGGATCGCGGATCTCGTGTTGCCGAAATCGAGCTCGCTTGCCGATCTCGACCAGGACCAGCTCCGCCTCGCGCTCGGCATGCGGCCCGACGCGCTGCTCACCGAGGACCTGCTCGAGTCCGAACCCGGAGTCACGGCGTGAGCCCGCCGCGCCGCCGGGCATCCGCCCGGTCGAGCCCGCGCCGGAAGTCCGTGCCGCGCCGCGATTTCTGGGAGGGCAGCGACCCGGGCGACGAACCAGTGTCGCTCGTGCGTTCTCCCGACGACCCCGCGGCGATGATCCGGTCGCTCGGGCCGCCGCCGCTTCCCGGTCGGGAGACGATCGCCGAGCACTACTTCGCGCTGGTCTACGACAAGGCGGCCCGACGGGCCGTCGCGCTCGCGGCCGCCTCCGGGCTGATGGACATGTCCGAACCCGAAGACTGACGCGCCTTCCGCGTGTGTCGGCGGGGCTCAGGCGAGCTTGACTGCGGCGACGAGGAAGTAGAGGGCTTCGTCGGGCGCGATCGAGGGCGGAGCGCCGGCCGCGCCGTACGCCAGGTCGGAAGGAATCGCAAGCAGTCGAACGCCGCCGAGCCTCATGCCCGGGATTCCCTGGATCCAGCCCTGGATGACACCACTCGCGAGATCGGCGTCGAAGGGCTGGTTGCGCGAGTACGACGAGTCGAAGATCTTGCCGGTCGAGCACGCAACGCCGACATAGTTGACGGTCACCTTCGCGTTCTTCGGCACGACGGCGCCCGAGCCGACCTTGAGATCCTGCGTGGACAATTTGGTGGGCGCCGGGCCGGGCACCAACAGCATCGCGGGCGCGCCCTTCGGCAGCGAATCTTTGAGCCCGACGCACGGTTTGCCTTTCGCCGACGGCGCGACCGTCGTGGTCGTAGGCGTGGTCGTGGTCGTGGTACCGGACGCGACCGTCGTCGGAGAGACCGCGACCTTCGGACTATTGCCGTTGCCGGCAGCCACGAGGCCGAGCGCCACGATGACCACCAACCCGATGACGGCGGCGACCGCGCCGAACCGCCGGCGGCGCTGCTGTACGCGACGGCGCTCGGCGAGCTGCGCGGCGATGCGCTCCTTCTGACGATTTTGGCGCGCGCGCGCTTCCTTCGAGGAGGGCATCGGCCGGAAACGGTACTCGCGAGGAGCGCCGGTACGTTGGCACCGATGCGCCCGCCCCGAACGACCGTGGAGCTGCTTCGGAAGGTCGCGGCCGAGCATCCAGATCGCGCCGCGTTCGTCGAGCTCGAACGGCGGCTCACGTTCGGTGAGTGGGACCGCGCCGCCGACGGAGTCGCCGCGCTCTTCGCTGTTGGTGGAGTTCAGCCCGGTGAGGTGGTCGCGCTGCTCGTGCCGTCTTCGATCGACTACGCCGTCTGCTACCAGGCGGCGATGCGCCTGCGCGCGATCACGACCGGTATCAACACGCGGTTGGGCCGGTCGGAGATCGCGAGCATCCTCGACCGGACGCGTCCACGCGTGGTGATACGAGAGACTGATCTCGATGCGGTGCGCGCCGCGTTCACGAACGATCCACCGCCCGATCTCCCGCGCGTCGAGCCCGACGATCGGGTTGCGATCGTCTGGACGAGTGGCACGACCGGAATGCCGAAGGGTGCCGTGTTCGACCATCGCAACCTCCGAGCCGTCGCGGTCGGCGCGGGCGCGATGGGAGCGCGGTACGACGTGCGGCTCGCGCCGCTCCCATTCGCGCACGTCGCGTTCATGTCGCGACCGTGGGAGGAGATCGACAATGTGATCACCACGGTGATCACGCCGACACCTTGGACCGCGGTCGACACGCTCCGGCTGATTGTGCGCGAACGCGTCACCGTCGGTCAGGGAGTGCCGACACAGTGGCGGCTCGTGCTCGACCATCCCGACTTCGCGAGCAGCGACCTCTCGAGCCTTCGCATCGCGGGAACCGGAGCGGCCACGGTGCCGCCCGAGCTCGTGCGCGAGATGGAGCAGCGTCTCGCGTGTCCCGTGGTGATCGGCTACACGAGCACCGAGGCCGCGATCACGACCGGCACCGTGCCGGGCGACACTCCGGAGGTGATCTCCCAAACGGTCGGCCGTCCGCGCGCGAATGTCGAGCTCGAGGTGGTCGACGACGATGGGCAGGCCTGCCCGACCGGCGTCGTCGGGCGCGTGCGCTGCCGGTCGGAGGCGGTGATGCGCGGTTACTGGCAGGACCCGGCGCGCACGGCCGAGGTCCTCGGTGCCGACGGTTGGCTGGCGACGGGTGATCTCGGCGTCCTCGACGCGCGTGGCTATCTGACTCTCGTCGGCCGCCGCAGCGAGATGTACATCCGCGGTGGCTACAACGTGTACCCCGGCGAAGTCGAGCGCGTGCTGTCGCAGCACTCGGAAGTGGCGGAGGTTGCGGTGCTGGGTGTACCGGATCGCGTGCTCGGAGAGATCGGCGTCGCCTTCATCGTGCCCGTCGGCACACCCGACGGCAGAGCCTCGCCCGCGTTGGCGGAGCTCCGGACCTTTTGCCGGAACGCGCTGGCCGACTACAAGGCGCCCGATCGTCTCGTCGTCGTCGACGCGCTCCCGATGACGTCGGTGGGCAAGGTGGACAAGCGGTCACTCGCCGAAGATGCGGCGCGCGCGTCGGATGGTTAGGTTCGGGGACATGAGTCAACCGCGCCTGGTCGAGAGCACCCTCGAGTTTCCCTATTCGCGCACGCTCGGGCCGGTGGTCGGCGCGTTCCTCGCCGGTTTACGGGAGCACCGCATCCTCGGCATCAAGACGCGCGACGGCAAGGTGCTCATACCGCCCTTGGAGTACGACCCGAATACGGGCGACGCACTCGCAGAGCTCGTCGAAGTCGGTCCGCAGGGCACCGTCGGCTCGTGGACATGGGTCGACGACCCGACCTCGAAGCACCCCCTCGACCGGCCCTTCGCGTTCGCGCTGGTCACCCCCGACGGCGCCGACTCGGCGATGGTGCACGCAGTCGACGCGGGGAGCCTCGACCGGATGTCGACGGGTATGCGCGTGCGGCCGCGTTGGCGGGCCGAGCCTCACAACATGATCGACGATCTCGCGTGCTGGGAGCCCGCATCATGAGCATGAGCACTCCCCAAGAGAACCTGGTGCCCAAGGAGAGCCTCGTGATGGAGCACCTCGTGTCGTTGACATACTCCGAGGAGCTCACGCCGGTCCTGGAGCGCTACGTCGACGCGTTGATCGATGGTCGCATCGTCGGTCACAAGTGCCCATCGTGCAGCCGGGTGTTCGTTCCCGGCAAGGGCTACTGCCCAATTTGCGTGGTCCCCACTACCGATGCCGACGAGATCGAGGTCAGCGATCACGGCACCCTCACGGGCTTCACGATCATCACGCCGGTGGCGTACTACGGCCAGACGGAGACCGAGCCGTTCGTCTACGCGTCGGTGCTGCTCGACCGCTCCGACAGCAACCTGGGTGGGCAGGAAATCGTCGGAGTTCCGCACGATGAGCTCCGATCCGGGATGCGCGTGCGCGCGGTGTGGAAGGCGAAGAGCGACCGCAGTGCCGAGGGCGTGTCCAACCGCGGATGGGGGAGCGTGTCGTCGGTCATCGACGCGTTCGAGCCGAGCGGTGAGCCCGACACGGACCGCGCCAAGTATGAGGAGCACATCTTCTGATGTCCGCCACAGACATCGCCGTCGTCGGCTACGCCCAGACGCCTTCGTCGCGGCGCGCCCGCGAGAGCGAGGTGCAGTTGCTCGTCCCGATCGTCACCGAAGCACTGCAGCGCGCCGGCCTCGACCGGCGCGAGGTCGGCTTCACGTGCGCGGGCAGCTGCGACTACCTCACGGGCGGGCCCTTCGCGTTCGTTTCGAACCTCGAGGCCGCGGGCGCGTGGCCGCCGATCTCGGAGTCGCACGTCGAGATGGACGGGGCCTGGGCGCTGTACGAAGCGTGGGTGCGGCTGCAGCACGGCGACATCGACACCGCGCTTGTGTTCGGCTCGGGCAAGTCGTCGCCTTCGATACCGGCGGAGATGTGGGCGCAGCAGCTCGACCCGTATTACCTCGCGCCACTCGGTGTCGATCCCGCGTCGCTCGCCGGTATCCAGGCGCGAGCGTTGCTCGATGCGGGCAAGGCGACCGAGCGCGACTTCGCGAACGTGGTCGTGCGCAACCGACGAAACGCGAAAGACAATCCGAACGCGCAGGTTGCGGGCGACTTCTCGGTCGACGAGCTGCTCGCCGCGCCCTACGTGCGCGCGCCATTGCGCAGGCACGATCTTCCGCCCGTCTCTGACGGTGCCGTCGCGGTCGTGCTCGCGCGCGGCGATCGGGCCCGGACACTCTGCGAACGGCCCGCGTGGATACGTGGTCTCGATCACCGCATCGAGGTGCACCAGCCCGGGATGCGCGACCTGACGACGTCGGCGTCGACCACGCTGGCCGCGCGCAAGGCGGGCTACGACGGAGGACCGCTCGACGTGATCGAACTGTCGTCGACGTTCAGTCCTCAGGAGCTGATCTTGCGCGACGCGTTGGGAGTCGACGCCGACGCGAAGGTCAACCCATCCGGCGGGCCGCTCGCGGCCAACCCCGTGATGGCGACGGGGCTCGTGAGGATCGTCGAGGTCGCACAGCGCATCGTCGAAGGGAGTGCGCGCCGCGGGCTCGCCCACGCGACCGGCGGCCAGGTGCTGCAGCACAACCTGGTGTGCCTGATGGGGGGCGACTGACATCGTGCGGACGGAGCGGAGCATCGCGAAGCGTAGGGAGCCGTAGTTATCGTGCGGACGGAGCGGAGCATCGCGAAGCGTAGGGAGCCATAATCATGGCGGAACAGTGCGCGGTCATCGGCGTCGGGCAGACGCACCATAGGAAGCGTCGCGATGATGTCTCGATTCCCGGGTTGTTGCGCGAGGCCGCGACGCGGGCACTCGAGGACGCCGAATGCACCTGGCGCGATATCGACGCCGTCGTCATCGGCAAGGCGCCGGACGCGTTCGAAGGGATCGTGCAGCCCGAGCTGTTCCTCGCCGACGCGCTCGGGTGCGCGGGCAAGCCGATGCTGCGGGTGCATACCGCGGGCAGCGTCGGCGGTTCGACCTTCATCGTGGGCGCACACCTCATCGAGTCGCGCATTCACGAACGTGTGCTCGCGATCGCGTGGGAGAAGCAGAGCGAGGGCAACGCGCAATGGGGGCTCGCGGGCGGTCGGAGTCGCGGTATCGGGGCGGGTGGCGCGTTCGCGCCGTGGATCCGCGCGTACATCGAGAGGACCGGTGCACCCGAGTACGTCGGCTGGCAGGTCGCGGTCAAGGACCGTCTCAACGCGCTCAAGAACCCGTACGCGCACTTGCGACTGGCCGACATCAGCATCGAGAAGGTGAAGGAATCGGCAATGCTGTGGGACCCGCTGCGGTTCCTCGAGTCGTGTCCGTCCTCCGACGGCGCGTGCGCAGTCGTGCTGACCGACGAGGCGAACGGCAAGTACGCGTCGAAGCCGGCCGCGTGGGTCGCGGCTACGGCCGTCCGTAGTGAGCTCGGCGTCTTCCCCGGGCGCGATCCTGTTCGCCCGCTCGCGGGGGTGGAGTGCGCGCACGATGTCTACCGCCAGGCGGGGATCGGCGTTCCGCGTCAGGAGATCGACGTGGCCGAGCTCTACGTGCCGTTCAGCTGGTACGAGCCGATGTGGCTGGAAGGGCACGACATCGCAGGGCCGGGCGAAGGCTGGAAGATGGTCGAGAGCGGCGAAACGGAGCTGACCGGGTCGTTTCCCGTGAACGCGTCGGGCGGCGTGTTGTCGTCGAATCCGATCGGCGCGTCGGGGATGTTGCGCTTCGCCGAGGCCGCGCTGCAGGTGCGGGGGCTGGCGGGTGAGCATCAGGTCGACGGCGCGCGCACCGCGCTCGCCCAGGCGTACGGCGGTGGCGCCCAATACTTCGCCATGTCCATCCTGCGCTCCGAGCCCGCCTGACCCCACCCCCTTGCTAACAGTTGGCAAGAAAACCGCCGCGTGGCGTACGGAAAGTTTGCGAACTGTTGGCAGTAAAACTGGGGGGTCTAGGCTGGGGAGAATGACGTTCTCGGAGGAGCTCGACCGTCCGCCGCGGCTCGTGGCGTCCGCCCGGGCGTTGGCGAACGAAACCGGGAGCGCCGCCTTCACAGTGGCGCAGCTCGCGACCCGAGCGGGTCTGTCGCTCAAGGCCTTCTACTCGTGCTTCCGCAGCAAGGACGACCTGCTGCTCGCGGTCCTTGCGGAGGACAGCAGCATCGGCGCCGGCATGCTCGCTAATCGCATCGGCGCGCGTACCGGCCCCGATGCGCTGCGCGCGTATGTGTTCGAGCTCTTCGACATGCTCACGCCCCCCGAAGCGATGGGATATGCGGGCGTGCTCTCGCGCGAGTACCGGCGCCTCGACCAGGTCCACCACGACGAGCTGCGCGACGCACTGGCGCCGCTCGTCGACCTGCTCGCGCGCTTCATCGATACCGACGATCCGAAACGCGACGCGCTCACGATGTTTGCAGTGCTGCTCGACGGTGTTCACGACGTCGTGTTCGGCCGCGTTGCCGACACGCGGGAGCTCGCGCGGTACCTGCACCGCTTCTGCGTCGACGGGGTCGGCGGCGAATGACCGCGACCTTCCTTCCGGATCCCGAGCCGCGCGTCCGCAACTACACGATCATCTCCGTCGACGATCATCTCATCGAGCCTGCGCACTGCTTCGAAGGACGTCTTCCCGCCGCGCTGCAGGAGCGCGCGCCGCGCGTCGTCACCCTCGCCGACGGCCGCGAGACTTGGATCTACGAGGACAACTTCTACCCGCAGGTCGGTCTCAACGCCGTCGCGGGCCGGCCCAAGGCCGAGTGGAGCATGGAGCCGGCGCGCTTCGACGAGATGCGGCGCGGCTGTTACGACATCGAAGCCCGCGTCGCCGACATGGACCTCGACGGCGTGTACGCGACACTGTGCTTTCCCTCGCTCATCGCCGGGTTCGCCGGCACGATCTTCGCAAAGAGCAAGGATCCCGAGCTCGGTCTGGCCGCGTTACGCGCGTGGAACGACTGGCACATCGACGAGTGGGCCGGACCGCACCCCGATCGCGTGATCCCGTTGCAGCTCGCGTGGGTGAACGAGCCTGAGGTCGCGGCGGCCGACGTTCGCCGCAATGCCGAGCGCGGGTTCAAGGCGGTCAGCTTCCCGGAGAACCCCGTCGACCTGCAGCTCCCGCCGATGATCGACCCGCACTGGGACCCGTTCCTGCGGGCCTGCGAAGAGACGGAGACGGTCGTCTGCCTGCACAACGGCTCGTCGTCGTGGACCGCGGCGCGCTCGCCGGGTGCGCCGCTCGAGCTCTACACCAGCCTGTTCCCGGTCAACGCGCTCGTCACCGCCGCCGACTGGCTCTGGGCGCAGGTTCCCACCCGGTTCCCGAACATCAAGATTGCATTCTCCGAAGGCGGCATCAGCTGGGTGCCGATGCTGATCGATCGGATCGACTACGTGCTCGATCACTCGGCGGTCGGCTCGCACGGCTGGGCCGCGGCCGACATCTCGCCGACCGAAGCGCTCCGACGCAACTTTTGGTTCTGCACGATCGACATCGGGTCGACGTTCGCGCTTCGAGACCACATCGGCGTCGACCGCATCTGTCTCGAGAGCGACTACCCGCATGCGGATTCCACCTGGCCCGACACGCAGCCCAACGCGACGGCCGCGCTGCGAGATGTGCCGGGCGATGTCGTCCGCAAGGTCACGTGGGAGAACGCGTCCAAGCTCTTCCGCCACGCCGTGCCCGAAGCGCTGCGCCAGCCATGAGCCTCGAGCTCGCCATCCCCAAGGAGCACTGATGTACACGGACGATGCCGTTTCCACCGACGATGCCGTTTCCGCCGGCGATGCCGTTTCCGCCGGCGACGAAGGCCCGATGTTGGACGTGTTCTCGCAGAGTTGCGCCGACGATCCGCACCCGGTGTATCACGACATGCACGATCGTTGTCCGGTCGGGCGCGAGCCCGGCATGTTCGGCGGCCACAGCGTGACGCTGTCGCGCTACGACGACGTGCTCTGGGCGCTCAAGCATCCTGAGGTGTTCTCGTCGAAGGACGTCGTCAAGATCGGAAACGATGTGCCGCTCATCCCGTTGTCGGTCGATCCACCCGATCACGCGAAGTACCGGCGCCTGCTCGACCCGCAGTTCTCGCCCAAGCGGATGGCCGACCTCGCACCGGAGGCGCGCACTCTCGTCAACGAGATCATCGACGAGTTCGCCGGCCGCGGTATCTGCGACTTCCACGAGGACTTCGCCACGCCACTGCCGTCGACGATCTTCCTCGCGCTGATGGGCCTTCCTCAAGACGACCTACCGCAGTTCCTCGCGTGGCGCGACGACACGATCCGCCCGCAGGCCGACACGATTGCGGAAATGGAGCAGAAGCGCGAGGCGGCCGGTAAGGCGATCGAGGCGTACTTCGAGGGCAAGATCGAGGAGAAGCGCGCCGAGCCCGACGATCGGTTGCTGAGCACGCTCGTGCACGGCGAGGTCGAAGGCCGGCCTCTGACCCACGCCGAGCTGCTGGGAACGACGCATCTCTTGTTGCTCGGAGGTCTCGACACCGTCACCGCGACGCTCGACTGCATGATCGTGTTCCTCGCGCAGCATCCGGAACGACGGCGCGCGCTCGTCGCCGACGGTTCGCTCGTCGCGGGGGCGGTCGAGGAGCTGTTGCGACACCAGACGCCGGTGATGATGGTGCCGCGCATCCTCGCACAGGACTTCGAGATCGGTGGGGTGCAGCTTCAGGCGGGCGACGGCGCAACGCTGCTCATCGGTGCCGCGAACTGCGACCGCTCCGAGTTCGAACATGCGTCCGAGGTGCGTTTCGACCGTGAGACGAACCGCCATCTCGCCTTCGGCGGCGGCGCCCACCGCTGCCTTGGCTCGCATCTCGCCCGGCTCGAGCTGACCGTCGCGCTCGAGGAGTTCCATCGCCGCGTGCCCGACTACGAGCTCGCGCCCGAGACGACCATCTCGTTCTCACCGGGCATCCGCCAAGCCGAGAACCTGTACCTCCGCTTCCCGGTCGAGTCGTGAGGGCGACGGTGTTCAGGGGCAACTGACGTCGCCTCGTGCGCCGACTCGGTCCGCGGTCGCGGATGCCGAGCCGCCTACGCTCGCCGCTCGACGTGATCAAGTACCTCGGTTCGAAACGACGGCTGGTGCCGGTGCTGGGCGCGATCGCGACGGTCGCGGCGTCGCGCCGGGCGCTGGACCTGTTCACCGGTACGACGCGCGTCGCCCAGGAGCTGAAGCGCCGGGGCGCGCACGTCACCGCGGTCGACACGGCACGCTACGCCGAAGTCTTCGCGCAGTGCTATGTCGCGCTCGACGGCGAGGGGGCAGACATCGAGGCGCTCGAAGCCGCCGTCCTCGACCTGTCGAGCCGACCCGGGGTCGACGGCTATTTCACCGAGACGTTCTGCGTTCGTTCTCGTTTCTTCCAACCCGACAACGGCCGGCGGATCGACGCGATGCGCGACGCCATCGAGCGCGACTACCGCGAGAGCTGGATGTACCCGGTGCTGTTGACGAGCCTCATCGAAGCCGCCGATCGGGTCGACTCCACGACCGGAGTCCAGATGGCATACGTCAAGGCGTGGGCCGATCGCTCCTACCGGCCGATCGCGCTGCGCGTCCCGGAGCTCGTGCCGGGTCGCGGAGTCGCGGTGCGGGCCGACGCGGTCGAAGCAGTGCGTTCCCTCGGGCCCTTCGACCTCGCGTATCTCGATCCGCCGTACAACCAGCACCGCTACTTCACGAATTACCACCTGTGGGAGACGCTCGTCGCGTGGGACGCACCCGAGCACTACGGAGTTGCGTGCAAGCGCGTCGACGCGCGTGACGCGTCGACGAAGAGCGTGTTCAACGACCGCCGGGCGATGCCGGACGCACTCTTGGGCATCATCCGGGATGTCGACGCCGAGCTCGTCGTCGTGTCGTACAACAATGAGTCGTGGGTGGAGATCGACGCGCTCGAAGCGGCCTGCCGGGCACGCGGCGACGTGGTGGCGACGCTGGCGTTCGAATCTCGGCGCTACGTCGGTGCCCAGATCGGCATACACAATCCCGATGGCAAGAAGGTCGGGAAGGTCTCGCATCTGCGTAACGTCGAGTACGTGGTCTGCGCGGGCGAACGAACGCTCGTCGACCGCATCGCGGAGAGGGGAGACGACCTGTGGAAATTGCCGGCAACGTCGCGCTCGTAACGGGTGCCGCTTCCGGGCTGGGTGAGGCCACGGCCAGGCGGCTGCACGCAGCGGGCGCGACCGTGATCGTCGCCGACATCGCGGAGGAGCGCGGTCGTGCGGTCGCGTCCGAGCTCGGTGGCTCGGATCTTTTCGTCCGCTGCGACGTCACCTCCGAGGGCGATGTGAGTGCGGCGGTCGATGCCGCCGCGGAACGCGGCCGGCTCGCGATCTGCGTGCACTGTGGTGGTGGCGGGATCGCGGTCCGCACGCTCGCGCGCGACGGAACTCCCCACGACCTCGACGCGTTCCGCCGGGTCGTCGAGCTGAACCTGGTCGGCTCGTTCAACATGCTCCGGCTGGCCGCCGCCGCGATGGCAAAGAACCACGCCGACGACGGTGGCGAGCGCGGCGTGTGCGTGCTCACCGCGTCGATCGCCGGGTACGAAGGGCAGGTCGGTCAGGTGGCCTACGGCTCGGCCAAGGCCGGCATCATCGGGATGACGATCATCGCCGCGCGAGACCTTTCGTCGGTCGGGGTGCGGGTCTGCACGATCGCGCCGGGCACGATCGCGACGCCACCGATGATGATCACGCCGGAGGCGATGCGCGACGTCTTCGCCGCGAACGTTCCCTTCCCGAAGCGACTGGGACAGCCCGACGAGTACGCAGCCCTCGCGCAGCACATCGTCGAGAACGGCTACCTCAACGGCGAGGTCATCCGGCTCGACGGCGCGGTGCGGTTCCAGCCGAGGTAGGCCGGGCGCGCAGTCCCGCGGCGCGGATGCGGCGGACGAGCTCGTGAGTCGACACCACATGCGCACCGACGTCGACGGTGAGCTGCCACCAACGCTCCGGTACGTCGTAATGGTCGTTGTGGAAGCGCAGCCGCCGCGGCAACGACAACGCGTCGGCGAACGCGTGCAGCTCGTCGAGCGATGCGTCGCTCACGAGATGCGCGAAGCGGGTGCCGTGCGCAGGCCACCGTGGGCGGTCGACGAGGATCATGGCATCATCCGAGGACGTCGCCCATTGCTTCGATCGACGGGACGAAGTATGCCGAACCACTGACGGGTCGGGTGTAATCCGTGAGATGGTCGCGCGGCCCGTCGCCGGATTGCCCGAACATCCGCCGGAGCATCTTCTCGAAGCGCGTGTGATCGGCGCTGAACGCGACGAAGTAGAGACCGAGCTCGGCGACTCGTCCGTAGGGAACGCTCCGCCGGTAGATCTCGAGCTCTTGACCGTCCTCCTCGATCACGACCCGGGCGATGTGCGCGGTCGCGGGCTTGGCCGTGCCGTCGAGCTCGACGCTGTCGACCTTCGTCCGGCCGAAGACGCGTTGCTGGTCTTCGTCGGAGAGGGCGTGGAATTTCGCGAGGTCGTGGATCCAGCGTTGCGTGATCGCGAACGAGCCGCCGGCGCCCGGTAGTCCGTCCGGGACGACCGCGACCGCGGTGGCTTCCTCGACCGGAGGATTCTCCGTGCCGTCGATGAAGCCCGTGAGATCGCGACCGTCGTGGTACACGAAGCCGGCAAGATCGGTCTGCACGCTCGCGACCGGAGCGAGCAACGCCGCAACCGCGCGCGCGACGTCGAGCATGACGTCTTCTCCGGTTCCGTGTGTCCAGATCCAGATGTCGTGCTGGGTGCGCGCCAGCCCGGAGAGCGCGGGAAGCTCGAAGTCGTCGATACCGGTGCCGGGGCGGAGACCGTTCCACAGGGACGGTCGGAATCCGACCACGATGTTGGCACCACCAGCTGTCACCGAGGGTTGACGCAGACCTCGCATCGCGTTCAACACCTCGGCGGGTTCGACGCCGGCATTCGTGTCGAACTCGAGGTGCCGATGCGAACGGGTGCCCTGGGCGAAGATGCCCGGTTGCGCGGTCGGCATGCTTTCAGGCTTCTCGCAGGCCGATACGCGCCGACTCGTTCATAATGTGCTCGACCCACCACGCCGGCGCCGAGTTCATCAACGTGGCGAGGTCCCAGTAGTCCCACCACCGCACCAGCTTGCCGTCGCGCGCCTCGTGCATCGACACGAACGGAAGTGATGCGCGTTCGCCCGTCGGCCATTCCCAGTGCTCGACGTGCTCGGTGACAACGATGTTGTCTGCGGCGACGATGGCGCGCACGTCGTGCGAGATCGACGAGAGCGGCTCGAGACCCAAACGGAGGCGGGCGGAGATCTCGCCGGGGCCGCGCGCGACGTCGTCGACGGGGGTTGGCACGTCGGTGTACTCGCCGTCTTCGGCGAAGGCCGCGCCGACCGCGTCGAAGTCGCGGCGATAGAGGTCGGCCCAGAGCTTCTCGACCAGTTCCCGATTGTTCACACCGAGCTCCTGAGCAGGGGCGCGCTCGGGCTGAACCGTACGGGCATCGATTCGAGGCCGCTGATGAAGTTCGCGCGCCGGCGCGGCAACTCGGCCGGTTCGACCGCGAGCTCGAGGTCGGGCAGTCGCAGCAGGAGTTGCTCGAACATCACCTTCAGCTCGAGCCGGGCCAGTGCCTGCCCGAGGCAGAAGTGGGCACCAAATCCGAACGCGAGATGCTCGTTGGGCTGCCGCTCGACGTCGAACCGGAACGGCTCCTCGAATCTCGTCACGTCACGATTGGCCGACTCGAACAACAGCATGCATTTCTGGCCGGCCGTCATCGGCTGACCCATGAACTCCGTGTCGCGCGTGACCGTGCGGCACATGTTCTTGATCGGTGTGACCCAGCGCAGCATCTCCTCGACCGCGACCGCGATCTTCGACGGATCGTCGACGAGCAGCCGGCGTTGGTCGGGATGCAAGAGGAGTTGCTCGACGCCACCGCTGATGACGTGGCGCGTCGTCTCGTCGCCTCCTACGAGGATCAACAGAGACTCGTGCAGGACGTCGTCGGGGCTGAGTCGATCGCCGTCGACCTCCGCGTGCACGAGCACGCTCATGAGGTCGTCGGTCGGCTGAGCCTGGCGCTGCGCGACCGCGTGCGTGCAGAACGCGGAGTAGCCGTCCATGGCCTGCATCGCCTTCAACCACTGCTCCTCGCTCGCGTTGCCGCTCTGCGCGCTGACCATGTCGTCGGACCACTGGAGCAGATCGCTGCGATCCTCGGGCTCGACGCCGAGCATGTCGCCGATCAGGATCATCGGCAGGGGCGCCGCGACGTCGGTGACGAAGTCACACTCGCCCCGTTCGCATACCTGGTCGATGATCGCGTCGCAGACGTCGCGGATCTTCTGCTCGCTGTCGCGGACGCGCCGCGGCGTGAAGCCCTTGTTCACGATCTTGCGCCGCTTCCAGTGCTCAGGGTCGTCCATGTCGATCATCATCGGGATCGGCCCGTTGTCGGGGCGGATGCCGCCGGCGTTCGAGAACGTCGCGGGGTCCTTCTCCATCGCGAGGAGCGCTGCGTACGACGCGATGCCCCATACCCCGTTCCGAGCGTCGAAGTACACGGGCGCGTTCTCACGCATCCACGTGTATTTCTCGTGCGGGTCGTCGACGTAGAAGCTGCCATCCAGCAGATCGATGTCGTCGCGTGTCGGATGCATCGCCACCCTCTCCCTGTTTCTACTTTGGCGGCATTCGGATGCCCGCGTCCATACGGACCACCTCGCCGTTCAGGTAGCCGTTGCGAACGATCTCCATTGCGAGCGAAGCGAAGTCGTCGGGCACGCCCAGACGCTTCGGGAACAGCACCGATCGCGCGAGCGCGTCGCGCGCGTCGGGCGGTAGACCGCCGAGCAGCGGCGTGTCGATGAGTCCGGGTGCGATCGTGCAGACGCGGATGCCGACCGCGGCGAGATCGCGGGCCGCAGTCAGCGTGAGCGAGACGACGCCGCCTTTCGACGCCGAGTACGCGGCCTGGCCGATCTGACCGTCGTACGCGGCGATCGACGCCGTGTTCACGATGACGCCCCGCTCGCCCTGCTCGTTCGGTTCGTTCGCCGACATTCCGGATGCGACCAGGCGGAGGACGTTGAAGGTACCGACGAGGTTGATCTCGAGGACCTTGCGGAACGTGTCGAGGGAATGCGGGTCGCCCGCCCGATTGAGCGTCCGCTCGGCCCAGCCGATCCCCGCGCAATGGATACAGGTGCGAAGCGGAGCCAGCGCGGTCGCGGCTGCCACGCCGGCCGAGACGTCGTCCTCGTTCGCCACGTCGGCGGGCGCGAATCTCCCGTCGATCTCGCCCGCGACCTGTTCACCCTTGGCCTGGTCGCGGTCGAGGATCACGACCGTCGCACCCGCGCCGGCCAGGACGCGGGCCGTCGCCTCGCCCATGCCCGAGGCGCCGCCGGTCACGAGTGCCGTCGACCCGGCGAGCGGGCTCGGGGAAGTCTGCATAGCTCGTGACCCTATGACAGCGGGGAATCTGCGGCCCGGTCCGCGGGTTCGAGTCCTTGTGTTCTCCGCCGAACCCTCGTGCGTCGAGGTGCGCGCGGTCATCGATTGGTACGTCGATTGCGAGTGCGACGCCACCACGATGCTCGTGATCGCCGCCCATCTCGACGATTGCTGCGGATGCTGTGACGAGCTGTCGAAGCTCCGCTGGTTGAAGTCGGCGGTGAGGCGGTGCGGCGCGCCAGAATCACGGTCGTGGCCCTGATCTCGTATCCGCGACGGCTCGCCGACCACGCTGCGTCCGATCCGGATCATCCCGCTCTCAGCTACGAGCGACGCACCATGACCCGTGCCGAGCTGGAGGTGCTCGCGAACCGCACGGCCCGGGCGCTGGCGTCGAAGGACGTGGGTCAGGACGATCTGGTGACGATCGCCCTCCCGAACGGTGTCGCGTTCGTCGCGACGACGATCGCGTGCTGGAAGCTCGGCGCGGTCCCGCAGCCCGTCTCGGCCCGTCTCCCGGCGCGCGAGCTCGACGCGATCATCGATCTCGCGGCGCCGCGCGTCGTCGTCGACGCGGAGCTCGACGTCGACGGGTTCGACGACGGACCCTTGCCCGACGCGGTGTCGAACCCCTACAAGGCGATGACGTCGGGCGGCTCGACCGGACGACCCAAGCTGATCCTCGCGAACCAGGCGAGCCTCATCGATCCCGACGCGGCGCCGCTCTTCGGCATGAAGCTGAACGGCACGCACCTGATGCCGGGGCCGCTGTACCACAACGGTCCGTTCATCTGGACGATGACGGCGCTGCTCGCGGGCAACCACGTGGCGCTCGGAGGGAAGTTCGACGCGGAGAGAACGCTCGAGCTCGTCGACAAATACCGCCCCGATTCGATGTACGTGGTGCCGACGATGATGGCGCGCATCTCGAAGCTCCCGCGTGAGGTGCGCGATCGCTACGACGTGTCGTCGTTGCAAACCGTGTGGCACCTCGCGGCGCCGTGTCCGCCGTGGCTCAAGGAGGAATGGATCAACTGGCTGGGAGCGGAAACGATCTGGGAGCTCTACGGCGGTACGGAGGCGCAGGCCGCGACCATCATCACCGGAGTCGAGTGGTTGGAGCACCGGGGTTCGGTCGGTCGCGTGAACCTCGACCAGTTCCAGGTGCTGCGCCCGGACGGCTCGGTCGCCGAACCGGGCGAGGTCGGCGAGGTCTTCATGCGGCCGTCGGACGACGAGAACGTGCGCACGTATCGCTATGTCGGTGCCGAGGCCCGGCGCATCGAGGGCGGTTGGGAGTCGCTCGGCGACATGGGTGCCATCGACGCGGACGGCTACCTCTACCTGAGCGACCGCCAGACCGACATGATCCTCGCCGGGGGAGCGAACATCTATCCCGCCGAGATCGAAGCCGCGCTCGACGAGCATGCGCGGGTGCGGTCGTGCGCGGTGATCGGTCTGCCCGACGACGATCTCGGCAACGTGGTGCACGCGATCGTGCAGACCGACGACGGTTCGCCGATCGACCTCGACGAGTTGCGGGCACACCTGGCCGAGCGCCTGGTGCGGTACAAGATCCCTCGCACCTTCGAGTTCACGACCGAGCCGTTGCGCGACGACGCGGGCAAGCTCCGCCGCTCCGCGCTGCGGGCCGAACGCGTGCGTGGGTAGACTAGAATGGCGTTCTAGATCCGGAGGTGGCCATGGGTACCGTCGATTTCGACGTGTTCGACGCTGACAACCACTACTACGAGGCGACCGACGCCTTCATCCGCCATCTCCCGAAGCACCGTTCGAAGCTGGTCCAGTGGGCCGAGATCGGCGGCAAGCGCCGGATGATCGTCGACAACAAGATCTTCCGCTTCATCCCGAACCCCACCTTCGATCCGGTCGCGCGTCCCGGCTGCCTCGACGACTACTTCCGCGGCAAGCAGGCCGGCGACGACATCCGCGCCGCGTTCGGCGAGCTCGAGCCCATCAGTCCCACCTACCGAGAGCCGGAGGCGCGCGTGAAGCTGATGGACACGCAGGGCA
>JBBQTI010000019.1:0-65348 GCA_038213435.1 Acidimicrobiia bacterium
ACGCGTCCCAAACCCGCCCGACAGCCGCTCCCCGCCCACCCGATGCTGCCCTCGACGTGCGCACCGCCGAGAACCGAGCTCCAACACGCCCACAACTCCATCGGAAACCGCTACAGAGTTCTCGTGAACGATCGGGGCTAACTGTCCGAGGGTCCACGGCCCAACTCGAACCAACCAGCGATACCGTCGGCATCGCCGCGATCGACAGCGGCGAGTAGACACCGAGGATCAACCTCAAAGCCCACCACTCCGCGGGAAACTGCCGCGCGCTACCTCGCGAATGCGAGCAGGCCACCTGAGAGCATCGCAATTCCGAAGCCGTACGCGAGGGCGAGCGACCGCTCGCGGACGCGCAGCGCCGCCGTCGCGCCGAGCGTCGCGAACGGAACCGATGCGAGCCCGAACACGAGCGACAGCGACCAATCGATGTGCCCGAGCCATGCGTGCACGATCGTGCCCGGCACCGCGAGAACCGCCGCGAGTGCGAGCGACGTGCCGAGCGCGCGGCGCACCGGCATGCGCAGCACATTCATGAAGAGGGGAGCGAGGATGAAGCCGCCACTGTTGCCGAGCAGCCCCGACGCGATGGCCGCAACGGCGACGACGCCCGCGGTGTGCGTTCTAGGCACGCGGTGCGGCTCGTCGCCGGTCGTGTCCGTCGCGCCTGACTCGTCGACGGACGCGGAAGCATGCGCGACGAGCAGGACGCGCAGGCTGAGAACGAGGAGGATCGCATCGGTCGCGAGCACCAGTAGCTCGCCTCCGATCCAGCGGGTGAGGAATGCGCCGAGCGCGGTGAGCGGAAGGCCGACGATGACGCCGATGCGCAGCACCCCGCGGTCGACGTGCCCGGCGCGCGCGTAACCGCGGCTCGCGAGCAACGTCGACGGGATGGTGGCCGGGAGAGGCGACGCGATCGCGACGATCGCCGGGACGCCGAGGGCGTGCAGGAGGGGAGTCGAGAGGGCCGCCCCGCCCTTCCCGAACGCGCCGGCGAGGAAGCCGACGCCGGCTCCGATGAGCAGCGCTCCGAACAGAATCTGCGGGTCCACGACTTCATTGAACGGCACCAGCACTCATCGAACAAGCCTCTGGAGACTACCGATATCATCGGATATCCCTATGGGTCACCGTGGGAGCGTCCGGGAGGGCTGCCGTGGAGCTGCGCCAAGTCGAATACGTCCTCGCCGTGATCGACCACGGCAGCTTCACGGCCGGAGCGGAGGCCGCCGGCGTGACGCAGCCTTCCCTCTCGGAGGGCGTCCGCCGACTCGAGACGGAGCTGGGCGTGCCGCTGTTCCATCGGGTGGGTCGCGCGGTGATCGTCACGGACGCGGGGCGCGCCCTCGAGGGACCGGCCCGGAGGATGATCCGGGAGCGCGCGGTAGTCCTCGATGCGGTAGGCGCGGTGCGCCAGCTCGATACCGGCACGCTCGACCTCGTCGCCCTGCCCACGCTCGCAGTCGATCCGCTCGCTTCTCTGGTCGGTCGCTTTCGTACGCTCCATCCCGGCGTCGTCGTGCGGGTGGCCGAGCCCGAGGACGCGAGCGCGCTTGCCGATCGTGTTGCCGACGGCCACAGCGAGGTCGGTCTGGCCGAGCTGCCGGCTCGCCGCGACGACCTGGTCGCGATCACCCTCGCACGTCAGGAGATTCTCGCGGTGTGCCCTCCCGGCACGAGACTGCCGGCGCCCGGCCGGCTGCCGGTCGCGCGGCTCGCGGGCATGGCGCTCGTCGCGACACCACCGGGTACATCGACCCGCGACCTGCTCGATCGCGCGCTCGCCGCCGCGGCGGTCGCGCCGGTTGTCGCGGTCGAGATCTCGCAACGCGAGGCGATCGGACCGCTGGTGCTCTCGGGCGCGGGCACGTCGTTTCTTCCGCGGTCGATGGCCGAGAACCTCGCGGCCCAGGGCGCAGTCGTCGCCCGGCTCGTCCCCGCGTTGACCCGCACCATCGGCCTCTTGCACCGGCCGCACCCGCTCACGCCGTCGGCGCGCGCTTTCGTCGAGCTCGCACGAGCCAAGCGCGGTTGAACTCGACGGGAACCTTTTGGGTAGAACTGTGGTTCACGAGGACGGTATCCGCCCGAGAAAAAGGGAGATCGATGTTCTTGCGTCGCGACACGGCCCACCTACCCACTGCCGACGAAGCATTGCCCGGGCGTCCAACGCGTCCGTTCGCGGTCCCCGAACGCCACTTCGTGCTCGGGACGCCGCTCGAGCCGCCGTTTCCCGATGGCCTCGAACAGGTGGTGTTCGGCATGGGCTGCTTCTGGGGCGCCGAGCGGAAGTTCTGGACGGCAGAGGGCGTCTACACGACCGCGGTCGGCTACGCGGGTGGGCTCACCCCGAACCCGACGTACGAGGAGGTGTGTTCGGGGCGTACCGGCCACGCCGAGGTGGTGCTGGTCGTCTTCGACCCGAAGGTCACGTCGATCGACGAGATGCTCCGAGTGTTCTGGGAGAACCACGACCCGACGCAGGGAATGCGCCAGGGAAACGACGTCGGTTCGCAGTACCGATCGACCGCCTATACGTTCGACGCGGCGCAGGCGAGTGCGGTCGAGGCGTCGCGTGCGATGTTCGAGGAAAGGCTGCACGCGGCGAACTACGGAGATATCACGACCGAGATCGCGTCGACGCCGACGTTCTATTACGCCGAGGACTACCACCAGCAATACCTTGCGAAGAACCCGAGCGGATATTGCGGGCTCGGAGGCACGGGCGTGAGTTGTCCGATCGGAGTCGCACGCGCGGAGTAGCGCGAGTGCTGACGATCACTCGGCTTCTGATCACCGTAGCGTTGGACTGAGCATGGACGCGCCGGACGAAGCACAGCTCGACCCATACGTCGACTTCACGCGCAACGAGTGGAGCCGATTGCGCGCGTCCACGCCCATGTCCTTGGCCGAGAACGACCTCGCGGCGTTGCGCGGCCTCGGCGAGCCCATGCCGATGCTCGAGGTCGAGGAGGTGTACCTGCCGTTGTCGCGGCTCTTGAACCTCCGCGTCGCGGCTACCCGCGAGCTGCACTCGGTCACCGAGACGTTTCTCGGTCATCTGCATGCGGGCGCGCCGTACGTGATCGGGATCGCGGGCAGCGTCGCTGCGGGCAAGAGCACCATCGCCCGCATGCTGCAGGCGTTGCTCGCCCGCTGGCCCGACCATCCGCACGTCGACCTGGTGACGACCGACGGCTTCTTGTTCGCGAACGCCGCGCTCGAAGCACGCGGGCTCATGGCACGGAAGGGCTTTCCCGAGAGCTACGACGTACGCGCGTTGATGCGATTTCTCGCCGAGTTGAAAGCCGGCGCACCGACGGTGCGCGCTCCCAGATACTCGCATCTCACGTACGACATTGTCGACGGCGACGAGATCGTGCTGGCGTCGCCCGACATCGTGATCCTCGAAGGGGTCAACGTCTTGCAGACGCCTGCACGCCGCGGGCGGGTGGAGGCGAGCGTGGTCGTTTCCGACTTCTTCGACTTCTCGATCTACGTCGACGCGGCCGAGGCGGATCTCGAGCGCTGGTACATCGATCGGTTGCTCCTGCTGCGCGAGACGTCGTTGCACGACCCGCGCTCGTACTTCAACTTCCTCACGCAATATTCCGAGGACGCGACGCGCGACTTCGCGCAGTCGGTGTGGACCCAGGTCAATCTCGTGAACCTGCGAGAAAACATCGCGCCAACACGAGGTCGCGCCCATCTCGTGCTCGAGAAGGGCCACGATCACGCCATCGGGCGCGTCCGGCTCCGGAAGCTCTGATGCCGCAGCCCTAATCGGTCCGGACTCCCCGGAGACCGAACCAGGCGAGCTCCGAGATCCACTTGGCGAGCTGGTCGCTGTCGACGACGGTGCCGGGGTCTCGGAGTACGCGGAGCCCGACGGACTCGGCCATGCCGACGATCGCGTTCGCGAGCATCTGTCGCTGCGCGTCGGGCGCGGGGATCTCGATCAGGGTGGCGATCGTCTCCGCGGCCGCGTCGAGGATCTCCTCGACGATGCGCGCGAACTCGGGATCGGACCGCAACGACGTGCCGAGCAGGAACAAGAAGGCCGATCGGTTGCCGACCGCGAACCGGAAGTACGCGCGGAACCCGAGCTCCACTCGCTCCCGTAGTGAGCCGGCGCGCGCGGTGGCGTCGGCGAGCGTGCTGAGCAGCTGCCGTCCGGTCTCCTCGAGCAACTCTACGTAGAGCGCGCGCTTGCTCGGGAAGTGCTGGTAGAGAACGGGCTTGGTGACACCGGCGGCTTCCGCGATCTCGTCCATCGACGTCGCGTGGAATCCCTGTTGCGCGAATCGCTCGCGCGCGACCTCGAAGAGTTGTTGACGGCGTTGGTCCGCCGGCATCCGCAGGGCGGACCGAGATGAGACGTCCGCGGGATCAGACACTCGACTTCAAAGGCATCACGTAGCGGTCGACGTGGTCGAAGTTCCGGACCCGGAGCTCGTCGAGCGCGGCGGCTTCATCAGGGGCGAGCGGAACTTCGGAGGCGTGCGCGTACTCGCGCACCTCGTCGACGGAGAGCACGGTCGGGAGCACGCTGGCGAAGGCGGGATTCGCGAGTATGCCCGCGATCGCCGCCTGGCCCATCGTGCGCCCCGCTGTGGCCGACCAGAGGAACCGGAGCGTCGCCGCCTTCTCGAAGTTGTCGAGCATGTTGTCGCGGTTTCGATGCGCGCGGTGGTCGCCGGCCGGGAAAACGGTGTCGATCGTGATCTTGCCCGACAGCGTGTCGGATGCATGCGGCACCCGCGCGATCAACGAGACGTCGCCGTTGCGAACGCGCTCGCGCGCCGCGAATGTGCGCCCGGGTTCCTGCTCGAGCACGTTGAACACCGTCTGCAGCGTCGTGATCGGTCGATCGTCGATCGAGATGTTGCCTTCCTCGACCCAGCCGATCGCCGGCCCGAGTGCAACGCCCAGCTCGCGAACCTTGCCTTCGTCGCGCAACGCGACGAGGGTCGCCCACAGCGCATCGTCGGCGATCGGCTCGATGCGTGGGTTGTGGAGTTGCAGGAGATCGATGTGATCGGTACCGAGCCGCGTCAACGATGCGTCGACCTGTTGACGCACCGACGTGGGTCGCCAGTCGTGCGGTCGCTCCGACTGCCCGGGGTGCGTGCGCTCCGCGGCGATGTCGTAGCCGACCTTGGTCGTCAAAACGATCTCGTCGTGTCGCGACAGGTAGTCGCGCAGGATCGTCTCGCCCGCACCGTCGGCGCCGTAGACGGGCGCGGTGTCGAAGAAGGTGATGCCGGCGTCGAGGGCAGCCCGGATCATTTCGTGGGGGTCGTCCGTTCGACCCCACCAATCAGTGACGAGCGTCCAGGTACCGAACCCGACCTCGGAAACGACGAGGTCGCTGTGACCCAAGCGACGATGGCGCATAGCGCGAGGCTATGTCGCGCTCCGCGCCGCGGGCCGCTCGGGCGCTCGTCTCAGATTCCGTAGTCGACGACCGATCGGGCCACCTCGCCCGCCTCCATCGAGCGGAACGCGTCGTTGATGCCCTCGAGGCCGATCCGGCGCGAGACGAGCTCGTCGAGCTTCAGGATCCCGTCCTTGTACAAGGCGACGAGCCGGGGCACGTCACGCTGGACGTCCGACGATCCGTACCACGAACCGCGCACCTGCTTCTCGTTGACGAGCAATTCCATCGCGATCGGGATCTCCATCGTCTGCTCCATCTTCGGGACGCCGACGATGATCGCCTGGCCGCCCCGACGCGCCATGGCAAATGCCTGTTGCACGGTGTCCTTCAGTCCGATCACCTCGAACGACACGTCGACGCCGCGCCCGCCGGTGAGCTCCTGCACCTGTGCAACCGGATCGCCGTCGGTCGCGTTCACGAGATCGGTCGCGCCGAATTGCTTTGCCATGTCGAGCTTCGAATCGAAGCGGTCGATCGCGAAGATGCGCTCCGCGCCCTTCCACTTGGCGCCCTGGATCGCGTTCAGGCCGACGCCGCCGCAACCGATGACGGCGACGGTGTCACCGCGCACGATGTCGGCCGTGTTCGCGGCGGCGCCGAACCCGGTGAGCACACCGCATCCGATGAGGGCTGCGCTCGTGAACGGCACGCTGGAGTCGATCTTGACCGTGCTGATCTCCGGGCAGACGAGCTCCTCGCTGAAGGTGCCGAGTGCCGACATCTGGTGCAGCACCGTGCCGTCGCGCGAGAAACGCGGCGTCATGTCGAGTTGGGCGCCCATCGCCATTGCCAGGAAGCCGGTCTCGCACATCTCGGGCGAGTCGTGGGTGCACATGTAGCAGGTACCGCACTGGGGAACGAACGAGAGGACGACGTGATCGCCGGGCTTCACCCGGCTGACGCCCTCGCCGACCGCCTCCACGACGCCCGCGCCCTCGTGACCGAGCACGGCCGGGAGCGGCGACGGCAACGTCCCGTTGACCACCGACAGGTCGGAGTGGCACACACCCGACGCACCCATGCGAACGCGCACTTCGCCCGCCTTGGGAGCGTCGAGTACGACGTCGACGACCTCGAGCGGCGCGTTGATCGCAGGACACACGGCGGCCTTGGGCATGGAACTCCTCCTCAACGGACGCGTGATCGTAATGCGGGGTTCAGACGCCTCGGTCCCGGTCTTCGCGCGCGGCGGCGCGCACGCCGTAGGCGAGAACGATCGGGATCGGGAGCACGGCGCACGACACTGCGAGACCCGCGATCGACACCCCGACCGTCCACGTCGGGAACTCGGTCGTGGCGCCGATGAAGAAGGCGACGATCGCGACGCCGAGCGCGACGTAGCCGATACGTTTGCCGAAGGCCGCGAATCGTGCGATGCGTCCCCGCCGCGCGACGACGGGATCCTCGGCTACCAAGCGATCCACCCGTGCGCGGTGAATGCCTCGTCGATTGCACGAGGAAGGTCGGCGAGCGAGAACGACATGCGCGCCCGGGTGACGTTCACGTCGACGAAGCGGTCGCGCACCGCGGGCTGCTCGGACAGGAATCTCGCGACCGCTTCCGGCTGCTGGGTCGAAAACACACGAACACCGGCCGCGACGATCTCGGCGAGCACCGGGTAGGGAAATGCCGCGCAGGCGCGACGGTAGGCGATCGATTCGATGACGGGATTGCCGAACCCCTCCCAAGTGGAGGGGAACACGACAAGGTCGGAAGCCGCGTACGCGTCGCCGGCCACCGGAGCTCGTCCGACCGTGATCGGAATTCGCGCGCGTTCGATGATGCGGTCGAGGACGGGTGCATACCCGTCCTCCGCGGGCCCCGAGAGCCAGAGGCGTAGCGGAAGATCGGGTGCGAGATCGTGTAGTTGCTGCGCGAACCGAACTGCGCCCGGGACGTTCTTGCGTTCGATCGCCCGCGCCGGTTGGAAGAGCACGAAGTCGTCGTCGACGAAGCCGAACTGCTTGCGGGTCGCGGTGCGATCGCTAGCCGGTGGATCGAGATCGAAATAGTTGTGGATCGTGACCGGGTCGGCATAGCCGCGAGCGTGCAGCTCGCGCCGGCTCCGGAGGTTGATCGTCGCGTGGAGCGCACCGTCGACGCGCGGCGGGAAGTCGGCCTCCAGGTGGCTGAGATGGCGCCGTTGCCACGGCAAATCATGGTGGCGGAAGCAGACCTGTCCGGTGTGCTCGCTCGCGACTCGAGCGACCGCGCGCGCCGCGTCGAGGTTGAGCGGCAGGGAGCAAAGGTTGTCGACGACCACGAGGTCGGCGCCTTGCAACGCGCGGCGCAGAACGGCGGTCTCGACCCCGTCGGCGCCTGCCGGGCGGGAGGGTGGCGGGTCGATCGCGAGACTTGGGATCACGATGTCGTCGCGCTCGACGGCACCTTCGATCTCGCCGGCGACGCGTCGGGTTTCGAAGCCGAGCTCGTGGAGCGCACATGTCCACTTGCGCGCTTCGACCGACACGCCGTCATCGCCGCCGAGCCGGAACGAGACGGTGACCGCCAGCGGCGCCATGACGCCGACGATAGGGCGAATTACGGGGCGGAGACGTACACGAGACGGCGGTTCGTCGCGTCGAGGACGGCCCGGGAGACGGCATCCGCCTCCTGTTGGGGACGCA
Organism: Acidimicrobiia bacterium; assembly: GCA_038213435.1. Lineage (GTDB taxonomy): Bacteria > Actinomycetota > Acidimicrobiia > IMCC26256 > PALSA-610 > PALSA-610. The sequence goes on from JBBQTI010000019.1 coordinate 8,068, forward strand.
CGATCGCCGAGCCCGACACGAGCTGCTCCGCGGGAGGGATCACGTACACGACGGTGACGACGGCGACGTCGTGCGCGCCGATCCGGATGATCTGTGCGTGATCGACGTCGACACACTCGGCTGCCGGTTCGAGCTGACGCAGTGAGTCGACCGTCGCCAGTGCGACGAGCCGGTGGCGTGCCGTCGTCGCGATCGAACCCTCCGCGAAGCCGACCGCCTCCTCCTCGTCGAGCGCCAGTGTGACGCGCACCAACGAGCGCATGCCGCTCGCCTCAGCCGTGATCGCGACGATCGACGGACGCGGGTCGGGCGTGAAGCTTTCATCGAGGATGCTGCCGCCGAGCTGGACTACCGATATCACGCGGCGATCGAGCTCGAGCCCGAACGAGGCGAGTGCGATCGACTGCACGTCGCGCACGATCTGCTTGGGGTGCTTGCCTTGACGGGCGACGACGTGCATTTCGGAGACGCGGCCGTCGGGTTCGGCGACGATCCGCACGATCGACACGTCGGGAAGCCGGCAGATCTCTCGCTCGACTTCGGTCAGATCCAACTCGTCCACGACCTTGTCCACGTCCTCGTCAACGTCCTCGTCAACGTCCAGCTCGTTCATGCCTCGTTCTTTCCACTCGGCGCGCTACGACCTTAGGTCGCCGCGGCGTCGAGTTGGGTGACCGTGGGTTGCTCGATCAGCTCGAGGACCTCGTCGTCGGGTCCGCGAAAGCAAACGAAGCGCAGCCTGGGCAGGTTCGGTCCCATCGACATCGTCACCGGCGCGGAGAGGGTGTCGACCCGGTGACGCGCGAGCTCGGTCACGGCCGCGTCGAGGTCGGCCACCAGGAATGCAGCGTGCCACATACCGAGTGTGTTCGCCGGGCGCGGCATTCCTGCAACGCATCGCGGGTTCGGAACCCGACGAGCATGACCAGCACCTCGCCGCCGCCCGGTGCCGTCAGCACGACTTCGTCCATCGCGACCGGGCCGTCGACGCGCAGGTGCGAACCGTCGGAATTGTCGCTCGGGTACCTCGCGACCTCGCAGAACCCGAGTGACTGATAGAAGACGCAAGAGCGGTCGAGATCGGCGCAGGTGATGGCCACGAACGAAACCGTCGACTCTCCGCTTTCGATCAGCTCGATCGCGGTGCCGTCCGGGTCGTCGACGAACACCAGGCGGATCTCGCCGCCGTCGACGAGCGCGTGGCCGAACGGTTCACTCCAAACGCGGCCGCCGAGGGCTCCGACCCGTGCGAGCGTGGCATCGAGATCGGGTACGCGGAGGCCGAGACGCTGGAACCCCGTCTCGACCAATCCCGCGGGCGGCGCACCGGCGGGACTGGGTTCGTGCCATTCGAGCAGATCGATCGCTCCACCGTCGTAGCCGCGCGGCCCGAGCAGGATCGACGCGTCCCACCGCGCATGCTCGAGGCCGAACGCCACTCCGGGCTGTGTCTCGCCGGGCGCGGTTCGCGCGCCGACCTCGAGACCGAATCCTTCCGTGTAGAAGCGCCGGGAGCGCTCGAGCTCCGAGCAGTTCACGTTCACGTGAAAGAGCCGCGCGTCGCTCAACGGCATGAGCCAAACCGTATCTGCGGCCCCGCCCGGGGGGGGTCGAGGTCAGGGCTGGAGGACGGAGCGAATCTCGTTGACGGGGTACGTGAGGGTCGACGTGATCGCCGCGCGGCCGAGGTCGACCGCGGGCAGTCCGCCGGGCAGCCCCGGCCCGGTGAGTGCCGCGGTGCCGCGCCACACAGCGGTGACGGCGATCGTGTGGTTCCCCTTGGTCTCGAACGTGTAGTGGCCGGTTCCCGCGTTCGTCGCCGGTTGGCCGTCGACGCTGATCTCGTAGTGGTCCAGGTTGGCCGTACCGGTGATCGTGTAGCCACGGATCGTCGCGGCGATGGTCACAGTCGTGGGACCGTCCGTCGAGATGCGGGTGTCGAGACCTGTGATGCCGCGGGTCGCCGGATCGAGCGTGATCGTCGGAGCCGGCAACTGGGCGCGGTTCCACGCTTCGCCGAATGTGGGTACGGCGGGCACGGACGGCGGGAGCGGTCGCCGCGCGGGGTCACCGTTCGTGAACGCGATGCACTCGAACCGGTCGTCGACGATCGCGCCGGTCGGATCGGTTCCGACGAGGTGGTAGAGGAACCCGAAGGTCGGTTGCCGGGCGGAGCCGCCGGGAACCGCGCACAGCCCGTCGAGGCTGCCCGTCTGCGCCGGAGTGGGACCGACCGACCACGACACGACGTAGTGCACGATCGGCCTCGCCGCGTCGTCGCCCGATCGGCCGAGCCCTCCCGAACCCGGGGTGGTCACGACGATCCCCACCGAGACGCGGCCCCCGTGACCCAGTGAGCCGTGGCCACTCAGCTCGGCGTGCGCAGGCGCTGTCCACGCCACGAGCCACAGGACGACGAAGGCGAGCAGTCGCCTCACAGGTGGACATTCACGGGTCGTTGTTCGTCGGCGGCAGCGAGATACCAATGACCGCCGACCAGCACCGCGAGCATGAGGTAGGTCGTGAGCCCCGTGAAGTGGACAACGCTCGTGACCCTGCCACTCGCGACAACCGTCTTTTGAACCAGGATCTTTTCGACGACCTTCGCGGAGAAAGCGTCCGGCCTCGTGCTGAGAATCGTGTACCGGCTCGGACCGCCGAGCGTCTCGATCGCTCGCGTGGCGTTGTCGCGCAGGAGCGTCATGTCGCGGACGTACAGGTCGTGAAGCGTGGTTCCCCTCGCCGCGATCGAAGAAGCGCTCGTGGGGTTCGGCCGGTGAGCCCCGAGCCAGGCGCCGTAACTCAACAGCGACTTCAGGATCGCGACGTAGTCCTTCCCCGTGTTGACGAGCCTCGGGGGTGGCACGGAGTCATCGAAGCTGAACTCCGGCGGCGTGGTCGTCGTGATCGTCGTGGCGGTCGCGGTCGTCGTCGGGAGCGGGTGCACGGTCGTCGCGGTGCTGACGGTTCGGAGAGCCGAGGTCGAGCTGTGGTCCGCCTGCGTTGCCGGCGGACTCGCAGTGGTGTTCGAGCCACTGCACGCGCTCAGCACGACGATGGCCGCGACAAGAACGCTTGATTTCCGCTTCCCCACACCCGTGCACGTTAGACAGGTCGATGCAAAATGAACGAATAGGAAAGTTGCGTAGCTAAGGCCATGAATATGCCGATATGTCGGGTTTTCTTGGGCGGGCCCCCTTGCGCAAAGGGCGCACTGAGGCGAGAATTGGCTCTCGACCGCGGTTCGGTTCGCGAGAACCAGTTCCGCCGGCGTGGGGCTGTTGTTGCTCGCGTTACGAATGCGAGCGATGTTGCCAATGGCAAAGGGGGTTTCACAAGGCCCGACGATTTGGGAGATAGACGGCAAGGTCTCGGGCCGGGCTCTCACTTCACAAACGCAAATGTTCCTCAGCGAAGCGGATGTGCCCCGTCGCCCCTAGCGGTCGCGGCGGAGGTTGTGACGCGAGGGGGAATTCCTGTGAAGAAGATTGCTGTCCGTGTCGCTGCTGTCACTGGTGGGCTTGTTGCTGTTCTGCTTGCTGGTGGCGCTTGGGTTCGTGGCTAACCGCTCTGCCCGCGGCCTTGCCGCCTGTCTCCAGATCCGTCCTTTGTTGCCGACAAATAGAGACGATGTCACCGTTTCCTCGACAGCTCCGGTGGTTCACCGTCGCGGTCTTCGCGGTCGCGGTAGGTGCCGAGCTGTTTTTGGCGCGCCACGAGGGACTTCCGTCCGCGGGCGCCCTCGCAGTGCTTGCCGCACTGGTTCTGCTGTCTGCGCAGATGCTCGTCAGACTCCGCGACGGCGTGCTCCTTTCTCCGGGGCTCGGGGTCTGTATGGCGGCAATCGTCGTTTTCCGCGACGAGCACTCCCTCCTCGGAGCGATGCTGGTGTGTTCTCTCCTCGCCGTACGCCCGAGCTATTTCTCCAAGGCGTCCTGGGGTTGGCTTCCCTTCAACGCCGGTGTCTCGGCGCTTGCATTCCTGGCGGCGGCGCTGGTCTACGGAACCCTTCCGTCCGCGACCACCGGATCCGCTCTGTACTTCGTGCTCACGGCGATACCGGCCGCGTTTGCATACATGCTCGTGGCCTGGGCGCTGCTCCTGCTCTCGTACGTCGTCGAAGGCACGAGCTCCTGGCGCGAAGTTCTCGGCGGACTGATTCCGTCCGGAGCAGAGGTACTTCCGTTCGCGGTCCTGGGCTTTCTTCTCGGTCGGTTGTATCTCTCGCTCGGGCCGGCGGTGATGTTGTTGATCATCGTGCCCATCCTCATCGCGCGCGAGATGTTCGCGTCGTACATGCGGGTGAAGGAATCGCACGACGAAACCGTCGGGATGCTCATCCGCGCCCTGGAGGCGAAGGATCGATACACCTCCGGGCACTCCGAACGGGTAGCCGACTACGCGCGTTACATCGGCGAAGAGCTGAATTTCATGCCGGCGCGGCTCGAGCGGCTCCGGTTCGCGGCGCTGATGCACGACATCGGCAAGCTCGTCGTCCCGAACCAGCTCCTCAACAAACCGGGCCGGCTGACCCCGGAAGAGTTCGCGCACGTTCGCGTCCACGAGAAGGTCAGCGTGCAGATGCTGAGTCACATCGACTTCCTGCGCCCGATCGCGGCCGCGGCACACAGCGATAACACGCGGTTCGACCCCGACGACCTCGACCACCCGATCGAGCCCTACATCGTCATGATCGCCGACGCATACGACGCCATGACCTCCACGCGCGCCTACCGGAAGGCGCTGTCCCAGGACGTCGCGTTCCGTGAGCTCCGCGACAAAGCGGGCGTCCAGTTCCACCCGGCCTGCGTCGAGGCGCTCATCCACGCGGTCGAGCGGCGCGGCGAGAAGCACGGCGACGGATTCGAGCGCGACTCCGAATTCGCCAATGCGCCGGTCGCCGGCCTCGGGAGTGCCGGCCTCGGCGATCTGCTCGAGAACGAGGCGTCCGAAACGTCCCCGTCGTCCTGACCCGGACGGAAACGCACCCCCGGCGTATCCGGCTCGCTACGCTCGGTTGACCAGATCGGGCTGATCAGCCCTTTTCCGCCCGCCGAAGGCTGCCGAGAACAACGTGATGCGGCTGCAACCACGACCCTCGGGCGCGACGGGATGACGCGACGCAACCGGGTGGTCCTCGTCTGCGTGCTCGGGCTCGTCGCGGGCACCGTCGCACACTTCGTCGACGGCGCCGGCCGCACCGACGCACTCACGTTCCTCGCGGCGGGTCTCGTTCTCGGCGAGCTCCTTGCATTGCGGCTCGAGGATCGCAGCGAGCTGCCCCTCTCGTACGCGGTACTCGTCGTGCTCGCGTCGTCGTTCAGCCTGCGCCAGTACGCGATCGCCGTGCTCGGCGCGCAGCTCGTGTCGATCCTGTTGCGCACTACCGACCGCGGCCGCACCTGGCGGCTCACGATCTTCGTCGAACGGGTCGCGGTCGCGGCGGCGACGTACGCCGCGTATCAAGGCGCGTGGCACCTCCTCGGCCGGCGCGAGCAGGTCGCGCCGGTGCTCGGCGCGCTCGTGGCCGCCGCGGGCGCGCAGCTGCTGGTCGACGTGAGCGCGAGCAGGTTGTTCCGCCTCGGCGCGTCGTTCGAGGCCCGGGGCCGGCTCGCCTGGTTGGCGATCGCCTCGTCGGGCATGTTGATGGCGATCGGCTACCGGGGCGTCAATGGTGACGGACGGGTCGGGATCTGGGGACCGTTGCTGTTCTCCACGCCGCTGCTCGCCGCCTGGTACGCGTTCGAACGGCTCGACGAGGCCACCCGCTCGTACCGTCAGACGATCGAAGCGCTGGCGATGGCACCCGAGCTCGGGGGAATGGTGCCTCCCGGTCACGCCGAGCGCGTTGCAACGCTTGCAACGGCAATGGGGGAGCAGCTCGGGTTGTCGGACACCGACGTGCGCGATCTGGAGATGGCCGCACTCTTGCACCACCTCGGGCAGGTCACGCTCGACGATCCGGTCGACGAGCGCGGCGTCGATCCGGCCGAGGTGACCGCCGTGACCGGCGCGATGTTGCGAGAGATCCGCCCGCTCGTGTCGGCGGGTGAGATCATCGCCGGAGAGGTCGACGACCCGAAGCGCCGGCTTGCCGTCCAGGCTCTGCGCCTCGCCAGCGAGTACGACGATTTGACCGCCCGTGACAACGTGCCGGGCGATCTCGCGGTCGAGTCGCTGAGGTCGGCCCCCTCGTACGTCTACGACGAGCGGGTCGTGGTCGCGCTGGAACGGGTGCTGCGCGATCGGATCAGCGCCGGCCGCTGACCCGTCGCTCGCCGCTGGAGTGGCTCAAGACCAGCGGGCGCTCGTGCCCGCGCTCGTGCTCGTGCTCGTGCTTCTCGTTCAACTCCTGCTGCTCGAGCCGGCCGAGGTCGATATCGCGCGACTCCAGAGGTCCGCGCGGCTCGCGACGTCTGCGCTTGCGGCTCGCGTGGTACGCGACGTCGAACAGGCCCACGACGAGGATGAGGTCGCCGAAGCTCATCACCGATTCGATCGGACGCTGCAGCACGATGATGTCGGAGAGGAACCGGAGCTTGTCGTCCGGTTGTTGCGGATGATGCTTGACCGTCGCCTGGGCCCAAGGCTTGCCGGCCCACTCGGCCGGGAATTTCACGGGCATTCCCTGGTTCAGGGTGATCACGAGCGCGTTGCACGCGATACCGATGAGGACGATGCCCATCCCGCGGAGCACGAGGTTGCGGGCGGCGAACGCCAGGATGAGGACGTAGGACGCGACGAGTAGCCCGAAGCCCAGATCATGCCAGTGGGCTCTCGGGATGGTCACGTACTCGAGCAGGATCTGGATCGTGAGCCCGATGAACAGCGCCGATCGGAGCCGCCAGCGCACGTCGAGGAGCCGGATATACGAGCCTCTCGTGACGAGCGGGATCAGGGGCGCCACGACGACGACGATCGCGTACACCAGCACGAGATGAATGGTACGCGAATACGATCCCAATTTGATGCCTGACGAGGTTCTCTACGAAAACGCCGCGGGCGTGGCTCGAGTGACGATCAACCGTCCGGAGCGCCGCAACGCGATGTCGTTCGGGGTCATGCAGGGTTTGCGTCAGGCCATCGCGCGCGCCCACGAGAACGATGAGGTGCGGGTCGTCGTGCTCACGGGCGCCGGCGACAAGGCGTTTTGCGCGGGCGCCGATCTCGCTTCCGGCGGGATCGCCGACGGTGCGGCCTCGGCGCACGACGGGCGAGGCCAGCTTGCCGACCTGTTTCGCGAGATGTGGGCACTCGGCAAGCCGGTGATCGCGCGGGTGCGCGGCTACGCGCTCGCCGGCGGCTTCGGTCTCGCATGCGCGTGCGACCTGATCGTGGCATCCGACGACGCGGTGTTCGGTACCCCCGAGATCAATGTCGGATTGTGGCCGTACATGATCTCGGTTCCGTTGCTCCGATCCATGCCCCCGAAGACGGTGCTCGACCTGATGATGACAGGACGGCGCGTCACGGCCGAGGAGGGTGCGCGCATCGGCTTCGTGCAGCGGGTGGTGCGCGTCGCCGAGCTGGACGCGGCGGTCGACGCCCTCGCGACCGAGCTCGCGTCGAAATCGCCGATCGTCATGCGCTGGGGCAGAGATTCGTTCTATCGCGTGCTCGAGATGGACGCCGACGCGGCGCTTTCGTATCTCCAGGGCATGCTGACCGTCACTTCGCAGACCGAGGACGCGGCCGAAGGTGTCGCCGCATTCGCAGAGAAGCGCGCGCCGCGATGGAAGGGACGGTAGCGACGATGGCCGACCCGCGCCACGACTGGGGACCGCTCGTCGGCGATCTGGCCACGCGCAAGGCCCGCGCGCTCGAGATGGGCGGGGAGAAGCTTGTCGAACGTCAGCACTCGCTCGGCAAGCTGACGGTGCGAGAGCGGCTCGACCTGCTCGTCGATCCCGGTACCTGGGTCGAGTACGGCCTGCTCGCCGATCACATGGATGCAGGCCTCGGAGACCGCACGCTCGCGGCCGACGGCGCGATCACCGGCGTCGGCGCGGTCGACGGCCGGCTCGTCGCGATCGCGGCCTACGACTTCACGGTGATGGCGGGCTCGATGGGTGCGGTGGGGGAGAGCAAGATCACCCGCATGCGCGCGCACGCGGTGCGCCAGCGCATCCCGTTCGTCTGGCTCCTCGACTCCGCCGGAGCGCGCATCCAGTCGACGAGCGGTTCGAGCTTCGCCGGTGCCGGCGCGCTGTTCCGCGAGCAGGTCGCGATGAGCGGCGTCGTGCCGATGGTCGCGGCGATGCTCGGGCACTGCGCGGCTGGTACCGCATACATTCCCGGTCTTGCCGACTTCGTGCCGATGGTGAAGGGCACATCGTCGATGGCGCTCGGTGGTCGGCATCTCGTCAAGGCCGCGGTGGGCGAGGACGTGACCGAGGAAGAGATGGGCGGCTCCGCGGTGCATACGAAGGTGTCCGGAGTCGCCGACCTCGAGGTAGCCGACGACGAGGAGTGCCTGCGGGCCGTGCGCGATTACCTGTCGTTCTTCCCGCAGCACAATCGGGCATCTCCACCCGTACGCGGTACGAACGATCCCGTCGACCGCCGGGCCGAGGAGCTGTACGAGCTGGTGCCGACCGCGCCGCGCCGCGCGTACGACGTCCGCAAGGTGGTGCACGCGATCGTCGACGACGGCGACGTGTTCTGGATGAAGCCCGAATGGGCGAAGAATCTCGTGACCGGGTTGGCGCGGGTTGGTGGTCAACCCGTCGGCATCGTCGCGAACCAGCCCATGGTCCTCGGTGGCGCGCTCGACGTCAACGCGGCCGACAAGGCGGCGCGTTTCGTCTGGTTGTGCGACGCGTTCAACATCCCGCTCGTGTTCCTGCACGACGTGCCCGGTTTCATCGTCGGATCGGCGGTCGAGAAGCAAGGCATCATCCGGCACGGCGCCAAGATGCTGTTCGCGGTGAGCGAGGCGACGGTGCCCAAGATCTCGGTCGTGCTGCGCAAGAGCTACGGAGCCGGCTACTTCGTCATGAACGGACTCGCGTACGAGGCCGACTACATCGTGGCGTGGCCGACGGCCGAGATCGCCGTGATGGGGCCCGACGGCGCGGTGAACATCATCCACCGGAGGCAACTCGAAGCGATCGAAGACGAAGAGGAGCGCGTCGCGAAGCGGCTGGAGCTGGCCGCGGAGATCCGCGCGAACATCGACCCGTACATCGCGGCCGGTCACGCGCAGCTCGACGACGTGATCGACCCCGCCGACACTCGCGCCGCGATCGCCCGAGGCCTGCGCATCACGGCCGACAAGCAGGTCGACCGCCCGTGGCGCAAGCACGGCGTCCTCCCGGTGTGACTCCGTCGCCCCCGACTGTCCGTCGGACGACGTACGTGTCGCTGCGTTCCCTGAGGGGGTATGGAATGTCACACGCGTCGGTGAACGCCGCTTTCGGGCATGCGCAGATACAGCAAGAACGTCTGACGCCGAATACGATCTTCGTCCATGGCCGAGATCCACGCGGAGATCACCGCGAACGTATGGCAAGTCGTCGTCGAGGAGGGCCAGATGGTCGCCGAGGGCGACGAGATCTGCATCCTCGAGTCGATGAAGATGGAGATCCCGGTGATCACCGAGGTTCCGGGCGTCGTGCGCGAGCTCGACGTCGAGCCCGGCCAGACGGTGCAAGAGGGCGATCGCATCGCGTTGATCGACGAGTCCTGAGCGAATCGACCGTCGTGTGATCCACTTCGAAGAGCGGGGGCAGGTAGGCGTTGCGACGATCGATCGCCCGGAGCGTCGCAACGCGCTGAACGCCGAGTTGTGCGCGCAGCTGCGAGATCGTCTCGAGCGGTCCGGTGAGTTGCGAGCGATTGTCATCACCGGAGCCGGGACCGCGTTCTGCTCTGGTGCCGATCTCGTGACCCGCTTCGCCGCCGGCGGCGACGCGACCACCGACACGTTCCGACCCGCATTCGAAGAAGTGCTCGACGCGATCGTTGCCCACCCGGCGCCCGTTGTCGCGGCGATCAACGGCCCCGCGATCGGAGCGGGGATGCAGCTCGCGGTCGCGTGCGACCTGCGCGTCGCCGCGCTCGGCGCGCGCCTCGCCATCCCCGGCGGCAAGCTGGGTATCCACCTCAGCGCCCGCAACATCTGGCGACTCGCCCAGCTCGTAGGCCAGGGCGCGGCCCGCGACTTCCTGCTCGCGGGGCGTACCGTCGACGCCGAGGAGGCGCTGCGCATGGGTCTGGTGCAGTACGTCGAGCACGACGCGCCGGCCGCGGCGCTCGCGGTCGCGGGCGAGATCGCGGCGTCGGCGCCGCTGACCGTTCGAGGGCACAAGCGCGCGTTGAATCTCATCGCCGACGCACAGTGGCTCGGTGACGGCGCTCGGGCCGCGATCGCCGACCTCGAGGCGCGCGCGTTCGCGAGCGACGACCTCCGAGAAGGCATGGCCGCCTTCGCCGAGAAGCGCACTCCCGACTTCCACGGCACGTAAGCGGGGTCGGATGGCTTCTCAGGACGATGTTCGTCGGATCCCGTTGTCGCTGCCCGAAACGGTCGAGTCGAATGATCGCTTCGCGTTCTCGGTTTTCGACCGGGGCAAGGAGAAGGGGTCGTCTGGGTCTGGCTCGAGCGCCTCGAGCCGAAGAAGCCTCGCGTTCCCAATCCTGCCGTCGTCGCCATTCGCGTCGCCGACGAAGCCGAGAAACAGACGTTGCTCGCCGTCGACGACAAGAAGTTCTTCACCGAAGATCACTACAACGGCTATCCCGCGATCCTGGTTCGGCTCGCGGCCATCGAGGCGGACGAAGTCGAAGAGCTGATCACCGACGCGTGGCGCTGTATGGCGCCGCGCGCGCTGGTCGAGGATTTCGACGAGCATGAACCGAGCGGAGCATCGGATGGTTGAAGATCTCGAAGACCCCCGTCGGCAGGAGCCACCCTTCGTTCTGGGTGAGCGAGAGATGCTCGACGCCTGGCTCGAGTATCACCGCACCACACTGCTTCTCAAGTGCGAAGGACTCGACGACGCCGACCGGAAGAGCCGGCCCGTGCTCACCTCCAAGCTGTCGCTCCATGGTCTGGTGCGCCACGTGGCCGAGGTCGAGCGGAACTGGTTCCGTCGCGTGCTACTTCGCGAGCCGGGAGCGCCGCCGATCTGGTACGACCCTGCGATCGAGGACAGCGAGCTCGTCCCCCTCGACGACGCCGACTGGGAAGCAGATCTCGCGGCCTGGCACGGCGAGTGCGACGCCAGTCGCGCGGCAGCTGCGGCGCACGAGCTGGACGACACCGGTCTACGACACGGAGAGCCGTGCTCGTTGCGCTGGATCTACGTGCACATGATCGAGGAGTACGCGCGCCACAACGGGCACGCCGACATCATCCGCGAGCTGACCGACGGAGCTGTCGGCTGGTAGCGGACGACCACGGGAGCGCGTCGAGATCCACGTTGCCGCCCGAGCAGATGATCCCGACGCGCGCGCCGTCGAGCCTCGCGGCGTACGCGGCCGCGAACGCGACCGCGGCACTCGGCTCGATCACTTGCTTCGTCCGCTCCCACACGACGCGCATCGCCTCGACGATGGCCGCTTCGTCGACGACGATCTGCTCGACGTCGTGTTCGTCCAGGATCGCCTTCGTTCGGGCCGAACAGCCGGTCCGCAAACCGTCGGCGAGGGTGGACGCTCGATCGCGTGGCGTTCCGCCGATCACCCGTATCGGCGCGACGGCCACGCATGTCCCCGAGCACAACCCGCCACCGCCGATCGGCGTCACGACGACGTCGAGGTCGGGGATCTCTTGCGTCAACTCGAGCGCGGCGGTGCCCGCGCCCGCGATCACGCGTTCGTCGTCGAAGGGATGGATCTCGACCGCGCCCGTGCGATCGAGCACCTCGCCGAGCGCCGCTCGGCGCGCGTCGAGGCTGTTGTCGCACAAGGTGATTTCCGCGCCGTAGCGCTGCACCGCGGCGCGCTTCGCGGTCGACGCGTTCTTCGGCATCACGACGTAGGCCGGTATGCCACGCGCCTCGGCTGCGAGCGCGAGCGCGGCGGCATGATTGCCCGACGAGTGCGCGGCGACGCCTCGACGCGCGCCGGCTTCGGTGAGCAACTGCACTGCGTTGGTTGCGCCGCGGTACTTGAACGCACCGGCGCGTTGCAGGTGCTCCGCCTTGACGAACACATGCGCGTCGACCCAGTCGTCGAGCGAGCGCGAACGGAGCACGGGCGTGCGTTGCACGAACGGGGCGATGCGTGCCGCGGCCTCGTCGACGTGCGCCCGGTCGACGCTCACGTGTCTAGTAGCCCGCGGGGAGTGCGCGTTCCAGGTAGACGTAGAATGGGAACAACGCGACGAGGAACGGCAGGACGCCGGTCAGCCAGGTGAGCGGGTGCCGCCAGCGGCGGAACATCCACCACCACCCGAGCCCCACGAGCACGGCGATGGTCCCCCAGGTGACGCTCGGAACGAGACTGCGGGTCTGGCCCGACAGCCCCTCGGCGAGGCCCGCTCGCTCCGTGACGCCCGCCTTGCCGGTGCCGAGGGTGGTAGCAGCTCGCGGCTTCGCCTTCGTCGGCTTCGCGCTCTTCGCCGGGACGAGCTTCGCCTTGACGACGATGCGCTGTGCCGCGGAGCCTTTGGGATGGCACGCCGTGAGCGTCAGCTCCGGACCGGGCGTATTGCCGACGACCCAGACGTCGGTCGGTGCGACGGTGAACCATGGCCGGGACACCTGGTAGTCGAAGGTGCCGGCGAACGTCTCGATGATGATGTCGTCGCCGGGCACGAGGTTGTCGAGGCCCCAGAACGGGTGCAGGTAGGTGGTGCGATGCCCGGCAATCGCGGCGTTGCCGATCGTTCCGGGCAGCGGCGTGCCCGGGTAATGACCCGGGCCTTTCTTCAGATCGTCTCTCGACGTGCCCTCGACGAACAACATGTGCAGGTTGATGCGCGGGATCGTGATCCAGCCCTCGACGTCGCCATCGGCGGGCGTCGGGATCGGAGGCCGCGCGTCGGAGTAGGGGACGGTCGTCGTGGTCGGTCCGGGCTTGGGCGCGGGCTTCTTCACCGTCGTCGGGACCGGGCCGACGGTGTCGTTCTCCGCGGCGTACTGCTTCATCTCCTTTTGGAAGTTGTTCTCGAGATTTTCCTGGGCGCGAGCGGTGAAGATGCCCGTGCCCCACAGCTGATACACGACGAACAGCAGTATCAGGATCCCAAGGGTCACCAGCGTCCGGCCGATGCCCGCGATCGCACGTCGCACGCCGCTGATCGTACCGGCCGTGATGCGACGCTCGCGCGCGGTGGTCGGCCCGGTTCGCCGGGTTCGCCGACCTCTCCGTAAGCTTCATTCGTACCGCACCCCCGGTCCCCGGAGCTCTGGTTGCGCTGCGTACGCCTTCGGTCGGCCGTTTGCATGCTCGGACGATTTCCCGCGCTCGCGGGCGCCGACCTCGAGGTCGAAACCGGAGAGGTCGTACTGCTCAGCGGACCGAACGGCGCCGGCAAGACCACGCTGTTGCGGCTGTGTGCGGGTCTCTTGCCGCTGCGCGCGGGAGAGGCTGAGGTGCTCGGCGTGGACCTGGCGGTAGAGCCACGTCGCGTTCGCCGCGCGGTCGCCCTCGTGGGTCACGAGACGTTTTGCTACGACGATCTCACTGTCGCCGAGAACGTCCGCTTCGTGGCTCGGGCGACCGGTCACCGCGCGGCTGATGCCGACGACGTGCTCGAACGAGTTGGTTTGCAACGGGTCGCGCACACTGCGCACGGCAGGTTGTCGCAGGGGCAGCGCCGGCGCTTGTCGCTGGCCAACGCGCTCGTCCGAAAGCCGCGCCTGCTGTTGCTCGACGAGCCGCACGCCGGCCTCGACGAACACGGTCGCGCGGTGTTGGCTGAGATCGTGCGCGCGACGCCCGCGGAGGGCCGCACGGTGATCTTGGCGTCGCACGAGCTCGATCTCGCCCGCAGGCTCGCGACGCGCGAGGTGCGCATCGTCGCCGGCCAGGTGCACGCGGTACCTGCTGCCGGTCCGCCCGCGGATCCGGTCGTGGCCGAAGTCGAGGCGCGCGCATGAGCTTCCTGCGCGACGCCCTGCTCGTCGCCGGCAAGGATCTGCGCATCGAGCGCCGGTCGCGGGTCGCGCTCCAGCAGATCATCCCGTTCGGTGGCGTCGTCGTGATGCTGTTCGCGTTTGCGCTCGACTCCGACCGCACGCTGCTGCACCAAGCCGCGCCGGGACTGTTCTGGGCCGCGGTGCTCCTGGCCGTCGTGCTCGCGGTCGGGCGGTCGTTCGCGATCGAGGAAGCCAATCGCGCGCGCGACGGGCTGCGGTTGTCCGGTCTCGACGGCGGATCGATCTTCCTCGGCAAGGCCGCCGCGGTCGCGGTCGAGTTGTTCTTGCTCGAGGTGATCGTCGGCGCCGCCGTCGTCGTGTTGTACGACGTCTCCGTCCGGGGCGTGGTCGTGCTTCTCTGCGCGGCTGTCGCCGCCACCGTCGGGCTCGCGGCCACCGGTACCGTCTACGGCGTGCTGGCCGGAGGATTACGCGCCCGCGAGACGCTCGTGCCTCTGCTTGTGCTCCCGGCGGTCACTCCGGTGATGCTCGGCGCGACGCGTTCGTTCCAGGCGGCGCTCGACGGTATTCCCGGCGACGCGTGGCCTTGGGTGCAACTGCTCGCGGCGTTCGCGGTGCTGGCGGTAGCCGCGGGCACCGTCGCATTCGGTCCGCTCCTGGAGGAAGCATGAAGCGGCTCTTCCTCGCGACGACCGTCGTCGCCCTGGCCGTTACCGCCGTGTTCGCGTTGTGGATCACGCCGCCGCGCGCGGATCAAGGCTTCGACGCGGTGCGACTGCTCTATCTGCACGCGCCGACGGCGTGGATCGCGTATCTGGCCTTCGGTGTCACCGCGCTGGCGTCTCTGCTCTGGCTCTTGCCGCGCACGCGCAACACCACGTGGGACCTGCTCGCGGGCGCGTCGGCCGAGGTCGGCGTTGTGTTCACGGGGCTCACGCTCGTCCTCGGGTCACTCTGGGGCCGGCCGACATGGGGAACCTGGTGGGAGTGGGACGCGCGTCTCACCACCACCGCGATCCTCTTCTTCCTCTACCTCGGCTATCTCGCCCTGCGTCGCACGGGAACGACCGCCGACGAGCGCGGGAAGCGGAGCGCGATCGCCGCGCTGATCGCCTTCGCCGACGTTCCCGTGAGCTACCTGTCGGTGACCTGGTGGCAGACGCTGCATCAACAGGGCACCGTCTTCAACGAGCGGCTCAGCGTGAAGATCGACGGCTCGATGGCCTTCACCCTCGTCGCCGCGGTCGTCTCGTTCACCTTGCTCTACGGCTACCTCGTGCTCGAGCGCTTCGAGCTCGCGCAGCTCGAAGAGGGACGCGAGGCACGCGAGCTCGAGCGCGCGATCGCCGACCGGGTCCGCGCCGAGCACGTAGAGGTCGCTCCGGTATGAGTCACAACTGGGGGTTCGTGGCCGCGGGCTACTCGATCACCACGGCCGCGCTCGTGGGCTACTTCGTGTGGGTACGGTTGCGCACCCGACACTTACGGCGAACGCTTCACGACGAGAACCGTGACTGAACCGCTGGCGCCGGCTCCGCCCCGCAAGAGCAACCGTTTGCGGTACACGATCGTCGCAGTTTTGTGCGTCGGCGCTGTGGCATGGATGCTCGTACTGATGCAGAAGAACGTCGTTTTCTTCAAGACGATCTCGCAAGCGGTGCGTGACGAGCCGCGCGACGGTATGCGTACGATGCGGATCGGCGGGGGTGTGCTCCCGCTCAGTATTCAGCAGCATTCCGACGGCGCCGACTTCGACCTCACCGAAGGCGGGGTCACAGTGCACGTCCACCACATTGGCAACGAGCCCGAGCTCTTCAAGGATTGCGCGCCGGTTGTTGCCGAGGGTCACTGGAGCGCGCCCGGCTCGACAACGTTCGATTCGGCGCGCCTGCTGATCAAGCACGGCGCCGACTACAGGCCGCCCAAGACCGGCACCCAGTGTCCGCCGGACCCGATCGGCCGCGGCAGTTGAGAGCACAGCTCGGCTTCGGCCTGCTCACGATCGGTACCGTCGCTTGCGCCCTCGGCCTCGCCACGCTTGCGACCGGCCTCGCGACGCGGCGTCGCGCGCTGCTCGAGCTCGGCCGGCGCTACGTCGCGGTGGTACTCGTCGCCGTTGTCGGCGCGTTCGTCGTCATGGAGACGGCGTTGTTCGGCCACGACTACTCGATCAAGTACGTCGCCGACAACGTCGCGCGAGCGACGCCCGGTCTCTACACGTTCACCGCGGCCTGGGGCGCGCTCGAGGGTTCGATCCTCTTGTGGGCGCTCTTGCTGTCGGTCTACGTGGCCGTCACCACGTGGCGATTCCGGAACCGCTCCGACGACCCGCTCGTCGCCTGGGCGACCCTGGTGCAGTACGCGGTGCTGCTCTTCTTCTTCGCCCTGATGCTCTTCGCTGCCAACCCGTTCAAGGTCCAGCCCGGCTCGGTGCCGTTCGACGGTGCCGGTCCGAATCCATTGCTTCAGAACCATCCGCTCGTCGCGATCCACCCGCCGTTCCTCTACACGGGATACGTCGGCTTCGCGATCCCGTTCTCGTTCGCGCTCGCCGCGCTGATCACGGGCCGGTTCGGCGAGGGCTGGCTCGCGGCGGTGCGGCGCACCACGCTCATCTCATGGGGTTTCCTCACCGTCGGCATCGTGTTGGGCGCGTGGTGGAGCTATTCGGTACTCGGCTGGGGCGGCTACTGGGGTTGGGACCCCGTCGAGAACGCGTCGCTGCTGCCGTGGCTGACCGCAACTGCGTTCATCCACTCGGTGATGGTGCAGGAGCGCCGGGGGATGCTGCGGGTCTGGAACCTGTCGCTGGTCCTCGCGACGTTCTGCCTCACGATCCTCGGCACCTTCCTGACCCGTTCGGGCGTCATCAACTCGGTGCACGCGTTCTCGCAGTCGAGCATCGGGCCGTGGTTGTTGACGTTCCTCGGCGTGTGCGCGTTCGGGAGCGTCGGACTGGTCGCGTGGCGGGGCGACAAGCTCCGTTCACCGGGCCGCATCGACTCCGCCGTCTCACGCGAAGCGGCGTTTCTGTTGAACAATTTGCTGTTCGCCGGGTTCGCGCTCGTCGTGCTCACCGGGACCGTGTTCCCGCTGCTGGTCGAGGCATTGCAGAACAAGCAGGTCACGGTGGGGGAGCCGTACTTCACGCGCCTCGGTGTGCCGATCGGCATTGCGCTGCTGTTCCTCATGTCGGTCGGGCCGGCGTTGCCCTGGCGGGCGGCGAGCGGGGAGTTGCTGCGCGACCGTCTGTTGATCCCGGCGTGGGCCGGGGCCGTCACGCTGGTGATCGCGCTGGTTGCCGGCGCGCACGGCGTCGCCAACGTCGGCGCCTTCGCCCTCGGCGCGTTCGCGCTCGCGAGTATCGGTCGTTCGGTCGTAGTGGGGATCCGGGCCCGGAAGCGTGCGACCTCCGAGGCGCTTCGAGTTGCCGCGGCGCGCACCGTGCGCTCCAAGCCGCGGTTGTACGGCGGTCTGCTCGTGCACGCCGGCGTTGTCGTGGTTGCGATCGCGCTGGCGACGACCGGCGGCTACACGACGAAGCGCGAGGTGCAGCTCTCACCGGGCGAGTCGGCGCGCGTTCGCGGCTACACCGTGACCTACCTCGCCCGCGAGGTGTCCCAGTCGGCTCAGAAGACCACGATCAAGGCGCGCGTGAAGGTCAGTGGCGTCGGGGAGCTCGCGCCCGCGATCTCCTCGTTCCCCAATGCGGCCGAGGGCATCGGCACCCCCTCGATCCACACCACTCCATGGCGCGACTTCTACCTGACGCTCATCTCGTCTCCGACGTCGGGCCGCGTCACGATCGGCGTGCAGATCGGGACGATGGTGATGTGGCTCTGGATCGGTGGTCTGATCATGGCGCTCGGCACCGCGCTCGCGCTCGTACCCGTGCGCAAGCGCGATGTGCTCGCGCGAAGGATCGCCGGCATGGCCGGTGACGACTCGGCGCCGGTTCCGCTCGCCGAGGCTCGCACCTGATGCCATTTCCCATTCGGTGGGTCGCGCTCGGGGTCGCCGTCGTGCTGGTCGTCTTCGGGGTGGTGCTCGCCGTGCAGACCCGTTCCGAGCCTTCCGTGCCGCGCCTCGTGGTCGAACATGCGACGGTGCCGAGCTTCAGCCTGAAGAGCCTCGAGGGCAAGCCCGTCACCTCTGCGGGGATGAGGAACAAGACCTTCGTCGTCAACTTCTTCAACAGCTGGTGCATCCCGTGCCGGCAAGAGACTCCCGCGCTGAAGGCGTTCTACGCCGAGCACAAGTCGGAGGCCGACTTCGCGATGATCGGGATCATCATCGACGACGACGCCTCGACGATACGTGGCTACGTCAAGGAACAAGCCATCACGTGGCCGGTTGCGGTCGACCCGAGCGGCAGTGCGTCCCTCGATTTCGGTACCACCGGCCAGCCGGAGACCTACGTCTTCTCGCCCGACGGTGTCGCGGTGTGCGGCCGGCTCGGTGCATCGAGCCAGGCGGTGCTCGACGCGTGGCTCCGGGGAGCGCGCAACGGTCAAGAATGCACGTGAGCCAGATCCGCAGATGAGGTCGCGCAAGCTCGGGCCGTGGATCGCGATCGCGATCGTCGTGATCGTGGGAATCGGCGTACTGGTGGTCCGTTCCCGGCCCGACAGCTCGCCCGCGGCCCGGGCGCGACGGCTCGAGCATCAACTCGCGTGTCCGGTGTGCGAGGGCCAGTCGATCGCAGACAGCAACGCGCCACAGTCCCGCGCCATCCGTGACGACATCCCGCGCCGGATCGCCGCCGGCCAATCGGACGCGGAAATCCGCGCGTACTACGTCTCGAGATACACCGAGCGAATCCTCGAAACACCTTCGAATTCGGGTCTCGGCATCGTGGCCTGGGGTCTGCCCGCCCTGGCGGTCATCCTGGGGTCGGTGAGCATCGTCATCGCGGTGCGCAGGTGGAGCCGGACGCCGCGCCTGACGCCAACCGACCTGGACGAGGAAATCGTCCGCCGGGCACGCGAGGACGTGGGCGACGAGAACGAGGACGGCGGATGAGTGACGACCTCGAGGCCGAGCGCGACTTCCTCCTGCGTTCGCTCGAGGACCTCGACTCCGAGCTCGCCAGCGGCAACATCGATCCCGACACCTATCGCGTGCTGCACGACGACTACACGGCACGCGCCTCGGCGGTAATCCAGTCGATTGCCGACGGAGTGGAGCGCCGGTCGCCCGCCGGACCGCGCGTTCCGCCGGCGATGCGTGTGCTCACGCTCGGAGGCATCGTCGTCTTCGCTGTGGTCGCGGCGATCCTGCTCGCGCACGCGATCGGTCAGCGGCGTCCAGGGCAACAGATCACGGGCGACGCGCAGTCGAGCGGTTCGTCGACAACTGCGTCGCCCGCCAATGTGGCGACCGCGGCCAAGGCGGCGGCCGCCGCGCAGCCGAAGAGCTACGACGCGCGCGTCCGTTACGCTCGCGCGCTCGTGTCGGCCGGCGCGTTGCCGGCTGCGATAGAAGAGTATGTGGCGGCGTCGAAGCTCGACCCGACTCGAGCCGAGCCGCTCGCGTACGCGGGATGGCTCACGGCGCTCGTCGCCCGACAGGTGACGGCGCCGGCGACGAAGAAGGAGCTCCTCGACGCCGCGGCCACCAGTCTCGACCGGGCGATCTCGGTCGATCCGACCTACCCTGACTCGTATGTCTTCAAGGGTCTGCTTCTGTCGCAGATCGAGAACAAGCAATGCGCGGGCGCCGTCGCGTTGCAGCAGTTCCTCGTAACCGCGCCGGCCGACCATCCGATGCGTCAAGGGGTTCTGTCCGCGTTGTCGCAGGCCGTGAAGGCCGGCGAGTGTCCCGCACCGAACAGCACACCAACCACCAAGCCGTAAGGAGCCCGTCGTGGCCGCCAAGAAGTCGCCCGAACCGCAGACCGACGAGACGAAGATCTACCGGGTCAGGATCACGACCGATCGTGGTTCGATCGTGATGGATCTCGATCCGCAGCTCGCGCCGAACACCGTCAACAACTTCATCGGCCTCGCGCGTCAGGGTTACTACGACTCGCTCACGTTCCACCGGGTCGTCCCGGAGTTCGTGATCCAGGGCGGCTGCCCGGAGGGCAGCGGTCGAGGCGGGCCTGGCTACAAGTTCGCCGACGAGCCGGTCAAAGGCGAATACACGCTCGGCGCGGTCGCGATGGCGAACTCCGGGCCGGACACCAACGGATCACAGTTCTTCATCTGTATCGACGACTGCACGCGCAAGCTCACGCCGAACTACAACCTGTTCGGCCACGTCGTCGACGGCATCGACGTCGCCCAGACGACGAAGGTGGGCGACGTGATGAGGAAGATCGAGATCGAGGAGCGCGATCGCTAGCCCGTGGTCCCAATGCCGGATCGGTAAGAATCCCCCCGTGCGGATCACAGCAAAGGCCGACTACGCGGTTCGGGCTGCCGTCGAGCTCGCGGCGGCCGAGAAAACGGGCGAACCGGTCAAGGGCGAGAACCTTGCCCGGCTCCAGGGCATCCCGCAGAACTTCCTCGAGAACATCCTCACCGAGTTGCGCCGATCGGGCATCGTCCGCACGCGCCGGGGCGCCCTCGGCGGCTACCAGCTCGCCCGGCCGGCGGCCGACATCACCGTCGCCGATGTGCTGCGAGCGGTGGAGGGCCCGCTGGCTGCGGTCCAAGGTGTCCGACCCGACGAGCTCTCCTACGGCGGCGCGGCCGAGCGTCTCCCCGAGGTGTGGGTCGCGTTGCGGGCGAGTCTCAGAGACGTGCTCGAGCACGTCACCCTCGCCGACATTGCCCGGGGTCGTCTCCCGTCGGTCGTGAAGGAACGGACGCGTACAAAGGACGCGTGGCGAGCACACTAGGCGTCGGGTGTGTCGTGATCGTCCTCTTCGTCGTCATCGCCGTTGCCGGCGTCGCCGGGGTCGCATTCCTCCGCTTCCAGGCGCGTCGCTCTTCCCGGGTGCGCGCGGTCATGGCACTCGCGCCGCGCATCGGCTTCACGTTCTCGGTCGCCGACGTCGAGCATCTTGTCGACATGCCGTTCGCCCTGTTCTCGAAAGGCGACGGACGGCGTATCGAGCTCGTGATCTCCGGCGTGCACAACGATGTGCCGATGCGTATGCGCTCGTTGCCATCGCAGTGCCGTTCGCCGTCTACAACCGGTTCGTGCACCTGCGAAATCTGACGCGGGAGTCGTGGCGCGACATCGACACCGAGCTGCAGCGGAGCTACGACCTGATCCCGAACCTGGTCAGCACGGTGAACGGTTACGCGGCTCACGAGGACCAGACGTTCGAAGCGGTCACGGCGCAGCGCGCCGACGCGATGGCCACGATGCGCGAGCCCGATGCGCAAGCGACGCACGAGCAGGCGCTCGGTCGAGGCGTCGCGCAGCTGATGGCGGTGGCCGAGCGCTATCCCGAACTGCGCGCGCGCGACCAATTCCTCGCTCTGCAGCGGGAACTCGCCGACACGGAGGACCGCATCCAGGTCGCGCGGCGCATCTACAACGCGAACGTCCGCTCCTACGACACCCTCGTGCAGACCTTCCCGGCCCTCGTGATCGCCCGGATGTTCGGTTTCACTGTGCGGCCCTATTTCGAGCTCGACCCGATCGTCCGCGGCTCCGGCCCGCCACCCGTCGACTTGTCAGGTCGCATGTAGACAAGTACAATACAGGTCGTGCGCTACCTCGACCTCGCCGACGCCCTCCGTGCTCGGATCGCGGCCCGCGACGTAGGCGCCGGGGGAGCCCTGGCCGGTGAGCTCGAGCTGGCGCGCGAGTACGGCACCAGCCGGGTGACGGTACGCCGCGCGCTCGACCTGTTGCGCCAGGAAGGGCTCGTCACCAGCCGGCGGGGCGCGGGTTGGTTCGCGGCGCTCGACCCTGTTCGCCAGCCGCTCGGGCGGGTCACGACGGTGGAAGCCGCAGTCGAAGCCGCCGGCGCGCGCCCGGGCCGGAAGGTCCTCGCCTTCGGTTTCGTCGACGCGCCCGCGGCCGTCGCCGACGCCCTGAAGGTCGACCGCGGTTCCGACGTGCTGCGCGTCGAGCGGTTGAACCTCGCCGACGACGAGCCGTTCGCGTTGGTCACCGGGTGGGTCCGCGCCGATGTCGGCGCCGACGTGTCCCGAGCCGACATCGAGCGCGCACCGTTCTACGACCTGTTGCCGCTGCGAGGGGTCGAGCTCGGCTCGGTGCACCAGACCATCACCGCGGAAGTCGCGAGCGCCGCGACGGCGCGCCCGCTCGCGTGCGCGCCCGGGGCCCCGTTGCTGCTCTCCCGGCGCATCACGTACGACGCGGCCGGATTGCCCACGCTCGTTTCCGAACACCGCTATCCCGCCGACCGTACGACATTCGAGATCGAGTTCTCGTTGAGAACAGGAGCGCTGCAGCATGCCTGACCGGATCGGACCCACGACGCCCGAATCCCTTGTCGAAGCCGTATACGCGACCTTCCCGCGACGGATCGCGATCGCTCGTGAGAGGCTGGGCCGGGCGATGACGTTCGCGGAGAAGGTTCTTGCCGCGCATGCCGGCGATCCCTGGGGGATCGGGTTGACGCGCGGCGTCGACTACGCCGACTACCGCCCCGACCGCGTCGCAATGCAGGACGCGACCGCGCAAATGGCGCTGCTGCAATTCATGCTCGCGAAGATGCCGTCGGTCGCGGTGCCGACCACGGTGCACTGTGATCACCTGATCCAAGCTCGCGTCGGCGCCGACGCCGACATGCAGGTCGCGCTCGACACCAACCGCGAGGTGTACGAGTTCCTCCGGACGGTGTCGTCGAAGTACGGCATCGGTTTCTGGAAGCCGGGCAGCGGCATCATCCATCAGGTCGTGCTGGAGAACTACGCGTTCCCGGGCGGGATGATGATCGGCACCGACTCGCACACGCCGAACGCAGGCGGCCTCGCGATGATCGCAATCGGCGTGGGTGGTGCCGACGCGGTCGACGTGATGGCGGGCTGGCCCTACAACACTCGGGTCCCGAAGCTGATCGGTGTGCGGTTGACGGGGACGCTGTCGGGCTGGACCGCGGCGAAGGACATCATCTTGAAGGTCGCCGGCATCCTCACCGTCGAGGGCGGCACCGACGCGATCGTGCAGTACTTCGGGCCGGGCGCAGAGTCGATCTCTGCGACGGGCAAGGCGACCGTGTGCAACATGGGAGCCGAGATCGGTGCCACCTGTTCGCTGTTCGGCTACGACCACAACACGGCCAAGTACCTGAAAACCACGGGGCGCGAAGCGCTCGCCGATCTCGCCGACCGCCACGCCGACCACCTCGTCGACGACGCCGAGGTCGAGGCCGATCCCGAGCGGTTCTTCGATCGCCTCGTCGAGATCGACCTGTCCGCCTTGGAACCGCACCTGGTCGGACCGCACACGCCCGACCTCGCTCGTCCGGTGTCGGAGATCGCGTCGGCAGCCGTTCGCGAGGGCTATCCGATGGAGCTCTCGGCCGCGCTCGTCGGTTCGTGCACGAACTCGTCGTACGAGGACATCGGGCGCGCCGCCCACCTGGCGCGCCAGGCCGCGGCGCGTGGCCTGCGCGTGAAGACGCCCCTCATGATCACGCCCGGCTCCGAGCAGGTGCGCGCCACGATCGAGCGGGACGGTCTGCTCGCCGACCTCGAGGCCATCGGCGCGACGGTCCTCGCGAACGCATGCGGGCCGTGCATCGGGCAGTGGCGACGCGACGACGTGCCCGAAGGACCGAACGTGATCGTCACCTCGTTCAACCGCAACTTCCCCGCACGAAACGACGGAAACAAGAACACTCTCGCGTTCATCGGCTCGCCCGAGACGGTCGTCGGCATGGCGCTGCGCGGACGCTTGGATGGTTCCTTCCTGAAGGAGTTCGACCCGCCGGTCGCCGACGATCTACCGGCGCACGGGTTCGATCGGGGCGCGAGCGGGTTCTCGGCGCCGGCAGACGATCCCGGGCGCGTGACCATTGCAGTGGCGCCCGGGTCGGATCGTCTCGAGTTGCTCGAACCTTTCCCGGCATGGGACGGACGCGACATCCACGGGTTGCGGGTTCTGCTCAAGGCCAAGGGCAAGTGCACGACCGACCACGTCTCGCCCGCGGGAAAGTGGCTGACCTATCGCGGCCACCTCACACACATCTCGCAGAACCTGTTCCTCGGCGCGATCAACGCGTTCGCCGACGCCGGACCGGGCCTCGGGGTCGACGCGCGCGATGGGTCGGTCAAGTCCTTGCCGGACCTGGCACGCGAGTACAAGGAAGCGAGAATCGGATGGATCGCCGTCGGCGACGAGAACTACGGCGAAGGCTCGTCCCGTGAGCACGCGGCGATGGAGCCGCGCTACATGGGAGGTCGGGCGGTGCTGGCTCGCTCGTTCGCCCGTATCGCCGAGGCCAACCTGAAGAAGCAAGGAGTTCTGCCGCTGACCTTCGCCGACCCCGGCGACTACGACAAGATCCGCGCGGACGACGCCGTCGACCTCGGCGGCTTGTCGGCGCTGGCGCCCGGCAGCTCCGTCAAGGTCGTGCTGCGGCATGCCGATGGCACCGCCGAGGTGATCGCAGTGCGCCACACCCTTTCCGAAGAGCACATCGAGTGGTTCCGGGCCGGATCCGCCCTCAACCTGCTCGCCTACCGTCGCCGGATCTGACCGTGTTCGTGCCGCAGTCGATCGGTCTGCACGAGGCGGGCCCCGGCGACCCCAACGGTTGGCTCGTCACCGAGAAGTTGACGTGGTCCGGGATGTTCCGAGGTGTCGCGCGCCAGCTCGAAGTGCCCGCGTCGGTCGACCATCCGTTCTCGACCGACCTGGCCTCCGTGCCGAGAAGCCTGACCTGGTTGTTTCCCCGATACGGCAAGTACACGAAGGCTGCCGTACTGCACGACTTTCTGTGTCAGAACTTTCGCGATGCTCCGTCGATCTCGTCCGCCGCACCCTCGTTGCTGCCGCTCACCGATCGGTCCGATGCCGACGAGGTGTTCCTTCTCCTGATGACGGAGTTGGGCGTCCCCCGGTTGCGGCGATGGCTCATGTGGGGCGCGGTCAGTTGGGCGACGTTGATCACGAGTCTCGTGCCCGGAAGGCGCAGCAGGCCTGTCCTTCGCGGGCTCGGGCGCGTCGTCGTTGTACTCGCGATCGTTCTCCTGGGCATCGCTCTCGTCGTGCGGCGAGATCTCGAGGTGCTCATCGCGTTGGGTGTCGTCGCACCCGCGGTGGTGATGGCCGGCGGCACGATTGCGCTCGGCCGAGGAGATCGGGTGCTTCCGTACGCCCTCGCCCATCTCCTGACGCTGATGTTCTCGCCGCTCATCGCCATCGGTCTCGTTCTCGGCGCGGTCCTGTACCTCTATTTCTTCGTCGAAGACGTGTTCGCAGGATTCCCGGCGACCCGGGCGTTCCTGCGCGACCTGTTCTCGCGCGAGGCCAAGCTCGAAAAGCTGGCGACACCACAGTTCGCTCGTCTCGCCGCCGTGATCGAAAGCTGACGCCCGCGGTCTGAGCAATGAGCGTGCACGGCCCCGCGTCAGCCAGCATTGGTGCGTGCAACGGCTCCTGCTCTGGGACATCGACGGAACGTTGGTCCGCGGAGGCGGTGTCGGCGCCGACGCGATCAATCGGGCTGCGGCCACCGTGTCGGGCAGGTCGATTACCGGCGGGTCGGTCCTGATGCACGGAAAGACAGATCCGGAGATCTTGGCTGAGATCTTTCGGGCCGCCGAGATCGCAGAAGATGAGATCCTGCATCTGTTGCCTGCGGCGATGGCCGAAGCGGAACGTCTGTTAGCTCTCGCCGAAGAGGATTTACGACGCCGAGGTCAGGTGATCGAGGGCGTCATCGACGCCGTCACCTCGTTGGCCGCAATTCCGGGCGTCCGCCAGACGCTGTTGACGGGCAACCTCGTCGGGAACGCAGCCGTCAAGTTGGCGGCGTTCGATCTCACTGCCTACTTCGATGTCGAGGTGGGCGCGTACGGCTCCGATCACGCTGATCGCAAAGCGCTCGTTCCGATCGCGCTCGAACGCGCCGAACGACTGCGTGGTGAGCATTACCGCCCCGATGAGGTATGGGTCATAGGTGACACGCCGGGAGATTTCGCGTGTGCTCGTGCCGCCGGTGTGCGATGCCTCCTGCTCGCCACCGGCCAGATCCCGATGTCCGAGCTTCTCTCACTCGACGCCGATGCGGTCCTCGAGGATCTCACGACCACCGACCAGGTTGTCGAGATCCTGACCGGTTGAGTGCCTACGCGCCGACATGCTGCGCTCGTCTGCGTGGACAGCGACCCGCCGGGCGCGGTCGTATCCTGTGCGCGTGGCGCTCGCCGTCGAAGACATCGTTGCCCGGTGCCGAGCTGCACTGGACGAGCACACGCCGGCACTCGCCGTTCGCGACGTGCTCGACGAGCTCGTCGCCGACCCGACCGCCCTCGAGCACGCGCTCGGACCCGTCGAGCTCGGCGGCATCACCGCGCTGCACAACGCCGACGACCTCACGATCCTGCGCGTCGCCTGGACGCCGGGCATGGCGCTGAACCCCCACGAGCACCGGATGTGGGCGGTCATCGGCATGTACGGCGGTCAGGAAGACAACGCCTTCTATCGCCGCGTGTCCGGAGGCCTCGAGCCGGCGGGCGGCAAGGAGCTGCCGGCCGGTGACGTTCTCGTCCTCGGCCGCGACGTCATTCATTCCGTCACCAACTCCCGACGCGATTTCGCCGTGGCCGTGCACGTCTACGGAGGCGATTTCTTTTCGGTCGGGCGTTCCGAGTGGGACTTCGAGAACTACGAGGAACGTCCGCGCGACTTCGCTCGCACGAGCCGGCTCTTCGAGGAAGCCAATGCCCGCTGGCGCGCCCAGAGCTGAGCGCGCGCTAGCCGTGCTGCGCAAGCTCCGCGGGTAGGTCGAGGCGTCTCGTGATCGCGGCGTGCTCCATGTCGCCCCATTGTTCTCGGGGGACCATCCACATCACCTCGAACTCATTGCCGTCGGGGTCTTTGCCGTAGAGCGACTTGGTGACGCCGTGGTCGCTCTCGCCGACGAGCGCGCTCATCCGGATGAGGCGCTCGCGTATCTCGGCCAGATCCCGAATCGTGTCTACCTGCCATGCGAGGTGGTAGAGGCCCACCCGGCCGGGCTCGGGAAGCGGGGCTTGCGGCCCGAGCGAGAAGAGGCCCAAGTCGTGGTGATTTTCGGTCGCCGCCGCGCGCACGAAGACCGCTGCGCCCTCGCCGTAGTCGGCGACCACCTCGAAGCCCAACGCCTCTTCGTAGAACGCCGCGCCCCGGCGCGCATCGCGCACATACAGAACGGCGTGATTGAGCCGACGAACAGTCGCAGTCATACGGTTCGCAACCCCCTCAGACGTTCGACGATTCCCGGGAAGACGTCGACAAATCGTTCGACATCCGCGGTTGTCGACGACCAGCCTACGGATATTCGCAGGGATCGATCGGCGTCGACGCCCATGGCTTCCAGGACCGGCGAGGGCTCGAGCGTCTCCGACGAGCAGGCCGAGCCCGAATGCACCGCCACCCCGTGCTGATCGAGCGCGAGCAGGATCGGCTCCGCTTCGACGCCGTGCACGCCGACGCACAACACGTTCGGCAGCGATCCGTCGCCGAAACGCTCGACGCCGGCGACGCCGTCGACGACCGCGCTCGCCCGCTCGACGAGCACGCGTTGCGAGGCAGCCTCCGCGGCGAGATCGACGACTGCACACGCGGCGCCGAACCCTACCCACGCGGGCAGGTTCTCGATGCCGCCGCGGCGCGCCCGCTCCTGCGCTCCACCGACGAGCAAGGGCGGAACACGCAGTCCGCGCCGGACGAGGAGCGCCCCGGCTCCCAGCGGGCCGCCGAGCTTGTGCGCGGTCACCGAGCAGAGGTCGGCGCCCAGCGCGGCGAAATCGACGCCGATATGGCCCGCGGCCGCGCACGCGTCGACGTGCACGAGCGCGCGGTGTTCGCGCAACGCGCTGCACGCCTCCTCCACGGGCTGTCGCGTCCCGACCTCGTGGTTCGCGAGTTGCACACTGACGAGTGCGGTGTCGTCGCGCACCGCCTCGACGACGGCGCGCGCGTCGAACCGTCCGACCCGATCGACGCCCACGACGGTGACGTCGGTTGTTCCCCGTGCAACCGCGTCCCGAACGCAGGAATGCTCAACCGCCGTTGTGACCACATGCCCGTCGCCGGAGCCGGTACGGGCTCCGGCGCGCGCCAGCGCGCCCGCGACGGCCGTGTTGACGGCCTCCGTGCCCGACGACACGAACACGACCTCGCGCGGCCGCGCGCCGAAGAACGACGCCACCTGCTCGCGCGCGGTCTCGAGTGCGATCCGGGTCGCGCGACCCTCCGCGTGCAAACGCCCCGGATCGCCGAACGAGGATTCGAGGTACGGGCGCATCGCGGCGTACGCCGCGGCGCGCAGTGGCGAGGTGGAGGCATGATCGAGATACGCGCGCGCGACCGCCACGAAGCCGTCGCTCAGACGCGAGTGACGCAGTGCTGGTCGCCGTCGGGACGGCTTTCGGTGAGCCGAGGTTGCGTCTCGCCGTAGAGCCCCTCGAGCATGCCGCGGACCATACCGGTGTCGACCGCGCACAGCACGTGCGGCCATCTCTGCGCCGCCTCGCCGAACGGGCAGTGCTCGGAAACGAGCGTGAGCAGGTTGCCGCGCGCCTCGGCGTGGGCTGCGAATCCATGTGCCGTCAGCGCGTCGGCCACCGACGCCACCGCCGCCTTGACCGAACGGTGCCCTTCGGTGGGTTCCATGCGCGCCGCGATCGAGCGACCGTAGTCGTAGCCGACTTCGTCGGCGAGCGCGCGGGCTTCCTCGATCGGCAGCCGTTCGAGCGCGCGGGCGAGCAGCGTCGCGAGCAGATCGTCGCGCTTGGGCGGGAACGAGAGATGGGTGTCGGTCGTCGCCGCGCGGTAACGCTTCGAGGGTCGCCCCGCCGACACGTGTCGCTCGAGCTCGACGTCGAGGTAGGTGCCGGCCGCGAGCTTCTCGAGATGGTGACGGGCGACGTTGGGGTGCAGCGAGAAATGATCGGCCACCTCGGCGGCCTTCGCCCCGTCGGCGGACGACCGGACGAACAGGTAGATGTCACGGCGGGTCGGGTCGCCGAAGGCGCTCGTGACCGCGGCAACCGCGGCGCCGAACTCGTCCGCGGTGAGATCTTCGTTCGCCACGCTGGGTATTGTACCTACGTCCGTAGTGGAAATTCTCGGGAGGCCCAGCCATGCCCAGCGAGGCGCACACCGGGGGCCTCGGCGAGGCCCAGGTGATCGAAGCCCTGCGCCCGGTCGAGGACCCCGAGATCCATCGCTCGATCGTCGAGCTGAACATGGTGCGCGGGATCCAGATCGACGCCGGGAAGGTCACGGTGACCATCGCGTTGACCGTTGCCGGCTGCCCGATGCGGGCGGAGATCATCCGGTTGGTCACCGACGCGCTGATGCCGCTCGAGGGGGTCTCGCACGTCGACGTCGAGCTCGGCGTGATGACCGACCAGGAGCGTGCGGCCGTCTCGCAGCAGCTCCAGGGCGGCCAGGGCCACGACGGTCAGGAACACCGAACCAACCCCTTCACCGATTCCAACACCCGTGTGCTCGCGATCTCCTCGGGCAAGGGCGGGGTCGGCAAATCGTCGGTCACGACGAACCTCGCGGTCGCCCTGGCCCAGCGGGGTCACAAGGTCGCTGCCATCGACGCCGACGTCTGGGGATTCTCGATGCCCCGCATGCTCGGCATCGACCGTCCGCCGACGGTGATCGACGACGTCATCGTCCCGCCCGACGCGAACGGGGTGACGCTGATCTCGATGGGGTTCTTCGCGCGCGAAGACCAACCGGTCGTATGGCGTGGTCCGATGCTGCACAAGGCGCTCGAGCAGTTCCTCACCGACGTCCATTGGGGTGAACCCGACTACCTCATCGTCGACATGCCGCCGGGCACGGGCGACATCGCGTTGTCGATGGCGCAGTTCCTGCCGCGCGCGGAGGTCATCGTCGTCACCACGCCTCAGCCGGCGGCGCAGAAGGTCGCTCAGCGCGCCGCGTACATGGCGCGCAAGGTGAATCTCCAGGTGGTCGGGGTCATCGAGAACATGTCGTGGTTCCTCTGCGATCACGGCAGCGAGTACCGCTTGTTCGGCGAGGGCGGCGGCAAGGAGCTCGCCGACCAGCTCGAGGTGCCGCTGCTCGGGCAGGTTCCCCTGGTGCCCGAGCTGCGCGCCGGGGCCGACTGCGGCGAGCCGATCGTGGTCACCCATCCCGACGACCCCGCCTCGCAGGTGTTCGGCGCGATCGCCGAGCGACTCGACGTCGAGCTCGCGCCGAAGCGCATCTACCGAACCCAGCTCAAGATCGTCTGACGGCTAGGGTCCAACGCATGGAAGTACGCATCGGCGTGGTGTACACGGCTCGCGAGCTCACCGTCGAGACCGACGACTCGGTCGACGGTGTGACCGCCGCCATCGAGGGCGCGATGTCGAAGGGCGACTCGTTGTTGTGGCTCACCGATACGAAGGGGCGACGCATCGGGGTGCCGGTCGACAAGATCGCCTACGTCGAGGTCGCGGCCGATGCGGGCGGCCGCAAGGTCGGCTTCGGCGCGAGCTAGCGCGCACGCCATCGTGAACGGGCCCGCGCCCGAGCTGCTCGACCGAAGGCTTCTCCTCTTCACCGGCAAGGGCGGGGTCGGCAAGAGCACGATGGCCGCGGCCACCGCGCTCCTCGCGTCGAGCATCGGCAAGCGCGTGCTTCTCGTCGAGGTCGACGCCAAGGGCGACATCCCCGCGCAGTTCGAGCACTCGCCGGTCGGGTTCACCCCGCGGGAGATTCACCCGGGCGTGCTCGCGATGGCGATGGACACCGAAGCCTCGTTGCAGGAATACCTGCGCCTCAATCTCCGGGTACCCGTGATCGGAAGGATCGGGCCCCTCGCGCGCGTTCTCGACTTCGTCGCGACCGCGGCGCCCGGCGTCAAGGAGATACTTACGATCGGCAAGATCCTGTGGGAGGTGCGAGAAGCGATCGAGGGACGGGCCGACTTCGACATGGTGGTGGTCGACGCGGCCGCGACCGGTCACATCGTCGCCCAGCTGGGCGCGGCCGATGCCATCCGCGAGCTGGTCGACGTCGGGCCACTGCGCTCCCAGACGCAGTGGTTGTCCGAGCTGCTCGCCGACCCGACCATCACCGCCGTCAACGTCGTCACCACGCCCGAAGAGATGCCCGTCGCGGAGACGATCGAGCTCGTCGACCATCTCCGGCGCGAAGTGAACGTGCCGCTCGGCAGTGTGGTCGTCAATCGGGTGCTGCCCGAGCTTTTCACCCGCGGCGACGAGGAGACGTTCGACGCGTTGAGCGCACCGCAATCCCGCGATCTTCTGACCGCCCGCGTCGGGCGCGGTGCGACCGATGTCCTGGATGCGGCCCGGCTCGCGGTCTCGATGCGGCGCATCGGCGCGACCCATCTCGAGCATCTCCGACAGTCGGTCGACCTGTCGCTCCTTTACGTGCCGTACCTGTTCGTGCGCGCGCACGGCCTGCGCGTGACGCGCATGGTGGCCGACGCGCTGGGCGCGGAGCTGGGCCTGTGAACGCGCGCCGGCCCGGGCCCCACGCGGCGGTCACGCTCGACCAGTTGCTTGCCGCCAAGGAGATCGTCGTCTTCTGTGGGTCGGGCGGCGTCGGCAAGACCTCGGTCGCGGCGGCCGCCGCGCTCGGAGCGACGGTCCATCTCGGCGGCAAAGTGCTCGTGCTCACGATCGACCCGGCGCGCCGTCTCGCGACGGCGCTCGGGCTCGAGGGTCTCGGCAATCGCGCGCACCGCGTCCCACCGGAAGTGCTGAAGGCCGCGGGGATCGAAGCGCGCGGCGAGCTCTGGGCGGCGATGCTCGACACCAAGCAGTCGTGGGACGACCTCGTGCTGCGGCACGCGCCCGACGAGGTCACCGCATATCGCATCCTCGAGAACCGGCTTTACCACAACCTCACCGCGCGGTTCGTGCAGAGTCACGACTACATCGCGATGGAGCGGCTGTTCGAGATCCACGCGAGTGGCGAGTACGACCTCATCGTGATCGACACCCCCCCGACCCGCAACGCGATCGACTTCCTCGATGCGCCCGCGCGGATGGCGGACTTCTTCGGGAGCAGGCTGCTGCGCTGGCTCACGTTGCCTTACCGCGTGGGCGGTAAGCGTGGTAGTCGCGTGTTCAATGTCGCCAGTCGACCGTTTTACCAGATGGCCGACCGCATTCTCGGCAGCCAGTTCCTTCAGGACATTGCCGAGTTCTTCCTGAACTTCCAGTCGATGTACTCCGGATTCGTCACGCGCGCGAAGGCGGTCGAGCGCCTGCTACACGACAAGCGCACGACCTTCGCCGTGGTGACGACCCTCGAGGCGGCGCCGCTCTACGAGGCCGAGCGGTTCTGCGCGGCCCTGCTCGAGCGCGACTTCCATCTCGGCGCCCTCGTGCTCAACAAAACGCTCCCCGACTCGTTGCGCGACCCCGACGGGGCCGCGGCCGCGGCCGCCTGCATCGACGAGGCCGGTCTCATCGCGGACGCACTGGTCGAGGCGGGCGATCCCGCGCTCGCCGACCGCGACCGCACCGCCCGCGTGTTGCGAACCGTCGGGGAGTCGTACCGGAACTTCTCGGTCGTGGCGATGCGCGAGGCAGAGCTGCGCGCGGAGCTTGCGCGCGTTCCCGATGTCGTTGCGCGTGTCCCGACCCTGGCCGACGACGTCAGCGACGTCGAGGGTCTCGCTTCGATCAGCCGCTACCTTTTCCACGGCGAGGCGACGTGAGTACGCTCGAGGATCTCGCGGTGGCGCGTACCGCGCTGTCGGGTAGAGATCTCGTGCACATGGAACGCCTCGTCTCGTCGTGGCGACACCTCGCCGACCTGTCGTTTGCCGATCTGTTGCTGCTGGCGCCGATCGCAGGTGAGGATGGGCACCGTTTCGTGGTGCTCGCCCAAGTGCGGCCGGTCACCGGCCAGACCAATTACCCGCAGGACCTCGTCGGCACCGTCGTCGACGAGGTGGAACGGCCCTTGTACGCGCGATGCTGGCGGGCGGCCGACATCGTCCGCGGTGATACGGCCACACTCGGGTCGAAGGATCGCGTGCGAGTACAGGTGATCCCGGTTCGGCGCGCCGACGCGCTCATCGGAATCGTCACGCGCGAGGAGTCGATGACGCTCGCCCGGCGTTCGGGCGAGCTCGAGCGCACCTACTTCGACGTGTTCGATCGGTTCGCCCGAATGATCGCCGACGGCACGTTTCCGTTCGACGTCGACGAGGTGGAGATGGAGAGCGCGCCTCGCGTCGGTGACGGCGTCATCGTGATCGATGTCGAGACGCGAGTGAAGTTCGCGAGTCCGAACGCGGTGAGCTCGCTGCATCGCATGGGTATTCACGCGTATGCACAGTCGCAGCGGCTGATCGACGTCGGCTTCGACGACACTGCGGCGCGCAGCGCGATGCTCTTGCATCTTCCAGTGGCCGAGGAGATCGAGCGAGGCGATGTGTCGGTGCTGGTGCGGGTCTTGCCGCTCGTCGACCGGAAACAGCCCGCCGGCGCACTCGTGCTCCTGCGTGACGTCAGCGACCTCCGCCGGCGCGATCGTCTGCTGCTCTCGAAGGACGCCACGATCCGCGAGATCCATCACCGGGTGAAGAACAACCTCCAGACGATCGCGTCGCTCTTACGGCTCCAGGGTCGGCGACTGCAGTCGCCCGAGGCGCGTGCCGCGCTCGCCGAGTCCGAACGGCGGATTCGTTCCATCGCGATCGTGCACGAGACGCTGTCGCGGGAGGCGGGCGACGTCGTGTCACTCAACGAGATCGTGCGTCCGCTCGCGCGGCTCGTCGAGGAGACCACTTCGACGCCCGAGCACACCATTCGGTTCAAGGTAGAGGGCGACGCGGGCGAGTTGCCCGGTGAGGTCGCGACACCGCTCGCGGTCGTCCTCAACGAGCTCATGCAGAACGCGGTCGATCACGCGTTTCCCGAAGGCGGAAGCGACGCGCTCGTCGAGGTGACGCTCGGGCGAACCGATGGGCACGTCGAGATCGAGGTGCGCGACAACGGCAAGGGTCTACCCGACGAGTTCACGCTCGAGGGGTCGGGCGGTCTCGGTCTCTCGATCGTGCAGGCGCTCGTGACGAGTGAGCTGCAGGGCTCCATCGAGATGAACGACGACGACGGCACGTCCGTGCGCGTCCGCGTGCCGGTCGAGATGCCCCGTATAGACCTCTAACCGGCGCTCGCGCTCACGCCATGCGGGTGGCGGGGCCGGTTGCTGCGACGACGTCGAGACCTTTGCGCAGCCGGCGACGCTCGTCTTCGGTCGTGCCGCCCCAGACGCCGGCCTCCTGGTTCGTCGCGAGCGCGAACTCGAGGCACTGGCTCGACACGGGGCACTCGACACACACCTGCTTGGCCGCGTCGATCTGGTCGAGCGCAAGGCCGGTCGTACCGATCGGGAAGAACAGCTCGGGGCTCGTATCGCGACAAGATGCCCGGTCGCGCCAGTCCTCGGCGTCCCAATCGTGGGTTCGAATCCAGGTCAACGCCACTTGTCTTCCCCCTTGCTGGGTCGCGCAGCTGTGGCGGGCCCCGCCGCTGCTTGTGCGCCCGATCACAAATAGCGCCTTATGCGCTACTTCCAAAGGCATTCGCAGGCTAACGGGCAAAACGCGGTGGCGGCAAGGGGTTGAGCAGGACTTTCGCGCGGCTGGGTGGAACGTGTTTCGGTCCACGCCTCCGTAGGCTGCGCCGGGATGCTCGATCGTCCGCTCGTCCTGGGTCACCGGGGCGCGTCGCACGCTCGGCCCGAGAACACCTTGGCCGCGTTCGCGATGGCGCGTGAGCTCGGCGCCGACGGCGTGGAGCTCGACGCCAGGCGTTCGGCCGACGGC
This sequence comes from Acidimicrobiia bacterium, assembly GCA_038213435.1. Lineage (GTDB taxonomy): Bacteria > Actinomycetota > Acidimicrobiia > IMCC26256 > PALSA-610 > PALSA-610. The sequence goes on from JBBQTI010000019.1 coordinate 43,036, forward strand.
CGGATCGTGGTGCACCACGATCCGGGCGTCGAGGGCTTCGGGCTCATCGCCGAACACGGGTTCACGGCTCTGCGCGTGGCGCATCCCGAGATTCCGACGCTCGCCGAAGCCCTCCAGGCGTGCGCGGGGATGATCGTCAACGTCGAGATCAAGTGCCTTCCGTGGGAGCCCGACGCCGATACTGATCGGGTCGTCGTGCGTGCCGTCGGCGAGATCGTGCGGGAGGCGGCGCGGCCGGGCACACCGGGTTCCGAGTTCATCGTCTCGTCGTTCGACCTGGGCGCGGTCGACGCCAGCCTCGCCTTCGCGCCGGAGATCACGACCGGGTGGCTGACGAGCGGCCAGGAGATCGCGACGGCGGGCCCGATCGCAATTGAGCATGGCCACGCGTGGCTGAACCCTGATCGCGTCTCGGCGTTGCGCGCGTCGCCGGAGGAGATCGCCGGCGCCCAACGATCGGGGCTTCGGCTCAGTGTCTGGACGGTCGACGAGCCGAACGAGATCGCGACGCTCGCGGCGGTCGGCGTCGACGCGATCATCACCGATGTCCCGGACGTCGCCCTCGACGCGCTCAGACGACCGCGCTCGAACAACAACGCCAGTTCTAAGGAATCACGACGGTAAGTGCGTCGGGTTCGTATTCGATGTCGAGCTGCTCGGTGTCGCCGGCGTCGTCGCCGTCGACCTGGTAGGCGAAGGGCGCGCGGCCGCGTACGAGGATCCGATGCAGATCGTGCCGGTGGTCGATTCCCCGATGGTGAGCCAGGAACCGACCCTTTCGCATCGCCGATGCGGCGCTGGCGAGCAGGGTCAACGTGTCGAGCGTGTGGAACGCGGTGAGCGCGAGTGGTCGGTCGAGGCCCGCATCGGGCGCGATCGCCAGGGGCAGACGTCCGAGAAACGTATAGGGGTCGGTCTTGGAGACGATCGCGAAGCGCGCCCCTTCGATCACCTCGCCGGTATCGAGCTCGAGGTCGATCTGCGTGCGCGTGCCCTCATTGCGGAACAAGGTCTCGAAGGTGGCCGCGATGTGCAGCGGATGGGAGAAATGACGCTTCAACTCGCCGTAGCGTTCGACGCGTCGGATCACGGCAGCGTCGAATCCGAACCCTGTGTTGAAGAGAAACGGTCTGCGGTTCGCGCGGCCGACACCGATGCGCTTCGTCGCGCCGCGCGCGAGCGACCCCAGCAGTTCATGGGTGGCGTCGATTCCATCGGTCGCGAAGCCGAGAGTTCGCGCGTAGACGTTCGTCGAGCCTCCGGGTAGCGGCGCCAGCGCAGTATCGGTGTGCAAGAGACCGTCGGCCGCTTCGTTCAGCGTGCCGTCTCCCGCGAGTACCACGACGACGTCGAATCCGTCGTTCGCGGCCGCGCGCGCAAGTCGCGTCGCGTGGCCGCGGCGCGACGTCTCGGCGACCTCGACCTCATGCCGCGCGGCGAGCAGCTTGCGGATCATCACGCGCTTGCGAGCCGTGACGGACGAGGCGGTCGCGTTTACGAGGAGCAGGAGCCGCACCGCCGGAGGGTATCGGCGCGGGCGCCCGTAGGCTCGCACCCGTGCCGACCCGCGACCTTCGAGCGTTGACCGCCGAGATCGTGGCCTGTCGCGCGTGCCCGAGGCTGGTGGCGTGGCGCGAGGCGGTCGCCCGTGAGAAGCGCGCCGCCTATCGCGACGAGGTGTATTGGGGTCGACCGGTGCCGGGCTTCGGTGATCGCCACGCCCGGCTCCTGCTCGTCGGCCTCGCGCCCGCGGCTCACGGCGGAAATCGCACCGGAAGGGTGTTCACCGGCGATCGGTCGGGCGACTTCCTCTTCGCGTCACTGCATCGCACGGGATACGCGAACCGACCCGAGTCGATCCGCGCCGGCGACGGCCTCGAGCTCACCGACGCCTACGTCGCCGCGGCTGTCCGGTGCGCGCCACCTGCGAACAAACCGACGCCGCGAGAGCGCGACACGTGCATGCCGTACCTCGTGCGCGAGCTGCAGTTGCTCACGCAGCTACGTGTGATCGTCGTACTGGGCGCGTTCGGGTACGAAGCAACCTGGGCGACGCTGCGCGCGGCCGCGCTCCCCGGCGTTGCCCTTCCGGCCCGGCGGCCGCGCTTCGCGCACGGCCTCGAGGTGCCGTGTGGGCTCGTCACGGTGGTCGGCGCGTTTCACCCAAGCCAGCAGAACACCTTTACCGGCAAGCTCACACGCGACATGCTCGACGACGTGTTCGTCCGGACCCGTCAACTGATCCATGCCAACGCCTCACCGGCACCGTAGATCAACGCGATGATCCCGAGCGCGGACCCGACGCTGTAGCGCAGCATCCGATCGCTCGCGTTGATCGTGAAGTGCGCACCGATGCGCGCGCCCGGGATGACGCCCACCGCGAGCGCGCCCGCGAATGTCCAGTCGATGTGCCCGAGGTACCAGTGGGTCAGCGTGCCCGGGATCGCGAAGATCCCGACGCACGCGAGCGAGGTCGCGATGGTCTCCCTCAACGGCATGCCTACCCAGGCGGAGAACGCCGGGACCATGAGGATGCCGCCGCCGATCCCGAGCAGGCCCGAGAGCGCGCCGGCGGCCGCTCCGATGATCGCGAGGCGCCACCATTCGTCGTCGTGCGGCGTGCCGGCGCGCCCGAGGGTGCGAACGGTCGGGAACGCAGTGCGGTAGGCGGTGTACGCGATCAGCGCCGCGGTCAGGATCATGAGCGCGTGACCATTGCCCGGGACCGCGCCCGAGAGGCGGGAGCCCACGACCGACGCGGGAACGCCGAACGCGGAGGTGAGCGCCACGACGCGCGGCAGAATGAATTTCTCGCGGTGGTACCGGAGCGATCCCGAGATCGACGACGGCAAGATCGACGGGAGGGTCGAGCCGATCGCCTGGAGCGCCGTCGCGCCCAGGGCGCGAATGGCGGGCGTGGAGACGACGGCCCCACCGATGCCGAACATGCCCGACAACACGCCGGTTACGACGCCGACGAGCACCGTAAGCGCGATCTCGAGCCACAACGGCACCTCGGGAAGGTACCGGAGCAACAGCGGAGCCGACCGGATGGGAGCAGCGGAGCCGACCAGGAGCGGCAGCGGAGCCGACCAGGGAGCGGCAGCGGAGCCGACCGCTTGGAGGCGCAGCGCGAGCGACCGATAGACAGGGAGGCGCAGCGCGAGCGACCAATAGACAGGGAGCGGCAGCGGAGCCGACCAGGGAGCGGTAGCGGAGCCGACCAGGGAGCGGCAGCGGAGCCGACCAGGGAGCGGTAGCGGAGCCGCCGGCTTGGAGGCGCAGCGCGAGCGACCAATAGAGATGGAGGCGCAGCGCGAGCGACCAATAGACAGGGAGGCGCAGCGCGAGCGACCAATACACAGGGAGGCGGAGCGCGAGCGACCCCCATGAGAATCACGCCGCGAACCGGTACGCTCGTCGGATGGTGAGCGACGTGGATCTCCGTGGCGTCTGGGTGCCGCTCATCACGCCGTTCGACGCGCGGGGCGCGGTCGACGTCGGTGCGATCGAGCGTCTGTGTCACGAGTTCTCCTCCGCGGGTGTGAGCGGCATCGTCGCCCTCGGCACCACGGGCGAGGCGAGCTCGCTCGATGCCGACGAGAAGCAGGCCGTCATCGACGCAGTCCTGCGCGCATGCACCGCGGCGCGAACGCGCGTGATCGTCGGCACCGGCTCGAACAACACCGAGGCGACGATCCGCGCCACCGCTGCGCTCGCGGAGACGCCCGGCGTCGTCGGCGCGCTCGTCGTCGTGCCGTATTACGTGCGCCCGTCGACCGCCGGGATCGTCGCCCATATGCGGGCAGTCGCGGCGGCGAGCCCGGTTCCGCTCATCGTCTACAACGTCCCCGCGCGCACGGGTCGCGACATCGGCGCGGCGGGGCTGCTCGAGCTTGCTCAGGTGCCGAACATCGCCGGGGTCAAGCAAGCCGTCGCGACGCTCGACGCCGACACGCTCGAGGTGCTCGCGAACGCACCAGACGGGTTCGGTGTACTGGGCGGGGAGGACACGTTGCTGTTCCCGCTCATGTGCATGGGCGCAGTAGGCACGATCTCGGCCGCCGCCCACCTGTGCACGGAGCGGTTCGTCGCGATGATCGAATGCGGTCTCGCGGGCAAGATCGAAGACGGTCGCGCCCACGCCGAGGCCTTGCTTCCGGTGATACGCGCTGCGTACGCCGACCCGAACCCCGCAGTCTTCAAGGGCGTACTCCACGCGCAGGCGCGGATCGCGACGCCCGACGTGCGGCTCCCACTCACGAACGGCTCGGCCGGGGCGGTCCGCGACTGCCTCGATGCGGTCGCGCGCGCATCGCACCCGTAGCCTCGACCGCGTGCCCCGTCGCGTCGCCTGGTTCCTGATCGCGCTGTGCGCGTGGACGCTCTACGTGTGGATCACGCGGGTCGTGATCATCGCGGGTCAGCATCAAACTCTCGGCTTCAAGATCGTGCACGACGTGCTCGCCGCCATCTCGATCGCGTTCGGACTCGGCGCCGGTTTCCTCGGCTGGCGCGCCCTGCGTTCCCGCTGACGCCCGAGCCGACCCGCCCATCGCGGGAAGAAACGCTATGGCAGCCCGAAAGGTTTAGCCGTCGACGCGAATGGCGGCGTCGAGCAGGGCCGCCTGCTCGGCGTCGTGCACCGTGGAGCTCCCGCTCGCGGGGCTCGGGCTCTCGGGCCGCGCGACGACGTCGACCGTACGCCCGGTTGCGATCTCCTCGATGCGGCGGCGCGCGAAGTAGCGGGCACCCATGTTTCCCGGTTCTTCTTGGGCCCAGATGACCTCGGCGTCGGGGTAGCGGGCGAGTACGGATGCGATCTCTTCTCTCGGCCAGGGGTAGAGCTGCTCGAGCCGTACGACGGCCATGGGTGCGTGCTCCGCGTCGCGCCGGGCGATCAGCTCGTGCCCGAACTTGCCGCTGCAGAACACCACCCGCGTGACCTCGGCCGGCGGCGCGGGGTCGTCGAGGACGGGCTGGAAGCCACCCTCGCCGAACGTGGCAACGGGTGATGCGGTGATCGGCATCCGCAAGTAGCGCTTGGGCGTCATGACGATGAGCGGCTTGCGCGTCGGGTCGTGTACCTGCCGGCGGAGCACGTGGAAGTACTGCGCGGCCGTCGTGGGGTAGACGACGCGGATGTTGTCCTTCGCGCTCAACACGAGGAACCGTTCGAGCCGCGCGGAGGAGTGCTCCGGGCCCTGTCCCTCGAAACCGTGGGGGAGCAGCATCACTAGGCCGCTGCGCTGTCCCCATTTGTCCTCGGCTGCGACGATGAACTGGTCGATGATCGTCTGCGCGCCGTTGTCGAAGTCGCCGAACTGCGCTTCCCAACACACGAGTGCGTCGCGGTCGGAGACGGAGTAGCCGTACTCGAAGCCGACGGCGGCGAACTCGGACAGCACCGTGTCGTAGATCATGAACGGCGCGGCGTCGGGCCCGAGGTGCTCGAGGGGCGTGTACTCCTGCTCGGTGCGGTGGTCGACGACGGTCGCGTGCCGCTGGCTGAACGTGCCCCGGCGCGTGTCCTGCCCGGCGACGCGCACCGGCGTGCCCTCGAGCAGGAGTGAACCGAACGCGAGCGCCTCGGCCAGCGCCCAGTCGATCTGGTCGTTGTCGAACTCGGTACGGCGGTTGGCCAGGATGCGAGCGAGCTTCGGGTGGGGCTCGAACCCGGGCGGGAAGGTCGTCAACGCGTCGACGATCCGTTCGAGCTGCTCGCGCGGTACGCCGGTGTCGATGTGCGACGGCGCGGGTTCCGGCATCTCGGTGTCGACCAGCGCAGGCGGCCGTTCGCTCGTCTTCGTTTCGTCGAACGCCGTCTCCATCCGGGCGCGGAAGTCTTCGAGCGCTTGCTCCGCGTCCTCGAGTGTGAGGTCGCCGCGGTTGACGAGGAGCTCTGTGTAGAGCTTTCGGATCGAGCGACGCTTACCGATCACGTCGTACATCCGCGGCTGGGTGAACGCAGGCTCGTCGCTCTCGTTGTGGCCGTACCGGCGGTAGCACACCATGTCGACCACGACGTCTTTCTTGAAGACGTTACGGAACTCGAATGCCAAGCGGATCGTCCGGACAGCTGCTTCCGGGTCGTCGCCGTTCACGTGGAAGATCGGTGCCTGCACCGCTTTGGCGATGTCGGTGGCGTATACGGTCGAGCGCGCGAAGCCCGGAGTGGTGGTGAAGCCGACCTGGTTGTTGACGACGATGTGCACCGTGCCACCCACGTCGTAACCAGGGAGCTCGGAGAGGTTCAGGGTCTCGGCGACCACGCCCTGACCGGCGAACGCGGCATCGCCGTGGATGAGCACCGACAGCACGCGGTCGTGCGTCGCGTCGCCCAGTCGGTCCTGCTTGGCCCGCGCCATTCCTTCGGCTACCGGATCGACGGCTTCGAGATGGCTCGGGTTCGCGGCGAGGGTGATGCCGATCGTCGCGCCCGAGACCGCCGTGAACTTTCCGGTCGCGCCGACGTGGTATTTCACGTCGCCCGATCCCTGTGGCACGCTCGGATCGAGCTCGCCTTCGAACTCGCGGAAGATCTGCTCGTACGACTTGCCGACGACGTTGGCGAGCACGTTGAGGCGGCCGCGGTGCGCCATCGCCATCACCACCTCCTCGAAGCCGGCCTCGGCCGCGCCGTCGATCAAGAAGTCGAGCATCGGGATGAGCGTCTCCGCGCCTTCGAGGCTGAACCGCTTTTGGCCCAGGAATTTCGTGTGCAGGAATCGTTCGAACGCCTCGGCGCCGTTCAGGGCCGACAGGATGCGGCGCTTGTCGTCGAGAGAGGTGTCGCCGTGCACGCCTTCGACCTTCTGCTGGATCCACCCCTTCTGGTCGGGCTCTTGGATGTGCATGTACTCGACGCCGATGGTGCGCGCGTACGCGTCGCGCAGCACGCCGAGGATGTCGCGCAGCTTCATGCTCTCCCGGCCCGCGAGCCCGCCGGTGGGGAACTCACGATCGAGGTCCCAGATCGTGAGGCCCCAGTGGTTCGGATCGAGCTCTTCGTGCGTGCGCGGTTCCTTGAGGCCGAGGGGATCGAGGTTCGCGATGAGGTGCCCTCGCACGCGGTACATGTTGATGAGCTGTTGCACGGCGATGATCTTGTGCTGGGCCTCGACGGAGCCTTCGAGTGGGCTGCGGTCGGGCGACCAACGTGCCGGTTCGTACGGGACACCGAAGCTGGCGAAGATGCCGTCGTAGAACGCGTCGCCGCCGAGGAGGAGATCGTGCAGCGTCGCGAGGAACTCGCCGCTCTCCGCGCCCTGGATGATGCGGTGGTCATAGGTGCTCGTGAGAGTCACGGTCTTGCTGACGCCGATCTCCGCGAGCGTCTGCGGATCGGCTCCCTCATATTCCGGCGGGTAGGTGATCGCGCCCACGCCGACGATGACGCCTTGTCCGGGCATGAGCCGGGGCACCGAATGCAGCGTTCCGATCGTGCCGGGGTTCGTGAGCGACACTGTTGTGCCGGCGAAGTCGTCGACGGTCAACTTGTTCATGCGGGCCCGGCGGATGAGATCCTCGTACGCGGCGTGGAACGCGGCGAAGTCGAGCGTGTCGGCGCTCTTGACGTTCGGCACGAGCAATGTGCGGGTGCCGTCCGCCTTCTGCTGGTCGATCGCGAGGCCGAGGTTCACGTGCGTGTGGCGCACGACACTGGGCTTCCCGTCGACGAGCCCGAAGCTCGCGTTCATGCTGGGCACCCGCTGAAGCGCACGGACGACCGCGAAGCCGATGAGGTGCGTGAAGCTGACCTTGCCCCCGCGATCGCGCGCGAGTTGGTTGTTCAGGATCTGCCGGTTGATCTCGAGCAGCTTGGCGGGCAGCGTGCGCACAGATGTGGCCGTGGGCACACCGAGGCTTGCCTCCATGTTCTCGACGACCCGCGCCGACGCGCCGCGCAGCGGCTCGGGCGACTCGCCGTCGAGCGTGACCGGCGGCCGCGTTCCGTCGGATTTTGCCGCGGGCGGCGGCGTTGGTGTCGGCGCGGGAGCGCCGGCGGGCGCCGGCGCCGTGACCTCGGCGCGCGGCTGGTAGTCGGCGAAGAACTCACGCCAGCCCGCCGACACGGCGTTCGGGTTCTCGCGGTACAGGCGGTACATCTCGTCGATCAGCCCGGCGTTTGGCCCGAGCTCCGCGAGGCGAGACCGGGCTGGCGTCGCGTCGGTCGTCATCGTGAACGCACCTCGTTCCGCGGCAGGTGGCTACCCCCCGATACCCCGCGAGCGTATGACACGGGATCGGGGGCTTCGAGCGGGCGCCGCGTGCGCAACGAGTGCGGGTGAACGCTCAGCGTTGTACGAGCTCGGCGAGCCGGAACGCGAGGTCGAGCGACTGGCGGGCGTTGAGCCGCGGGTCACAACGCGTCTCGTATTTGTTCTCGAGCTGTTCGCCGCGCACGTCGTCGCCGCCGCCGAGGCATTCTGTGACATCGGCGCCCGTCAGCTCGACGTGCACGGCGCCGGGCCACACATCGGCCGTCCGACACGCCAGAAAAAACTGCTCGACCTCGTGCATGACCGCGTCGAAGTGTCGGGTCTTGTAGCCGCTCTCGTGCGCGTAGGTGTTGCCGTGCATCGGATCGCACGCCCATACGACCGGATGACCGGCCCGGGTCACCGCGCGTAACAGGGGCGGCAGCTTCTCGGTGACGTTGTCGGCGCCCATCCGGCTCACGAGTACCAAACGTCCGGGCTCGCGGGCCGGGTCGAGCCGCCGGCACAACGCCACCGCGTCGTCGGGTGTGGCGTCGGGTCCGAGCTTTACGCCGATCGGGTTCTGCACGCCGGAGAGGAACTCGACGTGCGCGCCGTCGACCTGTCGGGTGCGTTCGCCGACCCACAACAGGTGAGCGGAGCAGTCGTACCAATCGCCGGTCAGGCTGTCGCGGCGGGTGAGCGCCTCCTCGAACGCGAGTATCAGCGCTTCGTGCGAGGTGTAGAAGTCGACGGCGTGCAGCTGCGTCTCGTGGGCGAGGTCGATACCGCACGCGGCCATGAAACGCAGTGCCCGCTCGATACCGTCGGCGACCTCTTCGTAGCGGCGACCCTCACTGCGCGACGCGAGGAATTCCAGGTTCCACTGGTGCACGCGGTTGAGGTCGGCGAAGCCACCTTTCGTAAAGGCCCGCAACAGGTTGAGCGTAGCCGCGGCCTGGTTGTAACCGCGCAGCATGCGCCGCGGGTCGGGGCGGCGGGCGATGGCATCGAACGCGAAGTCGTTCACGATGTCGCCGAAATATGACGGCAGCTCCATGCCGTCGCGCTTCTCGACGGCCGACGAGCGCGGCTTGGCGAACTGTCCCGCGATCCGCCCGACCTTCACGGTCGGGACGCCGGTGCTGTACGTCAGCACCACCGACATTTGCAGGATCACCTTGAGCTTGTCGCGGATGCTGTCGGCCGTGAACTCCGCAAACGACTCCGCGCAGTCGCCCGCGTGCAGCAGGAAGCCGTCACCCTTGCTGACGGCTGCGAGCGATTCGCGTAGCGAGCGCGCTTCGCCCGCGAACACGAGCGGGGGCATGCGGCGCAGCTCGTCGGTCACGTCGTCGAGCTCGGCCGTCTCGGGCCACTCGGGCTGGTGCGCGGCCGCGCGTCGGCGCCAGCTCGCAGGTTCCCAGTCGAAGTTGCCCAAAGGGACGGGTGCGGTCATGAATCGATCACGTCATCGGTTAGGGCACGGATCAGAGGTACGCGCCGGGCGTGCGCTCGCCGGTGCCGCCCATCTCGAGCGGTCGTCGGTTCCGCATCTCCTCGAATTGGCGCTGCGCCTGGATCTGCTGCGTGAACAGCGTGGCCTGGATGCCGTGGAAGAGCCCTTCGAGCCAGCCGACCAGCTGCGCCTGCGCGATGCGCAACTCGGCGTCACTCGGCATTTCCGTCGTGAACGGCAGCGTCACGTCGGCGAGCTCCTGGCGAAGGTCGGGCGAGAGGATCTCCTGGAGCTCGCGGATGGAGCGCTCGTGGATCTCCTTGAGCGACCGGCGACCGGCGTCGTCGAGCGGAGCCCGGCGTGCTTCGTCGAGCAGTGCGCGCACCATCGCCGCGATCCGGATGAGCTTGGTCGGGCGCGCGACCTGTTCGACGCCACCGGCGGACTCTTCGGGGGTCGGCGGCATGTCGACGACTTCGGGGGTGACCGGTCCGTCGACGCCGGAAGCGCCGTCGGCGGAATTGCTCTCGGTGCCGGGGGGGATCTGGGTCACGGACGGGAATGGTACCGGCGGGCCGGCGGCGCATCCCGGTGATTCAGACCAGGGCCGTCCTACGCCGGGGCGCCGGACCGTCGACGGCGACGAGGTTGGCGAGACGCGGATCGTTCGAGAACACCTCGATGATCGGTTCCCGCATGCCGAGCCGGCGTTGCAGCCGCTCCACCTCGAGCTCCTGGTTCCAGAGAACGAACGTGACCACCATTCCTTCGTTGCCGGCGCGGGCGGTGCGTCCGGAGCGGTGCACATACGACTTCTGCTCTTCGGGCGGGTCGTAGTGCACGACCACGTCGACGTCGTCGACGTGAATGCCGCGGGCGGCAACATCGGTCGCCACGAGTAGGCCGTGCTCCTCCTCTTGGAAGTCGCGCAGCGCCTTCTCCCGCGCCGATTGGCGCAGGTCGCCGTGGATCGCAGCCGCGGCCACGCCCTCGCGCTTGAGCTGTGAGACCAGCTTGTCGGCACCGCGTTTCGTGCGGACGAAGACCAGCGTGCGGGAAACGCCTTCGGAGATGGCGGCGAGGACCTTGATCCGGTCGAGCTCGTGCACCTTCAAGAAGCGGTGCAACATCTCGTCCACGTCTTGTGTCTCGGATACGACCTCGTGCAGGACCGGATCGCGCATGTAGCGGCGCACCAGGACGTCGACCTCGCGGTCGAGGGTCGCGGAGAACAGCAGCGTCTGACGGTTGTCGGGCACCTTGCGCATGATCCACTCGACCTGCGGGAGGAAGCCCATGTCGGCCATGCGGTCGGCCTCGTCGATGATGAGGATCCCGATGTCGTCGAGGTCGAGCTCACCTCGTTCGAGCAGGTCGATCAACCGGCCCGGTGTCGCGACCGCGACCTCGATCTTGCGGGAGAGGTTGCGGATCTGGCGGTCCATCGAGGTGCCGCCGTAGAACGCGGCGACGCGCACACCGATCTGCTTGCCGATCGGGTTCAGCACGTCGACGACCTGCTTGGCGAGCTCGCGGGTCGGAACGAGGACGAGCGCCGCAGGATGGCCCGGGCGCGACGCGCGGACCGTCTGGAGGGCGGGCAGACCGAACGCGAGCGTCTTACCCGAGCCGGTCTTGGCCTTGCCGCAGACGTCTCGCCCGGCCAGCGCATCTTCGATCGTCGCGGCCTGGACGGGAAATGGTTCGTCGATGCCCTGCGCCGTGAGGGCGTCGACGATCTCGGCCCTGAGGCCGAGCTCTCGGAATGTGGTCACGTTGCTCCTCAACCTGTACGTCGCGTCGGAGGCCGATCCTCGGCATCTCCGAACGGGAAACAGGTGAGGGACGGCCGCGGGCCCCGGCAGATGGTCGTGGGACCCGAACACCCAGAATAGCTGGTCAGGACCACTGGTCAGCACATCGACCCTTGCCGGCCGCGATCTGAGTGCATTCGGGTTCGGTGTGGGCAGGCGCTCGGGCGGGTGTGGCAGGGCGTGAATTAGCGTCGCGCGCGTGCCCTACGCGACGAGACCGATGCACGACGCCGACTCGCACATCATGGAGCCCGCCGACTGGCTGCATCCCTACCTCGACGCGCGCACCCGGGAGCGGTTCCCCCTCGTGTGGAACGACGTCAACGAGGACACGACGCCGCTCGACGCGGTCGAACACGCCACTTCCGTGCACCGCGATCCGTCGTACCGTGCCGACGACGCGGCCCAGATCACCCTGCGCAAGAACTTCCTCGCGACGGGCTCGTTCCTGAACACCGACCGGGGTGCTGCGCTCGACCTGCTCGGCTTCGCGAGCCAACTCGTGTTCGACACGTTCACGAGCCCGCACGTGCTCCGCTTCGATCGCGACGGCGACCACGAGCTCGCGGTCACGCTCGCGCGTGCACAACATCGCGCGGTGCTCGACTGGTGTTCAGTCGATCCGCGCCTCCTTCCAGTCACTGTCGTGCCGGTTGGCGACACCTCGGCCGCGGTCGCGCTCACCACCAAGGCGATCCACGCGGGCAGCGCGGGGATCTGGATCGGACAGTATCCGGCGGGGCACTCGCCCAGTCACGTCGCCCTCGAACCGATATGGGCTGAGTGCGCGGAGGCGGGGGTGCCCGTAGTGCTGCACGTTGCCGGCGCCGGCGCGAACGTGATGGCGACCGACTTCTTCGACAACGGTCTGCCTCCCGTGCCCGACTTTCACGGCGGCGACACGAACTTCAAGTCGATCGACTATCTCTCGATTCCCCTCCCGGTCATGCAGACGCTGAACGCGTTGATCATCGACGGTGTGCTGATGCGTCATCCGGCGCTTCGGATCGGCGTGATCGAGCTGGGCGCAACCTGGGTGCCGGGGTGGATGCGCTCGCTCGACTCCGCGCACGAAGCGTTCCGCAACAACGAGTCCCGGCTGCAGCAGATGGATCTCAGGCCGAGCGAGTACGTGCAGCGTCAGGTGCGAGTCACACCGTACCCACACGAGGACACGGGCTGGACCATTGCCAATGCCGGCGACGACGTGTGCATGTTCTCGTCCGACTTCCCGCACGTCGAAGGCGGCCGCAATCCCATTGCGCGCTTCGAGCGCAGCATGGATGCCGCCGGCGTCGGCACCGAGGCCCGCGAGCGTTTCTACGTCGAGAACTTCGACGACCTGCTGGGTCCGGTGCTCGATCGCCGCGGCGTCTCGGTCGGTTCCGAACTCGATGCTTACTCTCGCACCGCCCGCAACGTGCGGCGCCAGACCGAGCGATAGGCGTCGATCCCGTCGGGCGACAGCGATCCTTCGGGACCGGTCGCGATCGTCACGCGCTCGGGCACACTGCCCCAAATGGCGACGCCGGCCTCGCTCCACGCGGCGACGACGTCCTGGTAGTCGCGGGTGTAGGTGCGGGCCGAACAGATCACGAGACCGACCGGCACCTTGCGCGGCACGAGGTCGAGCACCGCTTCGACGCGCGCGGTCTCGACGCCACCGATGCGCGTCGGCACGACGACGACGTCGGCGCGCTCGATCGCTTTCACCAGAAGACGCTCGTTGCCGGGTGGCGTGTCGACGACCGCGACCTCCTCGGTGTCGATCCGGTCGAGCGCCTTCATCAGCAGCCGATCGGTCGGTGCTTCGACGAGGGACAGCCGCTCGAGGTGTTCGTCTTCGGCGCTCTCGATCCAGTCCGCGGCGCTGGCCTGCGGATCGGCGTCGACGACGGTGGCCGGCCGGCGGGCGGCCGCCAGGGCCCCGAGATAAACCGCTGTGGTCGTCTTGCCGACCCCGCCCTTGAGTGCCGCGACCACGATGATCATCGCCCGAACGTATCGAGTCGGGCGGCCCGGCCCCCAACCCGTCCGGCCCCGGTCCGGCCCGGAGGCTGCGCGTCCCGGGCCGACGCCGCGTCCTACCTACTGGTAGGTAGGCTGGGTCCATGACGACCACCCTGATGACCCCGACGACCCCAGCCGACCTGGTCGAGCTTCTCACTCCGCAGGTCGCGCGTCTGTACGAGCGCCATCTCGCGACGACGAAGTCGTGGCTGCCGCACGAGCTGATCCCGTGGGAACGTGCGACCGCGTCGAGGCCGCGCGACGCCTGGGATCCGGCGAGCTCCACGCTCCCCTCCGGCGTGCGCAGCGCACTCGTCGTCAATCTCCTCACGGAGGACAACCTTCCTTACTACTTCGAGACCATCAACCGGGTCTTCGCGAACGAAACCTGGCGCGAATGGGCGCGGCGCTGGACCGCGGAGGAGATGCGGCACGGGATCGTGATCCGCGACTACATCACGGTCACGCACGCCGTCGATCTGGTGGAGCTCGAGCACGCGCGCATGCACCAGGTGTGTGGCGCCCAGGTGCCGCAGCCCGAGTCCGCCGCCGACGCGCTCGCGTACGTCGCGCTGCAGGAGTTGGCGACGCGCATCTCGCACCGCAACACCGGAAACCTGCTCGAGGACGAGGCCGGCTACAAGGTGATGGCCCGCGTCGCAGCCGACGAGAACCTCCACTATCTCTTCTACCGCGACCTCGTGTCGGCGGCGCTGGAGGTCGATCCGTCCGGCACCGTATGCGCGATAGAACGCCAGGTGCGCACCTTCGAGATGCCCGGCGCCGGCATTCCCGACTTCAGCGCCCACGCGTCGGCGATCGCCGCGGCCGGAATCTACGACTTGGTGTTGCACCACGACCAGGTGCTCGTTCCGGTCGTGCTGCGCCACTGGGGCATCGAGACGATCGAAGGTCTCAGCCCGGAGGCGGAAGGCGCGCGTGAACGCATCATCGGGCACATCGCGCGCATCGAGCGCGTCGGCAAGCGGCTCGCAAGTCGCCGATCGTCGGGGTCGGTCGCCGGGCGCGCATGACGGGTTGAGGCTCACCGGAAAGTGACCGCGGGTGGCCTCTATGGTGACCGCGCGTGAGCGACAACGGCGGGGGTGAAGCCGCCCCGGCGATCCTCGATATCGACGACGACGGCCCCGCGGCTGCCACGCTCGACGGGCCGGTGCGCGACGAGCTCCTGGAGTTCGGCGAAGTGCGCTCGATCGCAAAGGGCGATGTCCTGTACCACGCGGGCGACGATGCGCCTGCCTTCTTCGTGGTCGTCGAGGGTGAAGTCGAGATTGTCCGGCAGGACAACAACGAAGAGGTGGTCGCGAGGCACGGCGCGGGTCGGTTCCTCGGTGAGTTGAACCTGCTCACCGGGCAACGGACTTATCTCACGGCTCGCGTCACCAGAGCGGGACGCGTGCTGGCCATCGACCTCGCGACGTTCCGTCGGATCATGAGCACCAAGCCGGATTTCTCCGACACGGTCTTCCGGGCCTTCGTCGCTCGGCGCAAATTGCTGCGTGAGGGCGCCGGTGCCGGCGCCATACGCATCATCGGTTCGCGATACTCGCCCGAGGCGGTGGCCTTGCGGGCGTTCGCGAATCGCTCTCGGCTTCCTCATACGTGGATCGACCTGGAGGACATCGACGATCCTCCGGTGTTCCTCGCGAGCATGGGTGTCCGCCCGCGCGACGTGCCGGTCGTGGTGACTCCGACCGCGTCGCTTCAGAGACCGACGCCCGGCGAGTTCGCCGCCCATCTCGGTCTCACGTACACCAACGTCCCGGGCTCCATCAGCGACCTCGTCGTCGTCGGCACCGGTCCGGCCGGCCTCGCGGCCGCGGTGTACGGCGCATCCGAGGGACTCGATACCGTCTCGTTCGACGCGGTTGCCGCGGGTGGCCAGGCCGGTGCCAGCTCGCGCATCGAGAACTACGTGGGCTTTCCGAACGGCGTCTCCGGTGAAGACCTGGTCGCGCGCGCCGCGATCCAGGCGATACGCCTCGGCGCGCGTCTCAGCGCCCCGTGCGAGGTCGCGGGCCTGCGTGTCGAAGAGGGCTTCCACGTCGTCGTCCTGTCCGACGGCAGCGAGATCTCGTCCCGAGCGGTGATCATCGCGTCGGGGGCGCGCTATCGGCGGCTCGAGGTCGACGACCTCGAGCGTTTCGAAGGCGCAGGCGTCTACTACGCCGCGACGGATCTCGAAGTGCGTGTGTGTGTCGGCACCAACGTGATCGTCGTCGGTGGCGGCAACTCGGCCGGTCAAGCCGCCATCTACCTGGCGCACCAGGCCGGTCCGATGTCGCTCGTCGTCCGCAGAGGCGAGCTCGGGGCGACCATGTCGCAATACCTCATCGCCCGCATCGAAGCCGACGAACGGATCGACGTGTTGACGCACACCGAGGTGCGCGCCCTCGGCGGTGACACCCATCTCGAGCAGGTCACGCTCGAGAACACGCAGACGGGACAGCTCCGCACGATGCCGTGTCAGGGGCTGTTCTGTTTCATCGGCGCGGTCCCGGCCACCGAGTGGCTCGGTGGCAGCGTCGCCCTCGACCGGTCCGGGTTCGTTCTGACCGACCGCGCGTTGGCCGACGACGTTGCCGCGTCTTCGGCGTTCGGCGCGCGTGACCCGTTGCCGTTCGAGACGTCAGCGCTCGGGGTGTTCGCGGTCGGCGACGTCCGGCACGGATCCGTGAAACGCGTCGCCGCCGCGGTCGGCGAAGGATCGAGCGCCGTTCGATCGGTCCACGAGTACCTCGCGACGCACACGTAAGAGCCGCAGCGTCAGGGTTTGACGAATCGGCGGATGAAGTCGAGGGTGGTGTCGGCAACGTCGCGCCAGCCGTGGTCGATAGTGAGCGAGTGCCCGCGACCCGGGATCTTGACGATCTCGGTGACACCCTTGTTGCGCTTTTGCTTTTTGTACGACGCGTTCGCGATCGCCCAGGGAACGGTGTGATCCTTCTCGCCGTCGATGATGAGCAACGGTCCGCGGTCGGGGTTCTTCGATCTCACCTTCGCTTCGGTCCAAGGATTCAGGTTCGCGGTCGCCGCTTGGAACAGCGGAACCCCCGATCCCGGCACCGCGTAGGTGTTGTACAACTCCTGCGCCTCGTCTTCGCCGACGGCGTTCGCGAAGGCGAAACGGAACTGCTCGTAGGTGAGCGGCACGGCGCGACCATGGTTGGCCGGGTTGCCGAGCACCGGCGCGGCCGACTTGAGGGCCGAAACCGGTAGCGGGAGCACGCCGCGGAACGGCGCGGGATCGATGGCGACCGTCGCGTCGGCGATCCCGCGACCCGCGAGGATCTGCGCCAACAGCCCGCCGAACGAATGCCCGATGAGCGCGGGCCGCTTCGTGAGCTTGCCGACCACCTCTTGGAAGTGATCGGCGATCTGCCCCACGGTTTTGTGAGCGAAGACCTCAGGATGCGCGTTCGCCTGCGCGACGGTGTTCGGATCGTCGGGCCAACCGGGTGCAAGCGTCGTATAGCCGGCGTCGTCGAACAGCGTGCGCCAACGATCCCAACTCATCGGCAACAACCAAAGGCCGTGGATGAACACGACCGGACTGCGACCGGACCCGTTGGCCCGAGCGATCTGTTCGGCCTCGTAATCGGTGATGTCGACCACGACGATTCTCCTTCTCCGAGGAACGATTTCTGCGTTCCCGTTCGCGGCTCGGGCCCGACGGGTGTCGACAGCAAGCCTCTCGCCCGGCCGACCGTTCGTCGAATCCGAAAACCGACTCGTCATGCCCTCGTGTTGCTGCGGCGTGTTCGCAGTTCGCCCTGACCTCGAGGATCTCTGCGCTGTGGACGACCCGTGGTGGAGCTTCACGCGATAACTACGTGACCTTCCACCGAGCCATGATGGCGGAGTGAGGGCGCCTTCCCGTCCTCGCATAACGGCGCCAGAGCGGGCAACATGCCTTCGTATGGAGCAGTCGCCGTGGTGCCGGGGTGGGCGCATAAGACGATGCGAGACGTGCCCGGCCCATGTTCATCCCAGGGCGACACGTCTGAGTTGTTGAGGTTGCCCACCAAGAATTCGGTCGGTGAAGGCCCGACACCTGGGCGGGGGCCAACCGGCCGGTGCGCGCGTGTCGCGTTTGTGGGTTTGGAGTTCATTGGTCTCATCTTCTACATGGTTCAAGGCCGCAATGTCTGGTTCTTCGGCCTCGCCGGCGACGAATGGGACTTCCTCGCAGGGCGTGGGCTGGCACCGCACGATCTGCTGCAACGGCACGGCGATCACCTCGTCGCACTGCCCGCGTTCGTGTTCCGTGTCCTGTTCGAGATCTTCGGTCTCCGTACCTACCTGCCGTACCAGCTCCTCGCAATCGTGCTGCATCTCGTCGCGGCGGCGCTTCTGCGCGCGATCATGCGTCGAGCAGGCGTAAGCCCGTGGGTCGCGACTACGGCCGCGGCCGTGTTCGTGTTCTTCGGATCGGGAAGCCAGGACATCCTCATCGCGTTTCAGATCACCTTCGTCGGCGCGCTCGTCCTCGGCCTCACGCAACTCCTGCTCGCCGATCACGACGGACCACTCGATCGGCGCGATCTTCTCGGCGTCCTGGCCGGGTTGGGAAGTCTTCTGTGCTCGGACGTCAGTATCGTCATGATCGCCGCGGTCGGCATCGCGTCGTTACTGCATAACGATGGCTCGCGGCCATGGTTCACACGGTGCCGCTCGCCGCCGTATACGTCGTCTGGTCACAGACGTACGGCCGAACAGCACAAACCAACATCGCCTGGCACCCGATCAGAAAATCGGTGCGAATCAGCATCGAAGCGACGTTCAACGCGCTTGGCCAAGTTCCTTTCGTGGGCTGGGCGATCGCCACCATGCTGCTGGTCGGCCTCTTTCTCGCCTGGCGTAACGCGAGCCGCGAGGAGCGCGCCCAGCGCCTTGCGGCGCCGACGGCGCTGGCCTTCGGTTCGCTCGTATTCGCGATTGTCATTTCGGTCGCTCGCCGAGGTGGTTTCTTTTTTGGCAATGCGTCCCCGGCTTCGAGTCGCTACCTGCACATCCTCGCCGCCTTGCTACTCCCGGCGATCGCAGTCGCAGGCGACGAGCTCATCCGGCGCCGACGAGCCGTCGCAGTCGTCGTCATCGCCCTGCTCGTTGTCGGTTTACCCGGCAATATCGAGAAGACTGACGACAACATCTTCCCCGCCTCATTCTACACAGGGCAAAGACACATCATCGAATCGCTGCCCGCCATGCGTCTCGCGCGACAGGTGCCACGCTCACTGCATCCGACTCCGAGTTTCGCTGCAGAAGTCACCCTCGGATGGCTACTCGACGGCGTCTCGTCAGGACGAATACCCGCCGCCAAAACGATCACACCGACCGAAGTTGCGGCCAACACGCTACGCCTGTCGCTTGAACAAACCGATAGCCGACCTCAACCCTCTTGCGTTCGTATTCGGACACCGTTGATCCGCCACCTCCGCGATGGGCAGTCCTTCGGTGTGACCGGCACGCTTTCGATTCAGCTTCTCACCGACGATGGACGCCCGAAATCTGCTCGGCTCAACTTCGGAGGCTCCCTAGTTGCCAACTCGCCGACCCATTCGCTACGGGCGGTCAAGGGTCCGCTCACCATCCGCATCGCGTCGGCGTCGTTCAACGCAGCGATCTGCGAATCATGATTGCGACGGACCTCTTGGGCCTCGCTTGGAATCTGGGCTGTTGTTTTGTCCTCGCCGATTGGCTCGGCATCGATCATCTGACCGCCCCACCTGTTGAGCCCACACGCGAACTTCGACTCGGAGAAGCCGACGCCGCTCTGCCACATCGCAAGCATCGAACGCCCGCAATCCGGTCGACGCTGCGAGGCAGAAGGACCAAGGCTCCGACCAGCACTAACAGCACTCGTCGGTTGCGCGCCCTCGGCAGGATTCGAACCTGCGCACACGGCTCCGGAGGCCGATGCTCTATCCCCTGAGCTACGAGGGCGGGGGTTGGAGGATACCTGGCAGAAAACTTGGCGTTGTGGTCGAGCGCGGGTGTTTGGCGTGCCGGGTCGGGCCCCGTCCGAGGCGGTTGGCCTGATTTCGCGTCGGGGTGGGGGTGTACGGGCGCGTTGCAGCCGCCCGTGTTGTGTGCGGGCGGCTTCAGTTCAGGCTGCGAGTGCGGTGCGGCGTCTTCGGTGGCGGTGCAGCGCGAGGCCGTTGACCATGAGCGCGTAGCCGAGCAGGTTCAACGTCTGTCGCTCGTGCCCGATGCTGTGAGCTCGACGCAGCCAGAGGGTGTCGTCGAGGTTTCGGTTGATCGATTCGGCGTCGTTGCGGCGTGGATACAGCCGGTCGAAGTCGGGGTCTGTTGCGGCGATGGGCCGCACGTTTTCTGGCCGGTTGAGTTTTCGGGCGGTGTCGTCGTCGGTTCCGTGGAGTCGGACGGTGACGATGCCGGCGGCGTGGTGGTGGGGGAGCCGGTAGTCGTTGTACCACCGGTATTTTCCGGATTGGTCACGGTTGCGGTGGGTGCGGACGCGGGGGAGTTCGGTGAAGTGCAGGTCGCCGTTCTCGGTGAGTTCCCCGATCCCAACCGCGCCACCGCGGGCGTAGAGCTCGATGCTGCGGGTTGTCCCGTCGGGCAGGCGGATCGTTTTCGATTCGAGGCGAACGCTCTTCTCTTGGCGTCGTCCGTCGTTGCGGCGTGAAGGTGCCGGAATTCCATCGCCGGCGTTTTGTTGAGGGTCTGCGCGGGTTGGACGCGGTGGGAGTTGGCGGGTCGGTCCGTTCGGGTTACGCGTGTGACGTGTCGGCGCGTCGAAACGGTGTGAGCGGCGGGTCTCGACGGCTGGTGTCGGGGTCTGGTGGTCAGGCGGCGTGGCGGTATTCGTTGATGAGTCCACCGCAGCGTGCGTGTCGCATGACCGTTCGGCCTGTGTCGATCGTGACGACGTTGGTGTCGTCGGGCGCGGCCTGATCGAGCGACCGGTGGGGGCGGTGATGGTTGTAGTGGTCGATGTATTCGATCAGCAGCGTTCGGAGTTGTCGTTCGTTCCAGATGATTGTGCGGTCCAACAACTCGTGACGCAGGGTCCGGATCCACCGTTCCGCGTAGGCATTAGCCATCGGCGCGCGTGGTGGTGTCGTGATCGTCGACATGCCTTCAGCTTCGAACACGGCGTCGAATGTTCGGGAGTATTGGCCGGCCCCGTCGTGGATGATGAACCGGAACTGATGGTCGATGTTCATCAAGAAGTTGCGGGCTGAAGGTGCCGGAAATCCATCGCCGCTGTGTTCCAGGAGTTTCGAGCGGCTCGGTCGGTCGGTACGTTCTGTCGCTGATGAACCTCGTCGCGACGGTCCGTCAGCTCGTGATCGGCCGGTTGCGATGGTTGATCGCTACCGGCGACGAACGCGACGCCGAGATCCTCGCGCTACGGCATCAGATCCTCGTTCTGCAACGACAGATCGAGCGTCCCCGGCTTACCGACACCGACCGCACGATCCTCGCGGTCCTCTCGACGGTGTTCGGCCGGTCACGGTTGTCGCAGATCATGTTGATCGTGCAGCCTGCGACGGTGATCGGCTGGCACCGCCGGCTCGTTGCGCGGCACTTGTAAACGCTCATCGAAAACGGCAGCACCTGTGATGGGTTTGTGATCGTCGAAAACGACAGCACCTGACGATCCCCGTTCGCTTGCGGGTTCTCCCTGAGGCTTCCTCAGAGGGTCCGGCGAGCGAACGGGAGAAGGGTGCGCACAGACATGGAGCTGTGGTCGGAGGTCCGACGCAAGGTGCTCGTCGAGGGGGTCTCGAAGCGCGAGATCTGTCGTGATTACAAGATGGGTTGGAGGACGCTCGACAAGGTCCTTGAGCATGTTGAGCCGCCTGGGTATCGGTCCCGCGTTCGGCGGGCGCTGCCCAAGCTCGGCCCGTTCATCGGGGTGATCGACGAGATCCTGGCTTCGGATCGAGACGCGCCCGCGAAGCAGCGGCACACCGCGAGGCGGATTTTCCATCGGCTGCGCGACGGGCATGGTTATGGGGGCAGCGAGGTGCAGGTCCGCCGCTACGTCGCCCAAACGAAGCGGCATGGGCGCGAGGTGTTCGTTCGGTTGTCGCATCCGCCGGGCGAAGCCCAGTTCGATTTCGGGGAAGCGACAGTCGTGATCGACGGTCAGCGTTCCAAGGCGGCGTTCGCGGTGATGACGTTGCCGTCTCGGACGCGTGGCATCTATCGGCGTATCCACGGGAGTGCACCGAGACATTCCAAGCAGCTTCGGCTAGGGCTGATCCGCTTGCCCGAGGGTCGCGTTGTCGGCGTCGAGCTTCTCGTTTCTTATGCGTTCGTATTTGTCCTCGAGCTGTTTGCGTTGCCATTGTGTGTAGCGGCGGTGGGCGTCGGTGGGGCGGCCGGGCCACCGGCCGGCGAGTTTGCAGGTCGGGCCGAAGTCGTCGTCGCCGCATTGGCAACCGCTGTCCTCGTGTTCGTCGGCGAGCGCCGATGCTTCGGCGCAGTACACGTGGGTCGACCACCAGGGCAGGGCCACGCCGGACGCATCCCACGTTTCGCAAATCGCGTCTTGGATGAAGGTGTAGGTGTACAGATCCACCGTGAAGTTCTCAGAATTGGGCAACCGGTCGAGCGGGGCTGGGTCGACGTCGTGATCTTCGACCCAGTTGCCGGCGAAGGCCATGACGGGATCGTCGGTCGCCTTTCTTATTAGCCCCGATAGTTCACGGGTTCGTGGGTGAGGTCGGTCGCTGAGCGCGACAAGTGCCCTTCTCGTAAGGCATTCTTGGTGTTGCGACACAACAAGAAGCACCAACGAGAAAGGCACCTGACAGATGCACGTTACCAGCA